>JAIOJA010000025.1 GCA_019912315.1 Planctomycetota bacterium
CGAAAAGACCAACCTCGAAGTCACCGCCGAGACACTCAAGTTCGAGGCCGACCTGCGCCTGCTGGACGACTACGACTTCGTTTCCGAGATGGGACGCTTCGCGGCCTACGCCGGACGCGACTTTCTGGAAACCAACCCGCCCGCGAAAGCCGACACGCCCGCGCACGAAGACACGCCCGCGCACGAAGACACACCCGAGCGCCAAGACGCACCCACACGCGAAGACACGCCCGCGCACGAAGACACACCCGAGCGCCAAGATGCACCCACACGCGAAGACAAACCGCCCCGCGAGCCCGCGCCGCCGCGTATGCCTGCCATGCCCGGAATGCCGGCCATGCCGCCCATGCCCGGCTCGCGAGAAAAAGTCGCGCGCGTCATGCCGGATGGCGAAACCGTCGTGCCGGAATCATCAGTTGACCAGACACCCGAAGACGAACAACGCTTCGCCGAGGCCAAACGCAAAGAGGCCGAAGTGCTGCGGCGCCGCATGAACGTCAGCGGCAAGGATTTAAGCAGGCGCTCCGTGCCGAAGCAGCTGCTGGACAGGCTGACGGTGAAGGACGCGCTGGCCATGATCTACAACGGCTGCCGCCTGGTGGAATCGGTCGCGGCAAAACGGGCCGAGGTCTACAAGCGCCTGGTGGATCAGGCCATGAAGAAAGACGTGAAGGAAACCTTCATGCACGACCGCGCGCACGCGGTTGTCGCCGCGACGCTGCTGCACCTGGACAAAGAGTTCGCGGAAGTCGGGTTTGGAAGCTGGATGCCGTTTCGCTTCCCGGATCAGTGGCTGATGTTCTGCGGCATCATGCGCAAGGTGCTGGCTGCCAACGGCCTGCTTCACGCCAAACACGCGGACACCTATCGCCGGCTGCTGGATGAAACCCCGCCGGTTGAGATCAAGGGCGAGGTGAAGGACCGGATCAAGTGGTGGGACACGCCGGAGAACTGGAGCATCTGCTGGCGCAACCGCGGCGCCCTGAACATGAAAATCTTGAAGGAAAGGCTGACGGATGAAGTGTGGGACCCGACCACGCGCTTTGGCGGCACCCGCGCACCGCCGGACAACCCGTACCGGTAGCAACCAGCAAGCGCGCACATCGCCAAATCACAGCCCATCGCGTCAGCGATGGAGCCTTTCCCGCTTGCACACCCGCATGACGTCATGCTCCATCGCTGACGCGATGGGCTGTGATCCCGTTTTCGCGGCTTGGTGCGAGAAGAAGGCCGCGAAGAACAGCAAGTACGGTAGAGCGCCGTAGCCTTGGCGGAGGCGATCAGCGGCTAACGTATTTAAGGGCAGTTCTTCGCTGCCGTCGCGTAACCTTCGGGCCTTGGCGTGAAACCAAATCAGGATTTTTTGGAGATTCTTGAATAGCCTTGGCTTCCTGCCCCCGGTTAAGGGGCAATGGAAGCCTTGGCCATGCCTGCAGATCCTGACCGCGAAGCGCTGGTGCGCGAACACCTGCCGGGTGTTTGGCGGTACTTGCGCTTTCTAGGGTGTGACCGCGCGCTGGCCGACGACCTGACACAGGAAACCTTTATGGTCTTCCTGCGCAAACCCTTCAACTTCCTCGGGCACGAGCCCACGGCCGAATACCTGCGCGGCATCGCACGCTTCATCTGGCTGGAGGCTGTGCGGCAGAATGCCAAGCTGCCCGAGGCACAGATCGAGGCTGAGGACAGCGTGTTCACCGAATACGCCGGGGCCAGCCAGGGCGACGCCTACCTGGACGCTTTGCGGGAATGCGAAAAGACACTGGCCGGAAAGTCACGCGAGGCCGTTCGACTCGCCTACGCGGACAAGCTGACCCAGTCACAAATCGCCGAACGCCTGGACATGAAAGAGAACGGCGTGAAGACCTTGCTGCAGCGCGCGCGCCAGCACTTGCGCGAATGCGTCGAAAGGCGGGTGAAATGAACGACCCTCGCGAGAAGTATCTTGAAGCGGCGCTCGACGAGCTCTACCTCGGCGGCCCGGATGACGAACTGGCCGACAAAGTGATCGCGTCCAATCGCCCCCCCGACCTGCGCCTTGTGAAAGACACACCCGCGCGCCGGCGCCGCTGGCTGTGGTTGCAGGCCGCGTGCGCGGTGATTGCACTCGGGCTGATCGCGCTGGTGCTGGCTCCGCGCGAGAATGAACTGCCCGGCGTGATCGCGCACGGCGAGTTTGAGCGCGTGGGTGACGAAATCGAACTGAACGCCGGTTGGTACGTGCTGGACACCGGCGCCCCTGCGGTGACGTCCGACGGCACTCGCATTGAGCAAGTGGCGGGGCGCGTGCTGGTGAAGGTCGGCGAAATCCCCGATGAAAACGAGCTGCATGCCCAACGTGAGTGGCTGCGGCAAAACGGAGTGGAGGAGACGGACATGAACTGGATCAAGACTGGCGGGCTTGCGGTTTGCCTGTTGTTCGGCAGCGCGGTGATCGACGGGCAACCCGTGTTCGCCCAGGAGAAAGAACGCAAACGCGTTGCGGAGCTTGAGCGCGAACTTGAGAAAGCGCGCGAAGACCTCGAACGTGCTGAGCGCGAGGCACGCGGCGGCGAAGAAGATGGCTTCAGCGCCGAGCGCGCAGAGCGGGACCTCACACGCCTGCGCAAGGAACTTAAAGACGTGGACCGCAAGATCGAGTTCAACAATGAGAGGCTCGAGCACGAGGAAAACGAAGAGAAGATCGAAGAGCTCGAGCGCCAGCAGAAAGAACTTGAGGCACACGCCGAGCACCTGGAACGCGAAATCGCGGGCATCGAGCTGACCATGGAGATCCATGGCATGGAACGCGAAATTCGCGAGCACGAAGAGGCCCTGGAAGAACTGCGAAGTGAGCTACGCCGCGAGCCGGAGAACGGCGAGCTCCGGCAGGAAGTTCGCGAGCATGAAGAAGCGCTCGAAGAGCTGCGGGGCGAGCTTGAGGGGCTGCACGAGGAACTAGAAGAACTCTGGGGCGAAGAAGAAACTGAGAAGGACCCGATTGACGGGCTGGAACAGATGATCGACCGCCTCGAAGAGGAGCTGGAAGGACTTCGCGAAGCCCCGGAAGAAAACGCCGACCGCATCCGCAGCAAGGAGCGCACACTGAAGTCACTGCGTACCGCGGTGGAAGCGCTGCACGAAGCCGAGCGCGAAGAGATGCGCGCCGAGCTCGCCAATGTGCGCAAGGAGCTGGACGTATCCCTGGTCGAACTCAAGCGCCTGCTGGACGAGCGCAAGAACGCGGCCCGTGGAGGAGAGAGTGATCGGGCCGAGGAGTTGAAGGACGAAATCAACGAGTTGGAAGACCACATTCGCGGACTGCGCGAGGACCTTGAGAACCTCGAACGCGAAGTTCGCGAAACGGAAGAAGAGGAAGAAGACTAACCAAGAGGCGAAGTTCACAATAGGGCGGGCCTTTGTGCCCGCCCTACAGTTTTTCGAGCCTCGCGAATTCGAGCGCGAGGCTCTTTTCGCCCCAGCCCTGAAAATGCACTTTCACCCGCCCCGTGTTGCTCAAGTCCAGCACCTTGCCGATTCCGAACACCGCGTGCTTCACGCGGTCGCCACTCTGCAACTCACTCGGGTCCGACGGCGTGATGTCCGGCGCGGGGCGAGGCTCGCCGGCCAGATGATCCGCCGGGCCGTCCTCGATCGCGGGCACGTCGGAAAAGTCAAACGGGTCGTCGTCGTCGTTCACGCGCGCGGCCGGGCGCACACCGGCGCGACCGGTGAACCACTGACTGAATTCCTGCGAGCCATAGCCGCTGGCAACGGCGGCTTGGTCGTCCACCTGCGTGAGTTCGGGCGGGATTTCCGTCAGGAAGCGCGAGGGCGCGTTGCGCTGGCTGCGCCCGAAGGCTTCGCGGTGGCGGGCCAGGCTAAGCGTCAGATGCCGCTGCGCGCGCGTGATTCCGACGTAGCACAGGCGCCGTTCCTCCTCAATGTCGCCGTCGCCCTGGATGCTGCGCGCGTGGGGCAGCACGCCGTCCTCGAGGCCGGTAAGGAACACGGCCGGGAACTCGAGCCCCTTGGCGCTGTGCAGTGTCATAAGCTTTACGGCGTCGCCCTGGATATCGAGTTTGTCGGTGTCGCTGACGAGGGCGATTTGCTCCAGCCACGCACTGAGATCCAGCTCGGGGTTTTCCTGCTCTTTGGTTCGCGCGTCGGAAACAAGCTCGTGGACGTTTTCCAGGCGGTCGCTCGAGCGCGGGTCGATGTCTGTCTCCAGCATTCGCTTGTAGCCGGACTGATCCAGCACTTTCTCAATCACGCCCTCGATCGGGTACAGGTTGCCGGCCAGCAGTTCCTCGTACATGCCGGCAAACGCCTTCAACGCGGCGGCCCCCTTCTTTGGCACGCGGGTAACGCCGAAGGCTTTCGGGTCTCTGGCAACATCGAGCAGGCTGGCGTCGGCGTCCAGCGCCGCGGCGTGAATCTTGCTGATCGTCCCCTCTCCCACTCCGCGCGAAGGGCGGGTCAAGGTGCGGGCGAAGGCAACCGGATCGCGCGGGTTAAGAAGCAGACGCACGTATGCCAGCACGTCCTTGATCTCCTGGCGCTGATAGAAGCTGACCGCGCCCACAAGCTGGTACGGTACGGTGCGTTCAAGCAGGGCCTGCTCAAGGGCACGGCTTTGTGCGTTGGTGCGATAGAAAATGGCCACATCACCGTAGCCCACCTGGTTTTCAAGGCGCAGGGTCTCAACGCGCGCTGCAATGGCGCGGGCCTCGTGCGTCTCCGTCTGGCACTTCATGACCGTGATGCGCGCGCCCTCTTCGTTGTCTGTCGTCAGGCGTTTGTCCTTGCGGGCAACGTTGTGGCGCACAAGCGAGTCGGCCGCCCGAACAATGTTGCGGGTGCTGCGGTAATTCTGACCAAGCACGACGACCTTGGTTGCAGGGAAGTCGCGCTCGAAATTCAGGATGTTCTGAATGTCCGCGCCGCGCCAGGAGTAGATGCTCTGGTCCGGGTCGCCGGTCACGCAGATGTTCTTGTGCTCGGCGGCCAGCAGGCGCGAAACGCGGTACTGAATGCTGTTGGTGTCCTGGTATTCGTCGATCATCAGGTGCCCGAAGCGCCCGCGATATTTTTCAAGCACGTCGGGGTGGGCGGTGAACAGTTTGAGGGGCTTCACCAGCAGGTCGTCGAAATCCATGGCCTGGGCTTCGACGAGGGCCTTCTCGTAGCGCTCATAGATGTCCGCCACACACTTGCTTTGCACGTCGTAGGCGCCGGCACGATAGGTCGCCGGATCAATGCCGCGATTCTTGGCGTCGCTGATGGCGTAGCCCGCAGTGCTGGCGGTAACAAACGCGCTGTCGATCTTCAGCTCTTTCATGATGCGGCGCACAAGGCTGTCGCGGTCGTCGGTATCGTAGATGCTGAAGTCACGCTGATAGCCGAGGTGCCCCGCCTCGCGACGCATCAGCCACGCGCCGAAGCTGTGAAAGGTGCTGATCTGCAACTCGCCAAGCGGATGAAACTGCTCAACGCGGCGGCGCATCTCGGCGGCGGCCTTGTTGGTGAATGTCATGGCGAGGATTTTCCAGCCCGGAATGCCCTGTTGCAGCATGTGGGCAATGCGCGTGGTGATCACGCGCGTCTTGCCCGATCCCGGGCCCGCCAGCACGAGCAACGGCCCGTCGATGGTGGTCACGGCCTCGCGTTGTTCGGGGTTGAGGTGCTGGAGCAGGTCCATGCCGGCAAGCATAGCTTTTCAGATGTCGGCGTTGAGTGGGTGTGTCTCACCTTGATCACTACCGGTTACGACACCAGTTGCGCGAATGCGCGCTCCGCGGCGAGTACCGTGCTGTCGATGTCGCGGAAGGTGTGGGCGTTGCTGACGAACCATGCTTCGAACTGGCTCGGTGGCAGGTAGTGCCCTTGTTCGCGCATCAGTTCATGGAAGCGGCTGAACCTCGACGTGTCGCTGCGTTTGGCGTCGGCGAGGTTATGCACCGGGCCGTCCTGGAAGAACACCGTCAACATGCTGCCGCAGCGGGCGATGTACACCTTGATTCCCGCGCGTTCCGCGCCAGCCCGCAGCCCGTGCTCAAGGCGCGCGGACAGCACCTCAAGTCGACGATAGATTGCGGGATTGTTGCGCAACTGCGTCAGCGCGGCCAAACCCGCGGCGACGGCGACCGGGTTGCCGGACAAAGTTCCGGCCTGGTAGACCGGGCCTTCCGGCGCGAGCTGTTCCATGATGTCGAAGCGCCCGCCGAAGGCCGCGAGGGGCATCCCGCCGCCAATGACTTTGCCGAGCACCGTGAGATCAGGTTGCACGTTCAGAAGTTTCTGCGCGCCGCCCCAGGCTACGCGGAAGCCGGTCATCACTTCATCCATGATGAACAGCGCGCCGGATTCACGCGTGATGGCCGCCACGGATTCCAGGTAGCCGCGTACGGGAAGGACGACGCCCATGTTGCCGGCGATGGGCTCAAGGATTGTGCCCGCGATTTCGTCGCCGTATTGGGCATAGGCGCGCTCGACAGCGTCAACGTCGTTGAAAGGCAGCACGATCGTGTCGTTCGCCACGCCAGGGGTGACGCCCGCGCTGTCCGGGTTGCCGAAGGTAAGGGCGCCGCTGCCGGCACTGACGAGCAGGCTGTCAACGTGCCCGTGATAGCAGCCGGCGAACTTGACGATTTTGTGCCGTCCGGTAGCTCCGCGCGCGAGGCGCAGGGCGCTCATGCTTGCTTCGGTGCCGGAATTCGTGAGGCGCACGCGCTCACAACCGGGCAGGGCGTCACAGATGATGCGGGCGAGCGTGGTTTCCGTGACCGTGGGGGCGCCAAAACTGGTGGAGGATTTCGCGGCCCGTGTGATTGCCGTGACGATGGGCTCGCTCGCGTGCCCCAGAATATGCGGGCCCCAACTTCCCACGTAGTCGACGTACTCGTGCCCTTCGATGTCGGTGATTTTGCAGCCGTAGCCCGAGGCAAAAAACAGCGGCGTTTCGCCGACCGCCTTGAACGCGCGGACGGGGCTGTTCACACCGCCCGCGATGTAGCGGCGTGCTTCGTCGAATGCCTCGCGGTTGGTTGCCATGTGATCGGACTCTAGGGTGCGGCATCGCCGTATTCAAGTTGCTCGGTCTCGAGTACCCAAGGCAGAAAGAAAAACGGCGGACGCCCCGGCACGTACGCCGCGTCCACGCCGCCGGGATGCGTCAACGGCAGTCGCAGCGCCTCATAGTCAAATTCCTTGGCGTTCCTCTCGTGTCCTTCACGCCACAGTTCGAGGTGCCGATACAGCAGGCTTGATCCCGTGTTGGCGCGGTTGCGGCGACCCGCTTCGGAAAGCAGTTCATCGCCCCGCGCGAGATCACCCTGTTCATAGGCCTGCATGGCGCGGACAGCGTGCCAGGACGAACGCGTCACCGGTACACAGGCGAATACCGCCAGCACTGCCAGGACCACCCCCAGTACACCCACGGCGACCCGGTGATACACATCCAGTTCGCGCGTGTAGCGGTGCTCGAAGTACACGCCCAGAATCACGCCCGGCACGAAGCCGCCCGCGTGTCCCAGCAGGCTGACATTGGGCTGAAGGCTCATCCACACGCCGAACGCCAGCCAGATCAGAAGTGTCCGGGCGAGTGGTATCTGCCACAGGTCGCGCAGGCTGCCGGTCTTGGCAAAGAAGTAGCCAAGCACCGCGCCGAACAGACCGTACGCTGCCGCCGACGCGCCGACCAGCGGCGACATTGGGTCCATGAAAGTCAGCGCGAGCACGCTGCCGCCCAGCAGCGTCACGGCGTAGATCACCAGCAGAGGCCTCCAGCCGTGCAGGCGCTCAAAGATCACGCCCAGTACGTAAATGCCGTACAGGTTGAATGCCACGTGCATCAGATCGGCGTGTACCCAGGCACAGCTTACGGCGCGCCAGTAATCTCCGTACTGCACGTCTATGCCCCGCGCCCAGAACAGACGTTCAAGAAAACCACCCGTGAATATGTCGACGACTGTGACCGCGATGATGGTCCCCATCAGCGCAAGCGTTGCGGGCGGCGTGTAGGCGGGGTTGTAGCGGCGTACCGTCAAGGGCTAGCCCTTCTCGGACTTCTGGCGCTTTTCGTCCTTGTTGGGGAGCACGTCCGCCTCGAGGTCGGCAATCTGCCCGGTTACCAGTTTGTGAAAGCCGAGCCCGGCGACCATCTCCGCGTTGTCCGTACACAGGTTTAAGGGCGCCGCGCTGAAGCCCGTGTTCTTCTGTGCTTTGCAGGCCGCGGCCAGTTTCTCGCGCAGGCGTTTGTTGGCCGCCACACCCCCGGCCAGAACGACGCTGCGACAGCGGGCCTTGCGTGTGCTGGCCAGTGTCGCACGAATCAGGATATCCACGGCCGCCTCCTGGAAGCTGGCACAGATGTCAGCGAGCGGCAGTTTCACGCTCAGCGTGCGTGTTTCGCTTTTGGGGACGGGCACTTCCGGCGCACGCGCCGTAACCAGTCGCCCGGCGTTCTTCTGTGCCTCGACAATAAAGCCGCGTTTGCGCAGATCGTTCAGCACGGCGGTTTTCAGCCCGCTGAAACTAAGTTGCAGACCTTCCGGGCCCGCGTCGCCGCGCGGAAAGTCAATCGCATCCCGGTCGCCCCCGAGACTGGTCATCTGCACGGCCGGCCCGCCGGGATAGCCGATGCCCAGCAGCGCCGCAACTTTGTCAAAGCACTCGCCTGCCGCGTCATCGAGTGTGCGGGTAATCAGCGAATGTTCCGTCGGGCCGGTACTGAGGAAAATGTCCGTGTGCCCGCCGCTGACGACGACGCTGACGTGCGGGTAATCCAGCTCCGGGTCCGCCAGGTGCGCGGCATAAATATGCGCTTCGATGTGATCGACGGTGACCAGCGGCTTGATCAACGCCCACGCTAATGCTTTCGCAGCGCTGAGCCCGACATACAGGCTGCCGACCAGTCCCGGCTGGTTGGTCACGGCGACGGCGTCGATGTCCTTAAGAGTCAGCCCCGCGTCGCGGCAGACCCTTTCGATCAGTGGGAGCAGGGTTTCGTAGTGGGCCCGGCAGGCGACTTCCGGAACAATGCCGCCGTATTGCGCGTGCAGGTTTTCCTGACTGGCACGTCCGCCGCCGAGAATCTTCGAGCCGTTCTCCACCAGGGCGACGGCCGTATCGTCACAGGAAGATTCGATGCCGAGTACGAGCATGGCCGGATTGTCGTTCCTTATGCCCGCAAGGGAAGCGGGCGCCGTCGTCTAACAGCAAATATCCGACGGCTGTTCCCTGTTCATATACTCGCGCCGGTTGGACACCGGGCATTGGAATTTCGCTGTTTCTAGGCCTCCGGTCTTACCGGTTCTTTGCCGATGCCGAACAGCGTCATGCCAAGTTCAGCGACGCGCTTGCGGTCAATGCAGTTGCGACCGTCGAAGATCAGCGGAACGCGCAATCCGGCTTTCACCTTGGCCAGGTCCGCTTCCTTGTACTGTGGCCATTCCGTACACACGATCAGGGCGTCCGCGCCATTAACCGCGTCCATGGGGTCGTTGGCATAGTACAGGTCCGGGTGAACCTTGCGCGTGTTCGGCATGGCAACCGGGTCATGCACGCGCAGTTTCGCGCCCGCCTGCTTGAGCAGATTGATCAGTCGCAACGCCGGAGCCTCGCGCAGGTCGTCCGTGTTGGGCTTGAATGCGAGCCCCCAGATGGCAAGGGTCTTGTCGTTCAGCACCCACAACTCGCTCTCGATCTTCTTGTAGAAGTTCTCGAGCTGCGACTTGTTGGTGTCGCTGATCAGGCGGATCATGGGCGCTTCAAGCCCCAACTCTTCGCTGATGTGCGCCAGGGCGTCGACGTCTTTCGGGAAGCAGCTTCCGCCGTAGCCGATGCCCGCGCCGAAGAAGTGATGCCCGATGCGGTGGTCGAGACCCATGCCGTGAACCACTTCGTCCACGTCCGCGCCGCTGACTTCGCACAGGCGCGCGAGCCAGTTGGCGTAGGTGATCTTGAGTGCGAGAAAACTGTTGCTGGCGTGTTTGATCAGCTCGGCTGATCCGACACTGGTAACGACGATGGGACAGTCGAAGCCGCCATAAATTTCGCGCAGCAGGCTTTCACCCTTGGCGGAATCGACGCCGACTACCACGCGATCCGGCTTCAGCGTGTCTTCGATCGCGCTGCCCTCGCGCAGGAATTCCGGGTTACTTGCGACGTCAAATTGAATGTCGCCCTTGATGTAGCGGCTGATGGTGCGGCGAATGCGCTCGCTGGTTTTGATCGGCACGGTGCTCTTTTCGATCACCAGGCGGTAGTCCTTCAGGTTCTCGGCGACCGTGCGGGCCACGCGCTCGACATAGCTCATGTCGGCCTTGCCGCGCTCGGTGCTGGGTGTGCCGACACAGATGAAAATCGCCTGCCCGAACTCGACGGCGTCCTCCGTGCGTTCGCTGAAGATGACCTTCTTGCTTGCGACATGTTTCTTGAGCAACTCAGGCAGTCCCGGCTCATAGAACGGGACTTCGCCCTTGCGAAGTTTTGTGAGCTTGTCCGTGTCGTGGTCAACGCACAGGACATCGTGCCCCTTCTCCGCGAAACAGACGCCGCTGATCAAGCCGACGTGACCCGAGCCTACAATACTGATCTTCATTGCCGCCTCCGAATACGAGCGCGCAGACTAGTTTGGGTCGGCGATTCTGGAAGGGTTGTGCACGGTGTGGAAATCACGCTAACGGATCAGCGCCGCGCTGCCGCTGGGCGCCTGGATTGCCAGCGACAGGCTGAGATAAAACCCGACGCCGCCGTCCACGGCGTCGCGCACAAACACCACGCCAAGATCAAAGGTTTCAAGGATGCGCCGGGTAACCTCGATGCGCGTGTCACGAAGTTTGCCAGCCTGCAGGTCGTACTCCTGCTTGAAGCTGATGGTGTACAGCTCGCTGGCCAGGATCTCGCCCTGGATGCCGACGACCTGGTGCTGGCCCTTCAGCAGGCGGTAGTAAAGGCTGCCGCGCCCCCAATTGGGAAAGTCAATGCTGAAGCTGGCGGCGGCACGATTGAAATTGCCCGATCGAGGGTCGATGAACATGTTGCCGGCGATGGCGAAACCGGGTGCGGGGCGCCAGACGCCGGCGACTTCCAGGTCACCAAGCAGATAGCCGCCGTTGTCGCGCTCACGCTGCGGGTAGATCGGCAGCTCTAGCATAACTTCGAAATAGTCAACCGTGCGGCGCTCAGCGCCCCAACCCTGGCGGGTCTGGATCCGGTTGCGGAAGCCGACGCGAATTTCATGGAATTCGTCAAGCGTGTCGATGGGGTCAAGCGGCACAAAGGCGCGCCCCTCGATGTCGTCGAGACTGTTGTAGAAGTGGTTGGTGTAGCGCACGAACGGTGCGAACACGTGCCGCAGGCCGTCGATGGCGAGTCCGGGTACCGTCACGTCGCCCCAGGTGCCGGTGAAGAAGGTCTGGAAATTCGCGCCGAAGAAGGGCATCAGGCGATACAGCAATCCCGTGTTGTGGTCGTCGCCCTCGCGCAGTCCCGGAAACGTCCCGTCGTCGCTGAGTCCGGGACGTGGGGCACCCTCGGCGAACTTCAGGTGGCTGGTTGCCACGGTGGCACGCGCCCCGACGAACGGGTCCAGCGCGAAAGGCCCGAGCTCAAAGGGCAGGTCGAACCAGTTCGTGCTGTCGGCCCGGATGGTGGAAATGCTGTCCCGGTCGTCGCCGTCGGCGGACATGAACCGCAGGATCGAAGCTTCCGTGTGGCTGGAAAACTGCAGCCCGAAGTCGCCCAGAGGCACTCTTGACGTGTCAAAGCCGAGCGTCGGCAGGTACTCGGTTTTGTTCTGCCAGGGGTGAACCTTGGGTTCAACCAGCAGAAAGAAATTCAGCGCGCCGTAGCGTTTCGTAAGTTGGATGAAGCTGTTCTCAGGCTCGTTGCGGTTGTACTCGTCCTCGTAGAACTCGCGCCGGAAGTTGCGATCGCTGGAGTAGTTGAGCAGGTGGTCTAGTTGCCAGCCGTCACCAAAATTCTGCGAGTACGCGCCGAAGAAGCGCCCGCGACTGTGTTTCTCCACGGGGTACCACCCCAAGTCACGCGCGCGGCTGCGCTTGTCGCCAGGATCGTTGATGTACAGGCTGCGGATGCTTGAACGCCCGAACGGCTGAAACGCGGAGATGCCGCCCCAGTCAAGGTTCACGCCGAGCCCCAGGCCGCGCTTGCTGTAGTAGTCGATCTGCGGGCCGAGCTGCAGCGGAGTAAACGGCGGTTCCGGGTCCCAGAAAAAATCGTAGGTGGCGATGGCATCAACGTACGTGCGAAAACCGTAGCCGAATCGCGTGTCTGTCAGAATCTGGAGTTGCCGGATCGGCGGCTGGCTGCCGATGTCGTACGCGTAGTCATCCACGGGCAGCAGAAAGATCGGATAGTCCAGGATGCGTGCCGCCGGATTGGTGAGGTAGACGGTTCCGCGCAAAGGCGTGAGACGAATCGTCAGTGAATCCGCGTACAGTGAGTACGACGCCACGGCCAATGAACTTGAGGAAACACTGCCGTTGTCGAGCTCCACTTCCTGCAAATCCTCCGTCAGGTACAGGCGCAATTCGTCCGCCCGGGCAAACAGGCGCAGCCCTTGCTCCTGCGGCAGTGCCTTGAACCTGCCGGCCGGAGTGGGTACCGCGTCATCGGATGGCGCAGCGCCGACATTTTCCTCAGGGTCGGTAGTTTCTTCGGCGTTGGGGCCTACGGCGGCCCCGACGCCGACGCGCTGCCCGCCCTTGGCGGCGGCCTCGGCGCCCGAGTGGATCTTGACGCCGCTGGCGTGCCCGCGCAGGTTCAGCAACTCGCGTGTGTCGGCCTGGCCGGATGAGTTGTAGGTGACGACCTTGTTGCGGGCGAAATCAAGATAGATGCGGTCGGCGCGCATGGTGACAATGGGGTTGTCGCCGAGGGTGTACTTCATCCAGATGTTGCCTTCGCCGTAAAACTGGAACTTGCTTACGCCCCGGGACATCTGGGCGAAGGGGTCCCCGTCGGACACGTCTTGCCCCTGTGGCGTGAACCACACGACCGCGCGATCGGCCAGCAGCACAAACTTGCGCTGATCGTTCCCCTTGCTTGCCGGGTCCGCGTACCTGAGCTTGATGGCGAATGGCAGCGCGATGCTGTAGCCGTCGCCCTCCTGGCGCGAGTCCCAGAATGTCTGCTGGTCCTTTTCAACGACATAGCTGATATCCAGCTCGGCGCCGTCCTGTTCCTGGGCGTGCAGCGACTCCACCGGCAGCGCCGACAGCATGAGTAACAACAGGATTGCACGGCTCATTGTCATGCTTGTATCGACAGCCTTACGGTGGGGGCACCCTACTAGAGTCCGGCGCTTGAGGGATAGTGCAGACAGTTCCGAGTTCGTGGCTCCGAGTCTGGAAATAGCTGCAACGTACCCGGCTCAGAACCTCGAAGCCCGCGGCTTACGTCGGCCAGGCCAGCGCGATAGCGTCACAGCACAGCTTCAGATTCACGTTGCCGTCAATCCGCTCGCGAAGGTCATCAAGCGTGATCAGGGTTGCCGCGAGGTGATCGGCTGTGAACGGCTCATCGGGGAACGGGCGGGTGAAAGGCGCCAGGTCGGCGGCGCCAAGGCTGCCGAGCAAACGGTCACGCAGTGTCGCTGTGAGCAGAGCGATTATCTCACGCAGTTGCGCGCGCTTGCCCTCATTGTCGTCGCCCCCCTGTATGGAATCGATTAGTTTTTCCGAGGCAAGAAACGGGTCCGAGCGGACGGACTTCAAAAACTCGCGGGCGGTGTCCAGCACGCCGGCCTCGCCCATGCGCCGCAGACGCCCGGGGCTGCCCTGCGCCGCGCGGATCAGCACTTCCCGCGAATCCGGGTTGACCGGCAGTTGGTCCCAGCCCGCCGTGATCTGTTTGACCTGGTGATCGCTCAAGGGACTGAACCGCACAGGCTGGCAGCGCGAAATAATGGTGGGCAGGACCTGCGCCAGGTTTTCGGCCAGCAGCACGATGATCAGGTCCGCGGGCGGTTCCTCGAGCGTTTTCAGAAACGCATTGGCCGAGTTGTCATTGAAGCGGTCGGCGTCGGCAATCACGAAGACACGCATTCCGGGCTCAAGCCGTTTCTTCGATGCCTCGTCTACGATGTCTCGAACCAGCTCCACCGGAAAGGCGCTCTTGTCGTCCGGCTTGGCGAAGCTGCGCACGCTGGGATGAACGCCCCTGGCGATGCGGACGCACTCGTTGCAGGCGCCGCAGCTCCAGCCATTGGTTGGGCTCTGGCAGCGCAGGGCGCCCGCAAACTCCAGCGCCAGCGCGGACTTGCCAATGCCGTCCGGGCCGGTGAACAGGTAGGCGCCGTTGGCGCGTTGCGCGGTCACCACGCGCCCCAGCCACTCGCGTACCTGGTCATGCCCGATCGGTCGAAACAGTGCGTCGCTCATGCCGGGATTGTGGTAAAGATGCGTTGCCACGACTACGGCAAAGCAATCACCACAGAGACCACGGAGGGCACAGAGCCAACGGTCTCTCTGTGATCTCTGTGTACTCCGTGGTGAGACAAATTAGACACCAAACCGAGCCTTGACCGGCTGCTGCTACATTTACAGACTCGCGCGCCCTGACAGGGAAATACAGATGGCCGAGTCGCCCAAAGAAATTCGCAAACGCATCCGCTCCGTGACTTCCACCAAGAAGATCACGAAGACCATGGAGTTGGTTGCCACCAGCAAAATGAAGCGCGCTCAAGATCGAGTCGCCGCGGCGGGGCCCTATACAGAAAAGCTGAACGAAATCATCGCGGCGATTGCATCGGGCGGTGCGTCGCTGGATCTGCCGTTGCTGCAGCAGCGTTCGGAAGTCAAGAAAGTCGGGCTTGTGCTGCTTACCGCAAACCGCGGTCTGTGCGGCGGCTTCAATGCGAATTTGATCAAGCAGGCCAAGCGCACCTACGCCGAAGAGAAGGAAAAGGGGCGCGAGGTGCAGTTGACCTGCGTCGGCAAGAAGGGCATGGGCACCATGCGCTTCCAGGAGTACCCGATTCACCGCGGTATTGCCGACATGCCGGACAAGCCGACTTTCGCGGACGCGCGCCGCGTGATTGACCCGCTGGTGGCGGACTTCATCAAGGGCGAAATCGACGAAGTGCTGATTGTGTATCCGTACTGGCAGGGGCTCGGCTCACAGCCACCGACCGTGAAGAAGCTGCTGCCCATTGAGCCGCCCGCCGTTGACGGCGAGTCGTCGGGCACTCTCGACTTCCTGTTCAGCCCGCCGGCCGAGGAAATTCTGGCCGACCTGCTGCCGCGCTACGTGACCCAGACGGTCTACACGATGCTGGTCATGAGCCACGCCGGTGAGCAGGTGGCGCGGCGCACCGCCATGAAGAGCGCGACCGACAACGCCCAGGAAATGATCACCAACCTGACGCGCACGCTGAATCGCGCACGCCAGGCCCAGATCACCCAGGAAATCGCCGAAATCGTTGGCGGCGCCGCGGCCTTGCAGAAGTAGAGCCCCGCCCGACAGCGCGGGGAATCCCCTCAGTCTTGGTTGTTGCCTGCGACGACTCCCCGGCCTTTCGGCCGGGGCTCTAGCCACAGCGTTCGCGCGCCGAGCTTGTCGGGCTTCAGGCCAGCCGACTTGCCCAGCAGGTGAACTCGTTCGGGCAACTTGACGTCGAAATGCCACTCGTTGGCGCGGCCGCCTAGCGCCACCACCCGTTCCGACCAGTCCTGCCACCAGGGTGTGATTCGGGTGGACAGAGGCTCGAGTATCAGGACGTTGCTGCCGCCTTTGGTCTGCTTTTCCAGTTCGCGCCACAGGCGTTCGCGGTTGTTTTCGTCGAGTTCGTTCACTGTGAAAGCTGCGACAATTCCGACCGGCGGTTTTGCCCAGCGGTACTTGGCGATGTGACAGCGTACGCCGCCTCCGCGCACGCCGAGGTCTTTGAACGTGAACGCCGCTTCGCGCAGAACGTCCGGTTCAAGCTCGACACCTACCACGTTTCCGCCGCAGTGCAGGGCCCAGGCGGCGCCGGCGACGCCGCTGCCGCAGCCTAGGTCGATGATCTCGCTCGGCGAATCCGTCGGCGCCGTCAGAGCCTTGAGGGCCTCACGCACGATCACGAAATGCCGCGGCGCGTAGTACATCGCGAAGGCGGCCTGCTTGCCGCGTCCTTCCAGGGCCTTGCCGCGCAAGCGTGTGCGGCGCTGGACATAATCGCGCGACAGCACCTTCAACGCGCGCGCGACTTCCTGGTGGGTGAGTTCGCTGAGCCAGCGATCGAAGAGCTTCGCGATCCAGATGTCGAAGGGGTCCGGCACTACAGACGATCCAGCTCATCGGGCTTGCGCGTCCACTGGTTGGCTTCCGCGTCGCCGGTGTTGAGTGTTGTCGCAGGCTCGAACAGCATCACGCTGCATGGCGTCACGGCGACTGGCTTGTGCTCGACACCGTGGGGGACGACGAAAAACTCGCCTGGGTGCAACTCGATGGTGCGGTCGCGCAGTTCAATGTTGAGGCGTCCGTCGATCACGTAGAACATCTCGTCTTCGACGTCGTGTTTGTGCCAGACGTATTCGTCCGCGAACTTCACGAGCTTGACGTATTGACCGTTAAGCTCGCCGACGATGGTGGGGGACCACATCTCGGTAATTCTCGCAAGCTTGTCCTTGAGGCTGACCTTCTCCATGGTTGCGCGTTTACCCGTTGCTTGCCTCGGAACGCCATGCGTCCTTCGCCAAGTTGGCCTTGGGCCAATGCTCCGGGCTCCTGTTTCTTAGTGGGCATGCCTCTGAAGTGTCCAGAACAGCCAGTTGGCCGAAGCCACGCAGGTTGCGACCTCCCAGTGGTCTTTGCCAAGACGGCTTAACATCTCGACTACCGCCGCGTAGGTTCCCTGCGAATTCAGCGTCTCGCCGCCCGGCAGGTCGGCGCGGATGGCGCCGCTGTCCCACAGCCATTCCATCGTTGCATATTCAAGGCGTGCCATGGGACCCTCCGTGCGTGAGGTTAGCGACCATTCGCCGCGGGGAAAGCAGATTCCGTAATGTGAAAGCGATCAGTGCAACCGGGCTTTACCAGGGAATTCGGACAAGCCCGGAAATCCGCCCCCTGGGCCCACGTCCAGTTGACCAGACATTTACTTGGAAAGTTGTTGAACCCTGGGCCCACATGTCCGTTCAGATATTCGCACATCCGCCGAGGCAGGCGGGAGTGCGCGTTCTTTCCCATTCTTATCGGAGGAGGTGTCACATGTCGTACACACGTTGTCGACTGGGCCGACAGCTCGTCCTTACGGGATTGTTGCTCTTGAGCGCGGGTTTCTTGAGCAGCACACTCGCCGCACAGACTATCGGGAGTCAGGCGGCAAACATTCCGTTCAGTAACCAATGGCAAGTGCCGGCCGGGGTTAATGAACTGAATGATTATTTCGTAGCACCCGGTTACGTCACACTACTTGAGTTATGGGGTATCAGCTGAGGGATCTGCCAGGGTGCGGTTCCGCACCTTAATTCGCTGCACGCGAATAACGCGGGTCCGGACTTCCAGATCATTGCCGTGAGCATGGTCGGTTGGTCCGGTTGTACCCAGGAGTCCCAGATTCAGACCACGGCGAACAGCTGGGGGTCGCAGTACGGGATTGCCTGCGCATCAAGTGTTCCGATGTACTACTATCCTGGCGGCTCGCTCAGCTTCGGGACTTGCTGGGCGTTTGACCGGACAGGCAAGTTGCTATGGACCGGCATGGGAAGCCAGGTCACGGACACAATGGTTCAGGGCTGGATTACCAGCAGCGGCGGTCCGGGTGGCGGAAACAGCCCGCCGGTCGCCAATGCCGGCGCGGACCAGAACGTATTTGAAGGGGCCACGGTCAGCCTGAGCGGAAGCGGCAGCTCCGATCCGGATGCAGACCCCTTGACTTACGCCTGGACCCAGACCGCCGGCACAAGCGTCACGCTGAACGGCGCAAATACGGTCAGCGCGAGCTTTGTGGCGCCGACGGTTGGGGCGGTCAGGACCTACACCTTTCGGCTCACCGTAAATGACGGCAACGGAGGAACGGATACCGATGACGTATCCGTTGTTGTGACGCCGTCGAACTACCCGCCAAATGCGAACGCGGGGGTAGTGCAGGGTGTTGTATTGGGGGCGAGTGTCCAGTTGGACGGCAGTGCAAGCTCCGACCCGGACAATGATCCAATCACGTACAGTTGGACGCAGACGGGCGGTGCCAACATGGTAACGCTGACAAACCCGACGTCTGCCACGCCGACTTTCATTGCGCCTGCCACGCCGGACACACTGACGTTCATGCTGACGGTGACCGATACGTCGGCCGCCAGCGACACGGCCACGACGGTCATACACGTCAACGCCAACGGAGTGATTCCGCTGAGCCTGAATCCGAAAGGGTCGGGCGGCGGTGCGGGTTGCGTTGCCACGCCGAGTCCCCACGCGGCGTGGCTCTTGATCTTTGCGGTCATTGCAGTTGCGGCACTGCCTCGCCGCGGTCGCAAAGCGTAAGGATCGGGAAACAGGACGGTGCCCGCCCACTTTCGTGGGCGGGCGCTGTTCATTAGATCAGGTGCTTCAGCTTGTCCTTCAGCTTCTCGCGCCCGCGGTGCAGCCGTGAGCGCACCGTGCCGGGCGCGATATCAAGCGTTTCGGCGATCTCTTCGTAGCTCAATCCCTGCAGATCGCGCATGACCACAACGTCGCGGTACTCGTCGTCAAGTTCATCGATGGCGGCGCGCACGATGGCCCCGACATCGTCGGCCGCGACCTGGTCATCGGGTGTTCGCTGGTCGGCGCCGGGCTCGGGCATTCCCTCGATGTTGAGGCTGGTTTCGTGTTTGCTGCCGCCGCGTTTCTGCGCGCGCTCATGACGGTAGTGGCTGGTAATCAGGTTCATGGCGATGCGGTACATCCAGGTGCTGAAACGCGCGCGATCTTCGTAGGTGTCGATGGCGCGGAAGGCATGAATGAAGGCCTCCTGGGTGATGTCCATGGCTTTGTGTTCGTCGCGCACCTGGCGCAGTACGCTGGCGTAAATGCGGTCCTGGTTGGCAGTAACGAGGCGCCCGTAGGCGTCACCGTCGCCTTTGCGAGCCTTGGCAATCAGGGCAAGTTCCGCATCCTTTTCGTAGCCCATAAGATGGGAAACTTCCCTGTTCACGCCCCGCTTGTCAACTGCATCTGTGACAGCCCTCAACACAGCGTACCCATCTTCGGCGCGGTCCCGGTTCAGCGCCTACGTGTAATACCGTTCAAGGCGTAAATGGGTTCAATGAAATTGCGAGTTTCCGGGAAGTTGAACCACGCGAGGCCCAGCGCCCGCAATTTCTGGGCCGGAATACGCCATCAACCGGAAACGGGCTGAGAAAACACAGGCGACTTCGCGCCGAGGCGGTCAGCAACTTGCCTGCTAATCTTTGCGCGCCCTGCGAAATGCTGTTTTGAGGTAGTTTCTAAATGCCCCCGTTGTGGGAAGTGCCGAACAGGCTATTCCGGCGCGCGCAGGCGGGCGACGTAGCCGCCATCGTGCCAGGCGGGCACGGGCAGCAGGTAGTTCTCGTACTCGACTTCCCAGTCGTCGCGTGTACGCAGGAATTTGTGGACCACGTCCGGACCTTCCTCCATCAACACGCTGCACACGCTGTACAGAATCACGCCGCCCGGCTTCAGGTTCGCGCCGGCGTTCCCCAGTATGCGCAGCTGGAGGGTGTGCAGGTCACGCAGGCTTTCGTTGCTGATTCGATGTCGCGCTTCGACCCTTCTGGCAAGCACGCCGCTGTTGCTGCACGGCGCGTCAATCAGCACGCGGTCGAACTTCTCGGGAAACTTCACTTCCGCGGCATCAGCCTGAACGGTCGCGATGCTGCGGTAGCCCATGCGCGCGATGTTCTGCTGGATCAGCTCGATCTTCGCCTCGGTCAGGTCGCAGGCCAGTATCTTTGCCCGGTCGCGCGTGAGCTCGGCGAGGTGCCCGGCTTTGCCGCCCGGCGCACTGCACAGGTCAAGTATGGTCTCGTCATGTTCGGCCTGCAGCGCGGGGGCGACCAGCTGCGCAGAATAATCCTGCACGTAAAAGCCGCCGCGCGACCAGTCCGGGTGGTCGGTCATGGCGCCGATCTTGCCTGTCAGCGCGATCGCGATGCTGTCAAAGGGTGTCGGCACCATTTCGGCGCTGATGCCGCGCTTGGTCCACTCCTGGGCGAGTTCCGTGGCGCTGCCGATCATCGGGTTCGGTCGAATCCAGGTGGCCGGTTTCTCGATGCCCGCAATGGCGACCTGCGTCGCCGCATCCGGGCCGTGCTGCGCAATCAGGCGATCCACCAGCGCGCGCGGCATGGCGCCGACGATACTGAGGTGCGCTGCCAGGTCTTGCTTCGGGTCGGGAAAAATCGGGCGATCAGAAACAAGCAGCCGCCTCGCCCCCAGACGTGTCCGGTCGGCCCAGAGTGAAGGCCGCGCGCCGGATGCGGCCAGTTCGCGGTAATCCTCCGTGGCGGCTTGCTCAACCCGCACGAACTCGCCAAGTTTGCGTACCAGAGCGTTTACGAAGCCGCGCCCCTTGTGATCGGCCGACAGCATGTTGACGGCCGCGTTGCCGTGGGCGTAGGCGGCGCGCGGGTCATCAAGCAGGTACCAGCTCAGAAACAGGTGCAGGGCGGCGCGCACATCCGGGTCAAGCTCAGCTGGCGGGCGCGACGACAGGTGTGAAATCAGATGATCGAACAGCATGGCGAAGCGCGTCGCATCTTCCAGCATGGGCAGGACGCGGTGGGCGTGCTCGGGGCCATACCCGAGATGGCGCAGGGAATCCGCGACGGCGGGCTCCAGCAGGTCGCCGGGTTTGATGCGCCGCAGAGTCTCGTAGCCCGCACGGCGCGGGTCGAGGTCATGCACGGTGCGCGCGTGCGGGCGCTGCCGCCCGGACTTGCCGTTGCGAGGTTGCTGGCGGTGGGGGCGCTTGGCTGGCGCCGGGTGCGGTTGCCGGGCGCGTCCGCGTGGTCGATCAGTCATGGCGATACCATAGTGGCGAGGGCGCGTTCTCCAAGGTAAGGGTGCCGGGTTTCGCCCCTGCAAAAGTTGCTGCGTGCATGAAGTCACGCCCATCCAGTTGACGATAACGGCGGCTCCTGCCTGATGAAGCGGAGTGTTCATTCGAAGCGCCCGTCCCCCTTGGACTGACACACCGGAATGATACTCTCGTCGCCCTGAGAAAATGCACCCCGGTCAACCGACGGGGCGCCTGATTGTTGACGAGGATTGCCGCTCCATGAACCGATACCTGTTGATTCTGGCCCTTGTTTTCGCGGGCAGCCTGTACGCCGGTGAATACGCCGATGAAGTCAAGAACCTGGGCGACAAAAACCTGCGCCCCGGGGCGCTCGAAAGCCTGGCCAAGGCCGGCGACGAAGCCTTTGAAGATCTGCTCGATGGGCTGAAGCAGGACCCCGCCGAAGAGGGTGTTGACGCGGGCGAGGCCGCAGCCCGCAGCGCCCGTCGCATGGATTGCGCCCGTCTGCTGGGCGCGCTCGGAGACACCCGCGCCAGCGGCGAGCTTGCGCAGTTGCTTGCCAAACAGGCCGTCGAAAGCCCCAGCCATTCGCAATTCGGCGCCACCTGCGCCAGCGCGCTCGGTCGCTTGTGGTCGGACAAGCCCGATTCCGCGGAGCGCAAATCGGTCGTTGACGCGCTCAAGCTGCACGCCGGCAACCCTGCCCTGGACGTTGCACTGCACTGGGGTGCCCTGCATGGGCTTGCGCATTTGAAGGCGGGCGCTGAAGTCGCCGCGCCATTTGTCAGCAACACGGAGGCGCTCCCGTTGCTGCGCGCGGCTGCGATCGAAGTAGTGGTCGCGACGAAGCACAGTGCCAGCGCCGACGCGTTGCTTGACATCTGGGAGACCCAGCGTCTTGGTCCGAAGAATGACGAGGGCAACCGCACCGGGGCCCAGTCCCGCGATTACACGCTGCCGCTTGGTATGCAGGCGCTGTTCGGGCTTGCGAAAATGGGTGACAAGCGTGCCGTGCCGGGCCTGGTTGACGTCGCCACTCTGAACGAGTTCTCCAACTACAACAGTCTGCGTGATGAGGCCGTGCGCGCCATGAAGTCGGATGCGCTGCAGGCCGGCGCGATCACCACTCTGGTTGAGACGTTCAAGGACGTGAACAAGCCCACGCAACGTTCGCGCGCGGCACAGGCGCTGGGTGAATTCGGCGCGCCGGGGGTGACCGCATTCCTGGACGTTGCCGACGACGCCGCACCCGAAGCCGCTGAGGGGCAGCCTGCCCACCCCGAGGATTACTACAAGAAACAGGTCGACGCCAACCTCAGCAGCCTGCGCGGTCAGGACGCGCTGAACGCGTTTGTCGATGCGTACGGCAAACTGCCCGCCGACAACAAGGAGTTGCGCCAGAAGATCGTGGATCACCTGCTGAACAACCGTACCACCCTCAAGGACAAGAGCCTGAACGTGTTCCGCACGGCCGGCGATGACGAATCGCTCGAGGCGCCGAAGCGCGCGCAGGCGATCAATGCCTGGGCCGAGGCCAAGGGCAAAGAAGCCTTTGAGGATCTTTCGCGCTGGGTGAAAAGCGAGGACGGTGTGATCCGTGCGCAGGCGGTACAGAACCTCGGGCGTAATTACATTCCGCTCGCCAAGTCGCGCCCTCTGCTGGAGGCGACCCTGGCGGACAAGGCCGAGGATTTCGAAAAGGCCCGCGAGAATGCGCTTCAGGGCCTGCAGCGCGGCGACGACAAGGACTTGCTGCCTCTGTTTCTTGACGCCCTGGACCCGGAAAAGGAGCCCTCGCCCAAGGTTCGCAACGCGGCGCTGACTGCCATTGATGCCTACCGCCGCACAGCGGGCATCGACGACGACAAGGTTTACGACGCCATCAAGGCGCGCGTGACCGACACCGACGCGGATGTTCGCGCCACGGCGGTACGCGTTGCCTCGACGACGGCCCAGCGCATGGGCAACAAGACGGCCGCTGTCGAAATTATCGAGAACGCAGTGCAGGATGAAAGCAAGGAAGTCCGCCTCGAGGGCTACGGGCGCGTCAGCCTGGTGCAGGGCGACATTGATGCCGGCAAGGTGGTTCGGGCTGCGCTGCTGGAAGAAGAACGCGACGTGAAAGGCCGCGCGCTGTCGGCGCTTGCGTTGTTGAGCGCGGACGCCTTTGGCGACGACACCGCCCAGAAGCAGCGCGTGGTTGACCTGGCGCTGAGTCTGATCGACGACCGTCTGCATGAGAAGAGCGCTCAGACCCTGCTGGGCAAGATCGGCACCGGGGCGATGTTCAATTATGCCTCGGGCAAGGTGCGTGAACGCATCGAGGCCGCGACCAGCAAGGAACCGAAGGATTACGCGCGGGTGCCCGCGCTGATCAGGGCGCTGATCGAAATTCAGGACCTGACCTACTTCAAGAAGGTCGAAGAGCTGGCCGATGTCCCGAACGTGGAATTGCGCCGCGCGTGCGTCGAGTATATCGAGGCCTTCGGCACAAAGAGCGACATACCGTTCCTGCGTACGCTGGTAGACAAGTCGGATGCGGCTTCCCCGCAGTTGCGCCCGCGCATTGAGGACGCGATCAAGAAGCTGGAAAGCAAGTAGCCTGCGGAATTTAGGACCTTTACGCGAACCCCGCGCGTAAGAATGAGTTAGAGGTTAATGGTCAAGAGTACCAGGGAACGACAGCGGCGGGCTTGCGGTTTCAGCCCGTCGTTTGTCAGACCCGTCGGGACACTTGACCGCCGCCACACTGACCCCTGAACGCCGGAGGCAGCCTGTGAAAACCCGACTCCTGTTATCGCTGCTTGCGGGCTTCGGTATTCTGGTTTCGGTCAACCCGTCGTCGCCCGCCGTCGTTGCCCAGGATCAGGGCGGCATCATCAAGAACCCTGAGCTGTACCTGCCCACGTCGCCGCGCAGGCGCGTCGAGGATGACGTGCTGTACAAGGTGCGCGAGGCCCGCAAGCGCGAACGCGAAGCCATTGAGCTTGGCTACGAGGGCAAGAAGGACGAAGCCTTCGACAAATGGCGCGACGCATTCGGGCGCTACCAGCACCTGCGCGACGAGTACCTGAAGGAAGACCTGCCGCGCAACGCCGAGTTGCTGGTTCGCGCGGAGTGGTTCGGTGACCTGCCCGAAGGCAAAGCCCGCGGGCTCGATGTCTACTCCGAAACCTGGATTCCCCTGGCCGACTACGTCAACAGCCGCTTTCGTATCAGCGACTGGCCGCCGGCCCTGAAGAACCGTCTGACCCTGCAGCAGGAGGCCAAGGGGGCCGACCTGCTGCGCCGGGCCCTGGACAACGGCGACGCCTACCTGCTGCGGCGCTGCGCGCGCTTCTATCAGTTCAGCCAGGCGGGGCGCACGGCGCTGAAGCTGCTGGCGTCGCAGGCCCTGGAAAGCGGCGACAGTGTGAACGCCGTGCGCTGGCTTGAGGAGTACCAGGGAAGCTGGGCTGATGAATTTGCCCGCGACCCGGCCGTGCAGTTGCAATACGTGCGGGGCTGCCGCGATGCGGGCATGTCCTATCGTCTGGGCGCCATGCTGCGCCGCCTTGAACGCAGCGGATTCAGCGGCACGGTTGATGTCGGCGGCGTCAAGCACGACAGCTTGGAGTTCATCAAAGATTACGCCGGGGAAGACGCCGTGCTGGAGCGCCCCGAGTTGCGCCTGCCGGGCTGGCGCACGTTGCAGGGAGGGGGCGACCGCAACGCCGTCGCGCCGCCGGTACGTCAACTTGGCGAGATGCTAGACCTCGATCCGGCGGACGGCGTGCAGGGATTCAAGCTGGTGGACAAACTGCCGGGCATGGATCGCGACCCCAACGAGTATTCGGGCGAGGAGCCACCGCCCGTGCCAGTAATCTTTCCGACCGCCCATGAGTCGGGGTTTTTCGTACATCGGGTCAGCACCGGCGAGGCGGACAACGAACGCCTGATGTGGTTCCGCCACGGCGTCGAAAGCAAGCCGCAGCCCCTGGAGGTTCCGAAGTCATTGCGCTACGCGCCCCGGCAGCAGAACGTAAACCGCTGGTGGCGCGGCGGGGAAGTTTCGGCACCGCGTTACCGCGTGCTCTCGTCAAGCATCGGGCGCTTGCGCTGGGAGCTGGATAATCGCGAGGATGATGTCCTGTTCACGGTGCTGGGCAAGGGCAGTCCCAACCGCGAAAAAACAGGCGAACCCACGGGCAACCAGATCCAGGCGTTTGATCTCGGGCGTGACGCCGCCCTGCGCGTGACCCTGCCCAACCGCAAGGTTGAGGAAAACGGCGGCGACTGGGATTTCCTCAAGGATGTCGTCTTCAGCGGTGCGCCACTGATCCGCGGCAACGAGCTGTTTATCGCCGGCTGCTACACCGCCAAGGACAGCTTTGAGGTCTGGATGTTCTGCTTCGATGTCACCCCCAAGGGTGACCCCAGCAAGGGCGAAGGCAAGCTGGTCTGGCGTACCCAGTTGTGCAGCAAGAAGCTCAACCAGCAGCCATGGGGCGGCTGGGGCGGCGCTGAGCCCGTCGAGTTGCCCGAGGTCAGCAGTATCTCCGAGCAAGGCGGTATGCTGTATTGCTGCACGCACACGGGCGCGACCGCGGCCGTGGACCGCGCGACCGGCGAGTTGTGCTGGGTCAGCCGCTATGGACGGGAAACCGGCATCAGTGCGCGGGGGTGGTTCCCGAACGCACCGCTTGCGGCGGGTGGCTTTGTTGTGACGGCGCCGTTCGATCACAAGCTGGCGATTGTACTGGACGCCGTGACGGGCACGCACTGGATGGAGTACCCGTTGAAGGGCAAAGGCGCCATCGGTGAATATGAGCACCTGCTGGGGGTCGTCGATAACCGGTTGCTCGTGCAGGGGCGCTCGCGTCTGTACTCGGTTGCCCTGACCAGCTTCCGCAAGGGCGGCAAGCAGGAGGCCGACTTCGGCAGCCTTCAGTTCCAGGCCGAGTACGCCACGGGCGAACAGCCGGTCGGGCGCGGAGTGGTTGCGGGCGACAGCGTGCTGGTGCCCTTTGGCGACGGGATCGCGCTTTACGACGTACATTCGGGCAAGCTGCGCAGCAAGTTCAAGACGGGCGGCATAAAGACTGGCGAAGTACCGGTCACCTTGACGGTGTACAACCGGGGTGAAGCATACAAGGATGAGCAGGGCATTACGCGCTACCGGGCGGTGACTGTGCAGGACCCGAAAACCGGCAACGTCTACAACGTGGAGCATCTGCCCGACGGCGCGACGTTTACGTTTCCATCCGGCGAGACGGCAGTCGTAAAGAAGCAGACGTATGTGATTGTGGCGTCGGCCCAATGGGTTTACGTCTTTCAGGCGCAAGGATAGACGGCGTACACGCGGCAGCGGCAGTTGAACCAGTGCAAGGCAAACAGCAAGGATGACCGATGGCAGACGAACAGCAGCTACAGGGTGAAGACCTTCAGGCGGTAAACGAGTTGCGCGAAGCGCATGATCGTATCGTCAATCAGTTGCACAACGTGGTGGTGGGCCAGGAAGAGGTAATCGAACAACTCCTGATCGCGATCTTCGCGCGCGGCCACGCTCTGCTGGTCGGCGTGCCCGGGCTGGCGAAGACACTGCTGATTCGCACGTTGTCTGAAACCATGTCGCTGAAATTCAGCCGCATCCAGTTCACGCCGGACTTGATGCCAAGCGACATCACCGGCACGGAAGTGTTGCAGGAAGACAAGACCACCGGCAGTCGCGAGTTCAAGTTCATCCCCGGGCCGATCTTCGCGAACATCATTCTGGCGGACGAAATCAACCGCACGCCTCCCAAGACACAGGCGGCGCTGCTTGAAGCCATGCAGGAGCACCAGGTCACAGCGGGCGGGCGGCGGCACCAGTTGCAGGAGCCGTTCTTCGTGCTGGCAACCCAGAACCCCATTGAGCAGGAGGGTACCTATCCCCTGCCGGAGGCGCAGCAGGACCGTTTCATGTTCAACATCCTCGTGGATTACCCAGACGAGGACGAAGAAATGCAGATCATGAAAATGACCACCGCCAGCTACCAGGGCAAGGTGGAGCACGTGCTGGACGGCGCCAAGATTCAGAAGCTTCAGGGGCTGATCCGCAAGGTGCCGATCAGCGAACACGTGATTCGCTACGCTATGCAGTTCGCGCGCCTGACGCGACTCAACAACCCGCAGACGCCGGACGAAATCAAGCGCCTGCTGGCCTGGGGCGCCGGGCCGCGCGCAAGCCAGTACCTGATTCTGGGTGCCAAGGCGCGCGCTGTGCTGAACGGGCGCTACTACGTCAGCGGCGAAGACATCCGGGCTGTGGTTCACCCGGTGCTGCGCCACCGCATTATCCCGAACTTCAGCGCCGAGGCCGAGGGCATCAACAGCGACGTGATCATCGACAAGCTGATCCAGATGATCCCGCACGCCGAGTCCGAAAGCCTGGCCGACGCCCGTGTACCGAACGTGACCAAGTAGGCGACTTATTGATCCATGCCCGCCGTCGCCAGCGACGGTGCCATAATGAACGACACGCGTGATCGACGAAGAAAAACAGAAAGAGAAGCAGGCCGCGCTTGAGCAGCGCAAACAGGCTCTTGAAGAAGAGCTGGAAAACTATGCCCAGGCCGGTGCGTACAGCCCGGGGCTGGTCAAGGCCTCGCGCTGGGTCAGCCGGATACTGTATTTTCTGATGGCCGCGATTCTTGTGTTCCTGCTGTTCAACCGGAAGGACTACAGTGAAAAGGAAATGGAGGTCGCTGTAGATCGCGCCGTCGCTATCAAGAAGACCGCTGACGAGGCAAAGAAGCGCATGGAGCAGGCGGAGTCCGAGCGCGACATCGCGCAGGCCAAACTGCTCCTGCTTGAGCGCGAAGTAAACGAAGAGCGCAACGGTGCGCCCGCCGCGGACCGGGCCCAGGAAAGCGCGAGAAACCTTGTTCGCCGGTTCTGGGGCGAGAGGGCGTACGCGCAGCACTGGCAACAGAAATTGACAACCGCGGAACCCGAGGCGCACGGTGTGGAGCCCCTGCTGGGCGCCAGGACGCTAATCATACAGGCGGCCGGCGCACCCGCGGCGCAGCAGAACGAGTTGCTGGGCGAAGTCGCCGACTTCGGGCGCGATGCCGCAACGCAGGCGGTGCTGGAGTTGGCGGACAGCCCCCAACCCGCGGTCACTGCAATGGCCTGGCGCGTTGGTGGCTGGCTTGGCGGTGAAGGCATCAAGGCAAAGGCCGCCGAATCGCGCGGCGCGGCGCCGGGCCTTGCCTGGTCGTTGATCACGGCAGAAGCGCCGTCGGCGGGGCGCTTCACGCCGGAAGACTGGGTGGGCTATGCTACGCGCGGCTATGACGCGCCGCTGGACGAGCTCGTGGCGTCATACAAGGCCGCACCAGGAGACAAACGCCTGGCGTTGCTGGCGCTGCTGGTGGAGACGGCGGGCGGCAGGGAGGGCGCGCTGTTCAAGTCCGTGGCGACGTCAGACCGCCCGGAAGCGGAGAAGATTCTGGCCGTGCGCTGGATGGGCGCGCGGAAGCATGAAGGAAGCCGCGAGTTGCTGAAGTCATTGAGCGCGGGCGGCAGCGCGGTAGCGGCGGAAGCAAAGAAAGCATTAGGACAACTGGGAAACTGACCATCGGGTGTCTCGGAACCCTGACACCCGTAACCTGAAACCTGACCATGGCAGAGGCATATCAACGTTATCTTGACCCTGAAGTGCTGAACCAGATTCGGCACCTGGAAGTCACCGCGCGCAACGTCGTGGAAGGCTTCCTTGCGGGTATGCACCGCAGCCCGTACCACGGCTTCAGCGTCGAGTTCGCCCAGCACCGCGAGTACGTGCAGGGTGACGACCTGCGCTTCCTGGACTGGAAGGCGTTTGCAAAGTCCGACAAGTACTACATCAAGCAGTATGAGGAAGAGACTAACTTCCGCGCGATCATCGTGCTGGATTCCAGCGAGAGTATGCGCTACAGCAGCGGCGACCTGCCGTCCAAGATGGACTACGGGCGCTACATGGCGGCCAGTCTCGCGTACCTGATTCAGAAGCAGTCGGATGCGGCCGGCCTCGCCCTGTTTGACGAAAAGATGCACGACTGGGTGCCGCCCGCGACCAGCCAGGTCACCCTGATGCGTATGCTCGCCATGATGCACGACCGCAAGCCGGAAAAGAAAACCAACATTGGTGAAGTGCTGGTCGACGTGGCCCAGCGCGCCGGTCGCCGCGGGTTGGTGATGATCATCAGTGACCTGTTTGACGATCTGAATCACCTCAAGAAGGGCCTTGAGCATCTGGTTGCGCGCAAGCATGACGTGATTGTGTTCAACGTGATGGATCCAATGGAGCGCGAGTTCAGCTTTGACAGGCTGACGCAGTTCCTGGGTATGGAAGGCTATCCCGACCTGCTGGTGGACCCGCGCAGCCTGCGCAAGGCCTACCTTGAAGAGGTCAGTGCGTTCACGGCAGGTGTCAGGCGAGTCTGCCTGCGCGCGAGGGCGGATTTTCAGTTGATGGATACAAGTATGCCGCTGGGCGTGGCCTTGCAGGCGTATCTGGCGAGAAGGACCGGAACACGCGCTTAGGACAACAGCAAATGACCAATCACCAATATCCAATGACCAATTCAACGGCCCCTGCGCAGCGCATTGGTCATTGGTTATTGGTGATTGGCTATTGCGGTTGGAGTGGCGCTCAGTCACGGGAGGCGGCGTAAATGCCGATCTGGTTGATCTGGACACTTGGACTCGGCGTGCCGCTTGTAGCGGCGGCGGTGCCCATCATTATCCACCTGATCAACCTGACACGATTCCGCAAGGTCGACTGGGCGGCCATGGAATTTCTGCTGCGCGCCTACCAGAAGACGCGCCGCAAGATGCAGGTTGAAAGCCTGATCATGCTGCTGTTGCGGATCGCGGCGGTGATCCTGATTGCCATGGCGCTGTTCCCCATGGGGTGTGAGCGTGTCAGCGACTGGGCGGGCGACGAACTCGGGCTTTCCGGCGGCGGGCTCAACACCGACGCGCCCCTGCACTTGATTCTTGTGCTCGACAACAGTGCCAGCACGGGCTACGAGACCGAGAACCAGCAGGCTTTTGATCGCGCGAAGCAGTACGCCCTCACCGTGGTTGACAGCCTTGAGCCCAACCGCGACCGCGTGACGATAATTCGCCTGTCCGATCTGTATGTGCCGCCGGGGCTTGGTGGGCTGGTCCTGACCGACGAAGAAACTGAAAAAGCCCGCCGTCGTCGTGTCGGGCAGTTGTCCAGCATGAACCTTGAGGGCGCACGCCGTGAAATTTCCGCCACGCAAGTCGCCGCCGTTGACACGAATATCCTGGCGGCGTTCCGCGAGGCCGCCCGCGTGGCGGAATCAACGCCCGAAGGCGACGCGGTAGGCATGGTCGTGATCAGCGATTTCTATCGCGCAGGCTGGGCTGACGTCGCCAAGGACGGCAGCGCGAACGGCGACTTCGTAAACGCTGCGGCCGCCATCAATGCGCGTCTCGAAAAGTCCGGTACGCGCATGATGTTTTACGACGCCGGGCACTACTGGCCACAGAACGTGGCGATTACGGATGTGCGTGTCGGGGAGCGCATTGTCGGCGCGGGCATGGAAGCGAACATCTATGTCGATATCGCGTACTTTGCCTCATCGGACCGTGAAGAGCACAAGTCCGTGCGCCTGAAGTATCGCGTGGACGGCGGCACGGAGAAGCCGTTCAGCGCGCCCATCGAGCTTGCGCCCGGCGATAGCAGGCGCAACATAGCTCTGACGCTGACCCCCGCCGAACTCGCCCTGAAGGATGACGAGGTGAAAACCGGCGCCTCCCGGAACATCGAGATTTTCACCGAGCAGGCGGACGGGCTCAAGATGGACAATGCCCGAAATCTTGTCATTCACGTCGTGCCGAACATCCCGATTCTCGTGGTGAACGGGGCCCCGCACCCGGACCCGTCGAAGGATGAAACTTTCTACCTTGAGACCGCGCTGGGTATCAGCAGCAGCAAAGTGGAGGGTGAGACCAGTGACGAGCCGCCGGTGTTCATCACGCCGAACCGCGTGATCACCATGCGCGGCGAGCAGTTGGCCAGTGTGGACAGCTTTCTTGATTACCGTCTTGTCGTGCTTGCCAACGTGCGCGACCTGCCCGAAAACGTAATGAACAAGCTGACCGAGTTCGTGGATGCGGGCTTCGGGCTGATGATCTTCGACGGCGATCAAGTTGACTTCCAGAAGTACAACTCGCTTCTCTACAAGGACGGTAAGGGGCTGCTGCCCGCCAGGCTCGGGCGTATGGGCGGCAGCGAAGACCCGGTCGCTGATCACTACGGGCTCGCGCCTGGCGATCGCGACCACCCGGTCATCGAGCTCTTCACTGACACGCCGGAAAACGCTGCGATTATCACCGACCCGAAGGCCGTTCGCGCCTGGCGCGCAATGACCCTGCCCGAAGGGGCGGAAGTTGACCCGCTGCGTCCGGTGCGCAGGCTGATTGACGTCAATGCGCCCGGCGGCGCCCAGCCGCTTGTGCTGGAGCGTGCGTACGGGCGGGGCAAGGTCGTCTATGTCGGCACCACGGCCGGCGAGAAGTGGAACGGACTATGGAGTTGGGGCGAGGGACTGCCGCTGTTTCTGTACCTTGAAATCGCGGCTGACCTGACCAGCAACGAGGCGCGCTACAGCAACCTTAGTGTCGGCGAGCCCTACCGTCGTGTGCTGAGAGTGACGGACATCGCGCCGACCTACACGGTGCGCGACCCGGCCGGCACGACGACCGAAGTGGTAAGCACGGCCGAAGACAACCTCAAGCTGCTGGAGTTCGGGGGCACTGCGCAGCCGGGTGTGTACACGGTGACAGCGCTTGACCGTACGGAAGGCGGCGATACGCGACGCAAGTGGCAGGAACGTTTCGCCGTGAACCTTGAGCCGGGCGAATCGGATGTCGGCAAGATCAAGGCCGCGGACGACGCTGGTGACGAGGCGGGCGCTGAAGGCGGACAGCAGGTGCAGACGGCTCTTGAGGAAGCGCTGGGTTTTGAGACCTTTGTGTTTCTGCGCGCGGGCGATGAACTTGGTGACGGTGGGCCTCTCGGTAGCGAAGAGGGCGACCGTGAGTGGATGTGGCTGGCGATTCTTGGAGTCGCCTTCCTGGTGTTTGAAACATTGTGGTCCGGTGTGATCAGCAAGCCCGAGGACTAGAGTGTCAACAGGTTTGAAAGTCGTGATTTCGGTGTTCAGTGTGCTGCTGCTGGCGGTGCTCGTGGTCGTTGTATACGGCTCGATCTACCCCGAGCGCCTGACGTCACTGATAGCCCCGGACGCGATTTTCAACTGGGAGAACTTCGAGCCCTACGCCCGCGAAGGCGGGATGTGGGGGCTGTCGCCGTTGATCTGGACCGCCCTGGTCGTCATTCCGGGCTGCGTCGGCATCCCGCTGGTGATCTACCTGTATGAAAAGAAGAAAGTCCCTGGTGTCGCGCGCGGGTTTCTGGCCGCCGTGCGCATGGCTGTGCTGTTCCTGCTGTATCTGCTGATTGCCGGGCCTTCGCTGGTTGATTCCGAAACCTACGTGGAGGGCAGCAAAGTCGCCATCCTGATCGACGACAGCCTGTCCATGGGCGGCGAATCCCGTGAGTTCCCGATTTTCAATGTGCTTGATGACCGTGAATCCGCCGACGTCAAGGCGACCCGCGATCATCTGACGGCCCTGGGCATTGATCTTGACCGCCCGCCGACGCAGGGGTTTGTCACCCTGACCGAGGACGAGCTCATGATTCGGGGCTTTGTGCGCAAGGTGGTGCGCGAACGCTCGGCGCGCCTGATCGGGCGCCTGCGCGAGTTGCACGGTCGCAGCTTCGACATCAAGGAATGGCAGCAGGCCCGCGCGGACGTGAACCGTCTGTCCGCCGAGGCGGATTTGATCCAGTCCGAGTTGTCGGCGGAAATGGCTAAACCGGACGACCAGCGTGACGAAGGCGAGAGGCGACGCCTAGAAACAAGCCTGACAGACAAGCTGAACCAGATCCAGCGCCGGGAGGAACGCTTCGCGGAACTGCTGGGCGGCAATGTGGCGGAAGAGGCAATCGCGAACAAACGCGTGCTGATAGACAACCTGATTGAGACCGCGCACGCCGAGGGTCCGCGCCGCTGGGACATCGCCTGCGAGCTGATCGTCGAAGGCGGGACACTGGCGATTCCAAAGGGCAAACAGGCCGGGCTGATTGACCTGCTGAAGCAGCGCGCGAACGAGATCAAGGAAAAGGGGCGCCAGGACGACCAGGGCGTCCGCAACGTAGAAATGGTGCGCTACTTTGTGTTTTCCACCAAGTTCGGGCGCGCTCAGCTGACGGACGAAGCGATTCTTGAAGTGGACCCGAAGGACCTTGACTTCCGCGCACCCACGGGGCGTCTAACGGAAATCGACAAGGCCCTTAGCGACGTGCGCCGCTACTACACCGGCGAGGACGATCTGGCGACCGTGATGATTCTGTCCGACGGGCGTGACACCACCCCGCTCAATGAGCGCGACAAGAACGATCAGCCCAAGGCGCGCGGCGGCGTAGAAATCGTGACCGTCGCAATTGGCAACCCCAAGCCCGTCAAGGTGCTGGAGTTGCTGAGCGTTTCCGCCGACCGCGAAATTCTGAAGGGGGATTACCTCGACTTCAAGCTGAAGATCCGCGCCGACAAGGCGTACCGGGCCGACCCCGCCGAGGGTAAATCCGGCATTCAGGTGAAAGTGATTCTGTGCCAGGACACCATCAGCAACCCTGTCCCGTACGAAGAGCTTGACGGGCGCCCCGTGCGCGGTGAGGAAGGCATGGTCATTGAGCTGGGGGCCGAGGAACTGGCAGAGGTGAAGGTACGCTTCAAGCCCGAGGTGACGGGCAAGCACGTCTACTTCCTCAAGCTGAACGAGGACCGTCTGCCCGACGAAGACACCTACCGCAACAACGTCAAAGAGCATTACGTCGAGATCATCGACCGCAAGATCAAGGTGCTGTACCTCGAGCAGCGCCCGCGCTATCAGTGGCGTACGCTGAATGACGCCCTCAAGCGCGACAAAAAACTTGAGTACCAGTGCTTCCTGTTCGACGCCCAGGACGGCTGGACCCAGCCGACTTCCAGCTATGACGACGAAGTCAAGAAGACCGTAAAGCCGCTTCAATGGCCGTTCTGGGGGGACGGCAAAGTCATCCGTGAAAAGGAAGACTTCTTCAAGCTGAACTATGACGTCATCATTCTTGGCGACATCGACCCCGCCAGCCCCTTCTGGAGATTCGAGTACTGGGACTGGATTGAGGAATGGGTATCCCGCCAGCGCGGCGGGCTGATCCTGATGGCCGGCCAGGGGCACAACCCCGCCAGCTACGTGAACAACGAAAAGGCCCGGTCGCTTTACCCGATCGAACTCGAGCTGCCCAGCGGCTACGAGAGCATGGTCAACCGCGGTGTCGAGAAATTCTGGCGTCTGACGCCGGCCGGGCGGGCGCATGAGGTGCATCGCCTCAGCAACAACAGCGAGCGCAACGACGAGCTCTGGGGCAGCGTGCGTGACGGCAATTTTGAGCGCGGCGAACTGCGCGGGCTGTACTGGTACCAGCCTACGGGCGGGATCAAGCCCGCGCCGGCGGTTGCGCTGTCGCGCGTGGCCCGAGAAGGCGCCATCACGGGTGAGGGCGAAGTGCTGACGGCGGCCATGCCTTACGGCAACGGCATGACGCTCTATTGCGGCAGTGACGACACGTGGCTGTGGCGTCAGTGGCTGGGCGATCACTACTTCTTCAAGTTCTGGCAGAACAGCATTCGCTTCGTGGCGAGCCGGCGCCTTGCGGGCAAACAGCAGCGTGTGGATGTGTACACGGACAAAACCAAGTACCAGGTTAGCGAAGACGTGAAAATCTACGTTGAGTTGCTGGGCGACATCTACAGCGAGGTGATTCAGAACCAGCTCAAGGAGTTGAAAGAACTGCCGGAGGTGGGCGAAGACGGTGACATTCGCAAGATCATCGTTGACGTGCAGTCGCGCACCCAGGGACGGCTGACCGTGCGTCGTGTCGTGCTGCGCGAAGTTAGCTGGAGCCCGAACATGTTCGAGGGCGTCGTCGAAGCCAACGAGCCCGGCCAGTTCGATGTATGGGTGCGCGGATACGAGGAAAGCCGCAAGGCACCTCACCGCTACACCGTTATCGCTCCCATTGCCGAGTTGCGGAACCTGACCATCGACTTCAACGCGTTGCAGGACATGGCCACGAAGCTGCCGCCCGACAGGCCGGAATTGACCTACCAGGAAGGCAAGCGTGTCTATCTGATGCCCGATGCCGGTGAAGCAGCGCTTGAAATTCGCGAGCGCGAGAACGAGGTCAAGGGTGTCACCGCCCTGGTATGGGACCGAAACGAAGAAAAATTCGGTTTGCGCTCATTGCTGCTGATTCTCGTGCTGGTGCTTCTGGCCGGCGAATGGCTTACCCGCAAGCTTGTGCGGATGGTTTAGTCAGGCGCCAGTGAACTGCGCGTCAGCTAGGCCTGCCCCTGAAACCGGAAACCTGATCGTCGTGCCCAAGCCTGTTCCCGCTACGGATTTTCTGAAGGCACCCGACAAGCTCGGCAAGGCGCCAGTGTATGCGGTGTTCGGGGCGGAAGACTACCTGCGGCGCAAGTGCCTGAAAGTGCTGCTGGGGGTGCTGGAGCAGCGCGGGCTGGAAATCCGGCGCGTGCATGTTGATGACAACATCGCCCGCCTGCTGGATGACCTGCGGTCACCGAGTTTGTTCGGGGGAAATTTCGCGGCCGTGGTGCTGAACCAGCGCCAGGGCGCGCGGCACGAAGTTACCACGCGCTTCAAAGATGAGCTGGCGTCGTACCTTGAAAACCCGGGCAAACGCAACGTGATGGTGTTCGACGGAGCGACGTTTCAGCGCAATCTGACAGTGCCCAAGCGCGTGTCAGCGGAATTCCCGACAGTGATTTGTGAGGCACTGAAGCCCTGGGATCAGCGCTCCTGGCACCGCATTGCCGCGGAGCAAGCCCTTGAGCTTGGCATGAAGGCCGATGACCGGGCGATTACCGCGCTTCGCGAATACGTTGGGGGCAGCCTGGCGCGCGCGGAATCGGAGTTGATGAAACTGGCCCTGATGGTTGATGATGGCAAACTGACGGCCGATCACATCGCGCTGGCGTGCGGCTATGAGGGAGCGGACATGACGTTTCCGCTGTGTGACGCGATTCTCGCCGGCGACACTCGCAATGCGCTGTCCCACGCCGCTAAAATGGCTGGCAAAGCGGAGATGGGACGGCTACTCTCTTTGCTGGCTTTATTGAGATTGCAGGTGGTTGCGCTGGGGCGCGCCGCGATTGCGCTGCGGCAGGGTGCCTCGGCGGGTGATGCGATCACGCGGGCCAAAGTTCGCTTGCGGGACAACCACAAGGCGGGGTTCGTGCGGACGGCGCGGGGACTTGATCGCCGCGACATTGCGCAGGCCTCGAATGTGCTTTTGTCCGCTGATGAAAGTATGAAAACAAGCTCGCCCGATCCGGCGAATCTGCTGGTTTCCGTGGTGGCAAGATTGTGCGAAGTTTTACATAAGCGGGAAACCGAACGGGCTGTCGTTCGTTAGCACACCCTGAGGACTCAACAACCGAGGCGATAGTGGCACCCGACTACGACGACGACGATATTGTTGAAGATTACGAAGAGGTCGCGACGGACTCGCCCGCGCGGCGCGTGGAATCCGCCCAGGGCGGCCCCGTGAAACGCCCCGCCGGTGGAGCGCGTCCTTCCACGACCGCCATGCCTGCGATAGGCGACCCGGATGATCCAAGCGCCCCCAAGCGCAAGATCACCAAAAAATCCGCTCGCAACATCTGGATCATCTGCATTCTGATCTGCGTTCTGGGTGTCGGCGCGGTGGTGGCCGACCTTGTGTTCGGTTTCACCAAGGGTGATCCGCCGCCCACGATTGACAACACGGGCGCAACGGGCGATGGCGGGCACACCCTGCCGCCACGCGAGCGCCGCCCCGAGCTGACGGAGCATCAGAAGCTCGCCCAGACATATACCGCCGAGGTACACAAGCACCGCAGCGGGGCGATCGGCTCACGCGCTTACGATTTTCTGCGTCTGGCCATCAACGACATGAACAAGACCTTTGACGCCGCGAACAAGGATCGCTCCAACGACGCCGGCTGGGTTGACGCCTGGATTGCCTACTACAATGCCGAATACGCCGCCGAGTTGTTCTATCACGCCAACGGTCTGGACAGCTCGGACGCGGAATTCACGCGCCTCAGTGACTACCGCGACATCAAGGAAGTCGAGTTCCTGGAAGAAGACGAGTTGAAGGACCCGATCAAACAGGAAAAGCAGGGGGTTTACCAGGCGGCCTCCGACGAAAGTACCAAGATCAACAAGCACAAAAAGCTGTTGCTGGCGTTCGTTGTTTCGGCCAATGTTCCCGACAAGGAAGAGCTCAACGGCCCAATAGTTGAAGCCAAGGCAAAACTGGCGGCAGCCCGCGAAAACCAGGAGTTCGTGCAGGAAGACCTTGACTACGTGAACCGTCCTCCGCGTGGCCAGGATGAGCCACCGCCGTACATCGACTAACAGGACACGGGCGGGGGCTTTGGCCCCCGCTTTCGTTTAACATTGCGCCCCGCCCCCGGTTCTGTTTGGCTTATGGAGCTGGGGAGCACTAAACAGAGGAATCGTTATGGGCAAATTGCTGAAGGCCGGCGTGTACGTTTTCGCCGTGATTGGCGTTGTGATGACCGCGGGTGTGGGCTACGTGTACGCCACGAACGGTGAACTGATGGGCGAATTCTGGGCCGTCAAGGAGGATTTTCGGGCGGTGCCTCCAGACCGGCGCAAGGAAGTTGTCGCGGAATTGCCGGCGCGCATCACCTTTGAGCGCGAAGTGGCGGACGAAATGGCGGAGCTTCCCGAAGAGCGCCGCAACGAGTTGTACTCACAACTGACGGAAAGTCGCGACAAAGTGTATGAGCAGTTCAAGCTGCGAATCACGCAGGAAGCCGAGTTCGCGCGCAAACTGAAAGAAGCGGCTAAGCCCGTCGAAGACATGGCCAAGGAGATCGAGAAAGAACTTGGCAAGGTGAACGTCGGCATCGACATGACCGGCAAGGGCAGCAAGCCCGCCGTTGACAACCTGTCCGACGTGAACAAGGCAAAGGGCGCCATCACCACGGCCCGCGTGGGCTACGGCCAGGCGCGCCTTAGCGGCGACACCGGCAAACGCGTGGACGCCGCAGTCGATGTGTTAAAGGCGATCGACAAATTCGGTGATGCCGTGCAGTCGGCGCGCAAGAAGAGCCTTACGGGTGACGAAAAGGCAGGTCTGTCGGATTCGGTCACGGACGTCAAACAGACCTTCTACGACATCAAGCAGACGCCGGGGCTAATCGAAGACGCGCGCGCCAAGAAGTACTTCACCAGCATCCCTGAAAAGCTGAACGATTAATCGGGCGTCAACGCAGCGCTTCATCGATGAATTGCCGCGGGATGCCGATCTCGGCGACTATCACCTGCCCGCAGAAGGGCGGGCCTGCGGCTACGTGAAACCCTGGCTTTTCCGCGATGAACGTGACAGTGCTCTCGGCCCGAATGCAGACGCCAAGCACGTCGCCGGTGTTGGCGTCAAGCCCGCTGGGGATGTCCACGGCGAGCTTCGGCGTGTCCGCGTCGTTGGCGTACTCGATCACCGCGCGGAAGGGATCCTCAATCGTGCGCGTCAGCCCGGTCCCGAACAGCGCATCGATGATCAGGGGCGATTCCCTGAACTTTGTGCGGATATCCTTGATCTGCTCTTTTGTCCGCATCTCAAGGATCTCGACGCCGAGCCCACGCAGCAGCTTCGCGTTCAGTTGCACATCGTCTGATGCTTTGCCCAGGTCGGCCGGATTGCCGACATAGTAGGCAGCCACCGCGTGCCCGCGGTTGTGGAGTGTCCGGGCAATGGCAAGCCCGTCGCCGCCGTTGTTGCCCGGGCCGCAAAGCACGATCACAGGCACAGACGCCTTGTGCAGCTTGTCTTTCCAGCGCTCAAGCTCATCCATGGTGCGAGGGATGTCGTCTTTGCTGCCGGGCTGGCGCAGGCGCGCCATGGCCTTGCTGACGCCATCAATGCGCAGCAAACGGTCGGCCTCGTCGGCGCAAGCCCGCGCGGCATTCTCCATCAGAAGCATCGACGGAATGCCGTATTCTTCAATCGCGCGGCGTTCAAGCTCGCGCACCTGTTCACGTGTGAGCGTCTTTTCAGCGGACATAGAGCTAGACTAGAATGTCGCGGTGGCAACGTGAATAGTTCAGGCTCGGCGGGTGGCACCCTCCTTTGACGGAGATTCTGCATGACAGAGCAAGAATTCTGGAAGCTCATCGACGGCAGCAGGAAGAAGGGCAATGGAGACTTGGATGAGCAATCGGAGCAGCTGCGGCAAGCGTTGTCCAAGCTGACCAGCGCTGAGCTTGTTGCTTTCGACCATGCGTTAACCCGACTTCAATTCCAGGCGTACACTTGGGAACTATGGGGCGCTGCTTACTTGATCAACGGCGGCTGCAGTGACGATGGCTTCGACTATTTTACGAACTGGCTCATTGCGCAGGGGGAGCAGGTGTACAGGGAAGCCTTGAAGTCCCCGGACTCCCTGGTGACAGTCGCCCAGCCTGACGACGAGCACGAATTTGAAGAGTTGAGCTACCTCGCGCATGAGCTGTACGAAGAGCAGAACGACGATGATATTCCCGAATCAGGTTTACGCAGGCCTGGATCTCCGGCAGGTGATGACTGGGACTTTGATGACGACAACGAAATGTCGCAACGGTATCCAAAGCTCTGGGCAAAGTTCAGCGACGCTTGAACAAGAAATTGGCGGAGGATGACACCGAAGATGGATGAATTGTTTGCTCAGCTGAAGAAAGATGCGATCGCCGCTCGGTTGGAGGTTTACGTATCCACCTTTTGTTTCGACTGCCGGCGCCTGAAGGGGCTGCTGGATCGCCACGAGGTCGCGTACGATACCGTGGACATTGGCGCAGTGGATGGCGCGGCAGAGCGGCTCGAGCGCGAGACCGGCAAGCGTGGCGTTCCGTTTGTACTGGTGAACGACAGCAAGTGGGTACGCGGCTATCACCTTGATCAGCCGGGACGCCTGAACCCTGAGGTGTTTGTTAACGAGTTGGCGGCGGCGCTTTGACACGCTAAAACCGCCACATGCCGCACGACGTGCAAGTACGGGTTCGCTACGCCGAGACCGACCAGATGGGCGTGGTCTATCACAGCAACTATCTCGTCTACTTCGAGATCGGCCGCACCGAGATGATGCGCGCATCCGGCATCTGCTACGCAGACCTGGAGGCCCGCGGCTACGTGCTGGCCGTGACCGAGTCATCCATGAAGCACCGCGGCAGCGCGAAGTACGACGACCTGCTGACCGTGCGCACTTGGCTGCGCGAAGTCACCAAGACTCGCCTGCGTTTCGAGTACGCTGTCATGCGCGCTGACGAGACGCTCACAGCCGGACACACTGTCCTCGCGTTCCTTAGTCGCGCCGACGATATGCGCCCCGTGCGCGCGCCAACAGACGCCCACGCTGCAGCCATCAAGGCCTGCGAGCCGGTCTGATCCAGCCGCTGCGACTGCCGTGGTTGGTGTCACCAGTCCGCCCACCATCATTGGCGGGAGTCTATTTGCCAATGCAGAAGCGGCTGAAGATCAGGTCAAGGACTTCGCCGGGCGCGTCGCTTAGCAGCGCTTCATCAAGCAATATCAACGCTCGGCGCAGATCCGAGGCTGCAACCTCCGGCGGGGCGTTCTCGTCTATGGCTTGGCGCAGCAGCGCATAAGCGGCGCGTGATCGCAGGCGCAGCAGGCTTGTGGCATCGCCAGACGCGATCTGGTCAAGGCGCTCAACCAGGCGCGCGCGCAGACTGTCGAGTCCGCCGCCGCTGACCGCGGAAACGCTGACGCATTCAAGTCCCGCCTGAACAGCCCCGGGCTGCCCGAGATCACTCTTGGTGTGTACCCAGAGTGCGCGCGTGCGGATAGATGGGTCGCGCGATTCAAGCATTCGAAACTCCACCAGCGTCTCGTCAGATCCGGACGCGTCCAGAGCCAATAGAACGTCGCTTTGCAACGCCCGTTCGCGCGACGGCTCCGCGAAGCGTCCACGGTCGGCGTCGGTCGCGCCGACGCCGCTGAGGTCAACCAGCATCACGATGTGGGGCCCCAGCGTGCACTCCGCTTCGACCGGGTCGCGGGTCGTGCCGGGTACGTCGCTGACCAACGAGCGCGGCAGACCAAGCAGCGCATTGAACAACGTGCTTTTGCCCGCGTTGGGCGGGCCGAAGAGTGCGACCACCGGGCGCTCGCGGTGGGGGCGTGCCTCGCGAAGACCTACGACTTTTTCCAGCTCGCGTACCAGCGCCTGCAGATCACGGCGCAGTGTCAGCACTTGCGGATCGGCGTGCTCTTCTTCACTGAAATCAAAAGTCATTTCAAAGCGTGCGCTGAGGGCTCGCAGGCGCTCCGTGATCCGGGCGATCCGCGCCGCGGTTTCGCCTTTCAGGTCGGCGACCGCCTGCCGGTGGGCGGCATCGTCGGATGCGGTGATCAACTGCAACACCGCCTCTGCCCTTGACAGGTCAAGCTTTCCCGCATGGAGTGCCCGTCGCGTAAATTCGCCGGGATCGGCGTCGCGGCAGCCAAGCTCGCGCAGGCGCTCTTCCAGTTGCCGCACGATGTCGGGGTTTCCGGGCACGAGCAGTTCCAGCACATCTTCGCCCGTGAGTGTACCTGGGGCCGGTAGCACCCATGCCCACGCGGGGATCGCGCCAAGAGGCAGGTTGATTGTCGTGTCGAAAGACCCGCGCGCGGGGCCTGTGTTTCCGGAAAGCAGGGTCCTGCACCGGCCCAGAGCCTCAGCGCCGCTGATGCGGATCAGCGCCAGTGAGGACGGGTGCGCGGGGGTGGCGAGTGCGAAAACAGTTTCGGAGTTCTGAGTCCTGCGTTCTGCGCTGTCGTCAGGTTCGCGTTTCATCCAGGAACTCGGAACTAGCCCGCGCCGTGATAGTCCGGCTTGGAATCCTCTTCGACCTTGGGCTTCTTCTTCGGGTCGGGTGTGATGCCTGCCTTAACCAGGTTGCGCTTGATCAGCTTGCTTTCCGCGATCGAGTAGATGCTCGAAATAATGAAGTAGAACGAGAACCCGGCCGCGAAGCCGTAAAAGAACAACCCCATCAACGGAAAGATGAACGCCATGTTGCGCTGCATGGCGGCCTGCTGCGGGTCTTCGGACTTGGGCTGCAACTTGAACTGGAGTACGGACAGCACGATCCAGAGCATCGGCAGTATGTTGAAGGTCATCCAGCCGTTGTGCGCCAGGAAGCTGAGGAAACCTTCGCCGACGTAGTACGAGGCGGGAATCGTGGCGTCCGGCAGGCTCAGGTCGTGAATCCACAGAAACTCGGCCTGGCGAAGGAAGAAGGCGTTGCCGAAGGCGCGATAGAGACCAATAAAGATGGGCAACTGGATGAACATGGGCAGACAGCCGCCAAGGGGCAGCATACCGACGTTCTGTTCCTTCATGGCGGCGCGCGTCTCGGTTAGCATCTTGAGCTGCGCTTCCTGCCCCTTCTTGCCATCGTACTTCTCGCGTATGGCGTCGAGTTTCGGCTTCACCACCTTCATCTTCTGCGTGTAAACAGCCATGGACTTCTGCCCGCGATACGAAAGCGGCGCCAGTGAGAAGCGTACGATCAGCGTCAGCAGAATGATGGCAAAGCCCGCGCCCACAAGGTCCGTCAGGAGCCCAAGCAGCCAGATCAGCGGGGCTGCAATCACGTCGAAAAAGCCGGAAGTCGCCAGCTCAATCCACTGGTTCTTGATTTCTTCGTCGGCGGGCGGGACCGCCAGCCAGGCCGTCTTCAGCACTTCTTTGTCGCGCGGGCCCGCGTAGAACCGCATACGTACTTCCTGGGCGTTGTCTGCTCCCGGTGTGACGGTGAACTTGGGCGCAACGAGAGATACTGCGGCGTGCTGCTCGTTGATTGGCAATATGTTGCCCGACCAGCGCTGGTCGCGGTTGTCCGGGTCGGCGGCGATGAAGGCCAGGAAATACTGGGTGCGGAAGCCGTGGACCGTCAGATAGCGGTCTTCGCTGGTTATGTCGTCGAGTGTGCGGGCGTCAATCCAGTCGTGCGTCGCGCGCCCTTCCTCAGTCAGGTCTTCGTTCAGGTCCTGAATCTCTTCTTTGATGGCGCGCAGGTTTGGCGCGTCCTCAAACTGTACGAACCGTTTGCTCTCGGTGCTGCCGTACAGGGCGATACGCGAATGCTCCGCGCTGTTGCGCATGGCGTCGTTGGTCATGCCGACCGGGCCCCAGAGCCCGACAACCTTTTCGGTGGGCGTGTCCCCGCGGTTCTCAATGCGTACGGTCAAATCAAACCGGTACGTGCCCGGCAGCAGATGGATGGTCTTGAAGATCACCGTGCCGTCGGATTCGGCGCTGTGCTCAAAGCCCGTGCTGGGCGGGAAGCGAAAGGTCAGCGACTTGCCGCTTTCGGGCTGTTTGGCGTCCGTGACCAGCTCCCAGCGCGAGATGTTGCGCCACTTGTCATTGTCGTCGAGTACCAGCGCCAGCGAGTGAAGATCAGGCGATGCTTCAAGGTCGGGTATCAGCTCGAGGGGCCTGGCCGGCGGATCGATGGGGTTATCCGGCGTGTGCCTGTAAACGGTTTCGCCCGCCTCGTTCACGTACACCAGGCTTTGAATCACGGCGCCGCGCTCACTGACGTAGGCGGTAAGGAATTCGTTGCTGAGCGCGTGAACCTTCGCCTGTGCCTTTTCAATGGGCACGAACCCGTAGCCCGCTTCCTTCTGGGTTGGGGTCGGTTTAACCTCTGTGGACGGCGTGCCGTCCTTGATGACAGGCGCGGGTTTGTTGGCGGGCGGCTCGTTGGCAGGCTGGTTCGCCTGCTGCGGGGGCGCGTCCGGCGTGGAGAACAGGAATGTCTGGGCCAGGAAGAACGCGGCGACGATCACAATGATCACGACGATCATCTGGACCATGTCTTTACGGTGCATCGCCTCTCCAAGCCCTGAAAATAAACCCCCAAAGGGGCAACGGGTATAAGCCCGCAAAGCTGCAACGTCAATGCGGAGACAGCGCCGCAAATGGTCAAAGTCAGTTGTTTCGCACGGCCCGCCTTGCATTGACAATCGAGCATGGATCGGTGATGTGTGCCCATGCACTCACACGAGCTAACCCTCGACACCAACCCGCCCCTTGGGGCGACACTGACCCTGCCCGACGATCCCCGCATCGCCGCCCTGATCGTGCAGGGCAGCGGCGTCCACGACCGCGACGGCAACATGCACGCCGTCGGGTTCAGGAGTACTCTGTACCGCCGCGTCGGCCGCGAGTTGTCAAAACGCGCCGGCGTTGCCTCACTTCGATTTGACAAGCGCGGCAGCGAAAAGCCCGCGGGCTCAAGCTACCACTACAGCATCCCCTCTCGCCTCGACGACCTGCGCGCCGCTTTGGGCGTCCTGCGCAAAAATGAACACACTTCGCAATTGCCGCTCTTCCTGATCGGGCACAGCGAAGGCGCCATGCTGGTTGCCAAGTTGGCCGAGACCGAAGACGTGCGCGGCGTGGTCAGTCTGGCGGCGCCCTTCGGCAACGTGTTCGAGCTTCAGCGCGAGCGCGCCCGTCGCCTTGCGCGCGAGGCCAAAGGCCCAACCAAGGCCAGGGGCGAACGTGCGCTCGAGTACTACGACCGTCTGGAACAGTTATTCAAAGAAGGCGCCAGATTATTGCCGGAAGAGTTCCGCGAATTCGCCGCCGAATACAAAGGCGCCGGCTATCAGGGCTGGGAAAGCTACGAGTGGCTCGCCGGCCACTGGGCCAATGCGCTGGAGGCCGACCCGAAAGTGCCGATGCTGGTCGTGCAGGGCGGACGAGACGCGCGCCTGTGGCCGGACAACGATGAGCGCTGGGAGAAGTGGTGTTCAACCCGGGACAGTGCCGAATACGTACGCGTCGACCACATGGGTCACGACCTGAACGACGCCAGACAGAAGGTGTTTCGCGTGGACGACGAAGTACTCGACGTAGTGGCGAAATGGCTGACCAACCATTGAAAACCCCGGCTTTCGCCGGGGTTTGTCATTCGCATGGTCTTGATTCTAGCTCGCGACGAACTGCTTGAACTCCGGGAACAGGTGCATCAGGTATTCGCTGAGTGTGCTGAAAGTGGGGCCGTAGCCGCCCTTGTAGATGTAGAACTCGAGGTCCGTCGCCGCCTCGCCACCGTCCTGGTAGCGCTTGTTCTTGTCGCGCTCAAGCATACGGTCCAGTACGCGCTGCAGGTCGTCGTCCACGTTCGGGTTGTAGTGGCTGATCGGCGGAATCGGCTTCTTCTGCACGTTCTCAATGCACACCAACGTATCGTCGTCGGCAAAAATATTCCGACCGGCCAGCAACTCGTACAGCACCACGCCCAAGCTGAAAATGTCGCTGCGCCCGTCTGTCTGCTCAAAGGCGGCTTGCTCCGGGCTCATGTACTGAACCTTGCCCATCAACACGTCACCCTCTTTGTCCTTCATGAGGTTGCGGGCCTTGGCGATGCCGAAGTCGGTGAGTTTGCACACGCCCTCGGTGTCGATCATGATGTTCTTGGGGCTGACATCACGGTGGACTACCCCCAGTAACTCGCCCTGCATGTTGCGCTTCTTGTGAGCGTACTCGAGCGCGCGGGCGACACGGCTGCAGATGTACACGCACAGTTCGGTCGGGATGCGCTTCTTGTACTGGTGGTGCCGGTCGATGAACTGCTCAAGGTTCACACCCTTGATGAACTCCATGGCCATGTAGTACTGGCGGCCGGCACGACCAAGCTGGTAAATCTGCACGATGTGCTGGTGAATCAAGTCAGCCACCAGCTTTGCTTCGCCAATGAACATCTCTACGAACTCATCGTTGGTAGAAAAGTCCTCAAGGATGGTCTTGATGGCCATGCGCTTTTCGAAGCCGTCACTGCCGAGCTGGATGGCCTCGTAAACCGCGCCCATGCCCCCTTCAGCGAGTTTCTTGATCAGCTTGAAGGTGTTGGTGTCCTGGATGGTGGACAACGCTTCGATGTTGCGCTCGGATTTTTTGAAGAGGCTCAAGGCCCGCTCCTTGTCGCACCGCCACACGGGCGGCAACGAACCAAATAAAATGTAAGATTCAGGGGTAGCAATATTGCAGACAGAACGTGCAACTGCAAGCCCCGCCTGACCTATGGAAAAGCCTGAAAACAAAGATCCCGACCCGTCCCTGGAGCGCAAACGCTCGCAGGTGAAGTTGTTCAAGCGTTGGATGAGGCGCGCCAGGGTACTCTTCGCGCTGGTGGTGGTCGTTATGGGCGTCTACTTTATGGTGAGTTACGGGGTGTACACCCTTCCGGGAGAGTATCGGGCCGGGTCAAACAAGATCCAGTCGCCGGTTGACGAGGTTATGCCGGGCGACACGGTGATTCTGCTGAGCCTGAACCTGTGGCGTGAGCCGAAGCTCGGCGACATCGTGATCTATGATCATCCAGACCCCAAAGACGGCGTGCCCAGCCAGTTGATCGGGCGAATCGCCGGGCTGCCCGGTGAGACGGTACACGCCGTACTGCCGACATTTCGAGTGCAGGACCGTCAGCCCCTCAATGTCGGGTTTGTTGTCGGCCCGGATGCCGCGCTGAAAGATGGCGACGTGATTCCGGCCGGCGAGTACCTGGTCGTTGCGGACACCGACGCAGTCGCCTACGCCGACAGCCGCGACTTCGGCTACGTGAAGCGCGCGGCGATCAAGAAGAAAGTAATCTTCAACCTTGCGTACATGATCGGGCAGCGTTCGGCACCGGAGCCGGACAGCCCCGCCAACGAAGAGTAGCTCGCGCCTCCCGTGGGGCGCACGGGTTTGCTAACCTTCGACGATGCCATTCACCAAGTACGGCTTGCGAGAGTTGTTATTGTTCGGCTTCGTCATTCCCGGCGTGCTGTGGGTCGGCGTATGGGCGTTGGCCTGGTACGTGCATCCGGCGCTTTGGGCGGTGGGGGCGATCCCGCTGTTCCTGACCGGGTTCAACCTGAACTTCTTCCGCGACCCTGAGCGCGAGTTGCCCGGCGACGAATTTACCGTCGTCAGCCCGGCCGACGGCACGGTCACGGATGTCGGCGAGAAAGACCTGACCGAGTACCTGGAAGGCAAGCACCAGGGCATCGGTATTTTCCTGAGCGTCTTCGACGTTCACGTGAACCGTGCGCCGCTGGATGGCACGCTGGAGTACTCGCGCCACCAGGACGGCGAATACCGCGACGCCCGCGATCCCGAATGCAGCATCCTGAACGAAGCCCAGAACCTGGGGTTCAAGAGCAAGTGGGGGCCGCGTTACTACGTCCGCCAGATCACCGGTCTGATCGCCCGGCGCATCGTGCTCGGCATCAAGGAAGGCGACGCCGTCAAACGGGGCGAGCGCTTCGGCATGTTGAAATTCGGCAGCCGCACGGAGTTGTATTTCGACAACGATTTCGAGGTAGAATGGAAGGTGAAGGTCGGCGACAAGGTCAAAGGCGGCGGCACTGTAATCGCGACGGTCAAAGTCGCCGGCGCATCAAACCCCGATCCAGAAAACAAACAGGCCGCACCCGCCTGAGGAGGCCGTATGCGTCGATTCCTGCTGTGCCTGGCGCCGATTCTACTGGTTTGCGTGAATGCAGGCGCTGAGCCGAAGGAAGAGCGGAAGGTAAACTGCGTGTATCCCGGCGAGGTTTTTCAGAACGCCTTGGGGGATTTCGCGACCCAGCTTGGCTACACGTTGGAACTGGGTGAATACGAAGACACCTGGGAGCTGGAGCAGCCCATCTGGGTTCATGCCAAGGGTGTGCCTGCAACCCGCGCCGCGGAGATGATCAGCGCGTCGGGCGGGTTACGCGTTGACCTCAGCGCTACCGCCCGCACCATCAGTCTGTCCGAGTTTGATGACGACAGGTTGCCGGCGACGGAGGTGCGTTCGTTCAAGGTCGAAAAGCTGGTACGGGAGTTCCTGGGCTACCAGAAGCGCTACGGGCGCGTGCGCGTGGGCGAAGAAGCCCCGGACCTGACGTACCGGCCAAGCGGCACCGAAGAACTGCGCGACGCCGTGGAGGAAATCCTGCGATTAACCGAAACAGGCGGCGGCGGATCGGCGCTTGGCATGCGCCTGGTTTACTCGCGGGACGCGACGGACATCGCGAAAATCGCCGAGTTGCTGAAGTTGCTGGAGGCCCCCGGCGAGAGCGAGGCCCTGCGCCAGGATCGCGACAATCGCGCGCACATGCAGAGCCTGCGCAGCGAGTTCGCGGGCGCCGACCAACTGGTAAGCGCCGTGCTGTGGCAGCTTTTCAAGGACGCGCGCATTCCTGTGTACATTGACCACAGCGTGATTGAGGCGCTGGACTTCGAGTATGACACGACGCGCGTGCCTTTGCGTAAAGATCGCACGCACTACGACGCGCTGGTGGAGTTGGCGCGCGAGCAGGAGTTTTCGGTGGATTCGGTCAACGGCGCGCTGCGCCTGCACTCTCTGGACTGGATGGGTTCAGCCAGTTATCGCGTCTACGATGTTTCCGGACTTCTGGCAGAGCTGGAGACAGAGTACGCGGCCCTGAAAACGGACGGCAGTCTTGAAGAGGGATATCGCGGCGACTTGCGCACCGAAGGCGGCGTGGAAGTGGTCGTGAACGCGCTGGAGCAGCAGTTGGACAACGCGGGGCACGCGCCGCTGATCCGCGCCTATGGCTCGCGCATAGTGGTGGTTGGCGGCATCGACATCGTGGACCGGGCCGGCAGCATTCTGACCGCGCTGGGCTGGAACGAAGGCAAGGAGCCGAAATGAGGACATTGGCAGTACTGGCCATTCTGGGCGCACTGGCAATTTGCACGACGGCCCAGGACGCACCCTCCACGGTTGACATGACCCAGTACGGCGGCAGTGGGCAAGAGCTTCTTGCTGTCACGGCCGAATCACTTGAGCTGAAAGTGACGTCGCCCCTGATTTCTGAGGACGACCTGTCGGGGCCCTGCTGGATCATCAGTCGCGGTACTCCCCGTGCAAACGTCAGCGAGCTGCTGTCGGTCGCGCTGGGGTGTCCAGTGGCGATTGACGAAGCGACAAACAGGTTGCTGGTGTCACTGCCGCAAGCCAGCGCGCCGACAGGAACCGTGAAGGGCTACGATGTCAGCGTGCTTGCCGGCAGATTCGTGGAGTACGTGAACAGCTACGGACAAACGCGCGCGAAGCCGGGGCCGGGTGAGAATGCAGGACGAGAGCAAACGGCCGCACAGCACCTCGCCGATCTGTTGTCGGACCTGCTGTTCGAGTCGCGTGGCGCGTTGTTCGATCCGTCCGTTGTCGGTGACCGTGTGCTGGTTACCGCTGACGTCAGAAGCCACGCGCGCGTGCGGGAAGCACTGGACCTGCTGATGTCAGAAGCGGGTGGTGAGTCCGCGGCGATGAAGGACGAACGCGCGGTTGCGGATAAGCTGAAGCAGGCGAAGTTTTCGGGTGAGCTTGAGGGAACACCTGTCGCCAGCGTGATTGCCGCAATCTGCGACGCCGCCGGCGTGGGCATGGTGCTGGCGCCGGTCTTTGCGGAAAGCGCCGGTGACTCGCACATTGATTTCAGCGTCGAGGAAGAAATCACCGCCTGGCAGGCGGTGGAATTGCTGTTTCATCGCCTCGAAGAAGAGGACTGGAGCTTTGATTTCACGTCCCGTTGCGGTGCTGTGGTGATCGAGAATACGGCTCACGACATTCACATCGGCTATCGCGTGTACGACGTGGGCGGGCTTTTGAAGAAGCTGAACGCGTCCTACCAGCGCCAGAAGACGGCGCCGGGCAAGGCCGACGGTTTTGAAGGCGACCTGCGGGACGCGGGCGGAGTGGACGTCATTGTAGACGCCCTGGAAACTCAACTGGAAGCATCCGATCGAGCCTTCGGGGCCGACGTGTACGCATACGCCGGCAGGGTGGTCGTGCGCGGGGGCCACAGGGCCGTCGATGCGGCCACCAGCATTCTTGAGGAAATGGGTTGGGAGCCTCCGAAAGACTGATGCCGGACAACAGCGCCGAGTCGGATTCACAGCGCCGGGCAGAAATATCGACCAGTGGTCGGTTGATCCAGCTTGACGCGTCCGAAAGCGGCACGTTGCCGGGCGTCAACACGTCGCGCCGCTCCCGTCGCCGCCAGCGGATGCCGGGGCTGGCGATGCTGCCTACCGCCCTGACACTCGGCAACGCGATTGCCGGTATCGCCGCGCTGATCGAACTTGCCAAGGCTTACGCGGCAATCGGCAACGACCCTGCGGAAGTCTACGTACGTCTGAGCTACGCGGCTCTGCTTATCGGCGCCGGAATGCTGTTCGACGCCATGGATGGCAAGGTCGCGCGCATGACCGCCACCACCGGGCGCTTCGGCGCTGAACTGGACAGTCTATGTGACGCCGTCACTTTCGGTGTCGTGCCTGCCCTTATGATCCGCGTCGCCGGCGACTTCTTTTTCGCCAGCCTCGACTTCGACACCAAGATTCTATGGGCCGTCAGCGCACTGTACGCCTGCTGCGCGATTCTGCGTCTCGCCCGCTACAACGTGGAAACAGACGCCGACGACGATCACACCTCGTTTCGAGGATTGCCTTCTCCCGCCGCGGCCGCGAGCATCGCCGGCATAGTGCTGGCGCTGTCATGGATGCACGAGACATTCCACTGGTTTGCCGAAGAGCCGTGGCCGTGGATTCTGCGCTTTGCCATGCCACTCGCCTGCGCGTTCATCGGGCTGATGATGGTTACCCGTGTACGCTATATCCACCTGTTCAACAGGCTCGTGTCGCGCAAACAGAGCCTGCGCACGATGGTCGTGTTTCTGCTGCTGGTGACGCTGGTCTGGATTTTCGGCGACTACTGGCGTCTCACAATCCCCGGGCTCATGCTGGTGTACGTGTTTTCGGGGCCCGGGTACTTCGCCTACCGGTTCATTCGCGGGCGCGGGCTGCTGGGAAGGCGACTTGCGGTGGCTGAGAGGAAGCGCCGCCGCAATGAGCAGGCGCCCAAGACGAGCTGAGATGGGCGCGAAGATCCTCGGTGCTGACCAGGTTGATGAAGCCGCGAGACTGCTGCGCGCGGGTAAACTCGTGGCGTTTCCCACGGATACGGTATATGGCGTCGCCGCGCTTGCGGACGCCGGCTTTCACAGCGCGAACCTCGCCGCATTCAAGGGCGGCCGCCCGGAGCCATTTGCCCTTCACGCTCCGGATGTCGAATCGGCCTTGCGTTTCGTCGGCGACCTGCATGAGCTCGAACGCCACGCGGTAACGGGACTCTGCCCGCGCGGCGTCACCGTGATTGTGGCCCAGGGCCCGCAACAAAAGGGGCTTGGATTGCGGGTCGTGCGGCATGACGTCGGCTCGGAGTTTCTGTCCGGGGCAGGCGCCGCCGTGGTCGCCACCAGCGCCAACGTTCACGGGCAGCCGCCGTTGCGCGATCCTGGAAAGATTGCCGAGTTGCCCGGGCTGGATGCCGTGCTCGATGCCGGCGAGTTGCCCGAACGCCCGGCGTCGACGGTCGTGCGCCTGCTGCGTTGCGGCGTCGAGATCCTGCGCGAAGGCGCCGTCAGCCGCGATAAGCTGGGCAGACTTTTCACGCGAAGTGTTGAGTTCGTGTGCCTGGGCAACCTGAACCGCAGTGCATTCGCGCACCGGTTGCTCGAGGCGATGCAGGCTTGGTACGCGGATCGTCTGACGGCGTTTGTTCCCGGCTACTCGCTTGCCTCAAGCGGTCTGATCGCGCGTCCGACAGCTCGTTCGCCGCGGCCGATGCAAGCGGCGGCCGCGGCGAACGGGGTTGATCTGAAGGCTCACAGGCCTACGCGCTTTGTCGCGTCGCGTGTCGCCAATGCCGACCTGGCGATTTCCATGGGGGCGGATGTCGCCGACGAAGTTCGCGCCGCCTCCGCGCCGGCGCAATGCTGGTCGGTGCTGGACCCCATGGGCGGGTCGGAACGGGGCTACTTCGAGACGGCGGCGCAGGTCCGAGCGCATATGGAAACGCTGCTGGCGCGTACGGCCCGAATTCGTGAGAGCGACGACGCGTTGGAAGCAGGCTTCGAAAAGCTATTCTCACGGCCAGGAGAGACGGCATGAAGATCGCAATCGGCAGCGACCACGCAGGATACTCGATGAAGCTTGAACTGGTGGCTCACCTTAAATCCCAGGGACACCAGGTGGATGACGTCGGGCCCTACGATGACCAGCGCGTGGACTACCCGGATTTCGCGCGCAAGGTGGGCGAAAACGTGGTGAAGGGGCTTGCCCAGAGGGGCGTGCTGGTTTGCGGCTCGGGTATCGGGATGGCCATGGCAGCCAACAAGGTGCCCGGCTGTCGCGCGATCACGATTCACAACTGCTGGGAAGCCGAATTTTCCCGCCGCCACAACAACGCGAACGTGGCCTGTTTTGGCGGGCGCAGTATGGGCCCGGAGGTGGTGAAGGGCGCGCTTGATGTATTCCTCGCCACCGAGTTCGAGGGCGGTCGTCATGCTGACCGCGTGGCGAAAATCTCCCGTCTGGACGGCAGCGCCCCTCCAGACATACCCGGCGAATAGGACAACCATCGAAACACGCTGCCGCCCACTGACTTCCGGACTCCCGGCGGGTCGGTTTCGCCTGTAAACTCCGGTCATGACCGAACTCGTGTATCGTCACTGGAGCGAAGCCCTGAACCCTGACCAGTGCGTCAGTGTAGACGGCAACGCGCCCGGGCGCCTGCACCTGTCGCACTGGCCGGGAAACCGCACCCCTGCGCGCTTTCGCCACGACCTTTCCACCGGCATGTGTCTGCAACTCGCGGAAGCCCGCGACCGTCTTGAGCTGTTGCAGGGGCTTTCAATCGTCACGAACACCCACTGGGACACAGACGGCGCGTGCAGTGTGTTCGCGCTGATCCATCCGGGCATTGCGCTGGCGCACGGGCAGATGCTGCTGGCCGCGTCGGCGGCTGGTGATTTTGCCGTGGTCACGACACCGGAGGGGTTGAAGATCGACCTGACGCTTACGGCGCTGACGAAGCGCCACGGCAGCCCCGTTGCCAGTGATCGCTACAAGGACGAGCTGGAGCGGCGGCAGGCGCAGTACGACTACATGCTCGAAATGATGCCCGGACTGCTGGCCAACCCTGACCTTCATGCGGACTGGTTCGCCCGCGAGTTCTGGACAATCCAGCAGGATCTGCGGGCTCTGCGCGAAGACGAGGCGGTGCTGGAGCGTTTTGACGCGCTCGATTTCACCGTTGTCGTAAGCGACCGCCCGCTGCACGACACGGCCGTGAACACGGTGGCGGGCACGGACCGGATTCTGAAGGTCCTGTCGGACAACGACGGGCTGTATCGGTACCGCCTGCGGCTGACAACGCTGTCCTGGTTCGAGCTGGTCAGTGGTCCGCCACGTCGCCGCCTTGACTGGACGGAGCTTGCGGCCTCCCTCAATAAGGAAGCAACCGGCGACGGCGAGTGGCAAGCGGAAGACCTGTCGCTGCCTGCACCAGCACTGCGGTTCGTTGACCAGAAGGGACAACTTGCACCAAATGCCACGCGGCCGGAGGTTGTTAAGCGCCTAATGGCGGAGTTTTTCACGGCGGGCCCGTACCTGCCGGCGGGGGTGTGACCTTTTCCAACGTCACGGGAATGTCTGAAATACAAACGTCGCTTGACCTTGAGATGATTTCGGGCCATGCTGTCGTTTGCCCCCCAAAGCGGAATTGATGTCATCATCTAACTAGGCAGGATTGGCCCGTCCAATCTGCCTGCGTCATTGTTTCGAGGAACTCATGGCAAAGACCGCATGGGGCATTGAGCTGGGAACTTCCAGCGTGAAGGCCGTGAAGCTGAACGGCGACCGGGGCGGCGTATCCCTTGAGGACGTCTCCATTGTCGCGCTTTCGGACTTCGGGCTTGGCGCTGGCACCAGTAAAGAAGATGCCACAGCAGGCGCCCTTAACGACCTGCGCGCGAACAAGGGCATAAAGAAGGGTGACGAAGTTTTCGTCTCGATTTCCGGCCAGAACACCCTGGGCCGGATCATCAGCTTGCCGCCCGTAGCCAAAGAGCGCGTGCGCGAGACGATTGAAAACGAAGCCCGCTCGCAGATTCCCATCAAGCTTGAAGAAGCGGTTTGGGATTTCCAGGTGATCGAAGACGGCGACCCGGATGAGCTGCGCGTCAACCTGTACGCAGCCAAAAAAGACGTCGTGGATCAACTCGTGAATATCTGCGATATGGCCGGCTTGCAGATCACGGGCATCCAGGTCGCGCCGCTGGGCATTTACAACTACATCAAGTACGAAATGGACGACGCGGTAAGTGACGCGTGCGTTGCGATTGACATCGGCGCGGACAACACGGACGTCGTCATCATTGACGGGCAGAAGACTTACGTTCGCGTTGTGCCGGTCGCCGGCAACGACATCACGAAGGCCCTGCGCGCCCGGTTCAAGCTGTCTGCCGACGACGCCGAAAAGCTGAAGCGCCGTGCCCACAAATCGAAAGACGCGGCGGCTGTGTTCGAGGCCATGAAGCCGCCTCTCAAGGACATGGTCGGTGAGATTTATCGTGCCGTCGGTTTCTACAAGTCGCAGCACGAAGACGCGAACGTCAACCAGCTTGTGATGATGGGCAACGGCAGCAAGCTGCTGAACATCAAGAAGTTCTTTGAGCAGCAGTTGCAGTACCAGGTCCACAAGGTGGACACGCCGGTGCGCATTGCACTGGCCAGAAGCGTGGATCCCACCGAAGTCCAGAACAATATCCAGAGTCTGACCGTTGCCATGGGTCTGGCCCTGCAGGGCCTGGCGCTTGACGAAGTAAACACCATCAACCTGATCCCGCCCGAATACATCAGCGGGCAGGCGCAGGCAAAAATGCGCGCGCCGTTCTTCGCGGCGGGCGGGATTGCGGCCGCGGGCGGTGTCATCGCCCTGCTGCTGGCGATCCTGTCCACCAGCGGCGTCTCGACGGTGGTGTCCACCGCCGAAAGTGAAAAGACCTCGGCGGGGCAGCGCGACGCCGCCGTCGGCGCCTTGAAGCCTGAGGAGGAAGCGGCCTTCAAGGCCTATTCCTTGCGCAACGTCGTGGAAGGGGTCATCGGCACCGTGCAGCCGCCGAAGCCCGACGACGCCGACGATGACGACCCGCCACCCGCAGCGCGCAAGTTGACATTCCGCGCCGACCTGCTGCCGGGGCTGATCACACGTGCCGGGCACGAAGCCATGGTCGCTTATGTCGCGGACAATCCCCGCACGCCCGTTTACTACGCGAATTTTCAGAAGGGGACCCCCGACCCGGCCGGTCCGTTGACGAACAACAACACCAGCCTGCAGGTGACCTACACGCCGGGCTGGGACGGCATGGAGGAAGGGCAGGGCGGCTACTATACGGCCCAGCGCGAGTTTGTTTACGGCATCTGGATCGCATCGGAACTTACCAGCTCGATCAGCCAGGACGACGCGTTCAGCAGCCTGAACAACGCCCTGACCGACAAGAAGGACGGGCTGCTAGTGACACGTCTGCGGACAGCGATCATCGACCAGTTGATCGCGGAAGGCCAGATCACCGAAGACGAAGCCAAACTGGTTGATTTCGGCGACGGTCTGCAGATACAGGTCACGAACATCAGCAACACGCAGATCGGGCCGGACCAGATCGGACTCAGCAACATCGTGACCACGAATGGCGTGACTGCGCAAAAGGACGGGCGTCCCGTTCGCGCGCCACGCGAGCGCAACGATGTCAAGTTCGGGGTAAGCGAAGTACGTATCGGCGTGAAGCTGCTTCCTGTGAAGCCTGTTTCGACCGAAGAAGAACCAACGGAATGATCACCACGGTCTGAAGACCGACAGGTACAGACATGGAAAACTTGAAAAAGAACCTTCACTTCGCGGTCCTCGGCGGCGGCGTGCTTCTCGGGATCATCCTGGTTGTCGTGGGTATCATTGTCCGCGGCGGCACGGAGGAGCAGCTTGAAACGGCCAACAGCCAGCTTCAGGGCAAGACCTCCGTCCACACCAAGGGCACACTGGATGACCTGGAAAAGCGCTCGGGGCGTTTCAAGACGTCCCTCGAGCAGGCGGAAGGCGCCCTGAAGGCTGCTACCAGGTTTGACGCGGATTACGACTCGCACACCAACGGAACGGCCTTCTATACCAATGAGGCCAACCGCAAGGTGCGCGTTCTCAAGGAACGCTGGGACGCCCTGACGGTTGAGCCCAAGCTGCCAAGGCTGCTGTCCGGCTGGGCCTTTGGACGCCTGAGCGGCTACCAGAGCGCGGACACCTTCTGGGATCGCCTGCAGAACGATATTGGCGACCCGGCGCCCGAGCGCATCCCCGAGTTGCAGCGCCAACTGCGCATCCTGGACGAGCTCGTGACAACCTGCGAGCGCCTGAAAGCCGCCGGTCTTGACGGTGGGAGGGGCGTCAAGCTTCTCGACTTCAAGGCCGAGAATTACGCCTCCATGACCAACAACAAGCTGGATTCACCCTGGATGGTCATGCAGTGGGACCTGAAGATCGAATGCTCGCCCGGCTTCGCAATTCTGCTGTTCGACGAGCTGGCAAACCCGTCCGCACTGACCATGGCGGAGGTTGAGAACCAGCCCAACCGCCGCGGCTTCCCCATGCTGCCCATGAACCTCCAGACCGAAATGGTGGAGCGACCGGCCGAGTTGCGGTTCGATGTTTCGAATGACGACAAAGCGGGCGTGCTCGAAAAGTTGAACGAGGCTGGCGCGAGCCTGCCAGTTCCCCCCGATCCGAAAAGTCTCGATCCGGCCAAGTCGGACGGGCGAAGGCTGGTCGAGGCGATCCAGGACAGCCTTAACAAGACGGACCGGGTGGTGCTGCCCGTGCGCGCGGGGTTACGGATGCGCGCGGCCGGCTATAACTCGGCTTGGCGCGCCACGAACGCGCCGGAAGATTCGCAGTAGGGATGCATCGGCAGGGCGGTCCGGAAAGCGCGAAGGGAGAGCGCCCCCGGCAGTCCCCTTCTCGGTAGAGGGTCAGGAATTATGTCAAAGGAAGAGAAGTCAAACGCGTTGATGCAGTTTGCGCCGGTAGGCGCGCCGCTGGTCGGCGTGGTGCTGGCAATCGTGTTTATTCTGGCGATCGTCATGACCAGCAACGTGTCCGAAAACAAGGACACGTTGCAGAAGACCATCACCCAGGTAAGCACGCGCATGGCCAGTACGGAGGTGAACCCGCCCGATTGGGGAGAAATCCCCTTGGCGGATGCCGTGCCCGCGACGCTGGACGTTGCGCCGGAAAATAGCTGGCAGCCCAAGCCGGTGAAGGAGCTGCTGGCCCTTCCCGTGCTGTGGCAGGTGGAGATGGACGGTGCCCCGGAAGACGCGTTCCAGGCCGCGGACTTGAACAAGGACAACTTCTGGGACAAAACCGAATTCGAGCGCACAACGCACTATCCCAAGACCAGCTTCACCCAGTGGGACCGCGACAACGACGGCCGTATCACGCGCGAGGAATTCAATAACCCGCCCGTTGGCGTTGAAGACCAGTTCGCCAAACTGGACCTGGACGCAAGCGGCGACCTTTCGGCACCGGACGAAATCACGGACAAGCAGGCATACGACTGGGACAGGCAGGACCCGGACACCGGCGAGTACGACGGACGTATATCGCTGGATGAGTTCACCAACCGGTTCGGACCGCGCGACGAGCGCGATCTTGGCGCCGTGTCGAACGTCCAGGCCGCTGTTGATACGTCAACCATGCAGATCGTGGTTACTTGGGATGCACCGCAGGTGGGCAAACTGCCCGAAGACACGGCCTACTACATTGAGCGCTTCGCGCCGGAGACTTTTGAAGAGCGCATGAGCGTGTACCGCCGCGACACCGTGCCGAAGTACATGGAGGAATTGCAGGCGTGGAAGGGACGCTTTGATGCCTGGTGGAACGACTCGACGCCGCAGGCGAACGGCAAGACGCGCAAACAGACCTATTCCAGACGCGACGACGCCGAGAAGAAATACACAGAGGAAACAGGCGACGCGAAACCTCTTGAGCCCGAAGAGCCGGGGCCCTGGGAGCCGGTAACCGACGAGTCCACGTTGGCCACGAACACCGAATACCGCGACACCACCTTCCGCGCCGGCGTCACCTATACTTACGCCGTGCGCATGGTTACCCAGAAGCCCGTGCGCGATCAGCCCAAGACCCGTGAGCTTGCGGGGCTGGGCGGCAAGTGGAACGGCTACCCCGACCGCAAGATTCAGGAAGGCCGCCCCGTGCTGGTGCGCAATCGCGTTTCCATGCGCTGGAAAAGCCAGGCGGGTGATTCCGCGACCGTAACGTTGACGCGCTGGCACCGCGTTGGCGACGACTGGTACAAAATTCGAATCACCCGCACACTCGCGCAGAATGACATGGTGGGTGAAATGTACACGAAGTCCCAGCTCAGTGACCATGGCGGGGTGATGATTGACGTGTCCGGTGCGGAAAGCGACCTGACCGCGCTGCCGGATGACGCCAGGGTCGATTTCTCGACCGGATTCAGCTACGTGGCAAACACCCCCAAGGGGTTCCTGTTCACATCGCGGGAAGTGGGTGATTTTGAGCTGCCAAAGGCGACATCGCAGGAGCCGGCGGAACAGGACGACGCGCTTGGCAAGGATAACCCGATGGAAATCCGGGCTTTGACCGTGAAGAACGGTGGCGCGGAAGGCGTCTTTGAAGTCACCCGCTGGCACAAAGTGGGGGACGAGTGGCTGCGCGTGGTGTGGCAGAAAAGCATCAAGAAGGGCGGGGCTGTCGGCGCCAAGGTTGCGCTATCAAGCCCCGGCTCGGACGTAACCGTATGGGACGCATCGGGTAAAGAGGTTGCGTCGTCCACGCTGAAGAAGTACGCCGACCAGACGGTTGACCTGTCGGGCGGCAGTTACGAAGAGCTTGATGCCCGCACGGTCGTGGTGGGGGGCGGACGACTTGACTTGTTCGGCACCCTGTACAAGGAATAGTCAAACGGGTTGTTTTCCAAAGACCCCCGGCGCTGTCGGGGGTCTTGTTGTTCTGGTTGCTGACACACATCGATGGCGCAGGCGGAACGTGACCTAAGCGTGACGCCCCTTTCCCTTTATGCCGTTGACAGCGTCTTTCCAGCCGATACATTGAATGCCCCCTCCGATTTTTCGTGTGGACCCCTACGCATCTTCCCCGGGCAGACCCCGACGGATGAGGAGCGAGTTCAGCATGAATTCAGGGATCACCAGGCGGTTGGCACTGACCGCCGCAGCCTGCATTGCGGGCTTTATCGCGGCTTGCGCGTCTGACCCGGTTACCACCGGGGACGTGGCCGTTGAACCGACAACCGACGACTACGTCTCGCGCTTCGGCGACGAAGGCGAGCGTGTGCCCACGCGTGAGGAATTGCGCGAGCGGGCTGTCGAAACCGGTGAAGCGGGCAAGCCCGCTGAAGTCGCCAGCCGCGGCGAACGGGCCGCACGCGACGCTAGTGAGGGGGTCAACGACAAGGACCTCAAGAATCTGGCCCAGTATTACGCCAATGAGGCCGCGCGCCTGTACTCCGAGAAGCGCTACAACGAGGCGTTGGAATTCGCCCGTGACGCGCTGCTGATGGACCCGAACAACGCCGTCGCCACGGAGATTCGCGGCAACGCCGAACAGGCTCTTGGTGTAGGCCGCAGTCCCAGTGACAACATGGCCCGCGCCCGCAGCGAAGAAGACGCGGCGGTGCGCGCTGAGGCGGTGTACGAGATCAGCCACGGGCTGGACGTCGCCGACAAGCTGATCCGCGCGGGCGATTACACGGAAGCGATCGCGGAAATCGAGAAGGTGCTCGACATCATCCGCTGGACGGACTACATGCTCGAAACCGAAGGGTTCGAGCGTGAAGCGCGTCTGATGATGCAGGAAGCGGAGCGCCTGCGCGAGAAATCCCGTCTTGATGACTTCGTCAAGATCCGTGAACAGGAACGCCGCCTGCGCGAGCTGGAAATCCAGCAGGAACTGGATCGCTATCGCGAGGAAATCCGCAACCTGTACGACCAGGCCAAGGAGTACTTCGATCGCCGCGAGTACGAGGACGCGGTGATTGTGCTGAACAAGATTCTGCGTGAAGACCCTTACAATGAGCAGGTTGCGCGCCTGAAGTCGATCGCCTCGGACCTCAGCAAGGGCCAGCGCGACCGCAATGCGTGGGAGGAATTCAACCGCAACTGGCGCGAAACCATGGAGCAGGTCAAGGGCGCCAACTATATGCCGCTTGAGGACCTGACACTCGCCAGCTATGAGGATTGGATTCGCACCAACCAGCGCGCCGACGCCCTCGAGGCCTCACGTCGCACGCCTCTCAGCAAGGAAGACATCGCCGTTCGCAGCGCCCTGGAGAACGTGACCCTTGCGTTGTCCTTTGAGGGCTCGCGGCTGGACGAAGTGATTACCCGGTTCCGCACGGAAGGCCGCGTCAACATTCTGCGCGCCCGCGCCGTGGACGGAGAAACCGAAATCAACCTCGACATCGGACGTGTCAAGCTGCGCCAGGCCCTTGACCTGGTATGCGACCAGGCCGACCTGTCCTGGCGTGTTGACAACGGTGCCGTGATCATCGACGAGGAGGGCGCCGGCGAAGGGCAGAACGTTGTTCGCCGCGTGTTCAACGTGGCCGACCTGCTGATCAACCTGCGGAACTTCAAGGGTGATGAGCCGCGTCTGGCCGGCGACACGGAGCGCGACCCGCGCCTCGGCATCGACGGCGAAGATGAAGAAACCGAGGCCATGGAAATCGAGGACCTTGTTGAGGTGATCGAGGAAGCCATCGACCCCGAAAGCTGGGGGCTGGACGGGCACGGGCTGACCTACCGCCAGCAGGATCTGATCGTTCTGAACAACCCGGACAACATTGACCGTGTCGCCAACCTGCTGTCTGACCTGCGCCGCAGCCAGGGATTGACGGTTTCGATCGAAGCGCGCTTTATCACCATTCGCGACGATTTCCTGGAAGACATCGGGCTCGACTTCCGTGGCATCGGCGGCAGTCCGCAGATTCCGGCGCCGGGCATTCCGCCTGTGCCGGCGGCCCTTGACGACATTCAGTTCGGCAACAACAGTAACCCGGCCGGTCCCGGCGGCAGCGGCAACGATGCCGGTTTCTTCTTCCAGGACATGCCGCCTTCGGGAAACGTTCGCATCGACCAGCGTGCCCGGATTGAGAACCTGTTTGACCAGAGCCTTGGCGGACAGCGCGGCAACGTGGGGCTCACGGACCAGGGGGGCATGACCTTCCAGATGGCCTTCGTGGACAACCCGGAAGTCAACGCCATTCTGCGTGCTGTGCGCAAGCGCGAACGCGCCACGCTGCTTACCGCGCCGCGTATCACGGTTCACAACACCCAACGCGGGCACGTCAGCATCATGAACGAGATCGCGTACATCCGCGACTTTGACACCAACACGGCTACCGGGGTCGCCGTGGCTGACCCGGTCGTTGACGTGATCCGGGACGGTATCGTGCTTGACGTGCGCCCGACCATCAGCGCGGACCGCCGCTACATCACGCTGGAGTTGCGCCCGACGCTGGCGACGCTGCTGCGTCCGATCACCACGTTCACGACCAGCCTTGGCGTTGGTACACCCGTGGCGATCCAGACCCCGCAGTTGACCCTGCAGCGCATCCGGACCACGGTAACCGTGCCCGATGGCGGCAGTTTTGTGATTGGTGGATTGCGCCAGATGACCGAAACGCAGGTGGAATCAGGCATTCCGTTCATCAGCGATCTGCCGTTGATCGGGGCGTTGTTCACGCGTCGCGGCAAGTCGGTTGTCCGGCAGGACATTATCATCATTGTCAGTGCGCGTATCATTGACCTCGAAGAAGAGGAAATGTATCGCTACGGCGCGGGGCCATCTCAGCCGCGCTAAGGCACAAAGTCACAACGAGAAGGGGCGGCGCGCGGCGCTGCCCCTTTTTTTATCGACGTGCCGCAATCGCCCGAAATTATGGGTTCGCGGATGCAAATGAACTGAACCAGCCCATTAACTCGTCCGTTTGGACTTGGTATATCAGTGCGTACCCAACGCATGTTAGTGGTTTTCAGTCTCCGGGGCTTAACAGCGGAGCCAGGTGGAAATGCCTAATCAACTGAGGTTTGTGACGATGCCCAGGATCCTTGCAGGGCTGGTTCTCGTGCTTGCGCTGTTTGCCGGTGCGCTTGAAGCACGTGACCAGGTTGAATTCGGTCGGTATCTCGGTGTGCGACTCCAGATGTGGAAGGAGTCCTACGAGGTTCTGGACAAGATCATCGACAAGGGAAGCGCCGACGAAAAAGCGCGCGCCAAGGTCAGCAAGGCCGAAGTGATGAAGGCCGAAGCCGACGACATCTACAGCAAGGACCAGAACGTCGAAGACCGCAACCGGCGATACGGCGAGGCTGTTGGCGTATTCGGCGACCCCGACACGCCGGGAGGCATTGTGTCGAAGGGCGTGATGATGCTTGACCTCGCCCTCGCATTGCGCCGTGGTGATCCGGATGCCGCGCGCAAATACTGCGACGACGCGATCGCCATGTTCGATGCCAAGCGCCTTGATCTCGACAAAGGACGCTTCGACGGCGGTGCGGGTGAAGCGTTGTTCAAGAAAGAGTACCTGAACTACAGCAGAATATTCTTTCACTACTGCCGTGGTTTCTACGTGAAGGGCATGACCTTCGAGTTCGGGCATCCGAACCGCGAGAACGCGTTTCTGGAGTGTGAGAAGTGGCTCGGCGAGTTTCTCTTTAGCCTGGATTACCCGACCGAAGAGCAGGTGATGACCTATCCCCTGCAAGGCGATATGGAACTCGCCCGCGGCAACCCGGTCGATGCCGTCACGGCGTTTGAGGGTTGCGTCAGTTTCCTGTCCGGCGAAAGCGGCACTTACTACATCGGGCGCCTGGCGATGGAACACGGCTACCTGCGCGCCGCGGAACTTCTGACGACCGAGCTGGACTTTGACCCCGCGAACCTGCGGAAATGCATCGACATGTACGCCCAGGCCTATTCGCGCTACGGACAAATCTCCGAGCTGGAATTCTACTTCAAGCGCTTCCAGCTTTACCGTATCAGCGCGCTGATCAAGCTTGGTGACGAAGCCCAGATCAGGGGCGCGATCGACCTTCTGTTCAAGCTGTCCGGCGACCGCGACATCACCTTCCGTCGCCAGGCGCTGGTTGTGCTGGCGGACATCGCGACCCGCGACAGTCTGGACAACGAGCTGCGCTTCAAGTGCGCCAGCACGGTGTACGGCGACCTGCAAGCCAACTCCGTGTCAGTCAATCTCAAGTGCATCCAGGCATTCCAGTCGCTGATCGTGGCGTGCAAGGACGTCAAGACCTTTGAAACGTTCGCGCCCGCCTGCTTCACCCGCATCGGCGAGCTGTATTCCCGCATGTGGCGGTTCCTTGACGCGACGCTCGTGTACCGCGAGGGCGCCTACCGCACCATGTACTTCCGCGACAAGTTCCCGGAGACCGGCAGCGTGCCTGCCCACATGGAGGGGCGCTGCGCACTGATTACGGACGGCAAATCCCTGTACGGCTTCCCCGGCGAAATGGCCAGCCAGGCGGCAAAGCACGCCAGCTTCCTGATTCACCCCGAATATGGCGAGCCCGAGAACCGTTACTTCAAGCAGCTCGTCGATGACATGAACATCCTCAAGGCGGGCACGGGCACGGAACAGGCGCTCTGGGAACTCGACTACAAGAAGGCCCAGGAGCTTTACAAGGACGACAAAAACGCCCAGGCCGCCGTGCGGTACCTGAGTCTGCCCGCCCGCTTCCGCAGCTTCCACATTGCGGCGTACATTGGCGCCAAGGCCTACTCGAAGGTGGCCGAGGACTCCGCGGCGCCGAAGGTGAATCGGCGCGGCGAGAACAGTGAGCAGGAATCGGTCGAGTGGTTCACCTCGCAGCGCGCCCGGCACGCCACGGATCTGGCGGCCCTGCCGCCGGGCGTGATCGCCGGCGTTGACAGCCACTGGGACGCGATTCTGGACGCGAACACGCCGGACCAGCTCGCGAACTGGCACAAGGCCGTCTACTACTTCAAGAAGTACTTTCTGTTTGAGGGCGCCAAGGCCTGGGACGACATCAAGGCGTCCGTCGAGGCCAAGAAGAACCCGGGCATCCCCGACATCATCGGCGCGATGGTTGAATTCAAGAACGCCGCCTGGATGCGTGACAACCCCAGCGGCGAAGGCCCCCCGGATGCTGACCTGAAGCGCATCGGCTATGCCGTGTACGACATGTCCGTGCTGTTGCTGAACCCGCCTGACGCGGCCAGCGATGACGTCAAGAAAAAGCTGATCGCCCAGGAGCGTGACCTTGCGCTGGCCGTGCTGCGACCGTATTGGACGTGGTTCGGCCCGCATTTGCAGGACAGTCTGGACTACAAGAAATACTCTCTTCGCCTCGCGTTCCGCGCCCTGGCTGACGCTGGCGACGCCGAAGCCTGTGAAGAGGTGTATCACGCCTATCTGGAATCTTTCGCCGACGACACCAACCAGATTCGCTACATGGTTGGCATGGTGTACGGATTGTTGCGCGAGGCATTGACGCCGAAGACCCAGGCCATGGCAGTTGCGTTTTCGAAGCTGATTTCGATGTCGAACCTGCTGAAAAAGTATTCGTTCACCGAACGCATCAACGCCAACGCCAAGGACGCGCAGGGCAATCCGCTGACGACGTGGGCCGACGACGCCAAGCGCCTCGATGAGGCCACGACGGCCCACGCGAAGCGCGTTGTACTTGCTGAGCACTTCTGGCAGCGCTGGATTATCGAGTTGATCTTTGAGGCGAACCCGCACATCGACGAGCACATTTCCGACCTGCGGATCGCGCTCACGGACAAGTGGAACCAGCTCGCCCAGGATTACCCGGAGCGCTGGTCCAAGGCGACTCACGCTGAATTCGAAGCGCAGATCAAAAAGGACGCGTACAAGTCGATCGCTGCGGAGGCGAAGAAGGCCGCCGAGGGGGCGAAGTTTGACTTGTTGGACAAACTCGACGCCTTGCAGTCCGCGGAACTCAAGAAGAGTGATAGCGATGCGGTCAAGGTTCAGGCCTACGCCGATCTGCTTATCAACATCCGCATCGTGACGGACGAACTCGCCTACTTCACGGGGACGATCTTCATTTACGAATTTGGCGAGTTCCTGGAGGCGCAGGCCGCAGATGTCAACGAGCGCGCCCGCCCCGCCACGACTCGCATTCTCAAATACTACGAAGAGTATCGCCTGCGCCGCGGCGAAGGCGGTCTGGACAGCGTGGACAAGGACGCGATCCGTACGTTGGGGTCGCAGTACTTCCGGATTCGCGACTGGCGCAATACGGTAAAGTACCTGAGCTTCTTCGAGGAAAAGCACGGCGGCGAAAAGGTCTGGGGCAAGGTGGATTCTATTCCCGTCGATCAGCGTGCGAAGACTGTCGGCAAGACCACCAGCGCTGACGAGCTTGAGATCAAGTATCAGCTCGGCAAGGCGCACCTCGAGATTTACAAAGAAGACGGCAACCTTGAAGACCTGAAGAAGGCCGCCCTCTATATGCGGCGCTGCTGGTGCTTCAACCTGGTGCGCGACACCAACACGAAGATCAATCCGCCTTACAAACTGCTGTTCCAGAAAGAGCTCGAGGACAACTATCTATACATCGGCGACGCCATGGCCGAGATTTATCTGCTGCTGCACGAAGCGAAGGACGTCAAGATCGAGTGGCCGAAGTACGTCGATCAGACCACCAGGACGCTGGACCAGAACAAGGACCATCCCTATCAGGATGTGCCCGCTGACGCGCCCGGCTATCTGTGGGAGGCAACCCAGATTCACCTGAAGGTGTGGGTGCAGTTCATGAGCCTTGGTCGCTACCAGTTCCGCGGCGACTTCCGCCGCAACCTGGAGCGCTGGTCCGAGCTGATGATCCGCTGGCTTGAGACCTACAACGCCGACGCCAAGGGCGTTCCCGCCCTCAAGGATGACGGCTTGCAGAAGGCGATCAAGGAAGCCTACGACATGGTCAGTCGCGAATCGTCTCTTGATCAGACGTACCTTCCCCAAAGCATCAAGGACTATCTGGATCGCCTCAAAGGGCTTGGCAAGCGCATCGAAGAACTGGCCAAGAAAAACAAACTGCCACTTGGGTAGCCTCGCTGCTCACGACAGGAGACAGGTATGAACCGATTGATTCTTGCTGTTTCACTTCCGTTGCTACTGGCCGGCGCGCTTTCCGCCGCTGCCGGCGCCACCATCCAGAAAAAGGATGGACGCACGGAAAAGGCGTTTGACGTGCAGGCCGAAACGATTTCGGGCATTATCTGGGAATCCGCGCGCGGCACGCCCGGGACCCGCATCCGGCTGTGGGAGCTGAATGACGTCAGCTATGACGGCAGCAGCATGGACCAGTTCAATGGCTTGTCGCGCAAACTGGGCGGCGGGCGGGCGGCCAAGTTGCGCGACGACGCCCAGTCCTTCAAGAAGGGCAAAGCGCCCACCGGCTTTGATGACAAACAGTGGGCGCGCCTTTCCCTGTCGCTCGACTACTTTATCGCCATGGCTGACTATCTGGACGGCAATTGGCAGGGCGCTGTCAGCGGGCTTGAAAGCTACATCAAGGATAGTGAGAAGGCGGAGAGTCTCTACGACCAGGGCGGTGTTGTGCGCGCGAGCTTCAAATCCGAAGTGTCGGGCAAGCAGGTGACGAATGCCGGCGGACTGAATCGTTTCTATCTGGATGCCCTCGAAGCTCTGGGGCTGGCTTACCTGAAGCAGGGTGATGCAAAGCAGGCCAACAGCAAGGCGTTTGGCCCCTTGCAGTCCTTGACCGAGGAACTTGCCAAGAACTCTGGCGACAACCAGTACTTTGACTGGGGCATTCGCGCCTTGCGCGCTTCGGCCGATTCCGCCCAGCAACAGCAGGATTTCAAGGGTGCCCGTGAATCCTATGAGGCGCTGGCGCGTGTAGCCCTGAAAAAGAATGCCGGGCGTCCCTCGCGCATTTCCTATGAGGCCCAACTCAAAGTGGGTTTCATGCAGATCAAGGAAGGCGACACGCGCGGCGCGTCGGCGCGCTTCTATGAGGCCGTGCGGTCCTGGGAAAGCGACCACAAGGTGGACCGTCCCTGGCAGCCCCGGAACGACTGGATCGATCGGGACGTAGCGTACCTGGCCGCCGGCAGCTATCTGGGGCAGGGACTTGTGAAAGCCACCGACGCCAAGCGTGTGGAGGACTGGGCGGAGGCATTAACCAGTTTCAGTACGTCGTTGTCGATCTTCAACGCCGACGACGAGATTCGCAGCATGGCCCTGCTGGGCGCCGCCAATGCGTCCGCGCAACTGGCGGAGATGAACAAGGACAAGCTGCGGGCTGACAAATCAGGCAAGCAGGTGCCGATGACCTCTGACAACTACGCCAGGCTGGCGGAGAAGTATCTGTCCGAGCTGACGACGGTGCTGCCGAAATCAAAGGCCGCCGAGGACAAGTCGATCCCGGATATCCAGGCGCTCATCAACAAGCACCGACATGACTGAACTGTGGCCTGTTTGTGTGGGCCAAAAGGAACAATTCGCTGAACCATTTGGGTGGTACTCCGTTTTTGACGTTGTTCCACAAACCTTAACCAGCGTCCCCGGCAGGCGGGGAGCGCTGAATCGACCAGGGCAGGAGAAACAGATGAACTTGCAGATTTCCAAGAAAGCCATCGCCGTCGTGACAATGTTCGCAATTGCGGCGGTTGTGGCGCCGGCGCTGTTCGCACAGGAAGAGGGTTCCTACTCACTGGGCGAAAAGCTGCTCGGCATTCCGGGTGGTGCTTTCGGTATCATCACGCAGCTTGCGATCATTCTGGTGTCGGTCTTCATGTTCGGCTGGGTGATCGAGTGCTTCGTGAACGTGCGCCGCGACAAGATTGTGCCGCCGGAAGTGATTGGCGCCCTTCAGAACTACATCGACGAAGGTGATCTGGAAGGCGCCCTGCAGTACTGCGAGAGCGCGCCGAACTACCTTACCCGCATTGTCGGCGCCGCCCTGAACCGAATGCAGTTCGGCCCCGAAAGCTGCAAGGACGCGGCTGTGGCCATGGCCGACGCCGAACAGGGCAAGCTTGAATTCCACATCAGCCCGATCGCGCTGTGCGCGTCCGTAGGCCCCTTGATGGGTCTGTTCGGCACGGTGTCTGGTATGGTTATGGCTTTCGCCAAGATTGAAAACGCGCCGGGCGGACAGGTCAACCCGAAGATGGTCGCCGGCGGTATCGCTCTGGCGCTGCTTTCGACGGTGCTTGGTCTGATCATTGCTATCCCGGGTCTGGCCTTCTTCTGGTACTTCAAGAACAAGGTCCAGAGCATCGGCGCTTCGATCGGGCTGGTTGCCGACGACATGGTCGAAACTGTCGCCGCCTATTCTGCACAACAGTAAGCACCGGCTAACGCGGAGACACGCAGATGGCAAAGAAACGTAAAGCAAGGGAAGCCCAGGACGGCGCGGAAGTCGATCTGACAGCCATGATCGACGTGACCTTCCAGCTGATCATCTTCTTCATGGTGGTGACGCAGATTACGTCGCAGGAGAACGTGAACCTGCGCCTGCCCGATGCGCTAGCCGCCAATGAAGAGGACCCAGGCGCCAAAAAGTTGTTCACGGTGCACATCGCGCCGATCAACCAGGCAGGCGACGAAATGCTGCCCGAGGAGTTCGGCTGGTTCTGCTATGGCGAGCCCAACCCGCGCAACCTGGACGAAATGCGCGGTATTCTGGATGCGGAAGCCGCCCTTGTGGACGCTGAGCGCGAGCTTACAGGGCGCGGCGGGGATGGTATCAGCGAGAACATGGTCATCGTGCGTTGCGACGCGCGCTGCCCGGCCGGCGAGTTCGGCAAGCTGATTGAGCTGATGGCAAGTCTGATGATGTACAAAATCAAGATTGCAATCCTGAAGGACCAGAAGGTCGAATAGCTTCCGGTCCGGAGAAACCAATGGCACGAGCAAGAAAGAAGAAGAACAATAAAGACAAGGCCATGCCGGACCTCACGCCGATGATCGACGTGACGTTCCAGTTGCTGATTTTCTTCATCCTTGTCACGCGTTTCAAAGTTGAAGAACGCAACCACCAGGTGCAGTTGCCGAAGGACGAAGGTCTTCAGCAGCAGGCCAGCGTGCCCAAAGAGCAGATCACGATTTACTGCAACTGGGACCCTGACCAGAAGGCCAACAACTACGTCGTTGCAATCGACGCCCGCGGGCGCAAACCGGTGGACCAGAGCTTCGCCACACTGGAGCAACTGGTGATTTTCCCGGGCGACTCCAACGACGCGATTTTCTCGAAGAAGAAGCTCTATGGACAGATCTTCGACAACGTCGTGGCTGCGGCGGAAAGCTATATCAGCAACAGTGGCGCGAAGATCGAGAAGCTGGAAATCAGCTTCGCGGTGAACGCCATGGAGGGCGCGACTTCCGGCACCGCGCCGTGGATGTTTGTCAGCCTCGCCATTGACGCCGCGGCACAGGTCAACAAGAACCGCGCGGCCAGCGGACTGGAAGAGTTGAGCGTGACTTTCAAGTTTGCAGACTCACTGGGTTCCTATTCTCAGTAGGTTGGGATTCGTGCATTTCAAAGAAGGGGCTTGCGATGCAAGCCCCTTCTGCATGAACACTGTCGATCTTTCCGGTACACCGCACGTTTAAGGCAGTACCCGGGGCGAATCCTGACGGAGATTCGCCATGCAGACACGCCGAAAGCGATCGCGCGACAACGCCATGCCGGACCTCACGCCGATGATCGACGTGACGTTCCAGTTGCTGATTTTCTTCATTCTTGTCACGCGCTTCAAAGTGGATGAGCGCGACTTCCGCACGGAACTTCCTCGTGACGAAGGCAGCGTCAGACAGGAGTCCCGTGTTCCCAAAGAGCAACTCACCATCTATTGCAACTGGGATGAGGCACAGGGTGCGAACAGCTACGTCATCGGCATTGACGCACGAGGGCGCAAGCCTGTAGCAGACAGTTTCGCGCGCCTTGAGGACCTGGTCATCTTTGCGCACGACAGCAATGACACGATTCTGCTCAAGAAGCAGCGCTACAAACGAATGTTCGAAACGCTCGTCGCAAGCGCCGAGAAATACATCAGCACGAGCGGCGCCAACATCGAAAAGATCGAGATTGCGTTCGCAAAAAACTCCGCGGAAGGCGCCGTCAGCGGCACTGCACCCTGGATGTTCGTGAGCACCGCGATTGACGCGGCGGCAGGCATCAATGAGCGAAGGGTTGAGGCCGGAGAACCAAAGCTTGACCTTACGTTCAAGTTTACCGACGCCCTTGGTGTGTATCGCTAAGCCCTTGATTTATCGCACGTTGTGCGCAGCATTTGCGTTTAATGTCTGTCAGGAACGGACACTCCGCGGAACCGAGGTAATGATGCTGCGTTTGTTTGCAACCATGATTATTGGGCTGACCCTGTTCGGGTGCGGTGGCAGTTCGGCGCTCAACGATGCGCCGTTGGTGGTATCGAATGCCCCCAACAGACCGGTGAATGACCCTGCGCCCGAAGTGCAGCCCGAAGGGCAGCCCGAGCCGGAACCCGATCCCGTCGCGCAGAAAGATGCCGACTACATCGCGTTTGAAGGCGGCCTGCGGGCCTACCCGGCCAGAAAGATCGTTGAAATGGACGCCTGGCTGCTGGGCTCGCAAACGCGCGCTCTGGAGTACCTGCTGGTCAGTCCGGGCGGCAACACGCATGAGTCGCTGTTTGTGGCGGGCGCTGACGGGCTGCACCTCAAGCGCGCCCTTGAAATCATCGGGGCCCGTGAAGCCGAAGAGAAGCGGGTGGGACGGGGCTACGTCGACAAGCCGTTGGGTGATCGCATCAAGCTCAGCGTGCGCTTCCGACACGCCAAGACGGGCAAGCAGACCACCGTGCCGGTGGAAGACTGGCTGTGGAACGTTCGCATCGAGGGCAATCCGGAGTCGGCCGGGTTCGTGTTCACGGGAAGCTTTGAGCAATACCGCCCCGAGCTGAACCGCTCCCTCTTTGAAGCGGATATGAAGGGCAATCTGATTGCCCTGTGGCGTGACGCGGCTTGCGTTCTCGACAATGACCGTGAGGACGGCTATCTGCCGGACATTTACTCGCCCTACCCCGATGCCGACGGAATTCCCAGCACCCTGCGCGGTGCCTCGCCACCCGTAACGCTGGTGTTTGAGCGCTGGCCCGCTGCAGACCCGAAAGAGGACGACTAGTGCGCGCCGTGACCACACGATCGGAGCTTGAAGCGCGCCTGAGAGGTGTAGCGGCGCGTCTGGTCGTGCGCAGCCTCGCCCGTGCGGGTTTCAGTGGGCTTGGTGGCGCGGGGCTGGGTTTGGGGCTGGGTGTGCTGTTCCTGGATGCGTTGCCGCGGCTGCTTTTTTCGAGTACCGGGGGTGTGTTGCCTGTGGTCCTTTGCGGGGTTGCAGGTGCGATTGCCGGGGCCGCGTTGTCGCTGCGCCGGTTCGAGGCGCCCACATTGCATGACGCGGCGCTGGCACTGGAGGCGCGTCTTGCGCACGATACGGGAGCCCTGGGCGCGGCACTGCGTGTGGATGACAGCAGCGCATTCTACCGTCCGCTAATGGCGCAGGCGGGGGCTGACTTTGTGAGCGCGGCCGCATCACCCGCGCCTGTACTCATTTCGACTTCGCGTCTGGTTGCCGTGTCGCTGATCGCCCTGGCGTCGGGAGTGGCGTTCGCGTGGGCTGTAAGCGCCGGGGCACCTGCCGTCGAAGGCGCCGTAACCCCTCCGGACACAACGGCGGCGGGCTGGGCGCCTGTGGATATCGGCGGTGGTCGCAGTGAAGCTGACAGGGCGGCTCTGCGCGAGGTGCTGGGCCTGAAGGAAACCGCGGCAACTCTGAATCGGGCGGCCACCACCCTGCGTGATGCGGGTGCAAGCCGACCCGACAAACAGCGGGCACTGGAAGATGCCAAAAGCGCGATTTCGTCGTCGGACACAGCGACGATGGAGATTCTGCCTGATGAGTTGCCCGGCGATGCGGACGGGCAAAGCGTCCTGGCCGACAAGCTGGATGTGATTGCTGGCGAACTGAAGGGCAGGGCAAGCGGAATCGAAGCTGACGGCGGGGTCGCGACGAGGGATTCAGGCGGCGACGGCGGTTTTAACCACGACGTTGCGCCCCGAAACCTGGCGCTTTTCACGGTACAAACGGGTAGGTCTGCGAGCCCGCGGGGAATGCTGGCGACACAGACGCCGGAGCGTCGTGCAATGGCGCAGCGTGCCGTTGCAGCCCTGGAACGCATTCGAAACGAGTAGAGGTACACATGAGCGCAGGAGTCTATTTCATCGGGGCGCGCGGGAACGTGGCTACGACCGCGATTGTTGGTGCGCTTGCGATTTCCGAGGGGCGCGCGCCGGCCACCGGCATGGTGACGGACGGTCCCGAGTTCAAGTCGCTGCCCTTGTGCGGTGTGCAGGACATCGTGTTCGGAGGCTGTGATGTATCGAGTGTCCCGCTGGATGAAAAGGCCGTGCAGCTTGGCGAAGCGCGCATTCTGCCGACGCAGCTTGCGCTGGATCTGAAAGACCGGCTTGCTGCGCTGGACAAGCAGTTGCACACGGTAAAGGGTTTCCAGTTTGGCGCTGTCCCCGAGGGCGGCTATCTGGCCGAGTTGACGCGTATCGAAGAACGCCTCGCGCGTTTCCGCAGTGATCACAATCTGGACCGCGTGATCGTCGTGAACCTGTGCAGTACCGAGCCGCACTTCGCAGAGACTGCGGACTTCGACACGCCGGACGGGTTGATGAATGCGCTGGCCAAGGCCGGTGGGGGATTTACGACCGGCACGCTGCTCGGCGCGCTGGCTGCTCTGCGACAGGGCTGCGCTTACGTCAACTTCACGCCCAGCCAGGCGAGTGAGTTGCCGGCGCTGCGAAAAATCGCGCGCAATTCACGCATCCCGCACGCGGGCAAGGACGGCAAGACGGGCGAGACGTTATTGAAGACCGTGCTGGCCCCGATGTTTCTGGCGCGCAACCTGAAAGTGTTGTCCTGGGTCGGCAACAACTTCCTCGGCAACAACGACGGCGCGGTCCTTGATGCGCCCGCCAGCAAAGACAGCAAGCTGCGCCAGAAGGACGCCGCGCTGCGCGAAATGCTGGGCGGCGCGTTTGTGAAAACGGACATCCAGTACGTGCCCAGCCTCGGCGACTGGAAGACCGCCTGGGATCTGATTCATTTCCAAGGTTTTCTCGGCACCCCAATGACCATGACCTTCACCTGGCAGGGTTGCGACAGTGCCTTGGCGGCGCCGCTGGTGCTTGACCTGGTGCGACTCGTGGACCTCGCCTGGCGCCGCGAGGAAAGCGGCATGCTGGCGCAGCTCGCGCCGTTCTTCAAGAACCCGCTGGACGGTCACACCCACGACTTCCACCAGCAGATGGCCGGGCTGTACGCGTGGCTGGACACAATCCGCGCGGAACATGCTCGAGAGCGCAAATAGCTCCGGGGTGGCAATTCGTTGCGGATGAAACTAGCCTTGTGGGCCCGAAGCAGGGCTATGCATGTCCACTGATGTCCGAAAAGTAGAAGATACCGGCTGGCGCAGACCGCTCGAAGCTCTGGTCGCCCAGACGGCCCAGGTGCGCGAGAATTTTGCGTCGCACCTCGACTTCACATTCAACAAGACGCTGATCGGCAAACCCGAGAAGCAGGGCGCCGCCATCATCGACGCCGACCGCAAAGGCATGATTGCACGCCTGAACGGCTGGCGCAGCTTCGTGCCGACGCGTAACGTGACATGGGCCGAGGTCGTCGATCGACTGACCAACGCCTTCGGCGTGCCCGCCCAACTCGACAAATCAATTGAGCAGCGCGAGCGCCATCTGCAGAAACTGTTCCACGAACGCGGGCTGCCCAAGGGATCGGTGCTGTATTCCGTGGCCGACGCCGTCCACGACGGCTCAGTCGTAAAAAGCCAGACTCGTCGCAGCCTCTTCGACCCGGTGCGCCTGGTGATGCAGACCCTGCAAGGTATCACATCGCTTTACACCACCGACGCCGCCCCGGCCGTCAACTGCGTCTACGCGATTCTTGAAATGCTGCATCCGGCCGAAGTCCAGGCCCCCTTCAGTGCCATCCCCGAGAAGCTGTAACATTCAGCCCACCGCGGCGAGTTTGTGGCGGAACATGTCGCGATTGCCGCCGCCATGGGATATGCTTCCTGTGCGGGCGAGATCATGGGTGACACTCAACGTAATCAGTTCAACACAATCTTGAACGCCATCCCCGACGTCATGGTGCTGGTGGACGCGGATTTGCACGTCCTGAGCGTCAACGCTTCCTGGGGGCACCTTGCGCGCGAACATCACGCCGCTGAAGAGTGGTTCCGCCCGATTGGGAAGTCGTACTTCGCGGCCTGCGCGGCGATTCGCGTCGGTGATGAAAAGTTCGCCGCAGACGCCGAGGCAGGCGTGCGCGAAGTGATCAGCGGCTCGCGCGAAGCGTTTGAAATCGAGTATCCGTGCCATACACCCGCCGAGCCCTGCTATTACCTGCTGCGCGTCAGCGCGATTCCCGCGGAGGGCGGTCGGGCCGCGTTGTGCGCGCACGTTGATATCACGCGGCGCAAATTGGCTGAGATGGAGCTGCACCGCGAAACCCGCAAACTGCGTGAGCAGTCCCTGACCGACCCGCTGACGAACCTGCGCAACCGTCGTGCGCTGGAGCTGCTGGGTCAGCAATACTGGTCGAATGCGCAGCGACGTGGCGGCGTGCTGGCCGTGGTCTTCTTCGACCTGGATGGCTTCAAGCCCATCAACGACAACTTCGGTCACCAGGAAGGCGACCGCGTATTGTGCTACATCGCGGACTACCTGCGCGCGACATTTCGCGAGTCAGACGTAATCGCACGCGTGGGGGGCGACGAGTTCGTAGTGCTGGCCTGGATGGCGGATGCGCAGGACCTCGACAAAATCAAGGCGCGCCTGAAAACGAAACACTCCATGACCACAGCTCACGGGGACATCTACGAGGTCGGCATGAGCGTAGGCTATGCCGTGCATGACCCGAAATCAGAAGGCGACCTGCTGAGCCTGATCAGCCACGCCGACACGGCCATGTACGCAAACAAGAAGGGTCGCAAGACCCGCAATTAGCAACGCCCCCGCCGAAGCAGGGGCGTTCGTGTATTGCGCTTACATGCCCAGCAACTCAGCCGCCTGCTTGATGGCGCCGGCCACGTGCTCGTTGCTTGTGTCGAGCAGCTTCTTTTCGTCGTCGGTCAGCTTCAATTCGATGATCTTCTCGATGCCGTTTTTGCCGAGTGTGCAAGGCACGCCCTGCCAGGTGTCCTTGAGCCCGTACTCGCCCTCAAGCAGGGCGCAGGTCGGCAGAATGCGCCGCTGGTCCTTCACGATACTTTCGACCATCGCCACCACGCTGCTGCCCGGCGCGTAGTAGGCGCTGCCGGTTTTCAGCAGCCCGACAATCTCCGCGCCGCCTTTTCGTGTACGGTCATTGATGGCTTCGATCCGGTCCGCAGGCATAAGGTCAGTAATCGGAATGCCGCTGACAGTCGTGTAGCGCGGCAGGGGCACCATGGTGTCCCCGTGCCCGCCCAGCACCATCGGGCTGATATCCTTGATGCTGCAATTCAGCTCCATGGCCACAAAGCTTGCCATACGGGCGCTGTCCAGCACGCCGGCCATGCCCATGACGCGGTTCTTGGGAAAGCCGAGGCGCTTGTGGGCCACCCAACTCATGACGTCGAGCGGGTTTGTGACCATGATAACGATCGCGTTCGGGGCGTGCTCCTTGATGCTGTCCGCAACGCTCTGGATGATCTTGGCGTTGGTGGTCAGCAGGTCATCCCGGCTCATGCCGGGCTTGCGCGCAATGCCGGAAGTCACGACGACTACGTCGCTGCCGGTCACGTCGGCGGGCTTGTTGGAGCCGTTCACGCGGGCGTCGAAACGCTCGACTGGGCTGGATTCAAACATGTCCAGTGCCTTGCCCTGGGGCATGTCTTCAACGATGTCGATCAGCAGCACGTCGCCGAGTTCTTTATCTGCACAACGCTGTGCAACTGTGGAACCGACGAAACCAGCACCGAACACGGAAATCTTGGGTCTCTCAAAGGGCATAGGATCCTCTAAATGGAAGCGCTGTGCGTCGTATACCGGTCAGGGGTGGCGGGGTCAATGGATGCTGCTTTCTGACACACCGTAATGAAATGGGTCGCGGAACATAGGTTTGGAGTGCCTAACGTCAAGACCTTTAGCCTTCAATTTCCTTTCAGATTAGCTATAATTATCAGTTCGACAGACTTTGACGCTTCCGCTTTTTCGGCCACTAGCAGAAGGAACTCGCGATGCAGCTTCCACCCCGACTTCGACCCACTGACGCAGCAACGATTCTCGAACCGACGACCAAGGCAGCAAGCAAGCGCAAGAGCACCAAGAAGACCGCTCCGAAAAAGACCGCACCCAAGAAAACCGCAGTAAAGGTACAGAACGGAAGCCTCACCCTGATTGACGTGCGTATGCCGCAGGAACTGAACGGCGGCACGATCCCGGGCTCAGAGCACATTCCGCTCGACAACATTCTCGACACCGTACCGAAGTCGATCACCGACCCGCAGGCGCCGGTTGTCGTGTTCTGCAAAAGCGGAATGCGCGGCGGCATGGCCCAGGGCGCGCTTCGCAAGCTCGGCTACACGAACGTCTCCAACATCGTTGGCGGCTTCGATGCCTGGCAGAAGGCCGGACTTCCGGTCACCGTCAGCTAGAACAATTGCTTGAACAACGCACGGGGACGGCTTTGCGGCCGTCCCCGTTTGCGTTGCCGCGCGCCTGCGGCTAGCCTGCCCCGCGTGAACGTACTCTTCCTGCCCGGGCTCGACGGTGAGCCCCGATCGATGCACAAGGTCCAACTGCACCTGAACACGGTGGAGTTGGTGCCGCTTGCCTATCCCACCGGGCGCGGTTTGACGTGGAATGAATTAGCAGACCTCGTGGCGGCGAAGCTGAAGTCGCTGAACACGGGGCTGGTCGCGGGGGAATCGTTCGGCGGCGCGGTCGCGCTGATGACAGCGCTTCAGCGCAGGGAGGCCGTGAAATCGATCTGCCTGTTGGGGTCTTTCAATCACGAAGCGGAGCCCGTCGCCGCAAGCATCGGACGCACGGCGTCGCGATTGCTGCCGAAAGTCGTGCTGAATCCTGTGGTGCGTCTGCTTGCGGATTGGAAGCTGGCAGGGAATCTCCAAGGCGACGAGCGCCGCAAGTTCATCGAATTCTTCGAGACGCTGGACGCCACGGAACTCGCGCGCCGGCTGGAACTGTTGAAGGGGTTTGACGTGTCGGACCGCCTGGTCGGTATTCGCTGCCATGTCGAGATTCTGTATGGCAGCGAGGATCGTATCGCCGCGGATCGCCGCCAACTGGCCAGGTGGGAGCGCCTGCCCGACAAGACGATTCACTGTCTCGATGGTGCGGGGCACGTGCTGTGCGCCGAGGTTCCGATCGGTGTTGCTCGTCGAATTGACAAGTGGGCCGAGCGCGTGGAGGTTGCTCTTGACGCGTAAAGATACAACCGTCGCGGCCATCGACGTCGGCGGCACGTTCACCGATGCCGTGCTGCTGCGCGGCCGAGTGCTGGCACGCTGCAAGGTGCCCTCCACACCCGACGATCCGGGGGGCGCCGTGGCGGAAGCATTGCAGCGACTGGGCGGGGCGTCCCTGTTGATTCACGGCACAACCGTTGCGACCAACGCGCTGCTTGAAGGCAAGCTGGCACGTATTGCGTTCGTGACGACGGCCGGCTTTCGCGATGTGCTGGCAATCGGGCGTCAAAACCGCGCGCCGGAAGATTTGTATGCGCTGGAGCCGAAACAACGTGCCGAACTCGTCCCGCGCGAGTTGCGAATCGAATGCGATGAGCGCCTGGAGCCGAACGGATCCGTCGCGGTACGGCTCGCACGCAAAGAAATCACGCGAGTCGCAGAGGCCGTCAGAGTGCTGCAACCGCAGGCTGTTGCTGTCTGTCTTCTGCACTCGTATGCGAATCCGATGCACGAGCAGGCGCTGGGTAGGGCGCTACGCAAATTGAAGATCCCGGTCGTGCTGTCCAGTGACCTTGCGCCGGAGTTTCGCGAGTATGAACGCAGTCTCGTGACAACGGCGAACGCCGGGCTGATGCCGAAGTTGCAGAGCTACATCGCGAAGCTCGAAGCGAAAGTGAAGCCGGCACGTGTCGTGCTGATGCACTCGGCAGGCGGCTGGCTGCCCGCCGAGATTGCGGCGATCGAGCCGGTGAAGCTGGCGCTTTCGGGGCCCGCGGGTGGGATTGCGGGTGTGCGCCACGCGCTGGATGCGGAAAGCATCGAAACCGGCGTGGCCTTCGACATCGGCGGCACCAGCACCGACGTCAGCCTGGTGACGAAGACGCCTCTGTTGCGTGCGGAAACCCAGATTGCCGATCTGCCGCTGCGCACGCCGTCGCTCGACATTCACACCATCGGCGCCGGTGGGGGGAGCATTGCCTACCTCGATGCCGGCGGCGCCCTGCACGTCGGGCCCGAAAGCGCGGGTGCCGACCCCGGCCCGGCCTGCTACGGACGCGGTGGAAAGCAGCCCACGCTGACCGACGCGCTGCTGGTGCTGGGGCGCATCCCGCATGACCTGAAACTCGGCGGAGAGATGGCGCTGCACCCGAAGCTCGCGCCTGACGCGCTGAAGCGGCTGGACAAGTCGGCGCAACCAAAGCGCCTGGCTGACGCAATCGTGCGCGTCGCGCTGGCGGGCATTGAGCGTGCCCTGCGCCGCGTGACGGTCGAGCGTGGGCACAGTGTTGAAGGCATGGCGCTTGTTCCGTTCGGCGGGGCCGGCGGAATGCTGGCGTGTGATCTGGCCGAGCTGCTTGGCATTGAGACGATTCTGGTGCCCCATGATCCGGGGTTGCTCTGCGCGCTGGGTATGTTGCACACGCCGGCGTCCCGCGACTTGTCACGAACGGTATTGCGGCGCGAAAGTGACGACGCATTCAAGACTGCAAACGCCGTTGCAAAGGAACTGAAAGCGCGTGCCGAAACAGAATTGCGAGATTGCGGCCTGCGCGGCCCGTTCAAGACTCAGCTGACAGTGGACGCACGCTACGTCGGTCAAAGTTTCGAGTTGAACGTACCGCTCAGGAAAAGCTGGAAAACCGAATTCGTTAAAGCTCACGAGCGACAGTTCTACTTTGACCGTGGCGACGCACCGGCCGAGATTGTGAACGTGCGTGTCAGGGTTGAAGCGAAGCGAACCGCGCCAGGTCTGCCGATCGAAAGCGGCAAGGGAAGACCCGCGCCGGTCGGCAGGTCCGGCCATGCGCCCGTGTATGAGCGCGAAGCACTCGCGATCGGTGCGAAGCTGAAAGGACCGGCAATCGTCACGGAGTTGAGTTCCTGCCTGTACCTGAAGGCGGGCTGGAAGCTGGAAGTCACCGGGGTGGGGCAATTGAGGTTGCATCGATGAACCTGCAGACCGCAACTGACATCGCCGTGCTGCATCACGCGCTGGTTGGCGTGGCCGAGGAAATGGGCGAGGCCCTGAAGCGCGCGGCGTATAGTCCCAACATCAAGGAGCGCCGTGATTATTCATGCGCGCTGTTCGACAAACAGGGACGTCTGCTGGCCCAGGCGGCGCACTTGCCGGTTCACCTGGGCTCGATGCCGGCAAGTGTTGAGGCGGTGCTGAACAGCCCCTATTCCCTGAACTTTAACCAGCGCGCCACCACCGGACTCGGCAAGCATAGCTACGCAGTGGTGAATGACCCTTACCGTGGCGGGACACACCTGCCCGATATCACGATGGTCGCGCCCGCATTCAGCTATGGCAAGCGATCCGGACTGCTGGGCTATGTAGCCAACCGCGCCCATCACTCTGACATTGGCGGAGCGGCGCCTGGCAGCATGTCGCCGCAAACCGATCTGATGGCCGAAGGCCTTGTGATCCCCCCGATTCTCATCGAAGAGGGCGACAACCTGATCAGTCCGGTCTGGGAACTCATCAAGGCCAATACCCGTACGCCGGAAGAAAGAGAGGGCGATCTGTGGGCACAGATCGCCGCCTGTGATCGTGGCATGTACCGGCTTGACGAGATTGTAGAACGGCACGGGCAGGCAAAGTATGAGCGACTGTGCAACGCGCTGTTCCTGCACAGCGCGAGACTGCTGCGCGAGAACCTGAAATCACTCAAGCGCGGTCTATTCAAGGCCGAAGGGCTCATGGACGACGATGGCGCCGGCACGACGGACATTGTGATCCGTCTGAAGCTGACGGTTGCGCGCGACAAGCTGGTATTCGATTTCGGCGCCAGTGATGCTCAGGTTCGCGGCGGCATCAATGCCGTGCGGGCCGTAACGCAGAGCGCGGCCTTTTACAGCGTCCTGTGTCTGTGCGACCCCCGCCCGCCCATAAACCACGGCTGTTTTGAGCACATAGATGTAATCACAAAACCCGGTACGGTTGTGGACGCCAGGCGGCCGGCGCCTGTTGCCGGCGGCAACGTGGAAACCAGCCAGCGCATCGTCGATGTCTGTCTTGCGGCGTTGGCGCAGGCCGCGCCGGGCAGAGTTCCCGCGCAGTCGCAAGGGACGATGAACAACCTGACAATCGGCGGAGTCGCCCCGAACGGTGAGCAGTTCACTTACTACGAAACCATTGCCGGTGGCTGCGGGGCCGGCGCTGCACGGGATGGCGCAAGCGGGACTCACAGTCACATGACCAACACTCTGAACACGCCGGTTGAAGCCCTTGAGCACGCGTATCCCCTGCGAGTCGAAGAATACGCCCTGCGCGACGGATCGGGCGGCGAAGGCCGGCACAGGGGCGGCGACGGCGTGATTCGGCGCATACGCACACTTGTCCCCGCGCAATTCGGTCTGCTGACCGAGCGACGCGAACACCCGCCGCAGGGAGCCGGAAACGGCAACCCGGGGCGCCAGGGGATCAATCAGTTACGCTTCGTGGATGGCGAGCCCGAAGTCCTGCCCGCCAAGTGCAGTGGTCACCTGCAACTCGGTGAAGCGATTGACATTCGTACACCGGGCGGGGGCGGGTGGAATCGGCGATCCCGTTGACATGTTCTTAACACGCGCGTGGTAGCATTCGATCTGCACAATATGAACGCACCGACCGAAAAACAGCTGGTATTCGAGCCAGGAGACGCGGGCCTCTACACGAACAGAGAGTTCTCGTTGATGGAGTTTAATCGTCGTGTGCTGGCCATGGCCGCGGACGAAACTGTTCCATTGCTTGAGCGCCTCCGGTTCCTGACGATCAGTTGCAGCAACATGGATGAGTTCTTCGAAGTCCGTGTAAGCGGCGTAAAACAGCAGGCCGCGGCGGGTGTTGAACTGACCGGCCCGGATGAGGTCCGTCCCCAGGACATCCTGGCGCGGATTCACAACGTGTCCCGGGAAATCGTCGCCGAGCAATATCGTGTGTTCAACGAAGTGCTCTTGCCGAAGCTTGCTTCCAGCGGAATCCGTATCCTGCGTCGGACCGAATGGAACCCTGCGCAAAGCGCATGGGCCGAGGACTACTTCAAACGCGAAGTACAGCCGCTGCTGACGCCAATCGGACTCGACCCTTCACACCCGTTTCCGAACGTGCTGAACAAGATTTTGAATTTCGTTGTGGTGATGGAGGGGCCGGACGCTTTTCAGCGAGACAGCGGCGTCAGCATTGTCCAGGCGCCGCGCGTGCTGCCGCGTGTCATTCGCCTCCCGCGCGAGGTTTCCAGCGGGGCGCACGACTTTGTGCTGCTGTCGGCGGTGATTCACCACAACATCGGTGAGTTGTTTCCGCGCATGGATGTGAAGGGCGCCTACCAGTTTCGTGTGACGCGCAACAGCGACCTGTTTGTTGACGAAGAAGAGATCGAAGACCTGGCCGAGGCCTTGCGGTTTGAGCTTCCGCGTCGTCACTACGGCGAGGCCGTGCGCCTGGAAGTGGCTGACAATTGTCCGATGGACATTGCCAACATGCTGCTTGATCACTTTCATCTGACGAGCGAGGACCTGTATCAGGTCAACGGACCCGTCAACTTGAACCGGCTAGTGTCACTGTACGACCTGGCGGACACGGCGGAGAACAAGTACCCGCCATACCTGTCGGGCAAGCCCAAAGACCTGGCGGCCGGCGTCGACATGTTCGATGTGCTGAAGCATCGCGACATGCTGCTGCACCATCCATATCAGTCGTTCGGGCCGGTGCTCGAGTTCATTCGCAAGGCGGCGACCGACCCGAGCGTGGTTGCCATCATGGGCACGCTGTACCGAACCGGCGCGGCGTCGGAAGTAACGGAAGCGCTGCACGATGCCGCGCGGGCCGGCAAGGAAGTGACCGCCTGCATCGAGCTTCGCGCTCGATTCGACGAAGCGGCGAACATCGACCTGGCGACGCGCTTGCAGAATGCCGGCGCACAGGTGGTGTACGGGGTCGTGGGCTACAAGACGCACGCCAAGATGATGCTGTTGCTGCGCCGAGAGGACGGAAAGCTGAAGCGCTACGTCCACATGGGAACCGGCAACTACCACACCGGCACAGCCCGCGCGTACACGGATTTGAGCTTGTTGACGAGCAATGAGGACATCTGTGCCGACGTCCATAAGTTGTTCCGCGAACTCACCAGCCCGGGCGATACGCCTGGAATGAAGCAGATCTATCATTCGCCGTTCACGCTGAACGACATGGTAATTCAGCGCATCAAAGATCAGACCGATCTCGCCCAGGCAGGCCAACCGAGCGGCATCCGGGCGAAGATGAACTCGTTGTCCGACCCAGGGGTCATCAAGGCCCTGTACGCGGCTTCGATGGCCGGCGTGCCGATTGATCTGATTATTCGTGGTGTCTGTTGTCTGCGCCCCGGCGTGCCGGGTGTTTCTGATAACATAAGAGTGCGCAGTATCATTGGGCGCTTCCTGGAACACAGCCGCGTATACGGCTTTGGTCCCGAGGACGAATTCGTGTACGCAAGCAGCGCCGACTGGATGCAACGCAACCTGCATCGCCGCGTTGAGGCGTGTTTTCCTGTGCTTGACCCGGCATTGAAGGCCCGAGTCGTGCGGGAATGCCTTGACATACCACTGTCCGACAACGTACAGGCGTGGCTGTTGCAGTCTGACGGCACGTGGGTACGTTGCCAGCCCGGCGACTCCGAGCGCCGTGCGGCGCAGGAAGTTCTCGCCGCGGAACTGGGCGGGACAGGCGGACAGGTGTGAGGCTCGCGGCAATTGATATTGGTTCGAACTCGATCCACATGATCGTGGCGGATACCTATGGTCCGCATTCGTTTCACATCATCGATCGCGAACGCGAGCGAGTGAAGCTCGGCGCGGGGGCCTTTCGTTCCGGACGCCTGATGCCCGGGCCCCTTGAGGCCGCCGTGCAGGCGCTTGAGCGCATGGTGCTGCTGTGCAAGCGCCGCCGGGTTGAACGCATCATTGCCGTTGCCACAAGCGCCGTGCGTGAAGCGACCAACGGACAGCAATTCCTGGATGCTGTGCGCAAGCGCGCCGGCATTGAGCCCAGATTAATCGACGGCATGGAAGAAGCCCGGCTGATTTACCGTGGGGTCCGTCACGCCACAGACCTCGAGAATCGCAAAGGGCTCATCCTCGACCTCGGCGGTGGCAGTCTCGAGATCATGTATGCCAACTCGAAGCGCATGATCATAAGCAAGAGCTTGCCGCTTGGCGTGCAGCGCCTGCGCGATCAGTTCGGCAGCGAGGATCCGCTTTCGCGCAAGTCCCGCAACAAGCTGACAAAGCTGATTACGGATACTGTTGGGCCGCTGATGCGGCGCATTCGCCAGAAGGGCGTCGACGTGGTGATCGGTACTTCCGGCTCGCACATGACCCTTGGTTTGACCTGCCTGCGTTTGCGCGGGCGTGACCCGTGGGGTTCGTTGAACGGCTACGAAGTGCACGCGTCCGAGTTGCGTGATCTGGCCGGCGAGCTGCTGAGTGTCGACGCGGCCGGTCGCTCGCGCCTGCCCGGCATTGACAGTCGTCGCGCCGACGTGATTCATTTCGGGGCGGCCGTGCTGGTGACGGCATTGCGCATGGTGAAGGCCACCCGTTTTCAGCTTTGCGGTGCGTCGATTCGCGAGGGCATGCTGCTGGATGAACTGGAGCGCATTCACCGGCACAAAGTGCCCGCGCCGAACCCGCGTATCGCGAGCGCTAACGAGCTGATTCAACGCACCGGGGCAGACCCGAAGCGGGCGGAGCACCTGGCGACGCTGGCGCTTTCATTGTTTGACTCGACGCGGCGCCTCCATGACCTTGGTAAACGCGATCGCGACCTGCTGCAGGCCGCCGCGTTGCTTGACGGCATCGGCCGCGGCATGAACTTCCTGGATCGAGAACATGTCAGTTATCAGTTGATCCGGGGCGGTGGTCTGCGCGGCGTTACCGACCGCGAACTCGAAATCATCGGGCTGACGGCGCGCTACAGCCGCCGAGGCTCACCCAAGGAGAGGCACCGTCATTTCGCCGAGCTGGACCCGGACGCGCAGCACCATGTGCGCGTGCTTGCGGGCATTCTGCGCATTGCGCTGGGGCTGGACCGCGGACGCAGAGGCGTCGCGAAAGGCATCCGGTGCCGGGTGAAAGACGGGGTCCTGACAGTCGGCGTTCGCGCGAGTGGCAATATCAGACTTGAACTCAACGCCGCGGCCGGCGCAACGAAGCTGTTCTCCCAGGCGATTTCGCACGACATACAGTTCAAGCAGGTGCGCTGAACACCGGGCGGTTACTGATCGTACTTGAACTCTTCGGCGATCTTGCCGTCCTGGGTGTGGATTACGACCTGTCCCTTCTTGCGGTTCTTGGCCAGTTCTTTGGCGGCCGCCACGGCGTCATCCTTCTTGTTCAGAACACGCGTAGGCCGACTGGACCCCTGGCGCTTGACGCGCCACTTGCCATCCTCGGCGCGAGGCGTGACGTGCCACACGACGCGGCGTGTGGTTGTCTTGCCGGGTGCCGGGGCGTCCTTGTCGATCTTGCTGGTGGGTCTTCTGTCGCGGCTGGTGGGGACCTCCGTCATTTCCATACCGGCGTCGGTTTCGTCGACCGGCTCCCAGTCCTCGTCGGTGGCCTGAGGTTTGGGCGTGCGCTTATCGCCGTAGTTGAACTCGTGGGCGATCTTGCCGTCCTTGTTGTGCACGATCACCTGCGACCAGCCCTGGTTCTGCGCGATTTCGCGGGCCCGTGAAATGGCTTCGTCCTTGTTGTTGCAGACGGCGGACGGGCGTGAGCCTCCCTCTTTCTTGATGTTCCAGCGGTCGTCTCCGCTGCGTGGTGTCACGTGGTAGATAATCTTGCCGCCGGGCTCGGCAGGTTTGTTCGGAACCAGCACCTCGGTCGTGGGGGCCTTGGCGGCGGACTTGCTGCCGGGTTTCGGCGGCAACACGCCAAAAAGTTTGACGAACAGCTCCGTTGCGAATGGTGACGGCATGTGGTCCTCAGGCGTCGATCCAGAAGAAATTGGTGATTCGCGGTTCGCCCCCGGCAGCGCGTCCGGCAAAGGGCACGTTCATGGACTTGAGGAACGGCTCCAGGTCAAAGGGCTTCTGTTCGCGGGAGCGGCTGCCGTATGTTCCCAGAATCAGGCGTCCGCCCGGCGCGACAAACTCGCGCAGCAGGCGTTTGATGGTCGCCCCCAGAAAGTAGACCGGAACGCAGTCCCAGACCATGTAGACGTAGCGGTAGCGGCGCGGCGGTTGCCAGTTCCATACGTTGCCGACGTGCAGGTTTTCAGCAAATCCCGGCAGGCGGTGGCGGGCTTCGGCCACGAGGTGCTGCCCGGCGTCTACACCATGAGGGGTCAGCTGCACGCCGCGCTCTCGGGCCCAGTCAACCAGACTCTGCAGCAACATGCCGTTGGCGCAACCGATGTCGAGAATCGCGCCGTCTTCTGTTACAGCGTCAAGGATCGGCTCACGCTCGCGGCGCCAGCGCTCAGGGCCGCCGGCAAAGCCGGAGCGCATGAGCGGATCGTCCTTGAGCATGTACAACATCTCCAGCTGCGCCAGGCGGTCGATGTACCGCTGCGGCAGTCGGCGCTGCACGTGTGGTGATTCCGAAATGCCGTCCATGTTTACAGTTTATCCAATCGTGCCACGCGAGGCTATTTGCCGTCGCGGATGTTCTTCATCTCGTTGATGATCGCGTCGATTTCATTGACGGTGTTGTAGAAGTGAGGGCTGACGCGGATGCCTCCGCCCGGGCGGTAATCGATGATGAAGCCACGCTCGACCAGCTTGTTTTCAGCCTTGCTTGCGCCTTCGAAGTCTATGCACACGGTCCCGCCGCGGCGCTCCGGGTCGGTGGGGGAGTTAACCTTGAAGCCCGCTTCCCTGGCTCGCTCAAACAAATGCGCGGTCATGCGTTTGCTCTTGGCGCGAATGTTCTCCACGCCGACCTGCTTGATGATCTCGTAGCCCGGCCGCGCACTGTAAAGCGCGACGACAGGCGGCGTGCCCGTTGCCGCACGCCAGGCGTTCTCGTGGGGCTCGAAGTTCATCTCGAACCTGAAAGGACGGGCGTGGCTGATCCAGCCGGTCAGGGCGGGGTTGTAGTCGGCCATCAGGTCCGGGCGTATGTATAGGTAGCAGACGTTCGGCCCGCCGCACACCCACTTCACGCTGCCGCCGACGACATAGTCCACGTTCAGGGCTTGCACGTCGATGGGCACGCAGCCGATCGACTGGTACACGTCCAGCAGGACTTTCGCGCCGACCTTGTGGGCCTTCTCTATGATCGGCTGCACGTCCTGCAAATAGGCGCTGCGGAAGTAGACGTGGCTGATCGGCACGATCGCCGTGCGCTCGTCGATGGCGTCCACGATCTTCTGCACATCCACGCCTATGCCATCGTCTGATTTCACGATCTCGAGTTCAGCCCCGTAGCGCGTCCAGGCCTGGCACACGTAGTGGGGGCTTGTGAACTGCATGTCGTCGTAGACGATACGATTGCGAGGGCCGCTGAAGTCGATGTTGCTGAGTACCTGCGCCGTCAGTGTCGCCACGTTCAGGTGCAGCATCATGGTGCCCGGCGCTGCGTTGATCACGCTGCCGATCAGATCGGCTGTTTTTTCGCAGTCGTCGAGCCAGCCTGTGCCGTCCGGGTAGTGCCAGGCGACAACGCCATCGTTGTCCCACATGTCGGCGAAATGGCTGAGCCCGTCGCGCACTTTGCGCGGCATGGCGCCGAGGCTGTTGTTGATCAGGTAGGACTTCTTCGCAAGGATCGGGAATTCCTCGCGCCATTTCAGCAGTGGGTCATCGGGCATAAGAGCGGCCTGTCGAAGGTTTGCGGTTGAAAGTTGAAGGTTGCATTGGCGTGGCCCGGGCGACAACCTTCAACTTTCGACCCTGAACCGCGGACGGTGCGCCATGGCGCGACCCTCAATCGACCAGCAGATTACGTTCTTTTACACACAGGACGGCCCGAAGACATGGGCGTTCTATGAGCAGGTGGTGGGGCTGCCGCTGGTGCTGGATCAGGGCGGCTGCCGCATCTACCGCGTGACCGGCGAGGCCTACGTCGGCTTCTGTCAGCGCAGCGGCGCGCGCCCGACGGACGGCGCGCTGTTCACGCTGGTCACGGACGAAGTGGACGCCTGGGCTGATCACTTTAAGGCAAACGGCGTTGAGCTGCTGAAAGAGCCACAGCACAACGCCGAGTACAAGATTTACCACTTCTTCGCGAAGGACCCGAACGGCTACCTCATCGAAGTACAGAAATTCGACGACCCGGCCTGGTGTGCGTGACTACTTCTTCTTGTCCTCTTTTCTGGCGACGCCGTAGGCGCCCCAGACACCCAGAACGGCACCGGCGGCCATGACGGCGACGCGCAGGGTTGTCCACGTGCCCATGCTGCCCTCGCTTCCGATTCCGCTGGGGGCGTCGCCGACGCTGCCCATGCCCATCGGGTCAATAAACGCGAGCGCGATAATCGCCACGCCGAGGATAAGCACGATCAAGCCAAGTTTCTTGTTCATTGTGAGCCCCCACAAAGAGAGCGCCTATTCTAGCTGCTCATGCGACGGAACGCACGGAACTCAAGCGTCGAATTCACGCCCGTCCGCCGCGTTTGACTCAAGCATTCCTAGTATGCGCCGCCTCCCTCCGGGCGGTACTTGGCGTTGTAGCTGTTGGTGGTCCGGTTGATGACCGCCCACAGTGCGGGGAACGCGGGTTCATTGGCGGTCTTGGCCAGAACGGCCGCGGGGACGCCCTTGAGGCTCAGTACGCCGTCCCCGATCACGCGCTTCACAAGCTGGAAGTGGCGGTACTTCCAGTGCATCAGCTCCTGGTCAAAGTGCAGCATGGCAAGGTTCAGGTTGAACAGGTCTTTGAGGCCGTGGCGGTCCTGGTGGATTTCATCCAGCGTCTTGCCGTGCTTCGCCAGTACCTGCTCGAAGGCTTTCAGCACGTCGGGCACCACGGCATGAAGCTGCTGGTACGTGGGGCTCTGCTGCCCGCTGCCCTTGCCGAGCCCCATGCGAATCTTGTGGTAGTCCCAGGGTGCGATGCTTTCGGGAAACTTTAGTCCTTCAGCCAGCCATTTCAGGACTTCCGAGCAGCGGTTTAGGTAACGGGAGGCTTCCTCCAGTTCGCCATCGGCCATCCAGGCGCAGACCTGATCCATGTGCTGGATCACGATCTTCAACCAGATTTCCATGGCCTGGTGGACGCCCTGAAACAGCAACTCCTCTTCGTTTGCCCATTGGTCAGGTGTCTTCTGTAGCTTGTAGATCTCCTGGGTCCGGATGTACTTCTCGTAGTCCGTGCTGCCGTCGCCGAAACTGTTGAGTTCTGCCATTGCTGGTTCTCCGATGCCGCGGTACGTGGCTTTCCGCAGCGCATCTAAGCACGTGCAGACCCGGTCGCCAACGGCTTGCTGTTCACGCGGGCGCTGGCATGATTGCGACAGGAGACGGCAATGCGCGTCGGTTTGGGCTATGACATCCACCAGATGGTCGAGGGGCGCAAGCTGATCCTCGGCGGTGTTGAAATCAAGCACGACAAGGGCAGCAAAGGCCACAGCGATGGCGACGCGCTGCTTCATGCCATTACGGACGCGCTGCTGGGTGGGGCCGGGCTGGGCGATATCGGGGAATACTTCCCGGACACCGACCCCAAGTGGAAAGACGCGGACAGCGGCGTGCTGTTGAAAGAAGCCTTCAAAATCGTGCGCCGTCGCGGCTGGGAAGTTGAGAACATCGACTGCAACATCATCGCCCAGACGCCCAGGCTCAAGCCGTACAAGAGCCAGATGGAGGCGCGCATCGCCTCGTTGCTCGAGATCGAAACCCGACGCGTGAACGTGAAAGCCAAAACCAACGAAGGCATGGATGCCGTGGGTCGCAAAGAAGCAATCGCCACCCAGGCCGTCGTGCTGCTGAAACCCGCCCAGTAAGGCTGAAATGTCCGTCCTCAAGCTCAAAAACAGCTACACCAGGTCGGTTGAGATATTCCAGCCCCTCGACCCGAGTGGTCAGCGCGTGACCATGTACTCGTGTGGCCCGACCGTCTACAGCTACGCACACATCGGCAACTTCCGCAGCTTTCTCATGTCCGACCTGTTGCGCCGCGTGCTTGAGCGAAACGGCTACGAAGTCAAACACGTCATGAACATCACGGACGTGGGGCACCTGACCGAAGACGACGTCGCCGACGCCACGGGTGAGGACAAGCTGCAGAAGGCCGCGCGCGAAATGGGCTGGGACCCGTACAGGCTGGCGCGTCACTATGAAGACGCTTTTGTAGAAGACGCCCGCCACCTGCGCATGAAGAACTACAGCGGCGGCGAAGCGAGCGCTCCCGAGCTGCACCCGCGAGCGGCCGGGCACGTGCCGGAGATGTTGCAGGCGATCCAGAAGCTGATCGAGAACGAATACGCCTACGTGGACGACAGCGGGCAGGTGTACTTCGACATCGCGAAGTTTCCGGACTACGGCAAGCTGAGCGGCAAGGTGATCGACGAGCTGGAGGCCGGCGCCCGTGTGGCGGTCGGCGAACACAAGCGCGACCCGCGCGACTTTTACCTGTGGAAGGTGGACCCGAAGCATCTGATGCAATGGGACCCTCACAGCGAAAAGGGCTGGGACCCCGCGGATTACGAGCGCTTCCGGCAACTGCTGCCCCAAGGCGTTGACACGCGCATCAAGCCGGGCTTTCCCGGCTGGCACATCGAGTGCTCGGCCATGTCGCGCGCGCACCTTGGCGCGCTGATCGACATCCACACCGGTGGTGAGGACAACATCTTCCCGCACCATGAATGCGAGATCGCGCAGAGCTACGGTGCGTACTCGACCCATGTGCCCGGCCCGCACGGCGCGCCAGATGAAGGCTCGCCTCGCAATGCATTCGCCCGTTACTGGGTGCACGGGCGCTTCCTGCTGGTGAACAACAAGAAGATGAGCAAGCGGGACGGGACGTTCTATACGGTGCGCGACCTGCTGGATCCGCGTGCTGCGGAACGACCGGACCTGGCCGACGAACTGGAGAAAGCCGGTTTCAAGGACGGCAAGGTGCCGGCCAACGTGCTGCGCTATGCGCTGATCAGCAACCAGTACACCCAGCAGATGAATTTCGGCGTCGAGTTGTTGCAGCAGGCAAGGGCAAGTGTTGAGCGTATGCAGACGCGCTACGACAAGCTGCGCGAAGCGGTGGGGGACGGCACCAACCCGGATGCCGATGAAACGGCCTCGGACAAAGTGCTGGAGCTGGTCACCAGGCTCGAAGAACAGTTCGACAACGCACTGAACGAGAATCTGAATATGCCCAACGCGCTGGCAGCGGTTTTCGGCGCGATCAATGAGCTGAACACAATGGAGCTTGGCGCCGCCGAAGCGCGCGAGGCCCTGCGCCTGATGGAGAGTTTTGACGATGTTCTGGATGTGCTGGATCGCGTCGCCCGAAGCGGATTGATCACGCGCGAGCAGGTGCAGACCTGGCTTGACGAGTCAACACTGAGCGAAAAAGCGGCGCACCTCAAGCACTGGGCCGAAGCCCCTGACCGCGAGCAACTGTGGGAAATGGTCGAGGCCGGGCAACTGCCAAAGTTCGAGGACCTCGCACCCGTTGAGCAGATGGACGGCGACATGATCGAGTTGTTCGTCGCCATCCGGCAGGCCGCCCGCAAAGCCAAAGATTTTGAAGTAGCCGACGGCATCCGCGACGACCTGAAGATACGCGGCGTGCAGTTGGAAGACACGCCGCAGGGCTTCCGCTGGGTTCTGGGCTAGCGGTATTCATCCAACCGTGCCCTGGTCTCTGACTCCTCCGGGTCGGATTCCGTAGCATAATTGCGTGTAGGTTTCGCGAGCTTTCGACGCCTGCGCCTAATGTAGACCAGTATCGCCGCAATGGGTACGACGGTGGTGCCAGACAAGAGTGCTGAGCCGATTCCGAGAAAGACCCAGGCGTCCCGTCGCACTGACCCGACGTCCTGTTCCACGATCCAGTCGCCGTCGGGCCCTGGTGCTACCAGCAACGCCGCCGCCATCGGCTTAGTCTCCGATGCTTCTCGGAAACGATCAAAGGTGGCACGTCGGACAACCTTGGTATCGGAAGCACCGCCTTTGACGTGCGGTGGAAATCTCACTTCGACTTTGTAGTGCGTAGACGTTCCGCCCTCATCCGAAGAATCCTCAGGGAATGCGGAAATGATCTGCGCCTCGACGGGTTGTCCGGTTGCCATGAGTTCATTGACTCGCGAGAGCTCCGAGGTACCTACAACGATCATGGCAATGCCGGCAATGAGCCCGAAGCCACAGAATGGGCCAATGAACCACACGATCAAAATGACCCACAGGAGTTCGCTTTTTGTCAGGGCCGCGCGGACATCGACCACCTGCTGGACGGCTTCTGCGCGCCGATCCCGGTACTGAGTGACCCTGGTTTGTGGAACAGGTCGGGGGCGGGCAAGGCGTTTCAGCTCCGCCGCATCCATGCCAAGACCCCGGACAACTTCGTCCATGGGGTCGGCGGGCTTCTGGCCTGCCGGTTCGCCCTGGTCAGGACTGGAAGTATCAGGCTGTGGCGCAGGTGGGGGTTCCGAGTGCGGACTCTTGGCGCGTTCTTTTTTCCGTTTCCTGGTGTTCCATGGCTCAGGGGCGTGGCGGTTGCCACGTTTCTCGGGCTTGTTCCACGGCTCAAGATCCACGAGCACCCCCTCAACGGAGCCAAGCGTAGCGGATGAAGACGCCTGAAGGAATCACAGTTTGGCATGGGGGCGTGAAAACGCCTAGCTCTCGAGCCCCAAGTCGGCGACGAGTTCGAGGTCGTCCTGCTTAGTGCGCCCGGTGGTAGTCAGGTAGTCGCCGACCATCATGCCATTCGCGCCGGCCTGGAAGATGAACGGCTGCAACTGACGCAGGTGCTGGATGCGCCCGCCCGCGATGAACAGGTCCGTGCGCGGGTTGGTCAGGCGGAAGACCGCGATGGCTTTCAGGCAGTCCATTGGGCGCATCGGCTCGACGTTCTCGAGCGGCGTGCCCTTTACCGGTACAAGGAAGTTCAACGGGATGTGGTCCGGCTGCAGGCTTGCTACCTGTTGCATCAGCTCGACGCGCTGCTCGACGCTTTCGCCCATGCCGAGGATGCCGCCGCAGCAGACTTCCAGCCCCACTTGCTTTGCGCGCTGGATAGTCTCGTAATTCTCGCTCCATTCACGCGTCGTGCAGATCTCGGGGTAATAGCTGCGCGAGCATTCCAGGTTGTGGTGGTACACCTGCAAGCCGGCTTCCTTCAGGCGTTGCAGCACCGGCTCACTCACGACACCGAGGCTGGCATCCGGCGCGATCCTCCCCGCCGCGTGAATCTTGCGCACGGCCTCGCAGATGGCGTCCAGCATCGGGCCTTCCTTGACGCCCTTGATCGCCGTGACGATGCCGAAATTGGTGCTGCCGTACTCGGTGGCCATATCGGCCGCCTGGAGAATCGCGTCAGCGTTCATGATCGGGTAGGTCCCGACGCCGCTGTCTTTCTGATAGCTGGCGCTTTGTCCGCAGAAGCTGCAATTCTCACTGCAGGCGCCGGACTTGGCGTTGACGATGCTGCAGCGGTGAAGCTTGTCGCCCTGGTAGTGGCGCTTGACCATGTAGGCCGCATACATCAGGTCATAGACGCGATCGTCAGGCAGCAGCAGCAGGCGCAAGGCCGTGACGTCATCCAGCACGCCGCCGTCGATGATGTACTCGGCGATGTTGACCAGGGGGCCGTTGCCGATTGCGGGTGGGTTGGTGGTTGCTGTGCCTGCCATGGATCACCTCCAGAACTACAAACCGCAGATTAGCCACGGATTCCACGGAGTAACACGGAGAAAAGCAATGGCATTTATGCGTGGGGCGGATTCCGTGCGCATCCGTGAAATCCGTGGTTGGTCTATGATGTCAGTCCGCGGAAGCCGATGTCTTTGCGATAGATCATCTTGTCGAAGCGGATTTTTTCCACGGCCGCGTAGGCCTTTTCGCGCGCGTCTTTCAGATCGCTGCCCAGTGCCACGACACTCATGACGCGTCCACCGTTGGTGTACCAGTCGCCGTCCACCTTCTTGGTGCCGGCGTGGAAGATCTGTACGTCCGGGCCAAAGTCGCTGTCGAGTCCCTTGATCTTGTAGCCCTTTTCATAGTCGCGCGGATAGCCGCCGCTGGCCAGCACTATCGTGACCACGCTGCGCGGGTCCCAGTTCACTTCGACGGTGTCGAGTTTGCCGTCGATGGTTGCGCTCAGTACCTCGAACAGGTCGCCCTGCATACGCATCATGATGCTCTGGGTTTCCGGGTCGCCGAAGCGCACGTTGTATTCAAGAACTTTCGGGCCCTGCTTGGTCATCATGCAGCCGGTGAACAGCACGCCCTTGTACGGCTCGCCCTCGCGGTTCATGGCGTGGATGGTCTGGACGACAACGTCGCGCTCGAGCACGGCCATCATCTCATCGTCGATCTGCGGCAGCGGGCTATAGGTCCCCATTCCGCCGGTGTTCTCGCCGGTGTCACCTTCGCCGACCGGCTTGTGATCCTGCGCCAGACACAGGGGCAGAATCGTGTGACCATCACTGATTGCGTGAATGCTGACTTCCTCGCCCAGCAGAAAATCCTCGATCAGCACGCGCTTGCCGGCCTCGCCGAAACGCTTGTCTGTCATGGTTTCGCGGATGGCTTGCTCGGCCTGTTCCTGTGTCTTGCAGATCATCACGCCCTTGCCCGCAGCCAGCCCGTCGGCCTTGATGACCACTGGGTAATCGCAGTTCTGCAGGTACGCGAGTGCGGGCTCGCACTTGTCGTACACTTTGTGCCCGCCGGTCTGAATGCCGTGCCGCGACATGACATCCTTGGCGTAGGCCTTGCTGCCTTCGAGGCGCGCGGCCTTCGCCGTGGGCCCGAAAATGCGCATATTTCGACGCGTGAACAAATCCACGATGCCGCCGACAAGCGGGTCTTCCGGGCCGACAATTGTCAGGTCAATCTTCTGCTCTTTGGCGAAGGCAAGCAGGTCGTTAAAGGCTTCGGGTTTAATACTCACGGGCTCGGCGAGGCTGCCCATGCCGTCGCTGCCGGGTGCCGCATAGATTTTGGTGACGTGGGGGCTCTGACTGAGCTTCCAGACCAGGGCGTGTTCGCGGGCGCCGCTGCCGACAACAAGAACCTTCATTGCTGCAACCCCCGCCCGACCGGATGATCGGGTTTACCTTCAGACGGCACCATGGATTTCAGGCTGCCGCGTTTTTCCGGATCGACCGGCAACAAGATCAGGAACCGTGTTCCCTGCCCTTCCTCGGACTCGAATGTGATCTGCCCGCCGTGCTCTTCGACGATGCGGCGCACCATGGGAAGCCCCATGCCGGTGCCCTTCTTCTTCGTCGTGAAGTACGGGCGAAACATACGATCATAGTTGGATGGTGCAATGCCGCAGCCTGTGTCGATGACATCAATGCCCAGCAGGTCGCCCTTCACTTTGGCCCGCACGATTACCTCGCCGCCGTCCTTGTCCACGACCGCCTCAAAAGCGTTGCGCACAAGGTTCATCAACGCCTGGCGTATCAGGGTTGCGTCAAGCAGCAGGTTGTCGAGCTTGCCTTCATAGTCAAAGTGCAGGCGGATGCCACGGGCGTGGGCGTCATCGCCCAGAAACTCGAACAGCTCGACGACCATCTCGCGCAGGTTTGTGCGGGTAAGTTTCAGGTCGTGTCCGCGGGCGAACGTCAGGAACTCCTGCACAATGTCGTCCAGGTGATTGACCTCGCGCAGCAGCACTTCAATTTTGTGCTTGGCGCGTGCGGCAAAGGGCGATTCTTCCTTCTGGAAGTCCTCCTCCAGCAGTTGCAACGTCAGCTTGATCGTGCTGAGTGGATTCTTGATCTCATGCGCAAGCCCGCCGGCAAGCTGGCCGAGAAATTCCAGGCGCGAACTGCTCACGGTTGCTCCTCGGGGGACTGTCCCAGTCGTGACGGATCGCCCCCGTCGTCACCCGAGACGTGAGCGCTGGAGTGTTCCCGTCGGACGTCAGCCTGGGTGCCGTCGGCTGGTGCGTTCACGCCCAGTGCCTCGGCGATCATGCGAAGCGAATCGGTGTTGCCGGAGGCGGCTTGCTCCTTGATGCCCTGAATCTGCGGGTGCAGCAGCTTGTTCATCAGTCGCGACGAAAAACCAGCGATCTCTTCGCGTGCGCTTTCCGGCAGTTCAGGGAAACGGGCCATCAGGCGCGCAATCTCCTCCTGCTTGATCTGTTCTGCTCGGGCACGCAGCTCCGTGATCAGCGGCCCGGCGGCGTAAGACTGGAACCCCTTCAGAAAACGTTCCGACTCCTCCGTGATGATCGCCTTGCACTGATCCAGCTCGCGACTGCGTTCCATGGCGTGCTCGGCGACGACATGCTCAAGGTCGTCCACGTTGTAAAGAAACACACCGTCCAGTTCACCGACGTCCTCCGCCACGTCACGCGGCACGGCGAGGTCCAGCACAAACACGCTTCCGTACCCGCGCTTCTTCTGCGACTTCTGGAATTGCCGGCGCTCCAGAATCCGTTGGTCGGATGACGTCTGCGTAATCACTACATGGGCCAAGGCCAGGTAGTCCTGCAGCAGATCGAAGGGCACCGCGTCGCCGTTGAACCGCGCGGCCGCTTCGCGGGCGCGCTCATGATTCCGCGATACCACGATCACGCGTCCGATACCGGCTTCACGAAGGTGGGTCAGCGTCAACTCGCCGACTTCGCCCACGCCGATCAGCAGCGCGGTTTTGTCGGCCAGATCCTCGAACACGCGTTTGATGAACCGGACGGCGATGCTGCTGGTGCTGAGTTGTCCCTCACTGATGCCGGTTTCCGTGTGGAGGCGCTTGGCGGACTGGAACGCGCGATGGAACAGCGCGTTGAGCGCCTTGCCCGTGGAATTCTCCGATTGCGCCAGCAGATAGGCCTTCTTGACCTGGTTCAGAACCTGCGTTTCGCCGAGAACAAGACTGTCGAGACCGCCGGCCACGCGCAGCAGATGCTCCACGGCGTCGCGCCCGCGATGAAAGTAGCAGTACTGTTCCAGGTATTCGGGCTTCAGCGACTGGTCGCCCGCCAGGGCCTGCAGGATGCGCGCCCGGGCGTCGGAGTCGTTTGTGAAGGCGTAAGCCTCAACGCGGTTGCAGGTGGATAGCAGCACGGCTTCATCGCAGCCGGCCCGTTCACGGATGGATTTCAGCGCCCCCGGGATGCGGCGGTCGGCATAGGCAAGTCGCTCCCGCACTTCAAGCGGGGCGTACTTGTGATTGATGCCCAGGACTACAAACCGCTGCATGGCCCCCCGCCCTGTACGGATTTAGCCTGAATGCTGGTGTTGCTGCGGGCCTGAACAATACCGAGCCCGATGTAGGTCGCGAGCACGAGCAGAAACCCGACCAGTATCATGTAGAAGTGGCGTCGCCCGTGCAGCCAACCGAAACGCTTGCCCGCCACCACGCCCAGCAGAACCAGCCACAGCACGAGACTCGTCAGCACTTTCGGGTTGCTGAACAGCCCGCCCCAGTCCGATGGCTCGAACGACGCGAAACCCAGCGCAAAACCGGCCGTGAGTACCGGCAGTCCGATCAGGATGCACGAGTTAACAAGACGCCGCAGGGACTCCAGGGGCGGCAGGCTGCGCAGGATGGCAGGATCCTTGTGTTTCTTCAGCATGCGCTCCTGCAATAGAAACATGACCGCCGCCACGGTTGCCATGAAGAACACGCCGTAGGCGAGAATGGTCAGGACGATGTGCATGACCAGCAGCGGGCTGGAAATCGGCGCTTCCGTGTCGCCCATCGCGGTGCCCGCCAGCATCAGGTCCACCAGAAAGATGATCGTGACGGCCGGGTAGGCGAACGCGCCGAATGACGGCAGCTTGCGCAGGCGCGTGGCGACAAAGTAAGCCAGCGCCACCAGCAGCGCGCTGAGGGCCACAACTTCAAACATGTTCTGCAGGGGCTCGGTGCCGACTTCCGTGAAGCGCACGACGAAATATGCGATCAGCGCGCCTGTGGCGAATGCGCCGGTGATATCGGCCCAGGCCATCTTCACGCGGGCCGGTTGAAGCAGTGCGCCAAGGGCGATGATGGACGACACGAAAAAACCGGCGATCGACGCGTGCAGAGCAATCGTCGCCACGGGCGACATGGTGTTCTGGCTGAATTCGTGAAACGTCTGCAGCAGCATACGCCCATTGCACGCTAATCAGGGCGCGTGCGCAAGCGCGGGGCCTGTTACTGAAACACCTGGAACAGCAGGCTGGCGAATGTGGTAATCGGCGCCTGCTCGCGGATGTCCTCGAACCCCGATCGCAGAGTGTTGATCGCGTTCAGGGTGTCGTTGAACAGGGTGTCATCCGTGAACAGCTTGCCGACCGTGCCTTCGCCCGCGTTTACGCGCTCTATCAGAATGCCTGTTTCGTCAGTTACTTTCTTTACGCTGTCCATTACGGCCGGCGTTTTGGCAACGGCGGTCTTGATGTTCTCGCCGGTTTCCTCATCGTTCAGCAGGACGCCGAAAAAGCCCTTGCCGCTGTCCACCTTTTCGACGATCGACTTGATGCTGCGCGAGGCGCCGACCGTGTTGTCTGTCGCGTCCTCCACATTGCGCACGATGTTCTTGATGCGCATGGCCGTGTCCGCGTCCTCCAGAAACAATGCCGCCGCGCCGTCGCCGCTGTTGACCTTGTCCGTGATATCGCGGACGTTGGCGGTGATGCCCTTGGCGTCGTCGCTCATGACGCGCACGTTTTCAACCGTCGCCGCCACATCACCGGCAACCTTCTCGTCATACAGGATCGTGCCGACCGCGCCCTTGCCTGCCCGCACGTCTTTCACCACGGCGTTGACGTCTTTCATGGTGTCCACGGCGATGTCGATACCTTCGTTGATTTTGCCAATGCCGCGACCGGCCGCTGTGAATAGATCCTCGACGGTCTCGCCCTGGATTTTCTGCCCGTCGGGCAGGGGGTTGCCGGACTGCCCGACCTGCAAGGCGATAGCTTTGCCGCCGAAGGCGCTGGAGGGCAGAATCTCGGCGTTGGCGTCGGTGTTCAGAACGATGTCGTCATCCAGCTTGATGCGGACCTCAACGTTTCCCGAGCGCGTGTCAACAAACATGCTCTTGACCTCACCCTTGGGCACGCCGCTGATCCAGACGGGTGAGTTAAGCTGCAACCCGGCCACGTTCGAGAAAACGATCGTGTACTCTTTCTGCCCGTCCTGGAAGGGCAGCCCGCCGCCGGTACCGCCGAGATAGAAGGCGAAGTAGAACACCACGGCAATCGACACAAAGAACAGAAATCCTGCGATCAGGTCACGGGTTTTCATGTTGGCTCTCCTCGGGCTCCAGACTGCTGGTTTCGTCACTTGATTCACGGGTTGCACTTGCCGCAACTTCTTCTTCGCTCAGCAGCACGTAGCCGGCGTCTTGTTCGTTCCCGGTAGTCGGGGAAACATCGCGGCGACTATTAAGCCCGGGCGGAACACCGCGGGCGATGGCGGCATCGCTGCGCATACTGACCTGTCCTTCGCGTCCGCCGGTGATGAAGTGCTGCACTTCCGGGATCTGCGATGCGCGGATTTCATCCGGCGTTCCGACTTGAATCATTTCACCGTGATAGAACACGCCGATGCGGCTGGCGATCGTGAAGGCGCTTTCCATATCGTGGGTCACGACGATTTGCGTCATGCCGTGGTCGTCTCGCAGCCCGTTGATCAGTTTGTCCACTTCGTAGGCGATCACGGGGTCAAGGCCCGAGCTGGGTTCGTCGTACAGCACAAGTCCCGGGTCCAGGGCCAGGGCGCGTGCCAGCCCGCCGCGCTTCTTCATGCCGCCCGAAATTTCCGCCGGAAACTTGTCGCGGTCGTCCCACAGGTTCACCAGCTCAAGCTTCTTCTGCACGACTTCGGCGCGCTTCTTGCGGCTCATGCGGGTGTGCTCCACCAGCGGCAGCTCAACGTTTTCGAACAGCGTAAGCCACGCGATCAAGGCGCCACTCTGGAACAGCACGCCGAACTTTCGGCGCATGAGCTCGAGTTCCTTGCGCGACATGGTGGTGATTTCATCACCGTCGATGCGGATGCTGCCGTCGTCGGGCTGCATCAGACCCACCATGTGGCGCAGGCTGACCGACTTGCCGGACCCCGAATAGCCGATGATCACGAAGGTCTCACCCTTCGCGACCTCGAAGCTCAACTTGTCGAGAATCTGCCGACCGCCCAGTTTCTTGCTGACGTCGGTAAACTCGACCACCGGTTTGCCGTTGTCGCTCACAGAACCCCTGAGACGAACATTTTCACCACTCTATAGAAGCTGGTCAGCAGGTAGTTGAAAAACACCACCAGCGTCAGCGAGATCACCACCGTATTGCGGCTGGCCCGCCCCACGCCCACCGCGCCGCCCGTTGTGCGCATCCCGTTGCTGCACGCCACGGCGGCGGCGGTGACACTGAACACCAGGGATTTCAGCAGCCCCCAGTAGATATCCAGTGCTTCCGCGCCGCGCTCAGCGAACCGGAAGTAGTCCGACCACTGCACCCCAAGCTGCATATTCGCGACGATGCCCCCGCCGAAGATGCCGATCAGCGTGCCGACGACTGTCAGCGCCGGGCCCATCAGCGCGTAGCCAACCACGCGCGGCATCACGACAAAGCTGGCCGGGTTGATCGACATTACCTCAAGTGCGTCGATTTCTTCCGCCACTTTCATGCTGCCGATTTCTGCGGCCATGGAACTGCCGACCCGGGCGATCAGAACAAACGCGGTCATCCACGGGCCAAGCTCGCGCACCATGGCGCTGACGATCACGAGCCCGACCAGGTTTGTCTGCCCGAACCGGGCGAACTCAATACCGGTCTGCAACGCGAAGACCATCCCGATCAGCAGCATGAAGAAACACGTGATGGGCAGTGACTGCGTTCCGATGACGTGCATCTGGTTCAGGATGGAGCGCCGGCGATGCCAAACCTGGGTGATGTGTCCCAACGCTTCCAGCAGTAGCACAAGCGTGTTGCCCGCGCCCTTTACTGCATTGAGAACAGCGTTGTTGCTAAGCTTCATTTGCGGATCTTGATGCCCCAGAACAGTTTGGTGTATCGATCGTCGGGCCCGTGATGGTATCCCAGCAACCCGTACAGCAGGTTGAAATCTTCAATATCGCCGGGCTGCGGGCCGTAAGCGTCTGGCAGGCGATCGCGGGGTTGCTTGACCACATGCCAGTCAAACAGGGGCGCGACACTTAAGTCGATGTGGTACGGGTCCTGCTCGTAGTTGAACATGCGGAACAACGCCTGCACCTTGGTTTCATCAGGACCGGCCTTCACGCTGAAGAACTTGAAGAACGGCCCGTAAGTGTGGTCGAACTTCTCGTCGTTGAACGGGAAGATGCTGAGCATATCGAAGCTGACCGTGCCGTCGGGATCTTTCTGGTACTTCATCAGCGGCCAGACGCGCACAAGGTGCTTGGTGCGGATCGTCCCGTCCGGCTCGGGCAGGTACTTGCGGAAGTTGGCGAAGAAGATCGGAAAGAACTGGTAGCGTGTTTCCGTGTACTCGGGAAACTCGTCCTCGAAGTACCAGAAGAAAGGCCACAGCACGTTGATGGCTGTGCTCTTGCCGCCGGGCGTGATGCGCTCGGAATAATCCCACAGGGGCCATACGCGATACTGCTTGAAGTTGTCCCCCTTGGCGTAGCGAAACACAGGCCAGAAGGCGTCAATGATCGTGGTGTCCGACAGGTCCGCGCGGGTGTAACTGAACATCGGGTAATTCAGCACGAACAACATGCTGTAGTTCTTGGTGACGGCCGTGGTGGAATAGCCGAAAAGCGGGTACACCAGCAGCGATTCGCGCGGGTACTTTTTGTCCAGACGGTCGCGGTCATAGCGGAAAATCGGCCACAGCACCGTCCAGCGGTCGGCCACTGGAAGCTTTTTGGTGCCCCCGGTGATTTCGTCCGGGACTTCCTTCCATACTTCAGTACGCGAAAACAGCGGCAGCACGCCGTATGTGCGGTAACCCGGGCCGTAGCCCCACTTCACGATCGGAAACGGGAGGTAGTAGGTGACTCGGCCCTGGCGGCGCAATTCGACATAGAGTGGGAACATCACGAAACGGACTTCGTCGTTTCCGAACATTCCCTTCAGGTTGCCGCCGAAGGGCGCGACGGCGAAGTGCGAGCCTTCAATCGTGCTCTCGCCGCCGAAGACCAGCGGAAAGAAGAAGTAGTCCAGTTCACGATGGCCGGGCGAGAAGCTGACGTCGTTCCACCAGACGAATGGCAGTGCATGAACGCGCGTTTCGCTGCGACCTTCCCAGCCGGGGCGATTGCGCTCGCGGTAGCGCGCCATGGGATAGAAGAAGAGATGGTCCTCTTCGTAGGCGCTGGGGTTGTTCACGTATGTATAGAAGGGGCGGACGGTTGAGCGCACGTAGCCGTCGGCGCGTTCTTCCTGCTCCATGAACGGCCCGAGTCCGCGGACGTGGGAGCCATCGCGGGAGACGTCTTCCTGGAAGAACGGCCACGCATGAGTACGCGTAGGCGGCGCACCCCCCCCGGCGACACAGCCGCCGAGCAGGGTGGAAAGCAGCACGATTCCCCAGATTGCGCGCATGGGGCCTTTGTATGCGGTCAGGGGATAAATGGAAAGGGGTTCAGAACGTCACCGCCAACGCGGGGGCGCGTCGCCCGATGATCTCATGTTCCGGCACGCCCACGATGCTCTCGTAGTGGTCGGTGATTTCATCGAGCACTTCGTGGAACTCTTCACGCGACTCCACCTGCGTCATTCGGGCGCGGTACTGGGCGCTGCCGGGGATGTCCCGCACGTACCACGTCGCGTAGCGGCGCACTACCTGGCACGCATGACGCGCATCAAAGCCTTCGAGCAGCAGCGCGAAATGGTCGCGCAGGACGCCAAGGCGCTCGGTGGCATCCGGGGTGGGCGTGATTACGCGCCCGTAGCGGCGCAACTCGTCAATTTCACGAAACAGCCACGGGCGGCCCCAGACGCCGCGCCCCAGCATCACGCCGTCGCAGCCGGTCTCGCGCAGTATCTTCACCGCGTCCTCGGGCTCTTTCACGTCGCCGCTGGCAATCACGGGGATGTCCACGGCCGCTTTCAACTCGCCCGTTCGCGAGTGATCCGCGACGCCCTTGAAACTCTGCGCGCGGGTGCGTGGGTGGATCGTGATCGCCACCATGCCCGCTTCCTGGGCCATGCGGCCGATCTCAATGAAGTTCAGGCAGTTCTCATTCACGCCGGCGCGGATCTTCACCGTGACCGGAATCTTTACCGCGTTCACCATCGCGTCGAAGCACTTGCCGGCTTTTTCCGGGTACGCCATCAACGCGCTGCCCGCGCCGCACTTGCCGATCTTCGGCACGGGGCAGCCCATGTTCAGGTCAACGGTGTCGTAGCCCTCGTCCTCGGCCATCTTGCAGGCTTCGGCCAGCCACTGCGGGTTGTTGCCCGCGAACTGGATGCCAACGGGGCGCTCGTCTTCGCGGTAGTACTTCAGGGTCATCATCTTGCGGTTATGGTGCAGAAAACTCTCGACCTTCAGCATCTCAACGTACGTCAGCCCCGCGCCGTAGCGCTTGCACAGCACCCGGTATGCACGGTTGCTGATGCCGGCCAGTGGCGCCGCCACCAGGTTGTTTTTCAGTTGAAGACTGCCGTAGCGCACGGTCTAAACTCCGATTCCTGCAAGCTTTAGCCGCTTAGTATGATTGGTTGTCGCAGGTGGTCAATCGGGGGTAGCCTTACACGGTGTAGAATTTCGGAGCAGACCGTCAGTTCATGGCGTACAATGAATGATTGATATGGGCTGACGTATCGACGGAGAGGACAAATGAAGATCTACGGTCTGATTCTTGCGGGGACGCTGGGGCTTACTCCCCTCTACGCACAGGACGGCGGCATCAAGGTGCGCAGCAGCAGCGGCAGCGTGGAAACCCACGGCGAGGCCGCCAAGGCCGCGCCGGGCGACGCCATGGGCGACGGTGCAACGCGCGGCGACGGCAAATCGATCCGGGATTTTACCAAAGCACTTGAAGATGCCCGCAACGTGAACTTCGCCGACGGCGACCTGACGCAGGACGAAATCAACAAACTCAACGACAAGGCCCGCGAAAAACTCAGCCGGGACCTTGAGAAGTTTCAGGAACGCGAACGGGAGGCCTCCCGCGAGAAGGATCCCGAAGACAAGGCCGAGATCAGCGCGGAAATCACCTTTGACCGCTACCGCGCAAGCCTGCGGGCCCTTGAGCGCGACCTGCTGTACACACTGGGCGCCATGCGCAAGGCCGGCGGCGACAACTACGAAGGCACCTTTGACGACCTTGAAGAGAAAATCAAAGACACCTTCGCCGACCTGCACGACCAGATCGACGATGGCTCCAGCGAAACCTGGGGCAAGACGCTGGATACCGGGCGGAAGTTCCACGCCGAGTACCACAAGCAGCTCGACAAATGGGCCGAGAAGATCGGCGTAAACCCGGTCGTGCCGAACGCCAAAGAAGCGGTCGTCGGTTTCAAGAAGTCGCTGATTGGACGCATCAAACAGTTGCGCAAGATCTGCGGCGACAAGTACCAGGACCAGCTTGATGACGTTGAAGAGCGCATTTACGCGGCCTTTGAGGGCCAGGAAGAAAAGCTCGAGGACGCCGACCCAAAGGCCTGGCAGGGAATCGTTGGCGACGCGGAGAAGTTCTTTCACGACTTCAACAAGGAACTCGATGGCTGGGTCAGGAAGTTCGGCGTCGATGACACCCTTCCCAGCCCGATCGACCGCCTCAAAGAGCTGAACGAGGACCTCGACGGACAGGTGGACGATCTGCGGCGCATCGGCGGTGACGAGTACGAGGACGTGATCGACGAAATCGCCGACAAGATCGACGACACCTTCGCCGACCTCAAGGACGCTATTCTTGACCAGTCCAAAGAGCAGTGGCCCGCGACGCTTGAGACCGCGGCCAAGTTTCACAAGGAATACAGCGAAGTCATTGATCTGTGGCAGCGCAAGATTCTCGGCGCCAACGAAAAGGTTGAACGCAAGTTCCCGGACGTGCCGACCCCGGGCATCGACGGCGCCAAGCCGGACTATCCGGAAAAGGACGTCGAGTTGCCCAAGGGCGAGCACATGGACGTTGTTGACGGCGTGCGCGTTGCCCGACTGATGCCTCTTCCAAAGAAGCAGCTCGGGCTTACCCACGGGCTGTCCGTCAACGAAATCGTGGACGCGGACAGCGCCCTGGCCCGCGCCGGCCTTGAGGTATATGACATCATCCTGCAGGTTGGCGACGCCAACGTGGACAGCCGCTCCGAGTTGCGCGACGCGGTCGCCGGGCTCAAGAAGGGCGACGAGTTCGAGATGACGGTCCTTCGCGACGGCGAGAAGCTGACCCTGAAGACCAAGAAGTAGGCGCCCCGCACCAGCGCGGTGTACGGGCCGGCAATGCGCCGGCCCGTTGTTTTTGGTGGCTCCCGGCGTTCCTGGCCCGTATCAGTAGCGTGGAGAAGAACATGAGCAACATTCGAAAGCTCGACCCGCAGGAGCCCGTGGAGGCCGCGTACTACGAGGGTTATCACCGGGGGCACCTGGACACCGCGAAAATGCTGGCGCGGCGCAGCCTGATGTATCTGGTGATCGGCGGATTTTTCGGCACCGTGCTGATGTTTCTCGTGTTCAGCACCGGCGCGCTGGATCGCCTGACTGCCGAGAAAGTGGTGGAAGACCCGGCCCTGTCGCAGGAAAAACCCAAGGACTACGTCAACGCCATCAACTGGGCCAAGCGCTACACGGTCGGCATTGTTGTCGATACGCCGGATCGCGTGGTGTCTACCTCCGGCGGCTACGGGCGCATCCCCGGCCAGAGCCACGTCGGCAGCGGGATTGTGCTGAATGACCAGGGCTACATCCTGACCAACGCGCACGTGATTCCCGGCGACGCGAGCCGCCTGAGTGTCGTGCTTGACGACAACATGTTCGAGGCGCGCTTCGTGGGCAAGCGCGAAGAATACGACCTGGCGGTCATCAAGATCGTCGCGGACGACCTCGTGCCTGCGAGTCTGGGCGACAGCGACAAGGTCGAGCAAGGCGACGTGGTTGTCGCCATCGGCAGCCCCTACGGACTGTTTCACACCGCGACGGAAGGCATCATCAGCTACGTCGGGCGCCGCAACGACAACGTCAGCACGGCCGTACGAAACTTTCTGCAGACCAGCGCCGCGATCAACCCCGGCAACAGTGGGGGACCACTGGTGGACATGACCGGGCGCGTGGTCGGCATCAACACCTGGAAATTACGCGACCAGATGCAGGAGGGGACGGACGGCATCGGCTTCGCGATTCCGATCAACGTCGCGCGCAGGGTGTTTGACACGATCATCGCCGCCGATGACCCGACGCGCGACAACACCATCAGCTCTGTGCCGCGCGCGATTTCGACCGCGGTGCTGGGGGTCATCATCGACACCGATCTGCGCCCGGACGCGGAGCAAGGGGCGCTGATCCGCGAGGTCATCTTCGGAACCGCCGCCGACAAAGCCGGCCTGCGCCCTGGTGATCTGATCACGCGGGTTGAGGGCACCAACGTTGACGGGTTTGACGAGTTGCGAGCAGCCCTGACCAGCCATACCCCCGGCGAGCGCATCAAGCTGACCTACACACGCAACGGCGTCGCACACACAATTGAAGTCGTGCTCGGTGAGTAAGGCACAGAAGTGATAGCCCCGCCGCGGCGCTGCTTAGGCGCTGAAGTGTCTTCAGCCCGTCAACCAGCACGTGCCGGCACCCGGACTATGCGGGTACCGGTTCTTGCCGCTGTTTCTCGGTCGGCGGGCTGGCTGCCGTTGCCGCGTACCTGGCGACTTCCTTGGCGGCGACGTGCCAGTCGAACTCAGCCTCGACTTCTTCAGGCGTCAATGCGGCTTCGTCGGGCGCGGATTCTCCCGGTGTCGCGGGCTGAATCTCGTTGGAAGTGCCGGCGGTTGCCATTTCCACCACCTCGGCCTCGGCTTCCGCAACCATCCCGTCACGCCGATCGCGCAGCTTGCGCAGCATGGTCTGGGCGCGAAGTGCAACGCCGGGGGGAATTTGCCAGCGACCGTGTTCTTTGTCAGGCTCGTTGCGGCGCTTGCGCAGCTCATGGTGGTAGAGCTCAACGGTGTCCTCGAGCATGGAAATTTCCTGGCTGAGCTCCGTGAGCGCGCCATCCAGAAGCTCAACGGCTATGGCGCGGATCATCGCCTCCTGCTCATTGCGAGGCTGACCGGGGCGCGAGCGATAACGTTTGTTCGACATATGCAGGCTCCTAAGCAATCACGCTCAAATCTACCCCATCGACGCGACATGTTTTGGCACCTCAGGGTCTTTACGCGTCAAGCCGAATGCCCCGCAAAGGCCTGAACAACAGGCCTCAAGGCTTCAACAAAGTTTTCTGCAACAATCTTCGGGAAGCGTCCCAAAACCCGCCACGCGGCAGTTAAGGCCCCAAAGGGGCCCTCTAAGATAGCCGGGGGTGTGAACCCCCGGAAACCAATGCCCCGAATTCGCGCGCCCGAAGGGCCGCCTAAAAGGCTACAATCCCGCCATGGGCTCCACGTACCACAGCGTCCGCATCCATGCGGTCTTTGCCTGCAAGGACCGCAAACCCTTGATCACCCCCGACATCAACCGCGAGCTCTTCAAGTACATCCACGGAGTCTGCGACAAACGCCAATGCAAGCTGATCGAGGGCGGGGGCACTGACGACCACGTGCACCTGCTGATCGGGCTGTCGATGACCAAGGCAATCGCCGACCTCATGCGCGACATCAAGACCAATACTTCGCGCTGGGTTCATGAGAAATGGCCGAAGCAGGAGTTCGCCTGGCAGGACGGGTACGGCGTGTTTTCCGTCAGCGCGTCGCTGGTTGAGCGGACACGCGACTACATCCGCAATCAGGAAACGCATCACGCCGAGAAGACGTTCGACGAGGAACTCGACGAGATTCTCAAGATGCACGGCCTGAAGCGGAACCCGGATGGTTCGGTGTCTGCTGTTGTCGGCACGCTCTAGGCGGCCCTTCGGGCGCGCGAATTCATGGCCATTGGGTAGCCGGGGGCTCACGCCCCCGGCTACCCAAGCGGGCCCCTTCGGGGCCAGCTTCATCGGCAAACTCCGAACTTCGCTGCCTTGGGTTCTAGGGCAACCGAAACGCCTCGCCATCGTGATTGGTGACCCACACGGCGTGCCCATCCATTGTCACAAGCAGCAGATCGGTTCCTTCACCCCGCGCTTGATCAATATGGTCTCTGACAAACGTGGCTGCTTCTGCAACAGAAGCGGCAGCCGACCAATTGTAGAAGTCGTGCACCGGGTGCCGGTAGCAAACGACGACCTCGTTGCCGGCAGTTGCCTCCAGTTCCGAAGCAAGGTCGTCTCCGACATTCAGCCAATCAGCGTGTGGGGTCGACCGAACCCTCATCTCAGCATTCGAGACAACTTCAGCATTCGCGTCGTGCCAATCGCTTGGCCTGGTCACCCGCATTGCTGCCTACCCGTCCTTCATGGCGGCGGCGGGGCCGTAGTAGCGGGGCTCGATTAGGGCCTTCACGTGGACCTGCGAATCCTCGTACTCAAGGTTCAGAATCTTGCCGTGCTGCTGCAGGTAGGCCAGCAGTTTTCCGTTGCCGGCGCTGAAGGTCCAGTCCAGGGCCGTTTCGCGTTCCTCAACCACCTCCTGCACTTTGTCCGCCAACTCGCGCAGGCCGACGCCGGTTCTGGCGCTGACATCCATGTGTTCCGGAAACAAATTGTGCAGGTGGGTCAAGGTCGGCTGGTCGCCGACGCGATCCACCTTGTTGAACACCATCAGCGTGCGGCGGTCTTCCGCACCAACTTCTTTCAGTACGCCGTTGACGGCCTCGACCATCTCGACGGCCGCGGGGTGGCTTGCATCCACGACGTGCAGCAGCAGATCCGCGTGCAGAACTTCTTCCAGCGTCGCGTGGAAGCTGGCAACCAGCCTGTGGGGCAGGTCGCGGATGAAACCTACGGTGTCGCTCAGCAGCACCTTGTGGTCCGGCAGCTTCCAGACGCAGGTGCGCGTATCGAGCGTGGCGAACAGCTTGTCCTCTGTGAAGACGCCTTCGCCCGTCAACGCGTTCATCAGGGTGCTTTTGCCGGCGTTGGTGTAGCCGACAATGCTGACCTGAAACAGCTCATGGCGCCGCTCAACCTCGATGACGCGCCGCTTGCCGATCTCGAACAGTTCCTTCTTCAGCTTGGTGATGCGTTTGCGCAGCAGGCGGCGGTCAGTTTCAATCTGGCGCTCGCCGGCGCCGCCGACGGCACCCAGACCACCGCGCTGGCGCTCAAGGTGGGTCCAGAGGTTTTTCAAACGGGGCAACTCGTACTCGGCCTGTGCGAGTTGCACCTGCACCTTCGCCTGGCGCGTCCGGACGTTCTGGTTGAAGATGGCAAGAATCAGCTCTGTGCGGTCGATGACGTTGGCCTTGATTTCATCCTCAAGGGCGTTCTGCTGGTTCGGGCGCAGTTCGTGGTCGAAGATCACCACGGCGGCCTCGGTTTCTTCAACCAGTCTGGCGACCTCACCGACTTTGCCCTTGCCGATATACGTGCGCGGGTTGATGTGCTCGACGTTCTGGTAGGCCTTGCCGACGATGTACATGCCGGCGGATTCCGCCAGGGCCGCGAGTTCATCGAGGGGGTCGTCGCCAAAGGGCACGTCGTCGGGCAAAGTCGCGGAGACCAGTACAGCCGGCAACTCTTTGTACGAGAGCTGGTCAAGGATAGTGCGCTCAGTCATTGTTTCCTGGTTCTGTGGATCGTTCGTTCCAGCATAACGCGCGGGAGTTGCGGGTGGAATGGCGGGCGGATGTAAGGTCGACGGTTGACGGTCGACTGTTCACGGTCAAAGCGTTTGCGACAGTTACGGTTGACTGTAGACCCTTGACCGTAAACCTGTTCCAACCCTGAAAAAGACCCCAACTTTCGGCCCGATCCTTCGTAAAACCTGTGTGCACGAAACCGCGAGGTAACCCAATTGGCGATAGCATTTTATATCGAATACCCGCGCATCACGGCCGTTGAGGTCAGCGGCAGCGCGCGCAAGCCGAAACTCAAGCGCGTGGCCGTCGGCGATTTACCGGAGCCGCGCAATGAGGACGGCAGCCCGGTCGTGGACAAGCAGGGCTACCTGAACTCGCAGATCGCCGCGTTCATCAAAGAGCACAAACTCGCCGGCGGCAAGCACTACCTGCTGGCGGGCCCGGATGCCATGCGCTATCGCGACATGACGCTTTCATTCGCCGACAAGCGTCAGATTGACCGGGTGCTGCAGTTCCAGGTTGAAGGCGTGATTCCCAACATCCCGATCGAGAAGCTTGCGATTGGCTACAACATTCTTACCGCCACGCCTGATGGCGCGCGCATCCTGGTTCACGCCGCTGAACGCGAATACATCCGCGAGCGCCTGATCGCCCTTGAAGAAGGGGGCGCAAGTGTCGAGGCCGTGGACAGCCATATGTCCGGCACCCTGAATCTCGGGCTGCTGCACCCGGAACTTGCCAAAGACAAGGCGCCGACCCTGTGGATCGACTTCGCGGGCACGACGGCGACTGTCAGTGTTGTGAACGCGGGCGAAGTGCTTACCAGCCGCGTGTTCCTGAGCCCGTACCTGGCGGGCGCCACGGGCGTAACGGCCACGGCCGAGGATTCCAAGGAAGCGGCCCGCCACGCGCAGGCGGAAGCTGAAATGCACGCGCGCATGACGCAGGAGTACGTGCTGCTTGAGAAGGCCGAGCAGGAGGACGCGGACCTTGAGCATATGGCCGAGGCGACGCTGCCGAAAGCGGAGAGCGTGAACATCGGCGAGGCGCAGGTGGCGGACCGCATCAAGCACATGAGCCGCGACGACCTGTTGAAATTCATTCACCGGGTATCCATTGAGGCGCGGCGCACGCTGCTGATGACGAGCCTTGATGTCGAGCCCGAACGCCTTGTGGTCAGCGGGCTCGGTAACGCGGGCAAGGACATCACGAGCCTGCTTGCCAACGAACTGCAGTTCGAAGACGCGGTGGCCATTGAGTTGATGGACGTGATGGTCACGCCGGGCAAAGACGACAGCATACCGGACATTGGCGAGTTGTCCTACCTGACCGGCGTTGCGCTGAAGGGGCTGGGGCGCGACTACACAAAGATCGACTTTCGCTACGGCGACCTGGCGCCCGGCACGCTGTTTGATTACGCCAAGACGCCGCTGGCGTTTACGGCGACGCTGGTGCTGCTGTTCTGCGGCATTCTGTTTCTGATCAGCTTCACTCACGCACGGAACTACGAGCGCGATGTCGCCGCCCTGCGCGACCAGGAGCGCGGCCCGGAGTACTTCTTCAAGGCCGCGTTCTTTTATGCCAAAGAAGCGGACAAGATTTCCGAGCCGAACGCGGCGGACCTGAAGCTGCGCGAGTATCCGGAAATGCCGGAGGCGCCCGGCGACGAGATTCGACTGGCGCACAAGCGCCTGAAGGAAACGCAGGGACGCCTGGAAGGCCAGGTTGACGAGAGTTACGCCGAGCCGCACCCCGCAGACCAGATTCTGGCCGAGGTTCTGAAGACGATTGAACGCGGTGTCCCCAGCTATGACTTCACTCTGCTGAAGATCGACATTACGGAGTCGCTGGTGACTGTGGACTACCTGGTAAGCCTGACGGAGACGCAGCAGGAACGCAACCAGATCGGGGCGGGCGACATGAAGGAAGCGGAGCGCATGTTGGCCAGCTTCCGCACGCTCGCTGCGGAGGAAGGCAAGCCCGAAAAGGACAAGTGGTTCGACGGCAACCCGGAGCAATCGCTGGGCGGGCGTCCGCGCACGGGCCCCGAAGGGCGCGAAGTTGACCAGATCACGATGAAGCTGAAGCTGCGCAAGATTGAGCAGCCCAAGAAAGCCAAGGCGCCAGCCAAGACAGGAGCCGAGTAATGAACGAAAACGAAGGCAGCAAGGCCATGACGATCTACATCGTTGCCTGCTTCGTACTCGCGATGGTGGCGCTGATGGGCTACAAACTGAAGAACGACCAGCGCGAAGAGTTGTCCACGGAATATCTGGACCTGGCGGGGAAGTTCGCCGACATCAGCGCCGCGTACGCGCCGAACATCAACGATTATTACCGCAAGGTAAAAGACGGCGTGATCAAGCCGCCCGCCGACAAGAAGGTGCGCGACAACACCCACGTGCTGCTGGGCAACATCGCGAACAAGCTCGGCATCAATGAAGGCACCGGCGGTGACGATCGCCTGGACGTCGTGACGCGCCGCGAAAACCTGAAGTACAAGCAGTACTGGGAGTACTCGGTTGACATTCGCCTCAAGAACGTGACCCAGACCGAGTGGGCGACGTTCCTGTCGCAGGCGCAGCACGCCACAAGAGAGTACGCCCACCTGGCCAGAATTAACGTCAGCCGCGTGGAGTCACGCTTCGAGCGTATGGCGATTGTTCAGCCGGCCGTCGGCGCCCGCAAGAACGCGAATGACCGGTCGCTCTGGAACGTCACCATCAACTTTGTCTGGTTCGGCCCCAAGAACGAAAACCCGACCTGATCTATCTGGTCAGATCGCGCACACGAACTTTCTGCCCGTCGCGCAACAGGGATTGCCCGCGCACGACGATCAGCGCACCGTCTTTGACTTCCTGGTTCTTGGGGTCGTCCTTGCCCATCGGCAACAGCTCAAACGAGCCTTCGCTGCTGATCCCGCGGCGACGCGCGATGTCGACGCGGCGCGCCACGCCTGTGTCTTCGCCTTCCTTGCTGTCGATCACCCAGATCGTTTCGGAATCGCCCACAATGGCGGCGCCCGGCACCAGCATCACGTCCCGCTTCACCTGGGTCGAAACACGCGCGTCCACCCACATGCCGGGGCGCAGAGCCAGTCGCGGGCCGTCCTTGGCCTGCTCCATGGTGCCGAGTACGGCCTTGCGGGCGTTCGGGTCAAGCTGGTCCAGAAGTGGCGCTACCGCGTCGGCGGTAAGGTCGCGGGGCTGGATGATGCGCACGGTTACAACAATCATGCCGCGGGCCTGGTCAACCGTCGGCGAGATACGATCGACGTAGCCGATAAATCGCGCGTTGGGAAACGCGGTGACGGACATCAGCACGGACTGGGCGCTGTCCAGCAGCACCTTCTCGCGCAGGCCCATCAGGCTGACCGAAGGCACACGCATTGGCTCGCGCAGGTCCTGAAGGCTTGATTCCGGCACGTCCAGGCGTACTTCCAGAACCGACAGGTCCGCGATCTTGAACGCCAGCGAATTGGACTGGGCCAGCTCATTGCCACGAATGTTGCGCTCGGTGATCACGCCGTTGATGGGGGCCTTCAGCACCGTGTGGGCCAGCAGCAATTGGTTCGCTGCCAGCTCACCCTGAGCTTTGTCGAGGGCGAGGCGCGAAGTCTCCACCTGGTTCATGGCCTTGTCGTACTCGAGCTTGGCGGCTTCGTAGGCTTCTTTGCTGTACAGCAGCGACTTTTCAGGATTGTTCGGGTCGAAGTATTTCTGGATGCGGGCAAATTCGCTCTGGCGCTTTTCGGCGTCCAGCTCGTTCTTGCGGTGGGCGAGTTCGGCTTCCTGCACAGTGATCAGGGTGGACGCGACCGTGAGCTCCTGGCGCTCGCGGTTGAGGCGCGCGAGGGGCTGGCCGGCCTGCACATTGTCGCCGACGTCTACAAGCAACTCGGTGACGGTTTCGGTGATCTGCACGTAGACGTCCGCCACGATGCGCGCGTCAATGCGCCCGGTGCTGCGCTCAAACTGGGCGATGTTGTCGCGGCGCGTGGGTACAACCTCAACCAGCGGGTCCTTGCGCTCGGGCTCTTCGCCTGAGCCCCATTTGCCCTTGTCACCGCCCATGTCGCCGCAGGCGGCCAGCAGCAGGATCGGGATGCCCAGCAGGTAATATCTCATGCGATGTATTCACCCAGTGTATGCGCCATGATTGCCATTGCGCGCCCAAGCTCTTCCAGTTTGTACACGCCGCCCATGCTGTCTACGGGCGGCACATGTACGAACCCGTAAGGAAAGCGTCCCTTGTACGCGTGCAGGGCCCTGTAAAACAGGTGATTGCACAGGTACGAACCCGCGTCATCGGACAGTTGAGCGTTGAAGCCCGCCTGTTGCAACGCCTCAAGCAGCGCATTCGCCGGGAAAGTCGCCGCCAGGCTTGCAGGCGCGTCGGCGATAATCGCCGCGGCGCCGCGTTGAACACCGGTGTTGTCGGGCTTGTTCGCGCCGTCACGGTTGCGGGCGGTCGTTTCTATGTAGATTGCGCCGGACTCACGCCCCTGCAGTCCGCCGTGCAGCCCGAAGCTGATAGCCGCTTCCGGCTTGACGGCATCGACGCTCGTCGCAAAGGCCTTGAAAGTTGCGTCATAGCTAACCGGCAGGCGTACGGTGTGTGCGTCGGCGGGCAGCAGCCCGGTATCGAAAGCGTGTTTCAGGGCATCCCAGCTCGGGTTCGTGGCGAAAGCACCGAATGGCTCGAAGCCGCTGAGAAGAATGCGCGTCATTGCTTCGGGCCTTCAATTTTGAATCCGATGATCAGCCAGTTGTCGTTTTCGCGCCGGAACGCGAAGTGGGCGACCCAACCCGCATGACCCTTGAACCTGGCCGGGGCGAGGCGCAGCTCAAAGATCCGCCCCTGGTCGTCCTTCTTCGACTGGGCCCCTTCGTCGTGCTCAAACCCCTGGAAGTCCTGCATGACGGGGTCGTATTCCGGGTTGTTGCCGATGGTTCGCAGGGTGTCGAGGCTTACGGCGTCGGCGTCGCAGAGCTCGAAGGCGCCGTTGAAGTCGCCGCGCGAGAGGCGCTCCATGAAGATATCCGCCTGACTCTGGACGTTCTTCACTTCGGCGCTTCCGCAAGCTGCCAGCAGAAGAAGCAGCAGGACCGGGGCAGTCTTGAACAAACGCATAACTCTTTCCCGCGCGATACCCCATGAGTTATAGCGGTCCCCATGGGCGACGAAACCCCAGGCATACTGGACGGACGCAGCATCGCGATTACCCGCGAGCAACCTGGCGAACTCGCGCGCCTGCTTTTCAATGAAGGCGCGCACGTGCTGCACTTCCCGCTGATTCGCGTTGTCGCGTCGAACGACCCGGACCTTGCTGCCGCCCTTATGCAGGACTTTGACTGGGTTGTGTTCACCAGTGTCAACGCCGTGTTGTTCACTGGCGAACTTCTGCGCAGCGGGAACCGAAAGCTGAGCGCCTCCGTCGCGTGTGTCGGCAGTACAACCGCCGCCGAGGCCGCGCGCCTGGGCCTGACTGTCGACATGGTGCCCGAGAAACAGCACGTGAAGGGTTTGATCGAAGCATTCGCGGCGCTGGACCGGCGTGGGGGGCGCGTGTTGTATCCACGCAGCGAACTGGCGGCGTCAACGCTGAAGGAAGGGCTTCAGGCGCTGGGCTTTGTGGTCGATGATCCCGTGGCGTACCGGACGCTTCCTGATGAAGAAGGCATGAAGGGGCTGCAACTTCAGTACGGCCTTGAAGCAATCGTGTTCGCGTCGCCCAGCGCCGTCAAGCACGCTGTCGCGGCGGTCGGAACGCGCCTTGCGACGCTGCGCCTTTACAGCATCGGGCCTACCACGAGTGCCGCCATTCGTGCATGCGGGCTGCAGGTCGCAGGCGAAGCTCGCGAGCACAGCGCGGAGGGGCTGCTGGGCGCGATCATCAAGGGGGAAACGACCCGATGAGCAATGACGCCGACAGCGGTGAGACCCAGCACGCCGCGGCGACGGTCGCTTCTGCCGCGCCGCGCGGCGGGCTGATCGGCGCGCTGTTGTGGCCGATGCGGGTACTGAAGCGGCTGTACGCCTGGGTGGTAGGCTGGGCGGACACACGGTGGGGGACTCCCGCGCTGTTTGTGCTGAGCTTTGTGGAGTCGAGCTTTTTCCCGATTCCGCCGGACCCGTTGCTTGTGGCGCTGTGTCTTGGCAAGCGCCGCCGCAGCATGTGGTACGCGCTGGTGTGTACGGTGGCTTCGGTGCTGGGGGGAATAGCCGGCTGGTTCATAGGCCAGGCGCTGTTTGGTTTCGTGATTGATGTGATCTCCGCGCTTGGTGCACAGGCCAGCTGGTTCGGCACGCCCACAAGCGGGGCCGGCGTCGCGGCGCCCGCAGGCGACCTGATGCTTTACCCGGACGGCTACTTTTACCAGGTACACGAGAAGTTCGAGCAGAACGCCCTCGTCGCGTACTTCAGCGCGGCCTTGAGCCCGATACCGTACAAGGTGTTCACCATTGCGGGGGGCGTGTTTGATGTCAGCCTTGCGATGCTGATTGTCGGCAGTGTGGCGGGGCGTGGGCTGCGCTTTTTCTCGCTGGGAACGCTGATCTATCTATTTGGCGACAAAGTCAAACCGATCCTCGAGAAGTATTTCGAGTGGATCACCGTGGGTATCGTTGTGCTGCTGGTACTGTTTTTCGTTGTGCTGAGGTACGCGCTGTAAACGCTACGGCACCCACAGCGCCATCGGGCGTCCGGGATACAGGCGCAATTGCTCCTGCACTTCGGCGCGAAGTTCTGCTCCCATAGCCTGCTCCAGTTGCGGCTTGGCGTCTTCCGCGCTGAGCCCCAGCATGGCGCCGAGGCTCATGTCGCGCCCGTATTCGACGACCGACATGTCCGGCATACCGGCCAGTCTTTCTGCCTCTGCCTTGGCAGTCTCGAAGTAGCCGACCTCGTCAATCAGCCCGATTTTCATGGCCTGGGCGGCGCTCATGACGCGTCCGTCGGCGTATTGTTCCCAATCCGGCACAAGTTTCTCGCCTCGCCCGTCCTTCACAATCTTCTTGAAATGCGTGTGCATTTCATCCACGAGTTCCTGCAACAGGGCGCGTCCCTGCTGGTACTCGTCACTGTCCGGGTCAGCGAACATGCTGCCCATGGCCTTGTTGCCGCCGGCCTTGATGGTTGCGTCTTCGCCTTTCACGACTTCGGTGAGCGTGCCGTGAAAGTTAAAACCCTGGATGATCACGCCGATGCTGCCGGTCAGGGTGGTCTGGTTGGCGACAATGTGGTCCGCGGGCGCGCTGACGTAGTAGCCGCCGCTGGCCGCCAGATCCTTCATGTAAACGACGACGGGCTTGCCTGTACGTTCCTTGAACTTGACGATTTCGTGGTGGATAAAATCGCTGGCGGTCACGCCGCCGCCGGGGCTGTTGACCTCAAGAATCACGGCGTGAACGTCCGGGTCGTTTTCCGCGCGACGCAGACTGTCTTTCACCAGCGCGACCGGATCGATGCCGCCGCCGAACAGCCCGCCGCCACCGCCTTCCATGATCACGCCGTCGATCGGAATCACGGCGATCTTGCCCTGCGCGCCGGATTCGCGACCATACTCGACCACGCCGTGCGGATCTCCGCCGCCGCCGCCCAGCAAGGCACCCGCGCCGCCGATCATGACGAAGAACATCAGTATGTTGAACAGAATCACGCTCACGAAAACCATCACGCCGAAGGTCCGCCACATGCCGGTTTTCGGGCGTGAAAGGCGGTACGGGTACGGCTGCATCGGCGCCGCGGGCTGACCCGGCGGGGGTGGCGGGGCATGGCGCGACGGCTCAAAATCAGGTGGGTTCGGAGGATTCGTCATGTTTACACCTCGTGTGCCTGTCTTCGTTTCGGGACTTCCTCGCGCAGGTACTTCGCGATTTCCCGTGTGTCCGTGCCCGGGCCAAACAGTCGCCCGACGCCGGCCTTTTCAAGATCCGCAGTGTCCTTTGCAGGAATAACGCCGCCGCCGAACAGCAGAATTCCCTCGGCGTGCTTTTCTTTCAGTAACTCCAGCACGCGCGGGAACAGCGTCATGTGCGCGCCGGACAGGCTGCTAAGCCCGATTGCATCGGCATCTTCCTGGATCGCCGCGTGGACAATCATTTCCGGCGTCTGGCGCAGCCCTGTGTAGATCACTTCCATACCCGAGTCTCGCAGACTCGCCGCCACCACTTTCGCGCCGCGGTCGTGGCCATCCAGCCCGGCTTTTGCCACCAGCACGCGTATCGGCCTGTCGTTTGATGATTGTTCATCACTCATGGCATCTTTCAGGAAATCAGGAACTGCTCTTTCGCATTGTAGCTGCTGCGAACGAAGGGGGCGCTGGCGACCATGGGAAAACCAAGCGCGAGCGCTTCGTCACGGATTTCGTCAAACTCGCGCGGCTCGTAGTAGCGCGCGACATCCGCAAGCCCGGGCTCCGGCTTCAGGTACTGTCCGACAGTCAGCATGTCCACGCCTGCCGATCGAAGATCGCGCAGCACTTGTGTGATCTCGGCGCGGGTTTCGCCCAGGCCGACCATCAGCCCGCTCTTGGTCGTCATGCGCGGGGCCCGGGACTCGACGTATGCGAGGACTTTCAGGCTGCGCTCGTACACGCTGCCGGGCTGGATGCGGCGGTACAACGACGGAACTGTCTCGATGTTGTGGTTGTAAATCCGCGGTGCGGATTCGATCACCCTGTCGATCTGGTCTTCCTGTCCCTGGAAATCGGGCGTCAAAACCTCGACGGTAGAATGCGGTAAGCCCGCGGCAACGGCCCTCACCACCGCGCTCCAGTGAGTACTCCCGCCATCGGGAAGATCATCGCGGTCAACGCTTGTTATGACCACGTGGGACAGCTTCATGGCCGCGGCTGTATCCGCCAGTCGGCGCGGCTCGTCGGGATCGGGCGGGTTGGGCGGACGCCCGGATTTCACCCCGCAGAACTGGCAGCGGCGCGTGCAGACATCGCCGAGAATCATGAACGTGGCGGTGCCGTGCGTGAAGCACTGGGCTTTGTTTGGGCAGGCGGCTTCTTCGCACACGGTGTGCAGTCGCTGTGCGCCAAGCATCTGATCGAGCCGCTTCTGCCCCTTGCTGCGGGGCAGGGGACGCTTCAGCCACGGGGGCAGACGGCGCTTTTCGGCACTTGTCGTCATGTTCGAACTATAGCGGTTTCGGGGCGGTTGTTGCCAGACCCCCGTTTGCACTGTCGCGCCGTTTGACTATCGTGTCCGCCCGTTACGCACTCAGGAGATACCATGGACCTTAAAGGTCGCCTGCAGAACCTTGCCACGCTTGAATCCCAGTATCCTCACGTGCTTTCCGTTTACCTGCGCTGCCGCGAAGGCGGGCGTGATCGCCGCAAGGAGAACCTGATTTTCCTGAAGAACCGCGCCGCGGACATCCAAAGTGTTATGTCCGGCGACAAGCGGGGGCTGGAGTTCCTGCGCCAGGGGCTCGAGCAAGTCGAGCTGATCCGCCGCCAGGACCTGAGCCCGAATGTAATCGGGCTGGCGTTGTTCCTGCAGGGCGACAAGGTGATTGAGCGTTTTGAAACTTCTATTCCGTTCGAGGACCAGCTCGCGTACCGCCGCTTTCCGTTTGTCAGCCAACTCGCGTACATCGGAGAGGAATTTGAGCCCTACGCGGTGGTTCACCTTGATAGCCGCAGCGCGCGAATTTTCGAGATCGCACTCGGCGAACTGGTGGACAGCAGCGACATCAAGAGCGAGGTGCATCGCCGCATTCATCGCGGCGGCTGGTCGCAAATGCGCTTTCAGCGCGGCATCGAAGGTGAAAAGCACGCGCACATCCAGGACGTTGCGGACGCCCTGGCCGACCTGGTTTCGCGTCACCGCTACAAGCGCATTGTTGTCATCGGCCCGGACAAGACCCGCAGCATCCTGCGCGACTGCCTGACCGCAGACGTTGCCCGTCGCATCATCGACGGCGAGCGCGTTGATTCGCGCTCGGCTGATCACGAACTTTTGCAGACGGCCGTTGATTACTTTCACAAGGCCGAAGAAGAAGAAGAAAGCAGCAAGATGGACCGGGTGATCCGTGAAATTCACTCGACGACGATGGGCGTCAGCGGGCTGGAGGACACGCTTAAGTATCTTTCGCGCGGGCAGGCGTACATGGTGCTGCTGCCGACAGACCTGAAGCAGCAGGGCTCCCAGTGCAACGCCTGCGGGATGATATTCAAAGATCAGGCCAGCAGTTGCCACGCCTGCGAAAGCACGGACATCAGCGGCGTCGACTTAAAGGAAGTTGTAACGCGCACGGCCGTGAAGTTTGGCAGCCAGCTTGAATTCGTGAAGAACAGCGAATTCCAGAAGAAGCTGGGTGGTGCGGCGGCCTTGCTGAGAAGCCCGCGGATACATTGATGTTGGTTGTCGGTTGTCAGAAGAGTCGCCGGCAAGCCGGCTCTGTTTGTTGCTTGCTCGCACACCCCCGGTTTTGCCTTGCTTCACCGGGGGCAATTGAACGAGACGCCGTCTTCGACGGCTGGCTGTGGACTGCCATGTCCGCGACTGTGTCTTCTGAAACCGATAACTACTCTTCGGGCGTGCCGATCAGCGCGCTGACTTCTTTGAACTTGGCCTGTACCTGCTCGCGGGAGCCGGCCTCAAGGTTCAGGCGCACCAATGGCTCCGTGTTGCTGGCGCGCAGGTTGAACCACCATTCGGGATAGCTGACGGTAATGCCGTCAAGCAAGTCGATGGCGGCGTCCTTGTAGGCCTCCTGCACCTTTGCAAACACGGCGTCCGTATTGGCGACCTTGAAATTCACTTCGCCGGTCTGGGCGTACTTACGCAGGGGCTTGATCAGCTCGGATAACGGCTCGCCGCTGAGTCCCATCGCATTAAGCACTTCGATCACAGCGATGATCGCGCTGTCCGCGTAGAAGTTGTCCTTGAAGTAGTAGTGCCCGGCCAACTCGCCGCCGAAGACGCAGCCGACCTTGCGCATGGTGGCCTTCATGTAGCTGTGCCCGACGCGCTCTCGTAGCGGGCGTCCGCCGGCGGCTTCGATGGCGTCACTGACAGCGCGGCTGGAACGCAGGTCGTACAGCACCGCGGCACCTTTGTGGCGCTTCAGCAGTTCGACACCGAGCAAGGCCGTGATCATGTCCTGACCGACCGGGGTGCCCGTTTCATCGATAAACACGGCCCGGTCCGCGTCGCCGTCAATGGCGATGCCAAGCGCGCATTTCTGGTCGCGGACGAGGCTGCACAAGGGTTTCAGGTTGTCGAGTCTGCTGGGGTTCGCTTCGTGGTTCGGAAAGCTGCCGTCAAAGTCGGTGTTGATGGCGTGCAGCTCAAGACCCAGCGAGCGCAGAAAACCCAGATAGACTCCGCCCATGCCGTTGGCAGGGTCGATCGCGACCTTGAGCTTGTCCGGCGTACGCTTCACGAAGCGTCGAAGGTGCTGCACGTATCCGTCAAAGACGGTCGGATTCAGCCCGAACGGCGCGGCGACGGGACTGTCGCCAACGTCCGCGGGCGGACGCAACGAAACGACCGGATCCGCAGCCCATGATTTTGGCGGCTCCGGCGCGCTGCCGGCCAACTCTTCGATTTCAGACAGCCCCGTGTCGTAGGCGATCGGAATGGCGTCTTCGCGGCAGAACTTGATGCCGTTGTATTTTGCCGGGTTGTGGCTTGCGGTGATCATCGCACCGCCCTGCGCGCCGGGCGCGCGCCCCGCGGCGGCCCAGTACAACATGGGGGTGCTGCACGGTCCGATGAAGTCCGCCTTAGCGCCGCCGGTGGCCAGCCCGTCCATAAATGCCGAGGCCAGCAACGGGCCGGTGGGGCGGGCGTCGATGCCGACCACGACGGTCGGGTCGTCCGAGTCCTGGCCAAGCAGCTTGGCAAACCCGTAGCCTATGCGGAACGCAATGGGCGCATTCAACTGGTCCGGGAAGACACCCCGGACGTCGTAGGCTTTGAACAGCCCCATGAAAATCTCCTGGACGCTTTCGCGGGCGGCGCACCGCGTGCCCGCGAAGCCACAGCATAAGTCCGTGTGCGGGGCACGCTACAGTCTGCGTCTTTACATTCAACGTGCGGGGTGCATGATTCGCCGGATACGCCGGAGGCACTTTGATGAGCGACATTCGCGGGCGCGATTTTCTGAAACTCGCCGACTTCGAGACGGGCGAGATTGACGATATTCTGAACCTCGCCTTTGAGATGAAGCGCGAACAGCGCCAGTGGAGCCTGAAGGGCAAGACCATCATCATGCTGTTCTTCAACAGCAGCCTTCGCACGCGTACCAGCTTTGAAATCGGCGCGACCCAACTTGGCGCCCAACCTGTCGTGCTCAACGTCGGGCAGGATGCCTGGAACCTCGAGTGGGAAGAGGGCACGGTGATGAACGCCAACTCACCGGAGCACATCAAGGACGCCGCGAAAGTGCTTTCGCGCTACGGTGACGCGCTGGCCGTGCGCAGTTTCCCGCGCATGCAGAACTATGCGCAGGATCGTGTGGACCCGATCCTGTCCTCTTTCAGCAAGTATGCATCCGCGCCGCTGATCAACCTGGAGAGCGCCGTTGAACACCCCTGCCAGGGGCTGGCCGACCTGATGACGCTGCGCGAGGTCTTTAACCACAACACGAAGGGCAAGAAAGTCGTCCTGAGCTGGGCGCCGCACGTGAAGGCGCTGCCGCTGGCCGTGCCGCACAGTTTCCTGCTGGCCGCGGCCATGGGCGGCTGTGACATCACGGTCGCGCATCCGCCGCAGTTCGAGCTTGAGGAGTCGGTGAGAACACAGGCGGAGCTGGTCGCCAATTTGAACGGCGGCAAGGTTCGCGTAACGCACGATCAACAAGAGGCCTTCAAAGGCGCCGAAGTCGTGTACGCAAAGTCGTGGCTTAGTTTGCCGTTCTACGGCAAGCCCGAAGAAGAAATGGCGTACCGGGCGACTCTGCCTAGCTGGACGATCGACGAAGACAAAATGGCCCTGACAAGCCGTGCCCGCTTCATGCACTGCCTGCCGATTCGCCGCAATCTTGTCGCGACCGACGGTGTGCTCGACCATGACGACTGCGTCATCTACCAGCAGGCCGAGAACCGCCTGCACGCCCAGAAGGCGCTGATGGTCAAGATGCTGGGCGAAAGCTGAGCTACTTCTTCGGCGGGCGCACCAGGTACACCGGGCATTTGGCCCGGCGTACTACTTTGTCGGCCACACTGCCGATCAGCGCGCGCTCAATGCCGCCACGCCCGTGGGTACCCATTACGATCAGGTCGCAGTGGTGCGTTTCGGCGTAGGCGGCGATGGCCTTGCCGGGCTCGCCGCGCTTGACCGCGCCGATGGTCTCAAAGTTTTCAAGCAGTTGCGCCGGAAGCTGGTTCTTGAGTTCTTCCAGGGCGTGCTTGCGCAGCTCTTTCAATATGATCGTGCGTTCTTCTTCCACGTGGGTGCTGATCAGGCTGTCGTCCACGACGTGCAGCACGAACAACTCGGCATCCATGTCTTCCGTGAACGCCACGGCCTGGTCGAGGGCGCGCTTGCTGGTGTCACTGAAATCCGAGGGGAACAGAATACGCGTGAACGGTTTGGTCTGCTTCTTGGGGTGCTTGATCTTGCCCTTGGGCTGCTTGGTCACGATCACCGGGCAGTCCGATTCGTGAACAACGCGGTCGGCCACGCTGCCGAGAAAGAACCGCGCGACCGCGCCGTGCCCGTGGGTGCCGATTACGATCAGGTCGGCCTTGTGGCGTTTGGCGTGATCGGCAATTTCGCGCGCAGGCGAGCCGCTGAGCAGATAGCGGTTGAGCTTCCCGTTGGTCAGGGTCAACTTGACTTTGTTGAGGGCTTCCTCGGCACCGGACATGAGCTCTTTGGATAGCGACGCGAACGGATAGCCCGCATAGGCGTAGACAGTGGCATCCACGACGTTCACAAGATCGAGGGTGCAGGCGTAATGGTCGGCCAGCTGGCTCGCGAGCTTGATGGCCGTTTCCGCCGTGTCGCTGAAGTCGGTTGGTACAACGATGCGCTTGAATTTCGAGATCATGGTCAGCCCCTGTTTATACGCGAAACTCTACAAGCGGCGTTGCGCCGTACAACCTTTCACAGTACGCCGCGTGCCGATAGCATCAGCGTCATGACTAGTCGCGCCATTCCGTTGCTGATTGCGCTTGCGGTTTTGCTTCCGGGCTGCGTGGAGCGCCGTATCTATATTCGCTCCGAGCCCGCGGGTGCGGACGTGTACATCGACGGTGAGTACGTTGGTCGCACCCGCGCCGAAGACCACGTGGACGGGCCCCTGTACGCCAATTTCGTGTTTTACGGCACGCGCGAGTACACCATCCGCAAGCCGGGCTATGAGACGGCCAGCGGCGTCGTGAAACTTGAGACTCCCTGGTACGAGTACCCGCCGCTCGACTTTTTTGCCGAGGTGCTGGTGCCGTACCCCATTGTTGACGAGCATTTCGTTGAAGTGACGATGGAAAAAGCCGAGTCCGCGGACGTGGATGCGCTGTATGCCAGGGCCCGCAGATACCGATACAACTCCAGGCCTGAGGACCGCTACGAATACGCGTTCCTGCGCATGCCCTTCGGAGACAGGAAGCTGCCAAAGCCCTACAAGATGAAGCCCAATGAGTAGCTTTGAACGTTTTCGCGGCAGGCGCGGGCTCGTTATGGGGCTGGGTGTTTTCGGCGGCGGAGTTGAATCCGCAAAATTCCTTAGCAAGTACTGCTCTCACCTGCTGGTAACAGACCTGCGCGACGAGAACGTGCTGGCCGAAAGCATTGCGGCACTCGAAGGCTTGCCCATCGAGTACCGTCTGGCAGAGCACCGCAAGCAGGACTTCGAGCAGGCCGACGTCGTGATCCACAGCCCGGCCGTGCGCTCGGACAACCCGCTGCTGCAGGCCGCAAGGAACGCGGGCGCCGAAGTCACGATGGAGATGAGCCTGTTTATAGAGGCCTGCCCGGCAAAGACCGTCGGCATCACCGGCAGCAACGGGAAAACGACAACGGCGCTGCTGGCCTACGAAATGCTCTGCGAGGTCATGCAGCGCGCCCAGCCCGAGCTGGAGGGCAAGTGGGCGGAGCCGGCAGGGGCGACGCCGGACACAAAGCGAAGAGTATGGCTGGGCGGCAACTGCGGCGAGCCCTTAATCAACCACGTTGAGGACATGACCAAGGACGACGTCGTCGTCCTCGAACTCTCAAGTTTCCAGCTCCAAGACTGGCACCGCATCAAGAAGTCCTGCGACATCAGCGTCATCACCAACATCACGCCCAACCACCTCGACTGGCACCGCGACATGGACGAGTACGTTTGGGCCAAGAGTGCGATCTATCGATACTCTGCGACAGAAGGAGCTGTCTTCAACGACGATGGCGGAGGCTTAGAAGGATTGATAGGAGAACGCGCGAACGCAGGTAGCAGTTGCTGGTTCGCAACGTCGAAGGATGTGCATGATTTCGTGTGGCGTGGACCTGCCACCAGCTATGCGCTAGTCGCGACGCAGGACGGCCAACCGGTCCTGTGTCGACCGATGCAATGGGGGAGTGAGGTAAACGCGCCTATTCCCTTTGGAGAGATCGACCTAGCTTTGCCGGGAACTTTCAATTGGCAGAACTTCCTGTGCGCAACAGCGCTGGTCTACTCCGTGTTCGAACAAAACACGAACCAGACGCTAATGACCATGGCCGGAGCGCGGCGTTTTCGCGGTGTCGAACATCGACTTGAGTACTGCGGCGAAGTGAACGGGGCCCGTTGCTACAACGACAGTATCGCGACGACGCCCGAGAGTACGATTGCTGGGCTGAGCGCGTTTGATTCAGGCGTGCACCTGCTGCTTGGCGGCAGCGAAAAGGGACTGAGCTACGATGCGCTGGCCGACACGATCGCGAAGCACGCCGGCATCAAAGGTGTCTACCTTCAAGGCGCCAACGCTGACGCAATCGGTGACGCACTCGAACGGGCTGGAATAAGTTCTTCGCTTAGACGGTTCGGTACCTTTGACGAAGCATGCGACGCGGCGATTGCCGCGCTTGAGCCCGGCGACGTGTTTCTGATGTCGCCGTCATCCGCCAGCTTCTATGAATATGCGCCGAACAAGCGTTTCACAAACTTCGAACACCGTGGACGTTACTTCAAGCACTTAGTACAAGCGCAGGCTTCAAAGACTGGCTGAAGTTGTCGCATGACGACCAAAATTCTGGCCCCGCACTACCTGCGCATTGAGCGCGAAATGGAAGCCGACCTGGCTTCCGTGTGGCGCGCACTGACCGACTTGCATGAGTTGCGCGCCTGGTGGGCCGTGCCGGTGGTCGATTTCAAGGGTGACCTCGGCGGCGGCTTTAAGCTGCGCTACATTGGTCGCGATCGCGAAGACGCCTTCGAATACACCACCTGGGACACCAACTGGCGCGTCGGCGGCCGCTGGACCTACAACTGGCTCGACGGCGCGGTTGAGGAAATGCTCAGCATCGTCGAAGCAAAGATTGGCGTGCGGGTGACCGTTGAGCACGCCAAGTTCGACAGCTTCGGCGCCGACGCCGCCAAGATCTTCGGCTATCACAAGAGTGAAACACGCGCGCGCCTGGAGCGCCTGCAACAGTGGGTCGAGCAACGCATCCCGGCCAATATGGCGCAGATGCCGGTTGTCTGATTACTTCGCTTCATCCTTCTCGACATCTTCGCCGAGCTCCCGCGCGATCTCGCGGTCGAGTTCTTCGCGGGTGAGCTTTTTGCGATCGTCGGTGCTGACGCCGATCATCTGGTCGATCTCTTCGTCCGTGACCAGCTGCTCGCCAGCGACGCTGTCCGTCTCGAACAGGCTGTCCTTGCTCATGTCCAGGAACAGGTCCATGCGCTGACTCATGGTGTCGGCCTGCATCATGGCATGCTCGAAGTTCTTCTGCGTCGCCTCGAGGTCGGTGGTCTTGTAGACCTCGTTGATGCTCTTGCTGACCACGCCCATGGATTCGGCGAAGATGGCGAAGCTTTCCGCCTGGTTCTTCATCTGGAAGGCAGCTTCGATGGTAAGCAGCTGGCGCTCCAGCATGCGGCGCTGAAACGTTGTGGCCTTCAGTGACTTGCGCACGAAGGCGAGCTGGTCGTTGGCGCCCATGCGCGCGGCCTTGCGGGCCTTTTCAAGCCAGTCCTCTTCGCTTTTCTGGAGCTCTTTCATCTGGCGCCGGATGCGCTGGATGCCCTTCTTGATCTCCATGTCGCGCGCGATGCGCCGCTCTTCTTTACTCTTGAATATGCCCATTCTTCAACCTCTGGAACGTGCCGCCAGTGTACCTGTTTTTGCGCGATTGGTCCGCAGGGTTTCACTCAACGACATGGTAGTTCGCTTCACCCTCGGCAACTCGTTTTCGCGTGTGGGCCGTCATTCTGTCGGCCTTTCGTATCACGGCCTCGATCAATGAACGTCGATCGCGCAGATGCCCGCCGAAGTAGGCCTTGGCGAATCTGGCCTTGTCCGTTGCGGTAACGATCGAATGAGGCGCCGAGTGCAGCAGCGCCGCCAGGTCCTTGATCCGCCAGCGCCGCGTGACGCGCTTGCGAATGTCGGCCCGGTTCAGGTCGGTCACGTACAGTCTGTCACCGCTGCCCACGCGGATATGCACCATGTAGAAATCGCGGTGGTTCACGCCGCCCTCATGCATGATTTTCAGTATGCGGGCGAGTTCAAGGGTGATGTCCCGGCGGCGCATGGGCTGAGGGTACTCGTTGAATTCCTTGAGCAGCAACTCCTGAAGACTTGCGGGGGCGTTCAGCCCGACAGTCAACAACGCGGCCTTTGTGACGTTGCCGCCCTCGACTTCTTCGAGACAGGCGGCCGCGTGCATGGTGGGGATTCCCAGTTCATGCAGGCGCTTCAGGACGTGCCACTCGCGAGACGCCGGGGAATCGAAGCTGCGTGCGAACAGGCGAAAGAAGCGGGATTCCGGCTGAACGGTGCGATACAGCTTGAGGAACAGGGTTCGCCCTCGGGTTGTTTCCAGCCTGTAGGTCTGGCGTGATTCGAGACGGGCCTTCACCACTTGCAGGTCGTCGCGGGATGCAAGCGCGTCCAGATCGAGCAACCCGTCCGCTTCGAGTTCACTCTTCAAATGTGGTGCAACTATTGCTCGGATTTCCTTCATGAAGCTTTCACGGGCCTTGCGACTCGTTTACGGCGAAGGACTAGAGCGACGGTCAAGGGTAGTCCCACGACGGCAGAAACAACCAGGATAGACAGCATCCCGCGAACGACGCGACTTGGCGCACCCTCGATATTCGGCAGAGTACTGGGAAGCAATGCCCCTACTGATGCAAATGGCTGGAAGGCGAACGAAGCGTCGTACCCAAGGCCCATAATCGGCAGGGCGACAAAAAGACTCATTACAGGTAGTCCAACACACAGAAATGCGGACAGCGAAGTCCAATCGACAATGAACTGCAACGGCAAAGGGTAACTCCGACTTCTCGTCACGGTTCGCCCCTTAGTCTTCCTCGACGGACCAATCCAGATACCGCTGCATCTCGGCGGGGCTGGTGCCGGGGCGGATATAGGTCTTGGCGCGCACGAAGTCGGCCAGTGTCAGCGGGCGCACCTTGACCTGGTAGTTGCGAGTGGCCGCGAGCCCCTTGTCAATCAACGCCGGCAGATCATCGTTCAAATCTCCGATCATCTGTGACGTGGCCTGCTTGCACAGGCGCTCGATCTCGCGACCGGAGTAGCCTTCCGTGTCGTCGATCAGTTCATGCAGGTCGAAATCGAGCTCATAGCCCTTCTTCAGCAGGTGAATTTCCAGTATCGCCTTGCGTGTGTCTTCATCCGGCAGCGGGATCAGGATCTGCTTTTCAAAGCGCGACATCACGGCCGCGTCGATCTCCCAGGGGCGATTTGTCGCGGCGATGGTCAACACGAAAATGTCGCTGCGCCCCTTCTCGGCGAGACCGTCAAGCTCGGCCAGGATGGTGGACAGAATGCGGCGTTCGGCGCCGGTCTGTTCCCCGCCGTCGCGGTTGCTGGTGAGAGATTCAAACTCGTCCAGAAACACGACACTGGGCGAGTTGTCACGCGCGGCGCCGTAGATTTCGCTGATGATCTTGCTGCTTTCGCCAAAGTACTTCGAAAGCACGCCGCTGACTTTCACGTTGAAGAACAACGCCTGGCCTTCGGTGGTTACCTTCAGGCTGTTGGACGTCGCCGCGGCAAGCAATGTCTTGCCCGTGCCCGGCGGGCCGTAGAACAGCATGTTCCGGAAGGTCGTGATCCTTACGCCCTCGGGCGGCTTGGCCAGTGACAGTGCCAGCGTGTACTTGATGTCGCGTTTGGTTTCCTCAAGCCCGCCGATGTCATCCCAGGTGATCGTGCTGGTGTGAACGAGCGCGGAGACGGCTTCGCTGATGTTGCTTTCAGGCTCGCCGTCGGCGGTTTCGTGGCGCTGGTCTTCATCTACGCTGCTGCTGGGTGGCGATGGCAGCTTGGTTTTGCCGTTAGCCTTTTCGTTGCCGACTTCGCGCAGGCGGCGGGCGAAGTCGCGGTATTCAATCGCCTTGCGTTTTCGCGCGTACTCCATGCTGCGTGACTGGGCGTACTCGGCGTACTTGAACATGGTCTTGCTGGCGGATTCAAAGTTGCCCGCGGCCGTCTCAGAGTCACCGGCCTTCCAGGCCATCTTGGCCTTGTGCAGTGCGTCGTCGCACGCGCGTTTTAGTTTAGGTCCAAGGTCCATAACTCAGGTTTCAGGGAACAGGTGTCAGGTTTCAACTCTTCTGCCATGGCCCCTGACACCTGGAACCTGGCACCTGCAACCCGCCTTCAGATTGCCCCCTCTTCGGATTCGAGTTTGCTGCGCAACTCTGCCTCGGTCTTCAGCGCGGCGTCGAAGTCGCCGCCTTCTTCGGCTTCGTTGATGGTGTCGATCTCGGAGAGGAAGCGGGCTTTTTCCGGGTCGCTCTCGTCGAGGTCGCCTTCCACTTCCAGGCCCAGGTCGTCAAGCGTCGCGTTCAGCTCATCGAGGTAGGACTCTTCGTCGATCTGCTGCAACGCCAGCTTGGCGTCGAGCCCGCTGCTGCGAATGCGCTGCAGCAACTTGTTGACGCCTTCCTTGTCTTTGCGCTTTTCCAGGCGCTCAAGCCCGCGGATGTACTTCTTTAAAGCGATGCCTTCGAGGTTGCTGACCTTGGCCGCGCGCCGGTTGAAAGCGAAGTCGTGCTTGATGTCTTTGAGTTCTTCCCAGACGTAATCGACCTCGATGCTGTTGCCCTCGCGGCGCGCGCGTTTGATCTGCTCGATCAGTGACGCCTGGCGCGTACTGAGCTTGCGCAACTCCATGAAGTATTTACGGCGTTCGCGCTCGACTTCGCGCAGCTTGACCTTCAGCTTGCGTAGGTCGACCCTGGTGCCGAACAGACTTGCAAAGAAGTTTGCAACCATCGATTACTCCACCTGCGCTTCAGGCTCTTCTTTGGATTTCTTTGGGGACTTCTCAGGCGACTTCTCAGGCTTGCTTTCCTGCTCGCGGGCCATGATTTCCGCTTCGATTTCGCGAAGGTCGGCGTCCATGACGCGCTGCCTGGTCTCTTCGCCCATGATTTCCTTTTCCAGCTTTCGCAGGTCTTCCTTGTCTTTGCTGGTCAGCACGTCGTCGCGGCTCTGGACTACGCCCTCGCCGGTTTCTACCGAGTCGCGGAACTTTTCCATGCCTTCTTCGAAATCGAGCATCACGCGTTCCACCACGCTCTGTTCGATGCCCCGCAAGTCCATCGCCTCCATGGCCTGGATCTTGCCGACCAGGTTCATGTGAAGCTCGATGTTCTTGTTCAGGATGTCGGCCTTGAGCTTCAGGTTCCCCATCTGCGTGCGCGTGCGTTTGATCTGCAGCAGCACGAATTCTTTTTCGCGATCGCCAACGCGCCCTGACTTGATGTTTTCAATGCTCGCGCGCTCGGACAGCTCAAGGCGGGCCAGCTCCTGTCGCGTCTTGCGCAGCTCCACTTCGTTGCGGGTGATCAACTCATCGAGATGCTCCAGCATCTCGCGGGTGGAGTGCGCGTCCTTGATCACCTGCTCAGCTTCGCCGGAGGTGCCCTGGATCATCTGTTTTATGCGCTCTAGCAGGTTCATTACGCCCTTACGCTTTCAAAACGGTCACGCTGGATGATCAGGTCCCCGCCCACGCTCTTTACGTCAATGCCGGGTGTGCGTTCGGCGTATAGCATCGCGCGGTCCGTGACTAGGTCTTTGCCGACGGCCGTCCGACTTGCCAGGTCTTCGATCAGCATGAACCCCCCCGGCTCTTTCAACTCTATCGCGCTGGCCAGTGCGGAATCAACCCGCGCGATCTTCTGATCAACGGGCTCCGGGTCAAACAGGTTCTCGAACAACGCCGGAAGAATTGCGCCATCGCCGGGGGGCGTGACGGCCCAGCCCGGATCGGCGTATTCAATCAGTGTCGCGCGCCAGTTTGTGCCTCCGCTGAGGGCGCGCATGACTTCATCTGAGTGCCCGAGGCCGTCATCGTCGCGAACGCCTGCGATTCCCATGATGAAGTAAATGTCCGGACGTAAAGGCGCCAAGGACCAGCGCACAGTTTCATGGATGGCTTCCGGGGTGAACCGGTGTTTACGGAAGGCGAAGTCAAGCACGACACAGATCTTCACAGCGGTCAGCCCCAGCATTGGTTTGTGCAGCAACCCTACGGATTCGCGGCGTGCGAAGTCACCCTTGCCGCTGGGGGAAAGATCGCCGCTGCGATAACTGCGGCGACTGACGCGATTGGGGTCAAAGTCGTAAAGTGAGCCCTCGCCGGGATGCGGCAGCATCCGCTGGCGGATAATGCGGCTCTCAAGCCCTGAAAACAGGCTTTGCATGGCGGATAGTGAATTCGAGCGGTCGGCCATTCTGTATCTACTGTGTCCTGAAGGGGGACAGGCACCTTTTTCGCCTTTGGCGCTTGCCTTGCATTCTGACGGTCCAACAGGCGAAAAAGGAGCCAGTCCCCTGTGAGTATAGCTAATTTCATCGCCGGTACAGACCCGGTGAGTTGCAACCCCGCCTCCCGCGCCTAACGTGGGGCTAGACCTGGAAGGCTGCTGCTCTTGGCGCAAACGTATCACGATGACGACGAGTTCCTTGGCAAGGCGTACGACGCCAGGCTGATCAAACGCCTGATTCCGTACGCCCGGCCTTATCTTGGCCTGGTCTTCTGGGGCACTGCTTTCATGCTGCTGGCCGCGGCATGTGAGCTGGTGATCCCGTTGATTGTTAGGGATACGGTCAACGGTCCTTTCATTGTGCTGGGCGACCAGGCCTCAACGCCTGCGGCGAAGAATGGCGCGTGGGCAACGCTGGGGTGGTTCGCGTTCGGCTTTGTGGGGCTGGTCGCCGTGCAATTCGTCGCGAGGTTCGGCAATACCTATCTGTTCCAGAAGCTCGGGCAAAAGGCAGTGCTGGATCTGCGGCAGGACGCCTATGCGCACATCCAGCGCCTGCCGCTGCGCTTTTTTGATCGTAACCCGGTAGGTCGGCTGGTTACCCGCGTAACCAGCGACGTTGAGGCCATTGGTGAAGTGTTTGCCAGCGGGCTGGTACAGCTGGCCGGCGACGCGATCATTGTGGTTGGCGCCCTTACGCTGATGATGTTCCTGAGCTGGCAGCTTGCGCTGTTTGTTGTGGCCGGCATTCCGGTAATGGCGCTGCTGACGTGGGTGTTCCGAGGGCGGGCACGCGGCGCGTTTCGAGAAATGCGAGTGAAGCTGGCGGTCGTGAACAGCTTTCTCAACGAGACGATCCAGGGCTGGCGCATTACCCGCATTTTCGGCACCGAGAAACAGATGGCCGACAAGTTCGACTGCCGCAGCGCCGACTATCGTGACGCGACGTACCGCACGGTTTTCAACTTCAGCCTGTTCTTCCCGATCGTTGAAATAGCCGGCACGGGCACAGTGCTGCTGGTCGTGTGGTGGGGGACGCGCAGCATTTTCGGCGGGTCGCTCGACTACGGCACGTTCTTCGCTTTCTTTCTGTACACGCCCATGATGTTCCGGCCGATCCGGGAAATGAGCGAAAAGTACAACGTGCTGCAAAGCGCGATGGCAAGCGCTGAGCGGCTGTTTCGAATTCTGGACACCAAGAACGATGTCGAGAATCCAGCCGAGCCCAAGGCACCGTCCATCACCGGCGAGATCGAGTTCCGCAACGTCTGGTTCGCCTATAATGATGAAGAGTGGGTGCTGAAGGACGTCAGCTTCAAGGTAGCGGCGGGAAGTTCGGTCGCGCTGGTGGGGGCAACTGGCAGCGGCAAGACTACGATCATCAGTCTGCTGATGCGTTTTTACGATATCCAGCGGGGAAGCATCCTGATTGATGGCGTGGACATTCGCGAAATGAACAAAGACCACCTGCGCACGGCTTTCAGCCTGGTGTTGCAGGACGTGTTCCTGTTTGCGGGGACGGTGCTGGATAACATCAGACTGGGCAACAAGGACATCTCGCGCGAGCAGGTGGAGGCCGCGGCCAAGGTTGTTCATGCGCACGAATTCATCGAAAGCCTGAACGGCAGCTACGATGCCATTGTCGCTGAGCGCGGCGCGACCTTCAGCGCGGGGCAGCGTCAGTTGCTCGCGTTCGCGCGCGCACTGGCCTACGACCCGAAGATTCTCGTGCTCGACGAAGCAACGTCGAACATCGACAGCGAGACCGAAGCCCTGATCCAGGATGCGCTGGCGCAACTCATGCAGGGGCGCACGGCCGTAGTCGTCGCGCACCGGTTAAGCACAATTACACACAGCGACAACATCCTCGTCCTGCACAAGGGCGAAGTCGTCGAGCAAGGAACACACAACCAGCTACTGCAACAGGGCGGGCGCTACGCCAAGCTCTACCAGCTCCAATTCAGCAACGGAGCGAATGCCGAAACCAAAGCCGGGTGATACACTTGAGGCTATGCCTCCTCTGCCGACTCCCGTGGAGCACGATGACCCTGTTGGGCGATCCGCCCTGAGTTTGATGTTAGCTTGTCCGGGTGTACTGATCGTTGGCGTCCTGTTTGTCTGCTCGTTGTTCCTGAATGCGGGTCGTTGGGAACCGATCATGTACGATCTGTTATTCGTCATTCTGTTTTGCCTCGCCATCGCACCGGTAGGGGCGATCATCGCAAGGGGCAAGGTCCGCTGGATAGCCATCCCCAGTGCCGTTGTGTCGGTCGTTCTGCTTGGATGGTTTATCGTGATCTCGACCTAGCACCAGCCAACCGCATCTGGACACCCGACTGGAATTCCCTCGTTGCGCCGCGTGTTTATAGGTCTCGAATGAGAGGCCAGCCATGAAGACCGACTGCTTCCTAACACCCTGCACGACACCGGAAGATTGGGTCAGCGAGACGTCAACTAAGGCTAAGCGTGAGCTTCGCATCGTCTTGGCACTGGTCTACATCGCCGCCGCCGCTGGATTGGCATTCGCACTACTGGCCTAAAACTCAGCCTATGAGCTTTGAGTACGCAGCCTTCGCGCGTCCGATGTCGTCGGTGCCGTGGACCAGGGCGCGACCGTCTCGATAGAGCGTGAGTGTTAGGCCTTCGTGGTTGGCGCGCAGCAGGAAATCATTTTCGGTGGCGAGTGCCGCCGCGCCGCGGATGCGTTCACGCGCGGCGCTGTAGTCGAACTCGCCACCTGGTGTGATCTGCACGCTGTCTCGACCGCACATGACGGCATGCTTAGTTGCGCGTTTTCCTTCAAGCCAAGGGTATTCATGCTTGCTGCAGCTGGGGCAGTCGGGCTGTGGCTTTGATGCGTCCACACCGGTACGTTCACCGGTCCACAGATCAACCTTCAGCATCTTGCAGAACAGGGCGTCCGCGTTTCCGCTGAGAATCTTCAACGCCACCACGCTGGCCCAAGCCACGGCCTGCAACACGGCGGGCATGATGATGCCGGTGGTGTCGCACGTTTCGCCTCCGGTGTCGGGCTGGTCTTCGAGCAGGCAGGTCAGACAGGCGGTCTTGCCCGGCATGACCGGCATACACACGGCGCGCGAGCCAACGCAGCCTGAATACACCCAGGGGACGCCATGTTTGACGGCCACGTCGTTGATCAGGAAGCGGGTTTCGAAATTGTCCGTGGCGTCGAGAATCAGTGTCGCACCGTTGGCCAGTTTCTCGGCATTGCGGTAACTGAAGTCGGCGACTTCCGCACGGACGGCTACGTCGCTGTTCACTTCAACCAGGCGGCGTCGGGCGGCTTCGGCCTTGGGCATGGCTTCGCGCACGTCGTGCTCGGTGAACAGGGACTGCCGCTGCAGGTTGGATTCTTCGACAATATCGCGGTCGACAATCACAAGCTCGCCGACGCCGGTGCGAACACAGAACTCGGCGAGGTGCGTGCCCAGCGCGCCGCAGCCGACCAGTAGCACTCGCGACTCGCGAACGCGCCTTTGCCCGTCGAGCCCGATGGGCGAAAACAACTCCTGGCGTGAGTAGCGGGACATGACGCTAGTCTTGCGCCTTCCTGGCATCCCGCAAGGCCCCGAAGTAGGGGATGATGCTCAGCACGCTTACCGCGCCGGTAATGCCGATCAGTACCATGTTCAGCGGCATCGTCCAGCTTGCTATCCAGGGCCAGTAGTGAGTGAAAAACACCAGCCAGCAGATCGTGATCAACACCAGCGTCTGCACCAGTGTTTTCAGTTTGCCCCAGAAATTCGCAGCCAGCACAACTCCGCGCGACATGGCCGTCGGACGAATGTACACATGCTGCACAAATTCGCGCGCAATGAACGGCAATGCGAACCACACCGGGTACGCGCCGGCCAGCCCGAAGGCCGTCCAGACGATCACAAAAAAGACAGCGTCGGCCAACGGGTCAAAGATCTTGCCCAGGTCGGAAACCTTCTTTTGCCGCCGCGCGAAGTAGCCGTCGCAGAAATCCGTGAACATGGCCAGCCCACCGAGCCACCCGCCGACCCATACGCCCCAGTATGTTTCCGTCAGGAAGAAATAAGCGCAGACCGGCGCAAACGCGAACCGCGCGAAGGTGAACACGTTCGCCAACGTCCAGAAGTGAAAGCTCGGAGGGTGCTTTGCGGCGACATCGTTCATGCCCGGAGCATCCTAAGACGGCGTGCGCGCATCAAGCACCCAGATCTTGCCATCGCCCTGGCGCCCGGTGCGGCACCCGAGCATGACGGCGTCGATCGCCCGTTTCAGCCCGTCAGGCGGAACCGCGAACTCAACGCGAATACGCGGTAGAAACGCGACCGCAAACCGGTCGTTTCGATAGTCCGTAAGATGATCCTTCTGGCGCCCATAACCGCGGGCCTCGGAATGCGTAACGCCGCCAATGCCGGCGTCCGCCAGCGCTCGCAAACAGGCGTTGAGCTTGAAGGGTTTGATAACCGCCACAACCTGACGCATGGCTGCCATCGTGGCACCCCCGGTTCCCATGACCAAATCGACTGTCATAGCGACAGCGACTTGTACCACGCGGTTGCACACCAGTCAACGTAAGTGGCATTGTGTAAATGTGTTACACGGCTTAGCCAGAGTTGGTGGTGACTGGCACCGGCTTTGCACATACACGGCGTCTGAGGTCTAACCATGGCGCCTGTACTGCAACGATCTGTCTTGCTCGTAGATGACAACGTCGGGCTACGCGAAGGTCTTGCAACGGTGCTGCAGGATGAGGGCATTGAAACCCACGAGGCTGAGCGCGGCGAAGAAGCCATCCGCCTGGTGCGCGAGGTCAGGTTCGACCTGCTGGTGCTTGACCTGAACCTGCCGGATATGACTGGTGTGCGGGTGTACAGCTCGGTAAGTGTGGAAGTGCCCAGCAATCGCTGCATTTTCATGACAGCGGAAGCAAGCGAAGCGTTGATTGAAGAGGCCTTGCGTCTGGACCCGCTGCGCCTGTTGCGCAAGCCATTTGAAGTACAACTGTTCCGTGACCTGGTGAGGCGCGGCATAGCGAACTGACATGACGAATCGCCTTCCCGAACCGAATGACCAGCCCGCGATCAAGAAGATCGTCGTTGTGCATACCCCCCTCGGCATCCTGCAGGTGGCCTTGCCCGAGTTGCCGAGTACAGGCGGGGAGGACCCGTTGAAGATTGCCATGGATGAGTTCCAGAGTGCGGTCGACGCCGGCGAGGCTGACCCCTTGCAGGCCACCCTGCTGAAGCTGAAGGACATGGCGGACGCCGGTGTGACGCACCCGCTGGTAGTAGGGCTGGCCATCCTGAAGCAGATGTCCGACAACGGCATGTTGCCGCCCATGGACGAGTTGATGGAAGGCACGGGCATTGACCCGAATCAACTGTTGAAGACCGGACAATCGCCTGCGCCGGGAAACACCGGCGTGATCGACAAACTTGACCAGACCAATCTGAACTAGATCCGCGGAGAGCTAAGCAATGGCAACAAACGTTCGTCCACTGAATGACAAGGTCCTCATTGAGCGCGCCAAGGCCGAGGACAAGACCAAGGGTGGCATCATCCTGCCCGACAGCAGCAAGGAGAAGCCAAAGGAAGGCAAGATCGTGGCCGTAGGCCAGGGTCGAATCAACGACAAGGGCGAGCGCCTGCCGTTCCAGGTCAAGAAGGGCGACAAGGTTCTGTTCAAGAGCTACGCCGGGACTGACGTGAAGATCGACGGCAAGGACTACATCCTCATGAGCGAAGAAGAGATCCTTGCTGTGATCGAGTAGGTAGGGGCGGCCCTATGTGGCCGCCCAACTGACACTTGAAACTGAAACCTGACACCTGAAGGAACCCGACTCATGGCAGCCAAACAGATCGTATTCGACCAGGACGCGCGCGAGAAGATTCGCAACGGCGTCAAGAAACTTGCCCGTGCGGTGAAGACCACACTCGGTCCCCGCGGGCGCAACGTGGTGATTGAGAAATCCTACGGCGCACCGACCGTCACCAAGGACGGCGTCACTGTCGCCAAGGAAATCGAGTTTACGGACCCGTGGGAAAACATGGGCGCGCAGATTGTCAAGCAGGTTGCCAGCCAGACCAGCGACAAGGCGGGCGACGGCACCACCACGGCAACCGTTCTCGCCGAGGCCATCGTCGACGAAGGCCTAAAGAACGTAGCCGCGGGCGTGAACCCGATCGGTCTGCGCGACGGCATCAACAAGGCGGTTCATCACCTGGTTGACCAGCTTGCCAAGAAATCCAAGAGCATCAGCACGAGCGATGAAGTCGCCCAGGTCGGAACGATCGCCGCCAACGGCGACGTCGAGATCGGCAAGATGCTTGCTACGGCCATGGACAAGGTCGGCAAGGACGGCGTGATCACCGTTGAAGAAGGCAAGGGCCTCGAGACGGAAGTGGAGTGGGTCGAGGGCATGCAGTTCGACAAGGGCTACGTCAGCCCGCACTTCATCAACGACCGCGCCAACATGCGCACCGAGTTCGAAGACGCCTACATTTTCCTCTACGATAAGAAGCTCGGCAGCATCAAGGACATGATGCCCCTGCTTGAGCAGCTTGCACGCAGCCAGAAGCCGGTTGTCTTCCTCGCGGAAGACATCGAAGGGGAAGCCCTGGCGACACTGGTCGTGAACAACCTGCGCCAGATTCTGAAGTGCGCCTGCGTGAAAGCACCGGGCTTCGGTGACCGCCGCAAGGCCATGCTGGAAGACATCGCGACCCTGACCGGTGGCAAGGTCATCAGCGAAGAAGTTGGCATGAGCCTGGAAACGACCGGGCTGGATATGCTGGGTCGCGCCAAGCGCATTCTGATCGAGAAAGACAACACCACGATCATCGAAGGCGCAGGGACGGCCAAAGAGATCAAGTCACGCATCGACCAGTTGAACAACGAGATCGAACGCAGCACCAGCGACTACGACCGTGAAAAGCTGCAAGAGCGCGTGGCCAAGCTCGCGGGTGGCGTTGCCAAGCTGAAAGTCGGCGCGGCCACGGAAGTCGAAATGAAGGAAAAGAAAGCCCGCGTTGAAGACGCCCTGCACGCGACCCGCGCGGCTGTCGAAAGCGGCATTCTTCCGGGCGGTGGCGTCGCACTGCTGCGCCTGGCGGAAACGCTCGGCAAGCTGGAAGGCACGGTTGATGAAAAGATCGGCGTGGACATCGTGCGTCGTGCATTGAGTTCGCCGGTCAAGCAGATCGCGGCCAACGCCGGCCTCGACGGCAGCGTCGTCGCCATGAAGATCCTTGAGAAGAAGGACTTCAACTGGGGCTACAACGCCGCGACCGAAGTATACGAAGACCTGGTGAAGGCCGGTGTCATTGACCCGGCCAAGGTCACCAGTACCGCCCTGCAGAACGCGGGTAGTGTCGCCACACTCGTGCTGACCACCAACGTCGCCATCAGCGAAATCCCGCAGAAGAAGGAAGCGGGAGCAGGCGCTGGCGCAGGAATGGGCGGCATGGGAGGAATGGGCGGTATGGGTGGAATGGGAGGCATGGGCGGAATGCCCGGCATGATGTAAGTGGTGCGGGCATCCTGCCCGCATAGCGCGCCCCGGCAATTGCCGGGGCGCGATCATTTGTAAGCTGACGCTTCGCCCCGCCACTTACCCGTAATGGCCATCGTGAGCCTACCCTGGTACGACCTGCCCGAGATCCGTCATGCTACGGATGCGTTCTGGGGTGCTGTCTCCGCCCAGCTTCGCGAACAGGGCATCGACTTCGCGCCCGAACGCCTGGAACGCGAGATCGACCACCGCGAACAATGGGTGCATCCTTCGTTGTTGTTCACCCAGGCCTGTGGCTACGACGTAGCCGTAGACCACGCTGTGCATCTGCGCGTGGTGGCCGCGCCCTGTTTTGTGCTGCCGGGCTGTGAGGCGCACTACTATTCCAGCTTTGTGCTGGTGCGCGATGACGCCGACTGCGAAGAACTGGCCGACCTGCGCGACACACGTTGCGCGATCAACAACCACACTTCGCACTCCGGTACAAACGCCTTGCGCGCGATGATTGCCCCGGTCGCCCGTGACGGGCGATTCTTCAAGCTTATCCAAACCAGCGGCAGCCATGCGAACAGCCTCGATCTTCTGCGCGCCGGCGGTGTCGATGTCATCTGTATCGACGCCATCACTCACGGGCTGCTGTCGCGCTATCGGCCGAAGAGCGTAAAGGGCACGCGCGTTCTGGCGCAGACGCCATTCGCGCCGGCGCCGCCGTTCGTGACAAGCATGCGCTACGGTAAAGTCTTTACCCGCAAGCTGCAGAATGCGCTGGTGCGCGCCATGAACGACCCGGCGACGCAAGACACTCGCAAGGACCTCTGCCTCGGCGGCATCGCCCTGGTGGATAACTCGATCTACAAGAAGGTTTTGGATTTCGAGAGCGTAGCCATCGAGCACGGCTATTTTGAGCTGCCCGCGCCGGACAAATCCGAGCTCACCAAGCTGCGTATGCGCGCTGCGCGGGCCTGACTATTCGCCCTCGCGCGGGTCTTTCTTTTCGGCGTCCACCTGGTGGCGACGCCCTTCCTGCCGCGACGCGTAAACCCAGACCGCCGCGAACAGCAGGAACAGAACCACCCCGCCTGTGATGGCAACGCCCCAGTGGCTCAAGAAATCGATGATTCTCTGGCTCATGCCAGGATCTCCTTCCAGGCCGCCAAAGCGCGCTGTACGTCGTCAGCGTCCACATCATTGTGGGTAACCATGCGCCAACGCGTGCCCAGATACATGGCTAACACCCGCCTTTCCCTTAAGCGTCCCAGCCACGCGTCAAATTCATGTTCGCGCCCCGGTACGTCGAAGTAGACGATGTTGGTGTGAACCGTTTCGAGGTCGACTTTTGCGGCGCCCAGCTTGCTCAGCCCCTCTGCCAGTGTTCGAGCGTTTGTGTGGTCGTCTTTAAGGCGATCGATCATCTTCGTGATGCTGACGATGCCGCAGGCTGCGAGAATGCCTGACTGCCGCATGCCGCCGCCGAGCTGCTTGCGCATGTAGCGCCCGCGTTCAACATCTTCGCGACTGCCGGCCATCATGCTGCCGACGGGCGACGCCAGGCCCTTGCTGAGGCAGACGCTGATCGTGTCAAAGGGCGCGCACATTTCCTTCAAGGGCATGCCCGTTGCCGCGTGCGCGTTCCAGAGGCGCGCCCCGTCCAGGTGATATTTCAGTCCGCGACGCCTGGCGATCTCTGCCAGGGCGAGCACGTTGTCGTGCGGGATGATCGTTCCGCCCGCTGCGTTGTGGGTGTTCTCGACGGTGATCAATGCCGTGCGGGGGTTGTGGATGTTGTTCGGGCGAATCAGGCTCTCTACTTCCTTGGGGTCCATCACGCCCATGCGCCCGTGAATCGGCCGGACCTGGGCCTGTGCCAGCCGGGCCAGGGCCCCGCTTTCGTTGTTGTAGGTATGTGCGCCGAATTCGCAGATCAGCTCATCGCCGGGCTTGCAGTGCAGCGCGATCGCAATCTGGTTGCCCATGGTCCCGCTGGGAACAAACAGAGCGGCCTCTTTGCCCAGCAGGTCCGCCGTCATGGCCTCGAGCTTGTTGACCGTGGGCTCGGTGCCGAGCACGTCATCGCCCAACTCGGCGTTCGCCATCGCCTCGCGCATTTCGGGCGTGGGCAGGGTCACGGTGTCGGAGCGAAAGTCAGATAGGTCGTGCATGGGCATCTCGCATTGAATCCTCGCGCAATCTACATTCACAGGCATGAGCGCGAAGCCACGAATCAAACTGATCTTTACAGGCGGTACAATCAGCATGCGCGATGACGCCGGCAAAGGCGCCGTGCCTGTGCTGAGCGGCGCAGATCTGCTGAAAGATGTACCCGGGCTGGAAGAGTTCTGCGAAGTTGATGTGCACGACTTCGGGCAGCTTCCCGGGCCGCACATGACGCCGGATAGAATGTTCGACCTGTCGAAGCTGGCGGATGCATCAATCAAGGAGGGCTTCGATGCCGTGCTGCTGACCCACGGCACGGACACGCTTGAAGAAACCGCCTACCTGATGGACCTGCGGCACACGGCTGAATCGCCAATTACCTTCGTCGGGGCCATGCGCACCAGCAGCCAACTTTCCTGGGACGGCCCGATCAACCTGTTTGAGGCCTGCCGCGTCGCTGCCGACCCACGTGCGCGTGGTCGCGGTGTGATGGTCGTGATGAACTCAACCGTGTTCGCCGCCAGCGAAGTCACCAAGACTTACACCGAGGCGCTGGACACTTTCCAGTCACCGGACATCGGCCCGATCGGGACTTTCGATGGCAAAGAGCTGCTCTGGTTGCGTGAGCCGAAACGCAAACAGTTGGTGGGGGACTCGCTGGAGTACGGAGTCGGGCTAGTGGTAGCCAGCGCCGGTGATGACGGCAGCTTGATCGATCACTGTGTCCAGCGCGGCGACAAAGGAGTCGTGATTGAGGCCCTTGGACGCGGCAATCTTCCGCCGCCCATGGCCGCCGCCGCCAAACGCGCCGTGGACGCAGGCGTGCTGGTGGTTCTGACTTCTCGTTGCTGGGGTGGTCGAGTCAGCGGCACTTACGGCTATGAAGGTGGCGGCGCGCGCTTGAAAGAGCTCGGCCTAGTGTTTGCACCCGGCATCCCCGGTCACAAGGCGCGCATGCTGGCCATGGCTGCCCTCGGCGCCGGCTACGACGCGGAAAGGCTGCGATCATGGCTGGCGGAATAAACGGTGCCGAAGTGCTGATCACGGCCGGCCCGACCTACGAGTTCCTGGATGACGTGCGCTACCTGGGCAACCCGAGCACCGGGCGCATGGGGATCGAATTGGCCGAGGCTGCTCGAGCCAAAGGCGCCATCGTTACCCTGGTGATCGGCCCGACCCACCTGATGCCGCCGCCGGGCATTGCCTGGGTTCCGGTCGTCAGCGCGAGGGACATGTTGCAGGCCGTCAAGGAACGGTTTGAGGAATGCCAGGTGTTTATCTCAAGCGCCGCGGTCAGCGATTACCGGCCGGCTGTTCGCATGAAAGGTAAGGAAAAGAAGGGGCCAAAGACCAAGACGATCGAACTGGTGAAGAACCCGGACATCCTCAAGACCGTTACGAAGAACCGCCGCAGCGATCAGGTGATCGTCGGCTTCAGCCTTGAGTCCGCCAATCTGCTCAACAACGCCCGCAAAAAGATGAAGGCCAAACGCTGCGACCTGATGGTTGTGAACACACCAGGTCACTTCGGTGACCGGCGCGAGCACGTATGGGTCATCAACAAGCACGGCGTACTCAAAGAGCTGCCACCTTCAAACAAGCAGACCGTGGCAAGGGAAATCATTGCGCTGACCGATGCCACCATGCGCCGCGAATTGCTGCCGTTGATGCAGCGCTTTGAGGACAAGACCAGATGATGCGCTTCTTTTCATTTGAGCATGACGGTGAACTTCACCTTGGCGTCGAGCGCGGTGACGCGCGGCATGACATCACGCGCGGAGCCGTGCGTGACTTCGGCAAGCGGGCGCTGGTTGAATTCCTGGCAAACGACCAGCTTGACAAGTTGATCGAGAGCATTGAAGGCGAGACACTGTTGCTCGAAGAAATGCCAACAGTATTCACCTGGCTGTCGCCGATTCCGCGCCCGGGCAAAATTCTTGCGATGGTGCAGAACTACCGCAAACACGCGGCCGAATTCGGCAACGAAGCGCCGCCCAAGCCTGTCTGGTTCGGCAAGCTTGCCAGTTCGCTGACCGGGCATGAAACCGCGATCAAAGTTCCTAGTTGGGTGGACGGTCGGGTGGACCACGAGGTCGAGCTTGGCGCCGTGATCGGCACTTACGCCAAGGAAGTACCTGAAGACAGCGCGCTCGAATGCGTGGCCGGCTACACAATCGTGAACGATATGAGCGCGCGGCGCATCCAGAAAGATGACCGCGAGAACAAACACCCCTGGCTGCGCTGCAAGAACTTCGACACCTTCACGCCCATGGGACCGTACTTCGTGCCGGCACGGTACATCCCGGACCCACAAGCCCTGCGGATCACCTGCCGCGTGAACGGAGAGGCGCGCCAAGATGCGACAACCGCCGACATGGTACACCCGGTGCGAAAAGTGATTTCCGAGATGTCTCGCTGGATGACCCTGCAGCCTGGAGACGTTATAGCCACAGGCACGCCCGAGGGCGTCTACAACCTGCGCGACGGTGATGTCTGCGAGTGCGAAATCGAACACCTGGGCACGCTGCGCAATCCTGTCGAAAGACCTTCGTGAAGGCTCTTTGTGATTGACACCGGCTTCCGAGATTACGCAAAAGCCGCTGAGTTGCTGGACACGGGCGAGTGCTTTGTACTCGGCGGACACCCGACGATGGACGGTGACGCGATCGGCAGCCTGTACGCGCTGTACTACGCACTGACAGCGGCGGGGAAGCAGTGCCTCGCGGTCACACAGGACGCAGGCCTCGGCAAGTACGAATATCTTGCCGGGTCAATAGCTCTCAAGCCCCTGAGCCACCTGCCGGACCCGTTGGACGGATATGACACGGCCGTCGTCGTCGACTGTGGCGCACAAAGCCGTGCCCGCGCAATACTCGACAGACTGGCGCCGGGTACAAAGGTCATCAACCTGGACCATCACATCGACAATCCCGGTTTCGGGGATGCGGCCGTCGTGATACCCGATGCCAGCAGCAGCGGCGAGGTCGTGTACAACGCGCTGAAAATGGCCGGCATCGCGTTGACAAAGCGCGCCGCCGAGGCGCTGTTTACCGCGATCGTGACCGACACCGGCCGTTTCATGTTCAGCAACAGCACACCCGACAGCTACCGCATTATTGCGCAGTTGATTGAGGAGTTCGAGCTGGATGTGGCCACACTTACCGGCCTGATCTATCGCGTGAAAACGCCGCAGCGTCTGAAACTGGAAGCCATGGTCGCGCAGACAATCGAGGGGTACCTCGATGGCAAAGTTGTTGTTGCCCGCGTATCCCGTGAGATGCTCGACGCCACGGGCTGCACCGAAGCCGAAGCGAACGAGATGATCGTGATTCCGAAGTCGCTCAAGGGCTGCATGGTCTGCATCCTGTTCCGTGAGATGGGCGCGCACGACCTGAAAGTAAGCCTGCGCAGCGAAGGGCACATGCCGGTCAACGAGATCGCCGCGAAGTTCCGTGGTGGGGGGCACCTGCGCGCCGCAGGCTGCCAGGTACGAGGACGTCCGGTAGCTGAATCGGAAGCCGAGATCGTGCAGGCGGTTGTCGAAGAGCTGCAGGCCACGCTTGATCGTACGGGTGGGAAGGTCATCTGCTGATCTGGAATGGCGGTCCACCGATTCCAGAGAGGGTCTGTCGAACGCTTTCCTGAAAATCTGGATGGTGGTTTGTTTCCACACACCTTGCGCGTCGCGGCAGCACGCTAGACTCAGCACATGTCGATCTCCCGCTCACAGCTTGCGCGTCAGCTTCGTGGCCATGTGGAACTTCTCGCCGGCGGTGGGATGCGCGAAATCGGACTCAGCCCGGATGCACGCATGGCGAAGAAGAAACAACCCGCGGCGAAGACACCCGCCACCAAGACCGCACCATCGGCACGGGCCAGGAGCCCTGTCGACTTGAAACCTGTTATCGTGCCGTCCGTGGCGCTTCAGGAATTGAAGGGGTTCGATTCGCAGCAGGCACGCGGACTGGAGCCGATTGCTGACAAGGTCCGAGTCTGCGCCAGCTGCAAGCTGTGCGAGTCACGCACCCAGACCGTGTTTGGTACCGGCGACCCGCGCTCGCCATTGATGGTCATTGGCGAAGCCCCCGGCGGCGACGAAGACGTGAAGGGCGTACCCTTCGTCGGGCGGGCAGGCAAACTGCTGACCGACATCATCGAAAAGGGCATGAAGTACAAGCGCGAGCACGTTTACATCGCCAACGTGCTGAAGTGCCGTCCGCCGCACAACCGCAACCCGGAGCCGGCCGAGATCGAGGCCTGCCGAGGCTATCTGGAAAAACAGATCGAGATCATTAACCCGAAAGTGATTCTCGCGGTCGGTCTATTTCCGGCCCAGTGGATGACGGGACAGAAAAAACCGATCGGCAAGCTGCGTGGCGAGGTGCACGAAGTCAATGGGCGCAAAGTGATCTGCACCTATCACCCGGCCTACGTGCTACGCAACTACACGGTGGACACGCGCAAAAAAGTGCATGAAGACGTGTTGCTCGCGGTGGGCATCCTGGGCGAGCCGCCGCTGCTGAAATAGCCAACGCGGTATGGCGTCGCGCGTTACACAACAAGTGCAACTTGATCGGCGAACGCGTCAGTCCGATCCGAACATCAACCAACTCCAGAGGTGTAACATGTCGTATGCAAAGCGGCTGATAGTGGCGACTTTAATGCTGGCAGTGTGTGTGAGCGTAGCGGCGAGCGCGCAGGAAGAGGGCGGGTCCGTACAAGCGATCGAGCCGACCCAGGTTGTCCGGGGGCGCCTCGACAAAGTCAGCCTCGACGAACTCATCACCATGTACACCGCCGAAACGAATCGCACGGTCGTCTACGATCCCAAGAGGCTGTCAGGCGAAGTGACGTTCCGCAGTTCGTTACGGGGCGCCGGCACCACGGCCGACGCCATGTTGCGTGCGGCGCTGCTCGAGTTTCGGATGACGATCAGTTCCAGGGGCGGGTTTGACACGATCGTCCCGATGGCTGAAGCCATCACAAGTTGCAGAAGTGTTTCTCTCGCGGAGTTGGAAAAGCTGCCCGGGCTCCACTTCGTGAGAATCGTCTATCACCTCAAAAACAACGAGCCCAACGCGGTACGGGGCGCGTTGCAGAATCTCACAAGTCGGCAGGGCGGGGTTGTGAACCCGATTGTTTCCCGCAAAGACCAAGGCGCCAACACGCTGGTGATCTGCGACCTGGCCGAGAACCTGCGCGAGATCGTGAAGACTCTGGACGACATAGACAGCAAGACCTCCATCGTCAGCAAGGTGATAGCCCTCAAGAACGTCAAGGCGTCGCAAATCAGAATGGCCGTGAACTCGGCCGCGCTCGAAGACGTGTCCGTCGGTGTGCCGGAGAGCGACAGGACCATCGTACTGACCGGCTTCCAGAACAACGTGGATCGCGTCGCAGCGGTGGTAGCGGCGCTTGATGTCGGCAACGAATAGCGCATTGCGCTGGCGGGGGCATGGTCTACAACCTAGGCCATGCCCCTGTACCAGATCATCTTCCTGATCATCGCGTTCCTGCTCGGGATCGGCATCCTCATCTTCGTCATCACCTTCATCAACAAGGTGGCAACGGAAGAAGAGGCCGCTGCTACTCGCGAAAAACCTGGGCCGTGAAGGTCATGATCTGTGTGTCTGGATCGCGCCAGGCGTCACCGGGCAGCCCTGCTTTGTGACAGGTCTGTTCCAGAAATGCCTCGCGGTCCCACTTCCATTCAACGGCTACTTGCGGCAGCAGCACTCCTGAGATCTGCCCGCGCCGGATGTACAGCCCGTGAACGCCGGGAATGACGGCATCAGCCGTGGCAGCCCGCATTGGTGACAGCACGCTGATTTCGTACACCAGATCATCAAGTTCCGCGGCGGTAACCGGCGCGAAACGCGGGTCGCGTGTGCCTGCGGATACACCGAGTTCAATCAGCAACTCATACAACGGACCATCGCCAATCATGTGCCCGATACATCCGCGCAATGCGCCGTCTAAGGTGTGCAGGCTTACGAATGCCCCACAAGGAAGCTGCAAACCACCCGTAGGCTTCGCTTCAAGTTTCAAGCGTTTCCCGGTGCGCACGAAGTGTTCAAGGCTGCGGCGGGCCAGATTCAAGGCTTCGCGCCCTTCGGCTGAGTTGAGTGTTGTCTGTGTTTCCGTCATCGACTACGTCCTTGCCGTTTGTTGTCAGGCGAATATGCTCCGGGCCTTCGCATCACGGACCTTCGGTGTCAGCGCCCGAATCAGCCTTCAGCCAGCGAGGAAGACATGGACATTATTGTATGCATCAGACGCGCGCCCACCACCGACGCGCGTATTAAGCCAGGCGCCGACGGCAAGACGTACGACCAGGCCGGCGTCAACTACGACATCAGCGAATACGACAAGTTCGCGATTGAGGCCGGGATCACCCTGAAGGAAAAACACGGGGGCACGGTCACGATCGTCAGCATGGGCCCGCAGGCCGCAACCAAGGAAATCCGCACGGCGATTGCCATGGGCTGCGACGCGGCGCACCTGCTGGTGGATGACGCGCAGCACGACTCTTGGTCAACGGCGCAGGCCCTGGCAAGCAAGGTCAAGGAGATGCCGCACGACGTGATCCTGTTCGGCTGGAACAGCGTGGACAACCAGTCGTCCGCCACGGGGCAGATGGTCGCCGAGATTCTTGGTCTGCCGAGCGTCAGCGTCGTGGTCGGACTTGAGATTGCCGATGGCAAAGCGGGCGTTGAGCGCCTCGCCGCCAAGGGCAACCGTGAGAAGTACAGCGTGAACCTGCCGGCTGTGTTCACTTGTCAGAAGGGGCTGAACAAGCCCCGCAGTGCGAACATGAAGGGCATCATGCAGGCGAAGAAAACACAGGTTCCCGAAACGCCGGGTAACGCGCCGGCTGACGGGCTGACGGTGGTCGGTCTGGAATCGCCGCCGCCGCGGGCCGAGGGTCAGATTGTCGGCAAGGGCGCGGAAGCTGTGGCGGATCTCGTGCGACTGTTGCGCGAGGAAGCAAAGGTCATCTGAACAGGCTTGAGGTACACCGATGTCAAACGTGCTGGTATTCGTCGAATTCAATGAAGGCAAGCCGTCAAAAGCGGGGTTGCAGGCGCTGGGCGCCGCCCACACGCTGGCCAAACAACTTGGCGGTAGCACGACAGCCATTGTCATTGGCGAAGGCGAGCCTGGTGATCTTGGCAAGAGCGGCGCTGACAAGGTAATCGCCGTCGGCGGTGACGCGGTCGCGCATTACAGCCCTGACGGCTTTGCGCGCATTGTTGCCACACACGCGGAAGCCGTGGACGCGAACGTGGTCTTGGCAAGTGCTACGCCGATGGGCAAGGATTTCATGGCGCGTGGTGCGGCCATTGCGAAGTGCGGACTAGCGGCGGACTGCACGGAATTGGCGGTAGCGGACGGCAAGGTACGTGCGATCCGTCCCGTGTACGCGGGCAAGGCCCTTCAGACGGTTGAGGCGACCGGAAAACTGTGGGCGACACTTCGTCCCAACGTGTTTGCCGAAGTCAGCGGCAACGGCAGCGCGGCGCCCGAAAGGGCTGACGCGCCGTTCGGTGCGGGTGATCTGAAGGCTGTTGTGCAGGAAATCGTTGCCGGCGTGAAGGGCAAGCTGGACGTCGCGGAGTCCGAGATCGTGGTAAGCGGCGGACGAGGACTGAAAGATCCCGACGGTGAGGGCAAGCAGAACTGGAACAATCTCAACGCGCTTGCCGACGTGCTGGGCGCAGCGACGGGTGCATCGCGGGCGGTGGTTGATGCGGGCTGGCGTCCGCACGGTGACCAGGTTGGGCAGACGGGCAAGACGGTCAGCCCGAAGCTGTATATCGCGTGCGGTATCAGCGGGGCGATCCAGCACCTTGCGGGCATGACCGGCAGCAAGGTGATCGTCGCGATCAACAAGGATGAGAACGCGCCGATCTTCAAGGTTGCGGACTACGGAATCGTGGGCATGGTGGAAGACGTTGTGCCCGCGCTGACGACAGCGCTAAAAGAAGCGCTTGGTTCGTAGTTTCCCAAAGTTAACTTGAGTCGCATTGAGCCCTTGTTTTATGGGCCGCGGGGCCATTGCCCACCACTTGTCCACAATTTGGAATGTGGTGGGCGCTGCTTGACGCCGGAGTATCGCGCACGTGTACACAACGCAAAATACAAACCGTCCTTTACACGTCCGGTAGTAACCAACACACCCTAAACCACGTTCTATTTGTAAGTTAGCTCCAGGTGAGTGCCCACCCGCAAAGTCCGAGAGACAATAGTCTCTGTTCGGTGCGAATGCTCCTCGGGGTCGCCACTTGGTGCGTACAGGGCTTGACTGACACTTTCTCCACATTCTCTGTGGGAAGTTCGTACCCAGTATCTGACACACCTCGTTTCACCTTGTGCGGGGCTACCGGCACGATAACCTTAGCCGCCGGTGGCGAGGGACGGATCCATGGCGCGCGCGGGAAAAAAGATCAAGGGAGCACGCCCGGCCGATAAACGCCGTTCAGCTACCCGCATGAAGAAGAACTCTCCTGCGTCAAAAAAGCCGGCGTCGAAAAAGACAGCGAAAAAGCCGGCACCCGCCAAGCGCAAGAAAGTAGCGCCAAAGAAGAATGCTTCGGCGAAGCCGGCGGGCAAAGCCAAACGAAAACCGGCCGCGGTCAAACCCGCGCCATCACGCGGTAAGTCACAATCCAGGATCACGCGAAAAACGAAACCGGCAGCGCCCCCGGCGCGCCGAACGACAGGCGCGCTGCCGGTTCGCGCGCGTTTCACTGAGCCCTTGCGACGCTTCAGCCCGTACGAAAACCTGCGTGACCTCGTGCGCGCCCAAAGTGAGTTGCACGGCGATCGCACGTTTCTGTTTCACGAAGACGATGGACGCGAGTACAGCTTTCGTACTCTGGACACGCGCACAACGCAGGTCGCGAACGTGCTCCATGAGCTGGGCTGCAAGAAGGGCGCCCGTATTGCCCTGTTGCTCGACAATTCGCCCGACTTCGTTTTTGCGTTTCTCGGCGTCATGAAGGGCGGCTTCATTGCTGTGCCGATGAACATTGAACTGGCACCCGAGCAACTCCGATTCCAGCTCGAGGATTGCGGGGCGAGCGCGGTGGTTACCAGTGCCGATCATTGGGATGGTGTGTCGCCGCTGCTGTCCGGACTACCCGGGCTCGCGTCTGTGCTGGTAACCGGCAAGTCCGCCCGCCTGGTGGAGCTTGGTGCCGAGGGAAGCCACATTGTTGACGTCGATGACAATGGTGCGGACTACCGTATCCTCGATTTCACGGGGTGCCTGAATGCCACCGACGGTGAGAAGCTCAAGACCAGCGAGATAAGCTGGTGGGACGAAGCGCAGATCGTTTACACCGGGCACCACCTTCACCAGCCCCGCGGCGCGATTCTGCAACACCGGCAGTTCATGACATCAGCGCGCTGGCTTAGCATATGGCTTGGCCTGGACCAAAAGCAGCGATTCATGAGCGTCCTGCCCCTGTTCCACGCTAACACCCAAGTCGTCACGCTGTTCACGCCCTTGCAACTCGGGGCCAGTGTCGTCCTGTCGCGCGAGTTCAGCGCCTCCCGCGTATGGAAGGCCGTTGAACGCTACAAGGTGACGACGCTGTCCGCCGTGCCCGCCATGCTTGGTATTCTTGCGGATCGCGAACGTGCTGAGGCCCGCGGCGCAAGGGCGCCCAGGGAAGCATCGTGGCCGGCGGCCCACGAAAGCCCTGGGACCCTCGCGCAGCGCGACGACGCCGAAGCCCGCGAGCAGGGGCTGGCTCGGGCCCATGACATCAGCAGCCTTGAGCGCGTGCTTTGCGGCGCCGCGCCATTGCCGACGGCCGTCCAGAAAACATTCGAGCAGGTGTTCCTGGTGCCTGTCATTGAGGGGTACAGCATGGCGGAGACGACCTGCTTTGCGACGCTGAACCCGGGGAACGGGTCCAGGCGCCTTGGGTCCGTCGGCGTGGCTGTCGGCAACAAGGCGGCCGTCCTTGGCAGCGGCGTGGGTGTGAAGCCCCTGAAAGACGACTGGGGGCCCATGAGCCTGTCGCGCATGAACCCGGCGGTGTTTCCCACGGCCGAGATCGGCGAACCCGGAGAAATCTGTGTCTGGGGCGAGAACGTGCTGAAAGAGTACTACCATCGTCCCAAGGTTAACCCGCAGGCCTTTGCCGGCGGATGGTTCCACACGGGTGACGTCGGCTATCAGGACGCGGACGGCTTTTTCTACGTCGGTGGACCCAAAGAGGAAGAAATCCAGCGCGGGGGTGTAAAGTTCATGCCGCGTGAGGTTGACGAGGTTCTTTTTCATCACCAGCAGGTCGAACAGGCCGCGACAATCGGGCTCGCGGATTCGCGCGGCGGCTCGATGGTTACGACCTGGATCGTCATGCGAAAGGGGACTTTTCCGGGCGGCCCTGACGAAGGACGCCTTCCGCAAAGTGACGCCGACATGTCCAGTAAGAAGGAAGAGATTCTGGCGTTCTTGTCCCAGCACCTATCCGAGAAGAAGCGTCCTACAAGCCTGATGTTCGCAAGGTCGTTGCCAAGTGACCGGACTGGAAAGACCCGCATCATTGAGCTGCGACGATTGTCCGGCACGCCCACGAACGAAGAAGAGTAGCCAAAACAAGAGCCGGCAGCGGAAGCTGCCGGCTCTTGTTTGCAATCCGCTTAGTAGAGGCTCTTGAGTTCGCTGCCGGGGTACATGGTTTTGAGGATTCTATCGGATTCCCAGCCTGCTTTGGCCATACCCCGCGCGCTCCACTGGCACATGCCGCATCCGTGCCCGTAGCCCTTGCCCGCAAACACCCACTCGTCGCCGTTCTTTTCGGCCGTGAACCGCGTGCTGTACAGCCCCAACGCCTGGCGTATCGCTACGGCACTGACGAGCCTGTGGTGCCCGGTGCGGTCGTACAGTTTCACGGTGATGGCGTGTCCGCTTTCCCCGGCCTCGGCAACTTCCATGCGGATCACATCGGAAGGGACGACGCCGCGTTCAATCATGCGCGCTTTCACTTCGCCGCCGGGCAAGCGAATCTCCCAGCTTGCCTTGGGGCTGTCTTTGTCGAAGTCACCGAGATCGACCCCTTTCAGGGGCTCGATCACGTCATCAACCAGCAAGGCCGTGGCGGGGTCGGTTGTCGCGCCGCCGCTCGTGCTGTGAAAGTACGCCCGGAATCCTTTGCCGTTGTACGTGAGCACCATGCCCGATGTCGCCTGCCGCGCTTCAAGCACATTGGCCGTTTCGCGCCAGTGCTTGGGGTTGTCGGCCGGACCGACGCCGCCGTAGACCTGAAACTGTGTTGTGTCGTCCAGGTCCCAGTTGTCACCGCTGGCGCGCCTGCGCTCCATTTCAAATAGCGCATAGGTGCGCGATGCAACCGCCTGTGCCTTTAAGGCCTCGACGGGCCAGCTTGCGATCATTTCCCAACCGATGACTCCGGCGACGTATTGCTCAAGGTCAATTACGTTGACTACGTCCCATGCGCCTTCTTTGGCGATTACACGCAGCTTGCCGCGGTATATGCGTCCTTCAACGTCAAAAAATGCTGGCCTGCCCAAAGGAGCGATTTCGATGCTGGTAGCACGTCCGTAACCGCCCGCGTCTACAGCGCCTTCCGTAAGGGTAAGCTTGATCTCGCCGGCTACATCCATGCGGCGACCGTCCAGCGTCAGGGTTGCCTTGTCAGACTTGATCGTGACAGCGGACATATCGCTGGGCTTTGCGAGCTTGACGCGAATCAGCGGCGCCGCACCATAGGCGGGGATCGGCGACAGCAATTCGCTGCCGTCCTTTGCGCGCTCCGTTTGTGCGCAGGATGCCAGCATTACCACCGCAAGAATTGAGCTGATTGTGAGCAGCTTGACGATCGTTCGCGTTAACATGCATCTCTCCGAGCCTGGTTAATAACCCAAGGGCCGCGGTTGCGGCATTCCTTGTGATTATCGGGCTGAAAGGCGGCTGATCTTTAGCGATATGGGACTCGACTTCATGCAGCCGTGGCTTGTGTTCGCCGCTGTCGCGCTTGCTCTCGGCGCGGTGGGCGTCGCCGTATGGACTAGACGCCCCGCGCCCGTGCTTTTCGCGCTGGGGGCGGCCGCCTTCTTCGCAAGCGGCGCTCGTCCGCGCGTGACGCAATCGGATACGCCGGTTGTTCACGCTCTGGTAGTGGACGTAAGCGCCTCCATGCGCTCGCGTGGAATCGACGCGTTCGTACGCGCAATAGAGGAAAGCGAGCTGCCGGCAAGTCACAGTTTCCGTCGCTTCGAGTTGTCGGACGCCCTGCGCGCGCCGGGCGGCGTGCGCGGACGGGATACCGCGTACGCGCGCCTTGGCGACATGGTTGGCGCCTCCAGCATCAATGGCGAAGTTCTACTGATCACGGACGGGCAAGGACAACTCGACGAGTTGCAGACCGCGGTTTCGCCGGCCCGTCTGATCCTGATTCGCCCACCAGCGCCCGAGTACCCGGATGCCGCCGTATTGAGCGTCGAGGCGCCGACCACGTTGCCCGCGGGCACGGACTTTTCAATTTCGGCAACAATTGCCTGTGATCGGGCGGCGGACATCCCGTGGACCCTGCTGCGCGACGGAAAGGAAGCGGCGTCCGGTACCGCGAGTGCCCGTGCCGGCGCGCCCCGTACAATCGTGTACGCCATGGAAGGTACGGAAGCGTCGATGCTGACCGTGACTTTGCGCCTTGACCTGCCCGATGACCGCGAGCCGGGCAACGATGAAGGCACGACCCGCATCTTTGTGGGCGGCAAGCGGCGTATCGAATACTGCGTGCCAGACGGGTTTCCTCGCGAAGCTGACGCCATGTTGCAGATGTTGCTTGCGGATGAACGCAACGACGTGCAGGTGCGACATGATCTGCCGCGTGGAAAAGCGTCATTTCGGGGTACAGGCGCGATGTTCATCAACAATCTGTCGTTGTCGGACTCCGGTGCGACTGGCGATGATCTGCGCGAGTTAGGCGACTGGGTGAAAGACGGCGGAAGCGTCGTGATGCTCGGTACGCACGGCGCGTTCGGGCCCGGCGGCTACCGTGGCACCCCGCTGGAAGACGTGATGCCGGTGCGCTTCCGCCCGGATGACGCACCCCCCCGCCGCACGCTGCTGCTGCTGGATGTATCACAGAGCATGGGCGACGCTCTGCCCGGCGGTGAAACCAGGCTGCAGCGCCTCAAGAGCGCCGCACGGCAATTCATTGCTGCACTGGGCGACGACGACTTGGGCGCCGTCGTCGGCTTTCGTGAGGCCCTGACAGGACCAGTCGAGTTTCACGCTGCTGGTGGCGATGTGCTGACGGACGCCGTGCAATCGTTGTGGGCTGACGGCTCCACGCATATCGGCAGCAGCCTGAGTGCCGCCCTGCAAGCGGTGCCGCCCGAGACACGCATTCTGATGATCACCGATGGCGACGATGTCGAAGGCGCCGGCGACGACGTGTTCCGGGTCATTGCGGACCGCGCGCAGTCATCAAAGGTACAGCTCGACATCGTGCTTACCGCCGAAGCGGACAAACCCTGGTTGAGCGCGCTGATGGGCCACGGCGGAGACAGCGTGCGCAAATGGCATGTCGGCGCGGACGGGTTTGACGCGCTGCTCGAAACGCTGGATCGCGCATTGGCCGGCGCCGACCGGGAGTGGATCCTGGACAGTCCCATGGAAGTTGCGGGCGTTGAATCTCCGCTGCCGCGTCTGGTGCGAACAAGCCAGCGCGACGAACGATCCGTCGCGGTGCCGTACCGGGTTGCCGGTGAAGGAAATTATCCGGTGGTCGCAAAACGCGGCATTGTCGGACGCAGCCTCGCAATCTGCACCGACTCGTGGGGCGACGAAGCCATGGTGCGGTTCTGGCAGGATCTGCAATTCGCCCTGCAATCGGAGATCGACTGGGTGCTCGAGAATGCGAACGCAGTCAAAGTGGTGTTGAACAGGATTGACGAAGGGGCGGAGCTGATCTGGACGGGCGAAGGCGATGCGCCCCTTGGCGACCTGGCGACCGACGCGGGGGTCGCCCGACTGGATGAGCCGGGGCGCTGGCTGCTGGAGGAGTTCCCGGGCGGTGAATCTTTGCGCGTCTATTTCAGTGACCGCCTGCTACAGAATATTCCGTTGCCGAGCCCCGTAGCGCGCGAACTGCGGTACACCGGCGATGATGCCGCCTTTTTCGCGCAGGCCGAAAGCGCAGGCATCCGCGTGTTTTCCGGGTTGGCCGCCTGGGCTCCCCGGCGGTTCGAAACAGCCCGGTCAGAGCCGTTGGACGTTACCTGGGTGCCCGCCTTGCTGGCGGTGCTGCTGCTGCTGCTGGGATTCGCGCTGCGGCGGCGCTGACTTCTACAACTCGTCAACAATGCACTCGATGATGTCGCGTCCAAGCTGGCGAAAGGCCTTGCTGAGCTCGCCGTGCAGGTCGCCGGTGCCGTGGCGAATCTGGCTGCGGATTACGTGGGTCACGAGTTTGATGCCGCTGCTGTATTCGTCCCAGCGGACGTTGAATTCACCGATGGCCCGGGTTTTGATGCCGGCCTTGTCGCGGATAGGCATGGCTGTCTCCTTGGGTGTTCGCGCGTGTTAAAACGAACGGGTCGGCGTATCGCCGACCCGTTGTGAGTTTGTGGGTGCCTATCCCCCGCCGGCGGACCGCTTGTTGTCGCCGTAAACCTTGAAAACATAGCCATCCTTGGTGGCGAGGTAAATCGCGCGATCGCGCTCCTGCATACTGCCGCGCACGTAGGCGAAGTCCATCAGGTTCAGGTTCCACTCCGGGCGCGCAAGGAACCCCGTGTCGAGGTCCAGTACCCGCAACTGGCGGCGAACGGTGCGAAGTTCATCGGATTTCCGGACCAGGCGCCCCTCGTCGCGTAACTTGGCTTTCTCGCGCTCGTTGAGGAACTCTTCGTTCTCCTCGTACAGTACGAACGCACGGTCATTGTGAAGCATCATCACTTCTTGCCCGACATCGGGCTCGCTCCAGATCGGGTCGATCTTCCATGATGTGGAAGGGTCGCCGTCAACCAGGCTGTAAACCGGGCGGTCGTTTTCAACGTCAATGATTTCGTACCGGAAGGCCGAGAACATGCCCGGACGCGTGGTTGTGCGTTTGACCTTGGTCTTGCCGTCGTCCGACACAACCTCTTCGTCGTAAACCTCGAGGGTATGAACGAATACCCAGCGATCCTCAACAAAGATCCTGCCGTATGGAAGCCCGTCAACGGTCAGGGCCCAGGCGGCCTCACCGGATTTCTGCCAGGCGAAAACCTGTCCGATGTCGCTACCGACAAACACAAGGTCATCCTTGATCAGCGGCGGCGTGCGGGAGTGCGCGTCGAGGTACGGGTTGGCACGGAACTCGCCGCTTTGGGCGTCTACCATGTAGAGGCGGCGGTTGTTGTTCACGAAGGCGACTGTTTCGCGATCGGCGGCGGGCGACATGGTGATCTGCATAAACTGTTCCACTACGCCTTCGCCGACCTGTGGGAACACCCATGTTTCGGCGCCTTCGCCGCGGGCGTTGGTAATCATGGAACGCCCGAGAATGGAGTTGCTATTCGTGGCCGGCACGAACAGGTGGGTGTCGTTGCTTGCCGGCGGGGCGCTTGGAAAAACGTCCCCCTGGAAGCGTCCCTTAGCGACAAGGCGCGACTCGCCTTCGCGCGGACTGGACAGGCGATCGTAGCCCTGATACTCGCCATCGCTGTTCATGAGGTGAATGAACTTGCGGGTCGGCAACGGGTCAAAATCGACGCGCTTGTCGATGACCGTTTTCCAGTGCAGCGTGAAGTCGTAGGCGTCCAGGCTCCACAGGTGGTTCTGCCCGCCGTCGGAATCGACCACCAGAATCTCGTCGCGCACGTCGTCATGCACCACGTGCAACTCGCGCACCACGATCGGTGTGCGCCGCATGTTGCCCGTCAGGTCGTACGACTTGATGCGCAACGGCAACTCCGCCAGTTGAGCTTCATAGTAGCTGACCGGCTGGCTGGACGAGGGGTCCGGCGCCAACGGGTTCCGATCCGCGGGTCGGGCCTGCGGCGGAATCGAACAAGCGGCAATTGTGACTAGCAGGATAACCAGTGCGAGGGGGAGGTTGCATCGCAACGTCCGCGCGGGCGCGGAAGTCATCAAACGTGGCCAAAACTTCACGACGCTTCTCCTTTGTCGTGGTCGCGGAGGTTTATCTTGTGCTTCTCCTCGTATGCGCGGAGTTTCTGTATGCGCTCGAGGTCTTCTTCAATGCGGTTTACCAGCTTGAAGATGTACGGGCGACCCTTGAGGCGGTTCCTCAGGTCGTCCTCCATCTTGTCCCACGAGTCCATGTAAAGCTCGTCTCGCAGGACCAGCAACATCTTTTCCTCTTCAGAGAGGGAGTCATAGTACGATTGATGCGTGTCTGGAGCCATGGGTCCCCGTGTAATGGATTGTCCACGAAACGCGCGTCTTTGACGGACTGTAACTGACACTCTATAGCTTGTATATACTGCGCGTCAAACGCCACATTCCAAGCTAAACTGGCACCGGACAATCCGACCGGAGTCACCCAATGGCAGGTACAGCGAACCAGCAACCCTACGGTCAGCAGAAACAGACCGTTCCACAGTACGCACCGCCGATGGCGAAGCGTCCGGGCAGTACGGCCACCAAGGTTTGGGGGATCATCCTGCTTGTCATTGGCATCCTCGCGGCCATGAACTGGCTGCTGGGGCTGGCTTCGCTGTTCAGCGGTTTCACGGGCACCGAGTTCTCGCCGACGCTGTCGCAAGAGGCCAAGGACGAAATCGATCGCATGTCGAGGCAGATGATCGACGCAATGACGGGGCGCTGGACGTTCTGGGTCAGCCAGGTCGTCAGCCTTGTCGCCGTGGTGCTTTCGGTTGTGGCCGGGTTCCTGCTTGCCTTCAAGCCCAAACCTGTCGGGCGCAAACTGGCCCTGTCGCGGGCGCTGTTTGTGCTGCTGCTGATGCCGCTTACAGGCTACGAAGACATGAAGGCCATCGATCACGCCATGGGTATGCAGTCCCGCGCCATGGAAGTCTCCATGGATGCCGAGATGAAAAAGCAGGAGGCCGCAAACCCCAAAATGGACGAAGCCACGAAACAGCGCAAACGCGAGCAAGCCAGGGAAATCACGGAAGGCATGGCGCCGATCATGAAGGGCGTTACCTACGGCATGGCCGTGGTGACGGTCATGATGTCCCTGGTCTTTAATGGGCTGCTGCTGTTCTTCATGACGCGCCCAAGCGTCAAAGAGTACTTGGAGGGTGTGGCTGCGGACGGTGAGGAGCAGATCCCGGGTTACGACCCGTCGATGGGGCTGATGTCGGGGCCGCCGCCGGGACCGCCACATTCGGCGCAGCCCTCGCCGGGCAATCAGCCGCCCGTGCCGCCGGAGCAGCAGATACCCCCTGTGTAGACCCGCACAATCAGTTATAAGCCCGCATCACGCGCCCTGGTCAAGGGTGTACCGACCATTGAAAGGATGAGATGACAACGACTCAGCTAAAGGGCGACCTCAAGGACCCCAGCCTCAAGGACATGGGCATCCAGCGCATCGAGTGGGCCGAAGCCGACATGCCGGTTCTGCGCGCGGTGAAAGAGAAGTTCACCAAGGAACAGCCGCTTAAGGGCATTCGCATGGGCTGCTGCCTGCATGTCACGACCGAGACAGCAAACCTGGTTCGCACCCTCAAGGCCGGCGGCGCGGAAGTGTTCCTGTGCGCGTCAAACCCGCTCAGCACCCAGGACGACGTGGCCGCGGCCCTGACCCTGGAATACGGCATCGAAACCTTCGCCATCAAGGGTGAAGACAACGACACCTACTACAAGCACATGACGTCCGTGCTGGACTCAAAGCCGAACGTCACCATGGACGACGGCGCTGACCTGGTCACGATGATCCTCACCAAGCGGCCTGAGCTGAAAGAGCACGTGGTCGCTTCCATGGAAGAGACCACCACGGGCATCATTCGCCTGCGCGCCATGGAAAAGGAAGGCGTTCTGAAATTCCCGGTGATCGCCGTGAACGACGCCGACTGCAAACACCTGTTTGATAACCGCTACGGCACAGGCCAGAGCACCGTGGACGGGATTATTCGCGCAACGAATCGTCTCTTTGCCGGACGCGTCGTCGTCACCGTCGGCTACGGCTGGTGCGGACGCGGCTTCGCCATGCGCTCACGCGGCATGGGCGCTCGCGTGATCGTCACCGAGATCGACCCGGTCAAGGCGCTCGAGGCAGTCATGGACGGCTTCGAAGTTATGCCAATGGTCGAGGCCGCCAAGATTGGCGATATCTTCTGCACGCTTACGGGCAACAAGCACGTCATCGACGTGGAACACTTCAAGGCCATGAAGCCGGGCGCGATTTCATGCAACAGCGGCCACTTCGACAACGAGCTGAACCTTGCCGGTCTTGCCAAGGCGGCCAAGAAGATCGGCACGCCGAAGCCGTTTGTTGACGAGTGGGAACTGCCGAACGGCAACCGCATCTACACACTCGCCGAAGGCCGTCTGGTAAACCTTGCTGCCGCCGAAGGCCACCCAGCCAACGTGATGGACATGAGCTTCGCCGTGCAGGCACTCGCCAGCGAGTACGCCGTCAAGAACCAGAAGACTCTGGATCACCGCGTCCACAACCTGCCACGCGAAGTGGACGAGTGGGTTGCAACCCTCAAGCTCGAAACCATGGGCGTCGGCATCGACAAGCTGACCCCGGAGCAAACCAAGTACCTCGCCAGCTGGCAGGAAGGCACCTGATTGCTGCCGCTGCTTGATCGACGGGCGCGGGCTGTTGTCCGCGCCCGTTCATTTGCCGCCAGCGGTCGAGTTCAATAATCGTTCCAAGCATATGGATGACTGGGCGCTGACGGAAGACGACAAGCCCGCGCCGCGTTGGTTGGTGTACCTGCTGGCCCTGGCGGCTTCGATCGCGTTGATTTCGCTGGTTCTGATGGGGCTATGGGTTGCCGCCATGTACCTTGTCCCGCGCACCTGGCTCCCCTGAGCGCTAGCCCCCTAGTGACAGCCTGCGCTGGGCCTGTTAAGTTTGCCGTCATGATCAGCCCGCAAGTGTCGATGACGAACAAGCAGCAAACCGCTTAGATCGCGGACTGGCCAGATATTGATGCCGCCGCGAAGAGACGCGGCGGTTTTTGTATGAGGCCCGGAATGGGGTCTGGCTCCTGCAAGGTGCCTGACCCCTTTTCGGGCGGGAGCAAGAGAACATGCCGGAAGTAAACGTTGCAATCGCGGGCGCTACGGGCGCCGTGGGGGAAGAGTTCCTTCGCCTGCTGGCTTTGCGGGACTACCCGATCAAATCACTCAAGCTGCTGGCCAGTGCCCGCAGTGCCGGCAAGAAACTGAAGTTTAAGGGCGAATCGGTCACCGTCGAAGAGCTCAAGGCGGACAGCTTTGAGGGAATCGACCACGCCTTCTTTTCCGCGGGTGGGGGGATCAGCAAGGAGTTCGCCCCGCACGCGGCAAAGGCCGGCGCGATCATCATCGATAACACCAGCGCCTTTCGCTACGACGCGGAAGTTCCCCTCGTGATCCCCGAGATTAACCCGCAGGACGCTTTTGAGTACGGTGAGCGCCGCATTATTGCCAACCCAAACTGTACCACGATTGTCGCGCTGCTGCCGACGTTTCCGTTGCACCAGCAGTTCGGCTTGAAACGCGCGATCATGTCGAGCTATCAGGCCATCAGCGGCGCCGGCGCCCAGGCCATGGAAGAGCTGGAACAGCAGATGCGCGACTGGGCTGCGGGCAAGGAGTTGACGGTCAAACATCAGCCCAAGCAGATCGCCTTCAACGTGATTCCGCGCATCGACGCGATTCAGGACAACGGCTACACCAAGGAAGAGATGAAATTCCTGTGGGAAGGCCAGAAGATCATGCACCACGCCAGCCTGCGCGCCACGGCCACCTGCGTGCGGGTGCCGGTGCTGCGCAGCCACGCGGTCAGCCTGACACTCGAATTCGACAAGCCCTGTACGCCGGAGCAGGCCCGCAAGATTCTATCGAAGGCGCCCGGTGTGATCGTTCAGGACGATCCAAAGGCCGAGCTGTATCCGATCCCGCTTGAGCGCAGCATGAAGGACGAAATCGGCGTAGGGCGCATCCGCCAGGACGTCAGCGTGGACGACAACCGCGGGCTCTGCCTCTGGGCCGTAGGCGACCAGATCATGAAGGGCGCAGCCCTGAACGCCATCCAGATCGGCGAGTTGTTGCTCTCGCGATAGGCTGCAGCTAGTGCATGTCCATGTGGGCCGCATTCGCGCCGTTGTTGTGCAGGAGCACGAGCCATAGCGCGGAATGATCGACTTTGACGGTGATTTCAAACTCCTGCCCGTCAACGATGATGGATGGAGTCAGCCCCTTCACCTTGATTGCGACCATTCTGGTTGCCGCGCTGGCCTCGGCTTCCGTTGGCTCCCCCAACGGATCGACATGCTCTGTTATCCGCTCGCTTTTCCAAATGGTTCGGCTGCCGTTTTCGTCTTCCACAACTAGCGTAAACGACGTTGACTTGCTCCGAGTGTTCATCACGCTGACGAGAATTTCGTACTCGCCTGAGCCCGGTGATGTCTCCTCCACACCACCCTTGAATCGGTCGTACCGTTTCGACTCCTCGGCAGTGGCGGCGTCCAGGTATTCGACTCCCGGCGGCGGAGTGGTAGTGCACCCGGCGATCAAGATCAGTATCACACCAACAAGCAGGATTCTCATGCTTCTCCTTCAGGTTGTCCTGGTCGGTCAGGAGCCCGGCGCATTCGGCGCGGCGGGACTTGAATAAGAGCCGCAATCGGCGGGCCGGTGTTCAGTGCAGCTCAAACAATTCCACCGAAGTGTGATCCCCAAGCAGCGCGATCATCCAGGTGTCGACGCGCGCGCGGCCGGTCGGTACGAGCGAATGCTCTTCGCCGTTCACGATAACCGTCGCGGATTCACCTTTCACTCGAACAACGCACATGCGCGTAGCCCTGGACCAGCCGTCCCTATCCGGCTCGTGGTCGATATCTATGGATTCGGACAGTCTTTCGCCGCGCCAGATTTCGCGGGTGGTCGCGTCATCCCTCAGTTTCAGCGTGAAACTCGCGGAGCTCCCGGACACGTTCAACACCCACAAGGCAAGATCGTACTCGCCTTCATCGGGAATCGTGTTGTCCAGGCCCGTTGTGACGGGCTGGTCGTCATCCTCGTCAATGCGTGTGTTCGTGGAGTCGAGTTTCGACGTGTCGATGTAGCGCACATCTTCAGGAGCGGGCGTGGAGGCGCATCCTGTCAACACAACTGCCAGCGTTACGGTAAGTAGCAACTTCATTTGCGCCCCTGATTGTTGTCGCGGATCAACCCGTCGCTGGCGCCCGGTCTAAACTGTCACCCATCTGCCCGGTTCAACATTCCCAACGTCCAGACCCCCTTTTTTGCGCTGGCAAACGTGCCATCAATGAAGGCTTCGGTGACGTCGATGCCGCCGCGTTCGAACAGGTCTTCGGCCAGTGCGTGGAGGATCTGTTTGAAGACGCCTTGCTCTGTCCAATCCTGGAACCAGCGGTGGCAAGTCTGGTACGGCGGGTACCGGCTCGGCATGTCTTTTCAGCGAGCGCCCGTTTGAAGCACCCAGAGGATGCCGTTGAGCACTTGTCGCGGCGGAAGCGACGGACGGCCTTTGCCGTCGGCGCGTCGAGGTTTAACCGGTATCAACGGCTCCAAAAGAGCCCACTGTTCGTTTGTAAGTTCCATGCCAACTGAATCGGCACTCGCTAAGTCCCTACTTCAAGGTTTTCGGGACTGCTTCTAGTTGGTCACTTGGATTCATTGGTGGCTTCCTCTTCGGGCATATCGAACGGCTGGATGCCTGCCTTGGCGCAGGCGTCGCGCATGGTCGCAATCTTGGATTTCATCGCGGCAGCATCGTTGAGGTCGCGCAGGATTACGACACCCTCAATCCACATGGGACCAGCCAAGTCCACGCGGCCGGACCTGAGGTGATGGATCGCGAAGTCGCATTGCTGAACGCCCAAAAACCGACGATTATCAACTTCGCGAGTGATCTCAAGGGCCAACTGATAGTGCTGGTCGGCCAATACAATATTGCCTAGGTCACTGAGAACATTTGCGATGTAGCCCAGCGTAACGCCCTCCGCGCGTGTCTCTTGAATCTCTCGGATCAGCTGCAGCGCCTCTTCTAAGATCGACAGTGCTTGATCGAACTGATGGGTATCGTGAAACAAGGTCGCAAGACTCGACAGTGTGTGGGCTTCGAAATGACGGTGCCCAATCTTTCGGGCGATCTGGATGGCCTGTGCGTAGGCTTGCTTGGCCTCTTCAACTCTTCCGGTGTCAGCATACAGGTTCCCAAGATTCCCCAGTTCGATTGCCTCGAACGGCAGATTTCCAACGGTTCGGTGCATTGCGAGGGCTCGCTCATAGACCTGTTCCGCAAGCGCTATACGGCCAGTAACGATGTACACGTTTGCCAGACTCCCTAGCGTCATCGCCTCTTCGCGCAGAGTGTTGCTCTCGCGAGAAACCGCCAAGAGGTTCTCCAGTATCTTTTCAGCCTGGGAATAGCGGCCCCTCTGGTTGTTCAGGATTGCCAGGTGCCGCTGCGTTCGCTGTTCCAGGTCCCGGTCACTGAGTTCGTGAGCGATGTCCAATACGTGCCTATACATCTCTTCAGCCAGATCTACACGTCCGCTGGACTGATAAATACTAGCCAATGTCCCAAGCGACCGGCCTTCAAGGTGCCTGTTACCCGTCTCGCGAAGGACTGACAGACCTTCCTTTAGAACCGACTCCGCGACTTGTGACTTCCCTAAAAGACGCAACGAATTGGCCACCCTTTGCAAGGCTCTTCCACGGGATGCCCCTGTAACCAGCTTCGCTAGAGAAGCCCACATCGACGCTGCGCTGTCTTCCTGAAACGTCTGCTCTGCGTGCTCGGCCGCTCTGCGCAGATATAGACGGAGCAGACCAACAGGGAAGGCATCTCCGACCGAAGTCTTCGAAGCTTGCGCGTCTCCTGGCACCTGAACGATGTCTGCGATTCCTTTGAAAACAACACTATCTGCCAGAGCCAAGCGCGCATGTTCAGCCAACTCTGCCGCCACGCCATCCGTCGAATGCGGCTCAAATTTCGGCGATTCGACGGCATCCAGCGGCGGCGGCTCTGGTGGGCGTCCACCGAATGCTTCTTCAATTAGATAAAACGCCAACTCATGCAGCTTCGCCCGATCACCCGGCATCTGCATCTGATACGCCGCATCACGCAACAGGGCGTGGCGAAAGAGGTAGGCGGTCTCGGCGTGCATAGGGGCATGTTAGCATTGAGTGATTGTCGTGCCTTTTCGTTCGCTGATTCGTCAAGAGCTGTGCAAGAGATTGCGTCAGCACCGCGCACCCACGGAGGCTGCTGGCGAGTACAGCGTCAGGCAACTTTCTCGACATGATTTGCCGATGCATGGGTACGTCTCTTTGGAGCCTGCCCATGCCTGGTCCTGCACCTGAAGTTCCCATTGTACTTTCCGACGCCGAACGTGCCGAGCTTGAGAAGTTGCGC
>JAIOJA010000026.1 GCA_019912315.1 Planctomycetota bacterium
CGCTGGAAAAGGCGCTTCTCCTTGAGTTGGAATAGTAGGTGCGCTCCGACATGTGCCGGGCGGGTCATGCTTTTCTAGTGCGATCCGTCCGCAGCCTGTTCGTTGGGTTTGTCGTAATCCGCCGGAGCTTCTTCTTTGCCCTTCCCTTGCACAGAAGGCGTTTGGGGCGGCCCGGAGGCCGCCCCAATACTTTCTTGAACAAGGAAGCCCCCTTTCTGCTCCTCCAGGATCTTGCCGGCGATGGCCTCGGCGATGAGGCGCAGGAAGCCGGCAAAGGGGTGGCATTGCCGGAGATTCCGAACTTCTTCGGAGACGACCGGTTTCTCCCGCTCCGCATCAGACATGGAGCAAACACCGGACAGTTAAATGTCGGCCGGGCTGGTCGCAGTTTGCAGCATTGTACTCGAGTGCTTCGGCCACCACTGCCGCCAGACTGCAAACGTAACCCACGCCTGACGCGACATTCTGAGCTGCCGATGCCTGAATGTTGTCCATAGTGTAGAGCCAATCGGTAGTGCCGACTCCAATTTTCAAGTCGTCCGCGAGTTGCTCAAACGTCCATAAGTGAACTTGGTATCGTCCGGTGAGGAAATCCAAGTCGCGGTCATCCAAGACCAGCCCCTGGCTACCAATCGAGCGCGAAACCTCCTGCCATATGTCCTCGAGAAGAAGCCGATTGACGTCTCCTGGATTCGCGCCCTGGATGTCTTCACGAAACTCGGCTTGGGGAAATGGTGGAGTGCATCCTTCCGCCCGTTTCCACAATGCCCAGGCAACGACCAGCCGATGTTGGTGATGGCGAACTTCGTCGTAGTCCATGTTCTTGCCTTCTTTCTGTTTGGGTAAATGTAATTGAGCAGCCGCGGCGTCTACCGCGGCTTCGGTTTGTGCGATTTGATTGGTATGCGATTCTGGGTCACCAGTGTGATCCCAGGAGCTACGCAGTAGTGCTGACGATCAGCTGAGGCTAATCAGCGTGTGGAAGCGCATGCTAGCGACCAGTCCAGAGTGATCTGTCCGGGAATATCAAATGGGTTCCCAAGTACACTGGTTTGGTCAAACTAGCGCAGCCGTAAGTCATTCCGTCGCGGAATCTGACTCCGTACCTGGTTCGTTGGCTTGATTCGTCAGGCGCTTAGCCCACGCCTTCGTTACGAATTCATCTGTTCGCCTTGTACGCTCGGTGTCGTTCTGAAACAGAAAGACCGCTTCCTCGACCGTCGCGCACTCGGTCAACTCTGTCTGCATCGCACCGCCTCTTCGCGGTGTCCGCCTGATCAGGCCTTCATCTTCGAAGGTCTTCAGTACTTTCTGAACTGTTCGCACGGTAAGGCCAGTCTGTAACGCCCAGAATGCCTGGGATACGCGGAAATGACCCTTGCTCCACCCCCTCATCACTAGGCAATGAAGCACACACGCCTCCGAACAGCTGAGTCTCTGGCGAACCAGATGAATGCACTCGATGAACTTGAACAGCTCATAACTGCTGACATTCTTGTTGGGGTTTGTGCTCAACTGGACTGCTGGAACAAACGCAGACCGATCTGGGTCGGGCATGGCCTCCTCCTTTCGCACCCTGAAACGGCTTCCGGGTGCCCGGAAGCTTCTTCCGGGTGACCCTGATTGGTCTTCCGGGTGATCACGAACTCTGTTCTGGGTGGTCGGGAACTCGCTTCCGGGTGACCCGGAAACGGCTTCGCATACTACTAGAGCATTGGACCGCAACTGGAAGGAGTGGAGGGCCAATGGAGAGAGATTGGATCCGCCGCCGCGGTGAGATCCCGCCTGCGGCGGCCACCACCAACCGGACGGAACAGGTAAACGTCCAGGTGATGGCTAAGAAGGCGCGCTTCGCACGCCTTCTCGGCCGCGTGAGGCGCGGCCGCAAGAATAGTCCAGGTGCTTGGCAGTGGTTCCAGTCCAATGCGGCAGTGTGAACCCTTTACATACTCAACTGGATTGAGATCGTTAGTGCGGCTGCTCTGCACGACGAAAGGCGGAAAGTTTCGCTGGACGGTTTCTCTTTTTGTTGCGCCTGCTGATGGCCGGGGTACCCCCGGGGGGGGGTCCGGAGCCTAGTCGGGGTGTTTCCCACCGAGTGGCTGTTGTGCTTGGTGATGACTAGCCACGAAGGCCCGTGGGAGGCGGAACGCGGGATGATGGATGAGATGAGGGGGTGGGGGTTGGACGTGGCCGGTGGACAGAGGAACCCCCACCAAACAGAGAGGGGTGGGGGTTCGTGTCCTCGCGCCGGGGGTGGCTCTTCCCGTCGGCGTTACGCGCACCAAGGCCGGTTTGACGAACTGACGACTGGGTCTCTACTCTTCAGCTGATTGATCTGTGGCAACGTTCACATTGCTGCCATAAGCGGGGTAGTCGCTTGGCAGACCGCTCGTCGGATCAAACTCCTCCATCGGGAAGCCGACGTCCTTGGCCATCTCGACGGTCGCGACGTCACCCTGACCCGCCAAGCGTTGCATCTTGCGGAGAAACGCGGAGTACGCCTGCGCTGAGTGCTTGGGTGGAGTCACGTCGTATCGCTCAAAGAGTTCACGAGTGACTTCATCGAGGTCCTCGCCGTTGATGAAGCGGGCATAGGCCTTCAGGCGGTCGCGGTCAGGGATCGGGGATTTCTTCGACTTCTCGCTGACCGGGATGAGAAGGCGGTACCGCTTTACAGTTTCCATTGCACACGTCCTTTCGTTGACAGACAGATGCCGCACGCGACATGCGTGCGGCGGAGTAATGGGTCATCCTCTACAACTACTGGTTTGGAAAATTAG
>JAIOJA010000002.1 GCA_019912315.1 Planctomycetota bacterium
TCCTGCTGATCTTCAAACGGCGGTTCGTGTGCTTCAGACATCGCTTCTCCCTTTAGTGCGGCAAAGCCGCGGCTAAGGAGAAGGCAATTCCTCCACCCTTTTACTCAATTAGACTGACAAGAATTTCGGGGAGGGGCACACTAGAAAAGCATGACCCGCCCGGCACACGTCGGAGCGCGCCTACTATTCCAACTCAAGGAGAAGCGCCTTTTCCAGCGTTGCTGGAATCGGACGTGCCTCTGCAATCGACAAGGAGTCAGAAGTGAATGAGCAACCCTGGTTTCATCCAGAAGCAAGGCATCAGCTGATTGTGGCTTGGGCACTCGCCAAGAAGTGCAATGGGGGCGAGATGCCTTACTCGTGCGCCAATCTAATCATGGAACTCGGGGATTTTCTCCGTTATCCACCCGAGGCAGAGATTGTCGCAACCGCTTGGCGGGAGGTAATGGGCATCGTCGATCCAGAAGCAGAGCGTATCACTGACGCTCGGTTGGACCGACTTGTTGAGACCTTTCGAGTGCGCCAGTGGACTGTGACGGACTTCTACGCGATCACTAACTCGGCGACGGAGTTCCTTTCGGAGCCCAATGGCTCCGAACTGCCAATTACCTATGAGGATGGTCTTTACCGATGGGAGATCAGTTCAACTTCTTTCGACATGCTGGTCATGATGGTATGTGCTCAACTCCCAAGCCTGGAAGAAGGATACAGCGGGGAGAAGTGGCGCATCTCTGTCGCCGAACTGCTGCTTGGTTGTAATGAGGGCAGTCGGAGTGGTGAAGATGAGTAGTGCCGGAAACGGCTGGAACTCTACCCACCCCTTCGCCGGCTTCCTCCGCCTCCTGGCCGAGGCCATCGCCGACAAGATCCTGGAGGAGCAGAAAGGGGTCTTCCTTGTTCAAGAGAATGGTGGGGCGGCCTCCGGGCCGCCCCGGCCTGCTTCTGTGCAAGGAAAGGGCAAAGAAGAGTCTTCCGGAAACAACGCAGAACCTCACTCATAGATTGCGACTGAACTGCATTTGGGGGCCTAGCACTCTCCGGCTTGTGCCGGATGTGGGCATGTCTCCGACTCACTAAGAATGGAGCAACGGAAATGGCCGACGATGAACTCGAAGTACAGTTGGGTGCAAAGCTGATTGCCGAGGCTGCCTCGTGCTGGCAACTAGTCGGCGGCCCCGGAAACTACATGGCCAGCGATTTCATTCGAGACGTTGAGCTGCTCGTAGGTGGTCCTGTCCACACGGACCAGATAAAGAACATTTGGCTCAGAGTACTGGGCACAGAGGCCATCGTTGAGGGTCTTTCGGAGGGTGCTCGGACGAAACTGGATAGGGAAGTCGATCGCGAGAACTGGGATTCGCTTCGCGGGTGGAACTCCCTAGCGTCCGCGTGGATCTACGCCGTCTCAAGTCGCCAGCGTCAGTTCTTGGCAGAGGACGGGTCAAACTGTTGGCTGCGATGGACTGGTTCTTCCTTCGACGTCTCGCTTTGGAGGGCTGCTCTTTCGCTGTACCGAGAAATGAAACGACACGTCCAACTAAGGGGAAGGTACCACAATCCCTTCAGCGAGCAGTTGTGTGGGCTGTGGCAGGAGTTGTTTACACTGCCTGGCGCTGGGTTCATGTACGACGGCGGCGATGATGAGTAGGCAATCGTCAAGCCATTCCAAATGCACCCCTTCGCCGGCTTCCTCCGCCTAATCGGCGAGGCCATTGCCGAAAAGCTTCTCGAGGAGCAGAAGAAGGCCTCTCGTGTTTCGAAAGAACCCGGAACGGCCCTCGGGCCCACCGAACGCCCTTCTCTGCAAGAGAAGGGCAAGGAAGAAGCCTCCAGGCGCAACGAGGAAACCCATCCACCCCCGCCTGTGTAGGCGGGCCCCGGCCAGGGGTGTGTAACCAACCATAAAATTGACGCAGAACAGGGGCCCACGATTTCGTGGGCCTCTTTTGCATTTGGAGGTTCCCATGACCACAGACGTCACCAACGTCGCCGCGATCTACGCGCGGTTCAGTTCCGAACTACAGGACGACTCGTCCATCGATTCACAGGTCGAGAAGTGTCGGCAGTTTGCCGAAGCCAACGGTCTGACCGTTCCCGCAGACCTCGTTTTCACCGACTCCGCCATGTCTGGCCGGAATCGCGAGCGCGCCGCCTACCAAGAGATGATCATTGCCGCCAAGGACGACCCTCCGCGGTTCTCGACTGTGTTGGTGTGGAAGTTCAGCCGGCTCGCCCGCAATCGCGAAGAGTCCATCCTGGTCAAAGGCCTGCTACGCAAACGGGGGATCGTGGTCCGCAGCGTGTCCGAGCCGGTGGACCCGGAGTCCGCCCACGGCAAGCTGATGGAGGGGATCCTCGAGTGCCTCGACGAATTCTACAGCGCCAACCTTGCTGCCGAGACTCGACGCGGGCAGGAGCAGGCGAACTCGGAGGGCTTCTGGACCGGCGGACGCCCACCCTACGGCTACAAGCTGAAG
>JAIOJA010000003.1 GCA_019912315.1 Planctomycetota bacterium
GGGGCAGGCAAATCCGCCCGGCCAGCGCGCGTTGATGAGGGCTTCGAGGCAGGCCTCTTCGCTGCCGTACATGGCCATGAAGTCGATCAGGTTGGCGGGCACCGGGATGGCAAGCGCAGCGGGCGCAGTCGCGGCATCGGCGGGATTCAAGGCGGCAGCAGTTTCACGTTCCATGGCGTTCTCCAAAAGGGACGCCATCAAGCTAACATGGCCTGCGACACAACCGGACGCTGGTGGTCATGCAGTACCGACAATGTCGAAGGTTTGACGGCGGAGGCCTTATCTGAACTCGACAAGAAAATTGGTCGTGGTAGCAGGGTGCAGCGTAACGTGTGGAAGAGCATGTCGCAGGCCTGGACCTACGCCATCTCAAGTCGCAAGCGAGAATTCCTAGTTGAAGAGGGGCCAAACTGTTGGGTACGGTCGACTGGTTCTTCTCTAGATTTCTTGCTTCGGAAGAGCATTGGCTGGCTGCAGTTTGCGGCGAGAACTGGTGCCCAATCGAAGAACAGGTTTGACATTCCATTCAGCGAGCAAGTAGGCGGTGACTGGCGAGAGCTGTATACATTGCCCCACAAGGGGTCTTTGTTCGACGACGCCGATGATGAGTAGCCCCCCCCCCCCGGGCCGCCCCAGGCCTCTTGTGTGCAAGAGAAGGGCAAAGAAGAAGCTCCGGCGGGCAACGACGAACCCCGCCCACACCACTCCAAGAAGAAGGGCGGCCGCGGGGTGTGTAACCAACCGTAAAATTGACGCAGAACAGGGGCCCACGATTTCGTGGGCCTCTTTTGCATTTGGAGGTGCCCATGACCACAGACGTCACCAACGTCGCAGCGATCTACGCGCGGTTCAGCTCCGAGCTACAGGACGACTCGTCCATCGATTCCCAGGTCGAGAAGTGCCGGCAGTTCGCCGAAGCCAACGGGCTGACCGTTCCAGCTGACCTCGTATTCACGGACTCCGCCATGTCAGGTCGGAATCGCGAGCGCGCTGCCTACCAAGAAATGATCATTGCGGCCAAGGACGACCCACCCCGATTCTCGACGGTGCTGGTGTGGAAGTTCAGCCGGCTCGCCCGCAATCGCGAAGAGTCCATCCTGGTCAAAGGCCTGCTACGCAAGCGGGGGATCATCGTCCGCAGCGTGTCGGAGCCGGTGGACCCCGAGTCGGCCCACGGGAAGCTGATGGAGGGGATCCTCGAGTGCCTCGACGAATTCTACAGCGCCAACCTTGCTGCCGAGACTCGACGCGGGCAGGAGCAGGCGAACTCGGAGGGCTTCTGGACCGGCGGACGCCCACCCTACGGCTACAAGCTGAAG
>JAIOJA010000027.1 GCA_019912315.1 Planctomycetota bacterium
CCGCCCGCCCCGACGCGAGCCCCGGCGCCCGGTGCGTTTCCCGCGGCGACGGTTGCCGCCACGGCGGTTGCCCTGCTTGCTGCCGTCGGCGCGCGGGGCCGACTTCGTTGATTGCCTGGGCGCGGATCGCTTTGAATCGCGGATCGCCTGTTCCAGGTCTTTGCCCGCGGGGTCAAGCTCGCGCAGAATTTTCCATTTACGAAGGACGTAAAACTCGTCCTCGACAATGTCGCGCTCCATTACCTCAAACGTGCCCGTATCAAGGAACTTCACCAGCACCGGCTTCGCGTAGTTGTCGCCGCCCTCGGACTCCACCTTGCCGCGCAGTCGCTGCCAGGATTCAAGGGCGGCGGTTACGGTTTCCTTGTCGCGATGGCGCATGTCGTACCTCTGACGGGGGCATAAACAACTACACTTCCACAAGCTAACATCAAGGGCGAGGAGGAGGAGCCATGAACCAACACGGAATCGACCGTGCGCGCCGCCGTTTCATCCAGGCGAGTGCGCTGACAGGCGCGGGGCTGATTCTCGCGGGCTGCAACAGCCAGGCCGACAACGCCACGCCCGTGAACAACGACAGCGCCGCGCCTCCCGGTAATCAGCCCGCCCCGGACACGTGGCAGCCGCCCAAAGGCGAGGGGCCCAGCGGGCTGACTTACGGCGCCCTGCTGTGCGGCGGGCGACTGGTCCACGCCGAAACGGGCGAGGAGCGCTTTATTTTTACGCAACTCAACATCGACCGGACGATCCAGGACCGCAACCCGCACCAGAAAGAAATCATGGACATCGGCTTCCTCGCCCACGGGGTCATCAAGAACCCCTTCGCCGAGGAACGCGTGCTGGTGTTCGAAAAGAAGGGCCCCGGCGCTGCGGAAATCGACCTGAAAGCCAACGCCATCGCCACGCGCATCGAGCCCGCCAAGGGCTGCGAGTTTTACGGACACGGGGCGTACAGCGCGGACGGACGCCTGATCTACGCCACCGAGTACGAAAAAAGCAGCTACGAGGGCAAGATGACCATCCGCGACGCGCGGAACTTCAGCGTGATCGACGAGTTCCCCACCTATGGCGAGTGGCCTCACGACTGCCAGTTCATTGAGAACGGCAAGGTCGTCGCGATCACCAACGGCGGCGGCAACATCGACGGCGGCGCGCAGCCCTGCGTCACTTTTGTGGATGTCGAAAAAGGCGAGCTGATCGAAAAGATCACCTTCGACAACGCGCAGATAAACGCCGGACACCTGATGCTTTCCAGCCGGCTTGACCTTGCCGTAACCCACGCCATGCGCGAGGGGCTGGACAACCGGCAGGCACTCGGCGCCATCAGCCTTCGGCCGGCGGGCGCTGCATTCAAAACCATGATTTCACCTGCCAGCGTCACGAGCGCCATGAAGGGCGAAACCTTAAGCCTGTGCATGCACGAGGAAAAGAAGATCGTCGCCGCGACCAACCCGTACGGCGCGCCGGGCGGGCTTGTCACCTTCTGGAACTATGAGACGGGCGAGTTCGTGGACAAGCTCGAGATTGAGCAGCCGCGCGGAATCGGGCTCAGCCTTGACCGCAAACACTGGGTGCTGACCTTCGGCGCGGCGCGCCCGGGCGTGATTCTGTTGAGCACGGAAACGCACAAGCCGTCGGACCCGGCGATTGTCTTTGAGGCATCCAGCCAGGGCTCGCACGCGTACATCCACGATTATTTCGCGGCCTGACGCGCGCACAATTAACCGAAATTTTACGCCCCACCCCTAGCAGGGTGACCAATTCCACGTCATGCTTATGCCAGTTCAACGGTGGTCGTTGCGTCAAGCATAGTGTTCGACGGCGTCCACCAAGCATGGAGCCCTGAAAACAGGGCTCAAACAGGAGTATGCAGTAATGGCTACAGGTACCGTGAAGTGGTTCAATGACGACAAGGGCTACGGATTTGTCACCCCCGACGACGGTGGTGCGGATCTCTTTGCTCACTACAGCGCCATCCAGAGCGACGGCTTCAAGTCGCTGAAGGAAGGACAGAAGGTCGAGTTCGAAATCGGTCAGGGACGTAAGGGTCCGGCCGCCGAGAACATCCGCCCGCTCTAACAACCGAACCGCAATTCACTCCGGGCGATCCTCTGGGTCGCCCGGACTCAATTTGCGCGCCGGTATGTGACCGCAATCTAGCAAAAGGCGTTTGCTGCCGGTGCGAGACGTGCAATTCGCAAATTATCTTCCCGGCTCAATCATTTGCACTAGCGGCGGTAACTTGTGGATTCCTATCCTATGTGCCATGTGTTACAGGGCATCGCCGCGTTCCGCATCGTGAGGCGGGCGGGCGATGGTCACGGTTGCTGCAAGTCAGCATTGTCAGGAGCATGCAGGTATGCCTACAGGTACAGTGAAGTGGTTTAACGACGACAAGGGCTTTGGCTTCATCACCCCCGACGACGGCGGGGCTGACCTTTTCGTCCACTACAGCGCCATCCAGAACGACGGCTTCAAGTCGCTGAAGGAAGGCCAGAAAGTGCAGTTCGACGTTGGTCAGGGGCGGAAGGGCCCGGCCGCTGAAAACGTCACAGCGATTTAAGGCCAGTCTGCCTTCAAGCCGGGCGCCTGCGGGCGCCCGGTTTTGTTTAACGGGCTACTTCACGTTGGTTCGGATCAGCTCGATGACAGAACCGCTGTTCGGCCCCCCACCCGATTCGACCTTCACCGTGAGACCGGTCTTGGCGCATATCCACGTCTTGGTGCCACTCGCGGTAGATTCGTACAGGCGACATTCGAAGGTGCCGGCCTCGACTGTAAGCGTCACCGTTCTTGACGACTTCACATCGGCGTATGCGGGTCGCCACTCGCGAAGGTCAATCTGGTGTTCCGATTCGATTGTATCTCCACCCATTTGCGAGTGGGTCATCAGGGTGATCTCGAAGCCGGAAATCGCCTTGACTTCCGTTCGCATAACGTGCTGCACATTGTCCGGGCCTCCCGAATAGACCGTCGTTCTGGTCATCCAGTAGTTGCCGACCTTGTCGTACATGGTCAGTCCGTCCCCCGCCGCGGCGGATTCCTCAAGCAGCGTGAACGATTGAATGAAGCGGTCCACCACCTCCTGCTGGTCAGCCTTGTGGTTTTCGGCCAGGACGGTGTACACACGGTTGCCGCGACGCACCATTACTATGGTGCTGTACACCTTAGCCTTGTCGGTACAGATCGCGATGGACCCGACGTAGCGGCCAACCATGTATTGTGTCTGGCTCGAAACCCACGCGTCCTTCTCCGCGACGAACGCGGCGGCGGCGGCCTTGTAATCAAAGAAGTAGTCGCTTTCCCTGCCCGGCCCCATGTCCATCCAGCCGACTTCAAAGGCGATGCCGCCCGCGAGGACCGACGCCGTCTGGAACTGCCTGCTTCCCATTTCCGTGTCCACGCTCTCGCTGCCGATTCTCGGCTCGCGGGGAAACTCCACCATGTACTGAGCCTTTTCGTCGCGATGGGTGTACCAGTCCCCCGTGCCCGCGACGCTGCCCCCGACGAACAGCGGGATCAGCGCCAGACCCAGTATCCCCAGCACCGCCACCACCGGCACGAGAATCACCGGGATCAGCCACCAGCGCCGCCCCTTTACGGGCGGGTTCGCGTATCCCGCGTACTGCGGCGGCGGACCGTATTGCGGATATCCCGCGGCGTATTGCGGCGGAACCGCCTGTTGCGGCCGCGCTTGCGCCTGACCTGCCGGCACCGCGTAGCCGGGCTCGGCCAGTTCGCCGCTGTGGCGGATCAATTCGGCGCGACACTGCGGGCAGGCGATGGTGGCGCGAAAGTAGCCGTCCGGCACGGCAACAGCGGCCGAGCAGGCGGGACACTGATGAATTCGCTGCGCCATTTGACCTCCTGCTCTCACGAATGCGCCCACTTTAGCAGCATCAGGAAACCTAATCACGCCACCGTGCGCAAAAATCACCGCGCCGATACCATGGCCCCATGGCTGACATGTTCAAACAGCGGGCAAAAAAGCTGGCGGCCGCGCAGGCGCCACTGGCCGAGCGCATGCGGCCCAACGCGCCTGAGAACTACCTGGGACAGGAACATCTGACAGGCCCGGAAGGCGCGTTGCGCGCGGTACTGGACGGCGTGCAGGGCGCGACCGTACGCAACATGATTCTGTGGGGCCCGCCCGGCACCGGCAAGACGACGCTCGCGCGCCTGATTGCCGAGCACAGCAACATGGCGTTCGAAACCCTGTCGGCCACGAGCAGCGGCGTGAAGGACGTACGGGAGCTGCTTGAGCGCGCCCGGATGCGCCTGGGCGGCGACGCCAAGCCCACGCTGGTGTTTATTGACGAGATCCATCGCTTCAACAAGGCGCAGCAGGATTCGCTGTTACAGGCGTCCGAAGACGGGCTGATCACGCTGATCGGCGCAACTACGGAAAACCCGAGCTTCGAAGTCAACGCGGCGTTGCTTTCGCGCTGCCGAGTGCACGTGCTGAAGCCGCTTGACGAAGCCGCCCTGAACGCGCTGACCGACCGGGCTCTCGCGAACGGTGTGCATGTCAAGGACGTGCGCGCCGATGATGAAGGACGCAAGGCGCTGATGCGCTACGCCGGCGGCGACGCACGCCGCCTGTTGTCCGCCCTGGAAAGCGCCTGTGACCTGCTGGCACCCGAGCCCAAAGACAAGCGTATCTTGACAAGTCAAGTGCTGGAGCGCGCTGTCGGTGCCCGCATGTTGCGCTACGACCGCGCTGGCGACGAGCATTACGACCTTGCCAGCGCCATGATTAAAAGCGTTCGCGGCAGCGACCCCCACGCCGCGATCTACTACGCCCTGCGGATGCTGGCCGGCGGCGAAGACGCGAAGTTCGTGGTGCGCCGTCTGGCGATTCTCGCCAGCGAAGACATCGGCAACGCCGACCCGGGCGCGCTGAACCTGGCCGCCAGCGCGATCCAGGTCGTCAACTTCATCGGGCTGCCCGAGGCCGAGTACACGATCTGCCAGCTTGCGGCGTATCTAGCCCTGGCGCCGAAATCCAACAGCGCGGCCGTCGCGCGCGTTGCCGCCCACAAGGTCATCCGCGAAACTGGCGAGCTGCCGGTGCCCATGAACATCCGCAACGCGCCGACGAAGATGATGAAGGAAATGGGCATGGGCAAGGACTACCACTACGCCCACAACTACGAAGGCGGCTTTTACCCCGAAGCGCTGCTGCCGGAGCAAATCAAGGGCGCGCGCATCTACGAGCCCACGGACCACGGCTTCGAGGCCCGGCTTGCAAAACGCCTCGCCGAGCTGGAACAGATGATCAAGGACCAGTCGGCTTCGTGAACTCGGCCCACAACTCGTGTCCGAGGCGCCGTTCAATGCTGTGTTCGGTGACCTCGAGCTTCCTAATGTTGAAACAGGGCTCGTACAGCTTCAGTACCTCTTCGCGCGTGACGTCGAACGGCGGGCCGCCTTCTCTGCCGTGGTTGTAGAAGCAGCCGATGACCAATCCGCCCGGTTTCAGCAGATCGAGCTTGAGTTGGACATACTCGGGACGACGCGGCGGCTCGATCGCGACGAAGCAGGTGTACTCGTAGATGTAGTCAAAGGCGCCGCGGTCGGTTTTGGGCAGATCGAAAATGTCCACCTGCCGCAACTCCCACTTGCCCTTCACGTCCCTCAACACCTCTCGCCCACGCTTATTCGCCAGGGGTGCGAAATCGACTCCTATCGCATCAAACCCGTGCTCGGCCAATATGCGAACGTCGTGACCATAGCCGCAGCCCGGTATCAGCACGCGCCCGGGCTTCGCGCCGCTGTTTTCGAGCCAGTGTTTCAGCGCCGGCGCGGGGTGGCCCAGGTTCCAGCGCGGACTTTCCTGCTCGACATAGATGGAGTTCCAGAACTCTGATTTGTTAACCTGTGCGCCGGCATCTCGACGCGGGACATCACTGGGCATGGCACCGTTTCCTCAGCAAACATTGTTGCAACTTGCCGCTCGCTATAACGCGTACATCGAGCCGCTGCAAATCCTGATTTATCTGCCGACCCTGTTGATTTTCGCCCTGCTGCTGCGCGGCGCCAAACAAGACACCAGCCGCGGTGTGCTTCTGCTGCTGGGCGCCGAGTGGGCCATGGTCGGCGTGCTGTTCTGGTTCAACATGGTTGCCAAAGTCCACTGGATCGGGTTTGCCGCCGGCGCCGTGTTTCTTGCCGCCGGGCTGTACTACGCCGTCGGCGCGTCGCGCAGTTTTCCGCCCCACTTCCGCTGGCGTCGTGACAACACCACGCTGCTTTCGCTGTCCGTTACCGCGTTCGGGATTCTGGGCTATCCCGGCGTAAGCTGGATACTGGGGCGCAGCTACCCGGCCGTCACAACTTACGGGCTGATGCCGGGCTCCGTGGCGCTGCTTACACTGGGTGTGGCGTTGTCGGCCCGTCCGGGACCGCGCCTGTGGCTGCTGGGGCCGCCGCTGCTCGTGACGCTGCTGTCGCCGTTTTCGATTCTGTGGTGGGATATCTGGGAGGACTACGCGCTGCTGCCCCTGGGGCTGGTCGCGTTTGTCGCCTGGGCGAAGTGGCACAAGAAAAATGTCGACGCGCCAACCAAGGACACAATTCGTTTCGACTTCTAGGTCCGTCTAGCGCCCCTGCTTCATGCAGATGTACAGATTGGCCTTGGTTTCCTGCATCAGGCTCAGCAGGTCCGGGTGGTTCGGCGCGATTTGCAGCGCCTTGGTCAGCTTGTCACGGGCGTCGCGGAAATAGTCGCCCGCAGCCGCAAGCTTTTCGCGCCCTGCCCGCCCTTCCTGCCCGCTCTTGCGCGACTCCTTCAGCCCTTCCTTGAGAATGCGTGTGCCCTCGCGCAGGTCACTCAGAGCCTCTTCGGCGTGTTTGCGGGCGTCGGCCGGCAGGTTGCCGAAGTTAACCTCATCCTGAAGGGAGGTATCTTCCTGCTCGGGTTCGCTGACCTCGTCGCTTGCTTTTTCGGGCGGCAGGTCCGTCGGCGGCTTGGGCGGCGTCAATGTGATGCTGATGTCCCAGCTGCGATCGAAAATCAGCTCATCAAGCGGGTTTTCCGGGACACGCAGAACATCCTTGCCCGTCAGCTCGGAGCGCCCGAAACCGGACTCCAGCGAAATCGGCTTGTTCAGCGGCGTCACAGCGGGCTCCGGGGGATGGGCCGTATTCAGCACAATGGGCGCGGCGGCCGCCTGCTGGTCGGCGGCGGCAGCGTCCTCGTTACTGCGGGCACCCATGACGGCGAGCACGCCGCCCCCGGCGATGCCGGCAAAGATCAGGATGTTTCGAACCAGAGCTACCGGATGCATGTTACTCCGCGGCACCGCTTACACGCGGCAGCCATTCCCTGCTGAACTGCTGAAACTCCCCGGCGACAATCGCCGCGCGAGCCCGACGCATCAACGCCGTGTAGAAGTACAGATTATGAATGCTGAGCAGCGTCATGCCAAGCATCTCGTTGGCCATCAGCAGATGCCGCAGGTAGCCCCGGGTGTATTTCGCGCAAGTGTAGCAGGGGCATTCCACGTCCAGGGGCCGATTGGCGCGCGCGTGCACGCTGTTGCGCATTCGCAGGCGGCCCTGCCAGGTAAACACCTGAGAATGGCGCGCGGTGCGCGTGGGCAGCACGCAGTCGAACATGTCCACTCCCAGCCCGATACCCGCGATCAGGTCTTCCGGGTAGCCGACGCCCATCAGATAGCGGGGGCGGTCTTGCGGCAGCAGGGGCGTCACGAACCCCAGCACCTCTTCCATCTGGCGCTTGGTTTCGCCCACACTGAGCCCGCCGATCGCGTAGCCGGGCAGGTCGCGCTTCACGAGCTCACGGGCGCTTTCCTCGCGCAACTCGCGGGTCAGCCCGCCCTGCACGATACCGAACAGGTGCTGCGGATGGCCCTGGGCCGACTCAGCGGGCAGCGCATCCATGCAGCGATCCAGCCAGCGCACGCTGCGGCGCATGGTGTCCGCTTCACGCTCCGGCGGCGCGGGCAGGGCCGGCACGTCGTCAAGCTGCATCACGATGTCGGCGCCCAGGTTGTGCTGGATGCGCATACTGCGCTCGGGCGTCAGCAGTTCTTGCCGCCCGTCCAGATGGTTCTTGAATGCGCAGCCTTCCTCAGTGACAGAGTTCGTGCCGGACAGGCTGAACACCTGGTAGCCGCCGCTATCCGTCAGCATGGCGCCGGGCCAGCGCGTCATCTCATGCAGCCCGCCCAGTTCGGCGACTGTTTCGTCGCCCGGTCGCAGCATCAAGTGGTAGGAGTTGCCCAGCACCACCGACACGCCGGCGTCGGTCAGTTGCTCCGGTGTGCAGCCCTTGACTGAGCCCTGCGTGCCGACAGCCATGAAAACCGGTGTTTCGAAAAAGCCGTGGTCCGTGCGCGCCAGCCCCGCGCGCGCGCGTCCGTCGGTGTGCTGCAACTCAAATAAATCGGGCATTGCGGGCCAGGGTTCTGTGTTCAGGGCGTTGCACGTAGAAGATGTAGCAGTGAGGCGAGAGGTTTGCCACCTATGGCCTCATGGACCTATGCACTCTAATCTCTGGCGACGGACATGAAATTCATTCTGAAGAACCTGTTCCGCCGCAAGCTTCGCACCCTGTTCAGTGTGCTGGGCGTCGGCGTGGGCGTAAGCGTCATGGTGGCGCTCTTCACGATCAGCGACGATCTGGTCGGGCAGATCACCCAGGCATTTGAAACCCAGCGCGGCGACATCGTTGTCATGCAAGCCACGAGCGAAGAACTCGAAAGCGACGTCCCCACGTTCTACGAAGAGAAGCTGAAGGATATCGAGGGGGTGAAAGTCGCCTCACCGATGATCGTCGCCATCCTGCGCACGGATGCCGACTTCGACGACCGCCCGGCGATCCTCTACTACGGCATCCGCGAAGACAACCCGATCGTGCCCCACATGAAGATGCTTGAGGGACAACCCATCAGCGACGACGACCCCATGGGGGTGGTTTTCGGCTGGCGCGCATGGGAGGTCCTGCAGGAGAAGATGGGCGACAAGGCACCGAAAGTCGGCGAGCCCCTGAATTTCGTTAACGTAGTCACCAGTGAAGGCTTTTCCGAAGTCTTCAACCAGCCGCCCAACTGGAACGAAATGACCGACCGCGGCAAGGAGCTGTGGACGCAAAACCACCTGGTCAACCAGCTCGGCATTCACCGCGACGCACTCAAGGAAGAAACTCCGGAGCAATATGAGCGCCGCACCGGGCGCAAGGCGCCTCCGCCACGCCCCGTTCACACGCTCGGCAGCGTCCCCTACAGCGACGAGGAATACGTCAACTACCTGAACAGTTTCGACCCAAAGATTCCGTACGACCCTGAGGACCCGGTCTACGCCTATAGAATGCAGCTGGATCTCACCACGCGCGGCGTCTGTGAAACCGGCATCATGTTGCAGGACACAGCGGTGTTTTTCCCTCACAACGTGGCGCAGGTACTCAAGGGTAAACATGAGCGCACGGAGACAATTGAGAAACGCGAAAACCGCAAGACGGTCAAGGTCGATGTCCTGCGCCCCAGTTCAACGTCGGCGTTCCTGATCGATGTTGAGGCGGAAGGACTCACAGAAGAGCAGAAATCAGCGCTCGTTGACCGCATCGTCAACACCATCAACCAGGACCTCGCGGAAGTCCGCGCCATTCGCAGCGAAGACATCCTGCAGCGCCACAAAGAGATCGACTTCTTTGAGCAATTCGGCCTGGTGATCAGCCTTATTGCCGCGCTTGCCGGCGCCATCGGCATCCTGAACACCATGACGCTGGCAGTTTACGAGCGCACCCGCGAAATCGGGTTGCTGCTGGCAGTGGGCTGGAGCCGCTCTCGCGTGCTCACGACCGTAATGGCCGAGGGTCTGCTGCTCTCGCTGATTGGCGGGTTGCTGGGCGTGGCTTTCGGCTACGCGGAAGTGCAGGCCGCCAAGAACTGGTTCAGCATGGACGCGCTCAGCAACACCCTGAACGTCACACGCTCGCTGCACGCTGTCGGGCTGGCATTCGGAATCGGGTTTCTGGCATCAGTCTACCCGGCGATTCGAGCCTCTATGTTGCAGCCAATCGATGCGCTGCGGCACGAGTAACTAGACCTCAAAGCTGAATCCCTCTTCCAGCTTCACGCCGACGCCGCCGGCCTTCAGTCCTACCCGGACGGGCTGGGCCGCAGCTTCAACGCCTTTGAAGGGGCCATCCATGATGGTGAACTGGATGCGCTTGAACTCGCCGATTTCTTCTTCTTTGACGCCGTCCGTGGTTTCTTCGATTTCAATGCCGGTGAGAAACGCACCGTCGAGGCTAAGATCGCGCAGTACGGCCTTACCCTTACACAGGGACTTGTCCGCGTCACCCAGCAGCTCAATGGCGATCGGCACTTCCAGCATGGCGCGCTGGAAGCGACGTCGCTCCTGGGCGTCAAAGTCGAATTGCTCCGATGGGCTGGCCCCGTCGAAGTCAAGCTCGTTGGGATTGATCTCGCGGATACGCCCGCCTCTTGCCGGCGTCTCGGACATTCGCTGGCCTTCCCCACTGTTGTGATTCAAGCGACTGTCGGATTGTAGCGTCAACATAGGCTCATCCAATAGGTCCTTACCTACCGAACGGGGTTATCGGTTGTGTTGTTCGACACGTTTGCGTCATACTCAGGTCTTCGGCGGCTTTTTCGTTTCGCCAGGATTCCGCCAGCAGCGGGCTGAACCTGCGCCGGGACTGCCGCTACAATGCCGGGCCATGCCGGAAGAAGCAGCCATTGCGGAATCTCCCACAGGCGCGCACGAGAGTGTCAAACCTGGCGAATTGCACGAGATTGCCGCCATCCGCGCATCCAGCGCACGAACAGACACGCCCCGCTGGCGCCTGCTGTTCCGAATTTTCCGTTTCGAAGAGGCAATCATCCTCGCGCTGCTGGCCGGCTTCTTCGCGACCTACTACGTCGTTTCCGGCGCGCCTTCCGCCGAGACCCTGTGGGCCGGCTTCGCCTACAACTTCCACGGCTACGGCACCATGTGGCAGTTCCTGCAGTGGTGCACCGTCGGCACCGGCTTCCTGCTGATCGTCGCCATGCTGCCCATGACCGGCAAAGGCAAAGCCCGCAAGCTCATGCACGGCGTGTGGGGCGAGGCCGACAGCACCGGCAAACGCATGAAGGCGACAGCCTTGTGGGGCGTCGGCGGCCTGCGCGCGTACATCCCCTTCCTGGCCTGCATGGGCGTCTACGAGCTAAACAAGCGCCTGATACCGGCCGTGCGCGGCGACACCATGTACGACATGCAGCTTGCGAACTGGGAATACGCGATCTTCGGCGATCTGTCGGCCGCGATTGTCCACAAGTGGATGCACGCGGAATGGATCACCGAGTTCATCGGCTGGTTCAACCTGACACAGATACAGATTCACGAAGCCGCCTACATCAGCTACGTGTACGCGGCACCGGCCCTGGCCATGGCGCTGTGGTTTCTGGGGCGCCGCACGCACTTCAACCGCTTCATGGGCGCGCTGGTGATCACGGGCGCGCTGGCTTACGTCGGCTATGTGCTGGTGCCTGTCGTCGGACCGAAGTACGTGTTCGAGGGTCGCTGGCTGGAAGCAAGCAGCGGCGCGCTGAGCTTCATGGATGACATCAAGGACCGCAATCGCGACTGCTTTCCCAGCCTGCACACGGCCTGGACAACGCTGTTCCTGATCGCGTCCTGGAAAGGCGTGCGCCCGCTGTTCTGGGTATATCTGCCGGTGGCGATCGCCGTCTACATCGCGACCCTGTACGGCGGCTACCACTACATCCCGGATCTGATTGCCGGGCACGCGCTGGCCATCTTCGCCTGGTGGAGCGCCAAACCACTGCGCGAGTGGTGGGACCGCCGCGCGGGCGTTGTCAAGGAAGACCTTTTGGCCTCAAGCTGACGCCCTACGCCAATACCACACGGCGTTTGCCGCGCCGGATGTGCCCGATAACATGGGTCTTCAGGTTGGGCATGCCCTTCACCTTGTGCTTCTCAAGTTTGCGGGCGACGGCGTCTGCCTGGTCGGGGCGGCAGATCGCCACCATGCCGATGCCCATGTTGAACACGCGATACATTTCGTCGCGCTCGACGTTGCCGCCCTTTTGCAGCATCTGGAATATCGGCGGAACTTCCCAGCTTGACACGTCAATGACGGCCTCGCACGTCGCGGGCAGGATGCGCGGAATGTTCTCAAGGAAGCCCCCCCCCGTGATGTTGGCCAGCCCCTCAACGATACGCTTGCGCTTGTAGGTGTTCAGCAACGCCACCACCGGCTGCACGTAAATGCGGGTTGGCTCAAGCAATTCCAGCCCCAGCTCTCGGCCGAACTCATCGACATGCCTGTCGAGTTTCCACTTCTTGCGGGACACAATCTTGCGCACCAGGCTGAAGCCGTTGCTGTGCAGCCCGCTGCTTTCGATACCGAGAATCACGTCGCCCGGCTTGATGCCCTCGCCCTTCAATACCTTGTGTTTTTCAACCACGCCGACCGCGAAGCCCGCAATGTCGTATTCACCTTCCGGGTAGAAGTCGGGCATCTCTGCGGTTTCGCCCCCGAGCAGCGTGCAGGCGGACTGTTTGCAGCCTTCCGCGACTCCGCCGACGAGCGGCAGCAGCGTGTCCAGCACCTTGCGACCGGTGGCGATGTAATCGAGAAAAAACAGCGGCTCGGCGCCCATGCACAGCATGTCGTTGACGGACATGGCCACGCAGTCGATGCCGACCGTGTCGTGCTTGTTCATCTGGAAAGCCAGCTTCAGCTTTGTGCCGACGCCGTCCGTGCAGGCCACCAGTACCGGGTGGCGATAGTTGCGCTTGAACAGGGACGTATCGTAATCAAGCGAGAACAGTCCGCCGTAGCCATCCTCGACGTCGATCACCCGGGAGCTGTAGGTGCTGCGGATCTTCTTGAAGATATGACCGACTAGCGCGTTGTGGGTCTCAAAATTCACACCGGCGTCGGCGTAGGTAAGCCCCTTCTTGTTGCCGCTGCTGGAAGCCTTGCGAGCCATCATTCCCTTTCAGAGGGCGGAATGATAGCGCCCGCGCCCCGGATTGCGAGTTGTGGAAAGTGCGTGTATCGCGCTGAAATACACCTTGCTAACGTGCGGAAATGGCATCGTCGCTGATCAAACGTTTCTCCCACTGGCTGGGCACCTGGCGCGGCGCCTGCGAACTCGAAGACGGGGGCGAGGGCACGCTTGAGGTAAGCCTGACGCCCTACTTTGACGGGCAGGTGTTTGAGGTCAGCGCGCGAATCTGGGAAAACAGCAGTTGCGAAATCCGAGGGCACGGCATCGGGTTCTGGGGTGTGAATCGCCAGGGGCGCGTCGAGAACACCATGTGGGCCGACACCCTCGGTTTCTGCCTGCTGGAAGAAACACCCGACGACCCGGACGTGCTTGCCATGGAAGGCGTTCTGTCCGGCAATCTCGCTTTCTCGGTCGCGTTCCGTAATGAAGACCACGTATTGCTCATAAGCACCAGCGTCGGCGAGGGCTACGCCGCCGGCGACAAACCGCGAACCTACTCACGCATGACGCGCCTGGGCATGCCCCTGCCGGGGGACGACCATGAGTAACGACCTGCGAGGCTATCTTCCATGGGTCGGCGTCTGGACCGGCATCGGCGAAGCGCAGGCCGGCATGAGTACGCTTGTCCGCACCGAAGTTTTTTACGCCGCCGCCGGTCAGGGTATCGGCTTTCACTTCGAGGCCTTCGACACGGAAGCACGCAACCTGTACCACGGGGTGCGCGCCGTCGTGGTGCCCGCGCCTTCGGGCGTTGTGCGCGCGGTCGCGTGGTCAAGCATCCACGGCCCGCTGATTCTGGAACAGACACCGGACGACGAAGGCGTGCTGGCCCTGGCCGGCGAATCCCGCGCGGGCAATCACATCTCGGTCACGTTTGTCGAGGAAGGGCCTGACGAGTTGCTGTTCGCCGCCTTCTGGCGCCCGCAGCACGGCGGCGCAAAGCCGGACGCGCCGTCCATGAGCATCCCCCTGCGCCGGGTCACGCCGCTGCAGGTGCCCATGCCGGGCTCGTAGCGCCGACAGGGCTACACGCTCTGTTTCTCGACCTGCCACAGACTGTCCGTGAACCAGCCGTTGTTGTCGTAGTACTGCTCGATGATCTTGAAGCCGGTCCCCGAGGCCAGGGCGTCGATGTCCTTCTGCAGATACTTGTAGGAGTACTCGGTGTGGATCGGCTCCCACTCGTCGAAGTCGAAACTGCTTTGCAGGTCGCGAATCGTCACCCGCTGCTGCTTGAGGCTCACGATGTAGCTTTCCACGGCGCCCGTAAACACGTCGTAGGTCGCGTAGTGGCGGTAGGCGCTCATGTCGAAGTTGCCGCCAAGCTCACGGTTGATTCGCTTCAGCAGGTTTTTGTTGAACGCCGCCGTCACGCCCTGCGCGTCGTTGTATGCGGCGAGCAGCAGCTCGATGTCTTTCTTCAGGTCAAACCCGATCAGCACCTGGTCGCCGTGGTTCAGCGCCTCCCACAGCTGTCGCAGAAACACCCGCGCCTGCACCTTGTTGAAGTTTCCGATGTTGCTGCCAAGGAACAGGACCAGGTTCTTGCGGTCATCGGTACTGCTGAGCCAGTGCAGGCCGTCAAAGTACTCGGCCACGATGCCGCTGAATTTGAGCGCGGGAAATTTCTGCCCCGTCGCCGCAACCAGCCCCGCCATGGCCGACTCGGAAATGTCGATGGGCACGTAGCGCACGTCTTTGACCTGCTTGAGCGCGCGATCAAGCACGATGTTCGTCTTGCGCCCATCGCCCGCGCCAAGGTCAACGATGTCCAGCGCGTCGGTGCCGGCGCGTTTCAGGATATCGGGCGCGTGGTTGCGCAGGATTTCCGCTTCGCAGCGCGTGGGGTAGTACTCGTCGATTTCACAGATTCGGCTGAACAACTCGCTGCCGTGCTCGTCGTATATCCAGCGCGAGGACAGGCGCTTGGGGGTTTCGCTGAGCCCGTTCAGAACGTCCAACGCGAACGCCCTCATGCCGCGGGCGCCCTCAAGATCAGCGGCGTTCAGCACACGGTACGCAGCGTCCGATCCTGGATTCTGGTTTCTGGCTTCTGCATTCGCCGTCATGGTCACTCATTCATGCGCCGCTGTCGCGCCGCTGCTTGATCAAGAATCGCTAGGCGTCTTCCGCCAGGCGCACGCCCGCGAACTGCCAGCGTTTGTCCGGGTGCCAGAAGTTGCGGTAAGTCGGGCGAATACTGTCGCCGGGTGTGGCAACGCTGCCGCCCCGCAGCACCATCTGGTTCACCATGAATTTCCCATTGTACTCACCGATGGCTCCTTTTGGCGCACGGAAACCGGGGTATGGCAGGTAGGCGCTGCCCGTCCACTCCCAGACCTCGCCAATCATGCGCCGGGGCCCGTCGCCGCCATGGCCGCCCATGGTCGGGTGCAGGCGTCGGTCTTCCAGCAACGTGGATTTGCGCGACATCGCGTCCGTCATGACGGACGCGTGCTCCCACTCGAACTCCGTGGGCAGACGCCTGCCGGCCCAGCGGGCGAAAGCGTCTGCCTCGTAGTAGCTGACGTGTACAACCGGCTCACCGCCGTCGACTTCGCGCAGCCCGTACAGCGTATGACTGATCCAGGTGCTGTCGCGCCGCAACCAGTACAGGGGCGCCTGCCAGCCAAGCCGCTGCACGATGTCCCAGCCGTCGCTGAGCCACAGCTCGGGACGGGCGTAGCCGCCGTCGTTGATGAACTCAAGAAACTCGGCGTTCGTGACCAGCCCGTTGGCCAGCCTGAACGGCGGCAGCTTTTGCTCATGGCGCGGACCTTCGTTGTCGTAGGCGAAGCCGTCGCCAGCATGTCCGAACCCCGTCAGGCCGCCTTCAAAGCCGGAATAGCCGGACGCCGGGGCGGATTGCCCGACTGTCAGCTCCGCGCCCGGCAGATAGCCCGGGTAAAGCGGCGCCTGGAACAGGATGTTCTTGATGTCCGCCAGCAGCAACTCCTGATGCTGCTGCTCGTGGTTCACCCCGATCTCAAGCACCGGGCCCAGCTTCGCCAGCATCGCGTCGTCGCAATCGGACACCAGCTCTTGCACGCGCCGGTCGATCTCGGTGCGGTATTGCAGCACCTCGCGCACGGTCGGCCGCGTCAGTGTCCCGCGGCGCGGACGGTCCGTACGTTCACCGACAAGGTTGTAGTAGCTGTTGAACAGAAACGAGTAGTGAGGGTGGTACGGCGCGTAGTCCGGCACGTGCGGTGTCAGCACGAACGTTTCGAAAAACCACGTCACGTGTCCGAGGTGCCAGCGCGGAGGGCTGACGTCATCCATAGGCTGCGCGACGTGGTCTTCGACCTCGAGGGGCTCGCACAGCCGCTCTGTCAGTCGTCGTACCGCCGAGTATCGTTCGAGAATTCCGCTCCATGCGGGCATTGGCCACCTTCGCAGAGACAACGCGACCCTAAGGATAGGCATGGCACGGTCAAGAATCGCCGAGTTTCTTGCACGCTCCAACGCCGGGCAATAGGGTGTGCATTCCCTGATTCAGAAAGCGCCAATGACCGACGACCGGGCAACGCAGCAACGCCGCGCCAACGCACTCGTCGCCTTCACAGGCGCCGCCGTGCTGGTCGGCGGTCTGTTGGGCTACTTCCTGCCCGACTGGCTGCCCACGGATGACCACGCCCGGGCACAAGCTCTGCTCGTGATCGGTTTCCCTGGCGACCTGCTGCTGCGCATGTTGAAGATGATCGTGGTACCGCTGATTGTCGCGACCATGATCGTCGGCGTCAGCAGCCTCGGCGACATCCGCAAGGCCGGTCGTATTGGCGGGCGCACGATCATTTACTACGCGGCCACAACGGGCATGGCCGTGCTGACGGGCATACTGCTGGTGAACATCATCGAGCCGGGCGTCGTCGGCGCGAGCGTCCCGGAAAATGTGTCGGCGCTGCCACAGTCGCTGCAACAACCCAAGGGCGCGCTTGAGGCCATACTGGACGTTGTGCGCGGCATGTTTCCGGACAACCTGATCGCCGCGGGCGCGGGCATGAACGTGCTGGGCCTGATCGTGTTCAGCATCGTGCTGGGGGCGGTTCTTTCAACCATGGGCGAGCGCGGCCGACCCGTTTTGCGGTTCTTTGAAAGCTTCAACGAAGCGATCATGAAGATCGTGCACCTGATCGTCTGGTACGCGCCGGTCGGCATCGCGTCCCTGCTGATGGCGCGCATGGGCGCCGCGGGCGCGGATTTCTGGAACGTCGAAGTCAAGCAGCTTGGCTGGTACATGACAACGGTGATCAGCGGGCTGGGCATCCACGTGCTGATCACCCTGCCGCTGATCTACTTCCTGTTCAAGCGCCAGCACCCCTTCCGCTACCTGTGGGGCATGGCGCAGGCGTTGCTCACGGCGTTCAGCACGGCCAGCAGCAGCGCCACCCTGCCCGTCACCATGGAGTGCGCAAAAAACAACAAGATCAGCGAGCGCACGGCGGGCTTCGTGCTGCCTCTGGGCGCGACGATCAACATGGATGGCACGGCGCTCTATGAGGCCGTGGCCGTAATTTTCATCGCCCAGTCACTTGGCGTGGAACTGACGACGGCGCAGATGGTCGTCATCTTCTTTACGGCCACACTGGCGGCAATCGGCGCGGCCGGCATACCCGAAGCCGGGCTGGTAATGATGGTGATCGTGCTGACTGCCGTGGGATTGCCCCCGGAAGCGGCGGGTCTGATTCTTGCCGTGGACTGGTTTCTGGACCGCTTCCGCACGGCGGTCAATGTCGCCGGCGACAGCATTGGCGCCGCCGTGGTGGACCACCTGGAGCAGCGCAACGCAGAGCCGGCGCCAGTGGCCGCGGCGTAGCACGGGCGGCGACTCGCGACAATCGCCCCGCGCCACGTCGTCGCGGTCCGGGGCGTTCTTGCGCACGAGGGGAATGATCCGCCCGCGCGCCCTGTTATGCTGCCCAACCAGGAGACCCACATGATCAGGCGAGTTGCATGGGCTGTCGTTGTCGTCGCGTTCGGGTTGTTCTGCGTGGAAGGCGGTAGCGGCTGCACGGCCGCCCAAAGCGAACCTGACCCCGGCCCGCTGCCGGCCGTTGAGCTTGTGAATGCCTTCCCCAAGCTGGAGTTCAAGTTGCCGCTGTACCTCTGCGACGACGGCGCCAACGACGAATTGCTGTATGTCGTCGAGCAGGAAGGGGTCATCTGGCGTTTCAAGAACGACGAAACGAGCAGCGAGAAAACGAAGTTTCTGGATATCGCCGAGCGCATCCCGGCGCGCCGCCACGGCGAAGAAGGGTTGCTCGCCCTCGCGTTTCACCCGAAGTTCAAGGACAACGGCTACTTCTACGTGAATTACTCGCAGTTCGCGGAAGGCGCCAAGCCGCGCCGCGGCGTTACATCGCGCTTCACCTGGAACGAAGAGACCAGGTCCGTCAGCCTGCGCAGCGAGAAAATCATCCTCGAAATCGAGCAACCCTGGGGCAACCACAACGGCTGCACCCTGCTGTTCGGCGCCGACGGCTACCTGTACCTCAGCTTTGGCGATGGCGGCTCGGGCGGCGACCCCCACGGCAACGGGCAGAACCTTGGCACGCTGCTGGCAACCGTCCTGCGCATCGACGTGGACAAAGAGGAAAACGACAAGCCTTACGCGATACCCGCTGACAACCCGTTCGTCAAAACCGAAGGAGCGCGCGGGGAAATCTGGGCCTATGGGCTGCGAAATCTCTGGCGCATGAGCTGGGACCGCAAGACCGGGCACCTGTGGGGCGGCGACGTCGGGCAGAACGCCTATGAAGAAATTGACCTGATCGTCAAGGGCGGCAACTACGGCTGGAAAAACCGCGAGGGCGCGCACGCCTATCGCGACGGGCGCAAAGAAGAGGGCATGATCGACCCGGTCGTCGAGTACGGACGCGACAAGGGCATATCCGTCACCGGCGGCTACGTCTATCGCGGCGAAAAGCAGCAGGCCCTGCAAGGCGTATACGTTCACGCCGACTACGGCACTGGCCGCACCTGGGGGCTGAAGTATGACTACGACAAAGCCGAGCTGACCGAGCACGAGTTGCTGGGACACTTCCCCCGCGCGGCAATCAGCAGCTTCGGTGAAGATGCCGGCGGTGAGCTATTTGCCTGCTCGCACCGCTCCGGCATCATCTACCGCGTGATCGTCAGACAGGACGCCGACAAAGAGGAAGACTTCTAGCGTGGACCTGCAGCTCAAGGGCAAAACCGTTTTCATCACCGGCGCATCCGGCGGCATCGGGCGCGCGCTGGCCCGCGCATTCGCCGACGAAGGCTGCAACCTGGCGCTGCACGCAAACAGCAACCTGGAATGGCTGCGCCAGTTCATTTCGGGGCAAGCCTGGCACGACCGTACCATCGCCGTACAGGCGGATATCACGGACGCGGAATCCATCCAGCAAGCCATGGACGCCGGCGTCGCGCGATTCGGCAAGGTTGACGTCTGTGTTGCCAACGCCGGAAAGTGGCCAATGCCCGATGAGTTGCTGAGCGAAATGCCCGTTGAGCGCTTCGCCGACACGATCGCCGTCAACCTGCTCGGCGCGGCCTTCACCGCGCGCGCATTCATGCGACAGATTACGCCCGCGTTGCAGGGCGCCGCGCTGACATTCATCGGCAGCACGGCCGGGCGATTCGGCGAAGCCATGCACAGCGACTACTCGGCGGGCAAGGCCGGTCTGCTGGGGCTTGTGCGGTCCCTCAAGAACGAAGTGGTGCGGCTTGACCCGTTCGCGCGCGTGAACATGGTTGAGCCCGGCTGGACAGTCACCGAAATGGCGCGCGAGGCGTTAAGCACGCCCGGCAAGCTCACCCACATCGCTAAGACCGCCAGCCTGCGTCAACTCGCCCGCGCCGTGGATATCGCCCGCGCGGTGGTAATGCTCAGCAGCCCCGCCGCCTCGCGGCATATCACGGGCGAAGTCATCACCGTGGCCGGGGGCATGGAAGGGCGCACACTGTGGCAACCCGACCAGATTGACGAAGAAGCAATCCGTCGGCGCGTGAACGAATGAGCCCCGCGTTCCGGAAGGCACTGGCAGACTGGTACCGGCGGCACGCAAGAGACCTGCCCTGGCGACATGACGCAAACCCCTACCGTGTCTGGGTCAGCGAGATCATGCTTCAACAGACGCGGGTAGAGGCCGTCCGCGAACACTTCACGCGATTTGTAAAACGCTTCCCGACCGTGCGTAGTTTGGCGGACGCGGACGAAGAGGACGTGCTGCAGGCCTGGTCCGGGCTTGGTTACTATCGGCGCGCCCGGATGCTTCATGCCGCCGCCAAGCTGGTCGTGGGGCGCCACGAGGGGCGAATCCCCGGCACGCGCGCGGACGTGCTGGCATTGCCCGGCGTCGGCGCGTACACCGCGGGCGCGATCTTGAGCATCGCGTTCAACCGCCCCGAGCCGATTGTGGACGGCAATGTCGAGCGTGTATTCGCACGGCTGTACGCGCTCGATGATGACGTGAAGTCAAAGTCCGCCCGCGCATGGCTGTGGCGGACCGCGGGCGAGTACATTGAAGGCGGCGCCCGCGAGGGTCACAGCCCTGGCGTGTTGAACCAGGGGCTGATGGAACTTGGGGCCGTCATCTGCAAACCGGCGCCGGACTGCCCCGCGTGCCCCGTGCGGCGCTGGTGCAAGGGGAACATGCGGGGCAACGCCGCGCTCTTACCCATCCGGCCGGCGCGCCCCGGAATGAAGACCCGACGCTATCTGTTCGCTGCCGTGCGCGATGCAGATGACCGCGTGCTCATGGTGCGACGCGAACAGAACGATCGCGGCAGCCTTCTGCCGGCCGGCATGTGGGAGCTGCCCCACACGGAATGGCGCGGCACGAAACCCGACGCCTGGCGGTCGATCGAACAGGCCCACGGTCTGCAATTGCGGCCCTGCGCCCGCGTCACCAACCGCAAACACACCATCATGGGCTACCGACTGACGCTCGCCGTGCAGCCCTGCGCGGGTGATGCGGTTGAAACCGCGAATCGGCGCTGGTTCACGACGCAGGAGGCATCCAACGGGGCGATCGCTTCCGCCACGCGCAAGCTGCTGGTGTGCCTGACTTGACCGTGGCAGAGCGCCGGCGCGGGCCGCCACGGGACTTGCCGGTCCGGGCGGCGAGGCTAACATGACTCGACTCACTTTGCGGAAAAGACCTGCGGGGCAGACCATCCCGGGTTATTTGCTATAAACCGCGCGCCTGATCGCCGGGCCGGAAGAGTCGGATGCGTATGCGCTCTTCCCCGTTGGCCGCGCGGAGCATTTATGGAGATCAAAAACGGCATCCCGGTGTCCCCGGGCGTCGCCATCGCGCCCGCGTTGGTGCTGGATTCGGAATCTTTCCGGATACCGCGCCGGTTTATCCGCAAAGACGAAGTAGAGACGGAACTCAAGCGCTTTGAGCTTGCCCGCTCGCGCGCGCTGGGCGAGATCTCGGACATTCGCGACAGCGTGCACTCCGTCGCCAAAGAGGAAGTGGGTCTGATCTTTGACGCGCACATGCGCATGCTGGAAGACCCGCTGATCACCAAAGAGATTCCCGAGAAGATCAAGACCAAGCGCTACACCCCTGAGTACGCGGTGAGCCGCGTGTTCAAGAAGATCGTCAAGCCCATCAAAGAGCTCAACGACGCCTACTTCATCCAGCGCGTCAACGATTTCTATGACATCCAGAAGCGCCTGCTGCGGAACCTGCTGGGCCAAAGGGCCCACGACCTGAGCAAGCTCGACCGCAAAGTCGTTGTCGTGGCGCACGACCTGACACCAAGCCAGACCGCGACGCTGGACAAGAAGATGGTGGCCGGCTTCATCACTGATGTCGGCGGCGCCACCAGCCACACCGCGATCCTGGCCAACGCGCTCGGTATACCCGCGGTTGTTGGGCTTGGCACCATCAGCGGCGACATCAGCGGCGGCGACGTGATGATCGTCGACGGCAAATCCGGGCGTGTGATCATCAACCCCGACGACGCGACGCGCGCAAAGTACGAGGCGCGCGGGCAGGGCTACCTCGATCGCGAAAAGCGCATGTACGAGGCCGCCGCCAAGGCCGAGCGCACCACCAAAGACGGCGAGAACGTCAACCTGTACGCGAACATTGAATGGGACGACGAAATCGAGCTGGCCCTGAGACTTGGTGCCGATGGCGTCGGGCTGTTCCGCACCGAGTTCATCTACAGCAAGTTCGGCGCGCACCCGACCGAAGAGCAGCACTTTGAAATCTACAAACGCGCCCACGCTGCGCTTCAGGGCAAGACGCTGACTCTGCGTACGATGGATTTCGGCGCCGACAAGTTCGCCAGCGAAGTCGGGCTCGAGAAGGAAGAGAACCCGTTTCTCGGTTGTCGCAGCATTCGTCTCAGTTTGCGCGAGCCGCACCTGCTGATCACCCAGGTTCGCGCGGCCTTGCGCGCGGCTTTGCTCGGGCCGACTCGTCTGATGCTGCCCATGGTCGGAAGTGTTGAAGAGTTCCGCGCCGGCAAGCTGATCGTGGACAACGTGAAAGCAGACCTTGACCGCGAGGGCATTGCATATCGCAAAGACGTGCCCCTCGGGATGATGGTCGAGGTGCCGAGCGCCGCGTTGACGATCGACAGCTTTGTCGAGGAATCAGACTTCTTCAGCATCGGCACGAACGACCTGGTGCAGTACACTCTCGCGGTCGACCGCAACAACCAGTACGTCGCCAACCTGTTCAAACACACCAGCCCGGCGGTTCTGCGTCTGATCAAGATGGTGATCGATAACGCGATTGCGAACAACAAGCCCGTCAGCGTCTGCGGTGAGATGGCCGGCGAGGCGCGCTACGCGGTGATTCTGCTCGGCTTTGGTCTGCGCGACTTCAGCGTCGGCCCGACTTCGATGCCGGAATTGAGGACTTTGATGAGCCGCGTGACCGTTGAGGAAGCTAAGAAACTGGCGGACAAGGCCATGTCGCTCAGCAGCGCGGACGAAATCACCGACCTGCTGGAAGCGGAAGTCGAGCGCCTGCTGCCCAGTGAGGAATTCGGAGAATAACGACAGGGATTGAGTTGATGCAAATTATGAAGCGGTTTGGACTCGTTGTGGCGCTGCTGCTGGCACCCGTTTTTGTCATCGCACAGGATCCGCAGCCCCAGCCACAACCGGAGCCATTGCCCGAACTGCCCGCGGCGCCCTACGTGCGCGAACACGCCGACGCCCTGAAAAAACACATTGCGTCCGCAAAGCAGGACATCGCGTCAGCTGAACTGGAGGTAACCCGCGCGCAGGCCGCGTCCGCTGAAGAGGGCCTCACGCCCGAGGAAAAGGGGAAGCGTGACGAAGCCTTGCAGCAGGCCGAAGCGCGCGTCGTCACTCTGAACGGGCAACTCGATGCCCTGCAAGTCGCGCTCAAGCAGGCCGACACCGGCCCGACTACAGAGCAGTTGACCGCCCGGCAGGAGTACGACCGCCTGTACGCCCTCACGGAACAGGTGAGGAAAGATCTGACCCTGCTCGAGATCAAGACCGACGATTCCGGACAGACAACGCAGCCCGAAGGGGACTACGCCAAGGCAGTGCGCCTGGCGGAAGAAGAACAGGAGCGCATCCGTACGATGGCAGCCAAGGCGCAGGACTTCGAGTTCGCGAAAAGCCGTGTGTACGAGAAGCTGTCGGACCTTGAGAAGGTCGAATACGAGATCCGCTGGGCAACGCAGCGCTTCCAATTGTCCGTCGATGCGTACGACCACATGGCGGACACGCTGTTCGGCGCCTACAAAAGCTATGAAATGCGCGCGTTTGGGGGCATGAAAGCCGCGACGGATGCACAGGCCGCCTGGAAGAAGGTCGCGGGCACTCCCGCCGAGTCACTTGACCTGGACGGGCAGCCACGCGACGAGAAACGACTGAAATCGCTGCGTGAAGAAATCGACAAGTTAAGGGGCGGGCGCGTCGGTGAGAGCCGTGGACCCTTCTGGATTCGGGCCTTCGAAGGGCGCCTGCAGGAAGTCCAGCGAGAGATCGACGATCGCGAAAACTACCTGGAACGCCTTGAGCAGGACGCCGAAAAACTGAAGGCGATCCTCGCCGAGAACGGCAGCAAAGCCGCGCCCCCGGAACCCGAAGAGGGCGCCACTCCGGTCAGCGAGCCCGAGGAATATCAGAAACTCGGCGAGAAGATCGACGAGTTCGAAACCAAGCTGAAGGAAAACCGCCTGGAGATCGAACGCCTTCAAAAGGAGCGCGTCGATCTCGAAACCCAGCTCGCAGCCAAGCAGCAGGTTGAAGAAGAGGTCGCCGACATCGCGGAGAAAACGCAACTCGAAATCGACGCGATTGTCTGGCAGTTCACCAAGGCCGCAGTTGGCGAAGCAAAGCCGCCCAAACCAGAGTATGAAGTACCGACATACTACGAGCGCCCGCGCGGACTGATCTTCACCTTGCGCGAGCGCCTGAAAGCGGAAAACGAACGCCTGGGCGCCGCCAAGCGGGACTCGCGCCAGGTGCAGACCCAGATGGAAATTGTCGATCGTCGCATCGTTTCGCTGAACGAACGCAACCAAGAGATCGAGACGATGCTCCTGCCCGAAACCCGGGAGCGCTATTACGAAGAAATCGGCAAGACAATCGGCGTCCGCGCGCTCAAGGTCGTCGGCGTATTGCTGGTGGCTTGGTTCATTCTGTTCCTGATTCGCAAGATCGGCGAGCCGCTTATCGAGGGCATCGTCAAGCGGGCCGACAAGAAGAAGGGCTTCAGTGCCGACGAGCAGCAGCGCGCCCGCACACTCATGACCGTGTTCATGACCACGGCACGCGTGGTCGTCTACATCACCGCCATCATGTTCGCGATTGCCCAATTTGACGTCGATTACGGCCCGCTCCTGGTCGCCGCCGGCGGCGTGTCCCTGGCCGTCGGTTTCGGTGCCCAGACGCTGGTCAAAGACTTTTTCGCCGGCTTCTTCATCCTATTGGAAGGCCAGTTCAGCATCGGCGACGTAATTGAGATCAACGGCAAGACCGGCACCGTTGAGAATCTGGGCCTTCGCACTACCGTCATTCGCTCGCTCAACGGCGACGTGCACACTATTCCGAACGGTGAAATCAGCGTTACGACCAACCAGACCAAGCTGTGGTCGCGTTCCGTCATCGACATTGGCATAGGCTACGAAGAGAACGCGGACGAAGTGGGGCAGGTTCTTGAGGCGGTTGCGAAGGAAATGCGCGAAGTAGAGCCCTGGGACAAGAAGGTGCTGGACGCGATCTACATGGGCGTTGCCGCGCTGGGTGATAGCTCGGTGAATCTGCGCATGCTGCTGAAGACTCGCGCCGGTGAGCAGTGGGGTGCAGCTCGCGAGTTCAACCGCCGGGTGAAGGCCAAGTTCGACGAGCTTGGCATCGAGATTCCCTGGCCCCAGCGCGTCATCAGCTACAAGTCCGACACGGACGAAAAGACACAGGCCCAGGAAGACCGCAAGAAGCGCGCGAACCTGCTGCGCTACGTCCGCAAGATGCGCGGCGAAGTCACTGAGGAAGAAGCAGAACTCGCGAAGCTCAGCGTCGAGGAACGCGACCGCGCGGAAACCATGGCTAATCACGAGGCCGGCATGGCGCAGGAAAAGTCCAAGGACGGCGGCGCGAGCGAGCCCGCTGCGAAGGTCGGCGAGGCTGCAGAAGAGGACCACAGCATCAGCGACGCGGAGAAGTTCGCCAAGAAACTGGCGACCAGGCAAATCAACAAGGACGAATCGGAGCAGGCAGCAGTGGACGGCACCAAGCCCGCTGCACCGGACGAAGACAAGAAGTAGATGGTCCGCAGGTTTGACGCGGGGGCGGGCGCATCGGATCATAGAAGGGTCGCGGGAACTGGCGTAAAAACGGCAACTCGCCGCAGAGGACTGCATGGAACGTCCGAAGATCAGCGAAGCATCGATTACCGACTTCATCGTCGAGCGCAACCGTAGTCAGTTTGAGCAGATTTCCTGGGAGGGCAGCTACCTCGACTACCTGAATCGCGTCTGCGAGGACCCCTACAAGCACACCCGCACCACCTACCAGCTGACCTTCGACATGATCCAGCACTTCGGGTCCGAAGCCTTCGAGGACAGCGGTGAGCAGGTCCGGCGCTACAAGCTGTTTGACGATCCCTTCAATAACGGCAAGAACGCTATTTACGGGCTGGAGCGCACCATCAGCAAGCTCGTCAAGTACATCCGCGCCGGCGCCCGCGAAGAAGGCAAAGAGCGCATCTTCGTGCTGCACGGCCCGGTCGGCACGGCCAAAACAAGCATCATCGACCTGATGTCGCGCGGGCTGGAAAGCTACACCGGCAGCGACGACGGCGCGGTCTACAGCTTCGCCTGGCGCTTCGGCAAAGACTTCCACGCCGAGGACGGCGGCAGTCTCGGCTTCGGCGGCGGCAAGCCCGACTACGCCGGAGTCACAAACGCGGTGGCCGTGCTGCCCAGCCAGATGCACGAACACCCCCTTCTGCTGATCCCGCGCGGCGCCCGGCGCGATCTGTTGGAGAAGCTGTGGAAGCAGAACGGGCTGGATGCGCGCTACCCGATCCCGCACAAGATTCTGGAAGGTGAACTCGAATTCAACAGCAAGCAGATCTATTCATTCTTGCTCAGGCGCTACAAGGGCGACTGGGTCAAGGTCATGGATCACGTCGTCGTCCAGCGCGTGGTGTTCAGCGAAAGCGGCGGCATCGGCGTCGCGAAGATCCCGCCCGAAGGCAACGTCGAGACTGCCAGCCAGCCCGTCACCATGGATGAGAACTTCAAGTTCATCGCCAACCTCCTGAACAGCGTCAGCCTGGTGCGCTACTTCGGCAAGTACGTGCGCGGCAATCGCGGCATCGTTCACTACAGCGACATCTTCAAAAAGCAGAGCAATTACCTGCAGCACCTGCTGAGCGCAGTCGAAGAACACAAAATGGACTTCGGAGAGGTCGGCTGCGACATCGACGTCATGATCCTCGGCACGACAAACCTCGCCGAGTATCAGGCGCTGCGCGGCGACCCTCTAAGCAAGGCCCTGCGCAGCCGGATGCGCAAGATCGACGTGCCCTACCTGCTGAACTACGTGGACGAGGAAAAAATCTACAACCGCGGGTTGCGCCAGGCCAAGCGCTACCACCGCATCGCACCACACTCGACGGAACTCGCCGCTCTGTGGGCGGTCATGTCGCGCCTCGAGAAATCCGACCTGCCCAACGCCAGCGACCTGCCCGAGGAAGCGCGTAGCGTGCTGGCCAAGCTGAACCCGATGGCCAAGGCGCTTGTGTACTCCGGCGAGTATCCACCCTTTCTCACCAATCGCGAGCGTCAGTTGCTCACCCGCGAAGTCCGCAAGCGCCTGCGCAACGAGTTCCCCAGCGAAGGCATGGACGGCATCCCCACGCGCATCCTGCAGAACGTCTTCGCTGACATCTGCGAAGACGACGCCTCCGAGTGCATCACACCCTTCGCCGTGTTCAAGCTGCTCGACATTGTCGTTGACCAAGGGCCCGTGAACTACGATTTCCTGGCGCGGCAGCGCGACGACGGCTACCACGACTTCCGCGCGTTCACAGCCGTGCTGCGCCAGCGGTACGACGAAATTATCGCCGGCGAAATTGAAAACAGCATCGTCAACGTCAACCCGGGCGACATTGAAAAACGCATCCGGAAATACTTGACGCACGTGACGGCCTACAACCGCAAAGAGAAAATCAAAAGCGAAGTCACCGGCAAGGACGTAGAGCCCGATGAATCCATGATGAAGAAGGTCGAAGACCTCATGAACGTCGAAGACTCCGAGCGCGAGTTTTTCCGGTTCAGGATGGTCAGCCGCCTCACGAATGCCATGACTACCGGCACCCAGAAGCTGAAGCCGGGCACGGCCGAGCCCGTCGGCATCGACCTGCAAAGCACCTACGCGGATCTGTTCAAAGAGCTGCACCGCAGCCTGTACCGCGAAATGCGCGACCAGGTGAACTGGAGTTCCATCAAGCGCGCCCTTGAGAAATGCAAGTCGCGCGACGAACTTGATAAACACATGAAGAGTCAAGGGGAGTCCGAAGACAGCCCCACGATGAGCCTGGCGGACAATATGGACCGCACATACGGCTACTGCTACGAGTGCGCGAGGCCCATCATTCTGTATTTCATAGACAAGCGCCTCGGCTAAGCAGGTTTCAGGTGTCGGGTTTCAGGGTCCTGCCGCCGTGCCTCATTCTTTGGACCCTGAAACCTGAAACCTGAACGATGGCGAAGGATCGTGCAAAGAAGTCTGCCACGCCCGTCACCGACCCCTTTGACGATGTCGAAGCCAAGAGCATCACCGAGATCGAACTCGACCAGCGGGTTGACCTCGAACGCGAAGCCCTGCCAGCCGCCGCGCGCCTGACAGACCTGCCCATGAAGTGGGTGCTGGTCACCCTGCTGGTCTGTATCGGCGTGTCCGAGCTCGGCCAGCGCGTCGAGCGCAAGCACCTGTTGCAGGCCGCCCGCGAATCCGGGTTGCTTAAAGAAGAAGAGATCGAGCAGGCCGAACACACCAACGAGCTGATCGACGAGCGCGAACGCATCCGCAAGCGGATTGACGAAGTGAGGGAGCGGCGCCGCGAATTCGACGAGTTGCGCCAGGAAGACGACGCAACTCCCGAGCCCGAAGCCGAGGCGGACATCCCCCTGACGCTGGAAGGACTACGCGCGAAGTTGCGCAGCCTGGCGGGCGACGACTACGACGACTACCGCCGCTTTGCGACGCTGATCGCGCTGTTGATCGGCGGGCTGGGGTTGATCCTGCTCGCGGTTTTCGTGCGGGCGCTGGCGGCTGCTTTGATCGGCGGTGCGGCTGGCGCGATCGCATTCCTGCTGCAGATGGACCCGTGGGTCATGTGGGCGTGCGCCGGCGCGGGCGCATTGATCGGGGCGGCGCTGGCGCCGAAGCTGCTGCTGGCCAACATGCTGTTCAACGTGACGATTGCGGGCTTCGTGCTGGGCGGAACGGCCTTCGGCGGGGGCGTATACCTTGCAACCGGGCACGAGTTATACGCGATTTTCGGGCTGGGCATCGGGCTGGTGATCGGCGCGCTGATCGGCTTCAAGTTCTCGCGCCAGTTGTTTCTGAGTGCCGTGCTGGCAAACGCGGCCGGGTTCGCGACGCTGGTGCTGTGGCTTGCCTGGGGAGAATTGTTTCCGCACTTCTGGGCGGTGACCTTCGGCGGGCTGATGATTGTAGACGCGGTCGCAACGCGCATCTATCACCGCGTGCGCTGGTCAACCTCGTAGCGCCGGGGCCCGCGCCCGTACGGATCACAACGGAAAGCGGGGACAGGCCGAGCAGCCTCTCCCCGCTTGCGTTTGAGATTGGCACGCCCGGCAGGATTCGAACCTGCGACCTGCGGCTCCGGAAACCGCCGCTCTATCCAACTGAGCTACGGGCGCGTGAATATGAACGATACGCGGGTTCAACCTTGCGTCAATCACGGGAGGTAACGCGAAACGGGGCCGGGCCTCGCCGCTGCGAGCCCGGCCCCGCGGCGCCTTGCCTCTAACTTTCCTCGATCGTGACACCGAGCTGGCGCAGATATTCAAGCACCTTTTCAAGATGCTCGGTGTCGCCCTCGAGCGCGAGCTCAAGAAAGCCATGCTCGTCCGTCACGTTGGCGCGGACGATGTTGAAAGCCACGCCAAAACGAGTCGAGATGTTGTGAAGGATTGGCTCGCGGATCAGCTTCTGGGGAAAACTGAGCGAAAGCTTACGGATAGTTGCCGACATTGTTACTCCCGGTTGCGCTTCGCCACGCGAAGCAACTGAGCCCATACATTCTAGACGCAAAACGCGGCGCGCAACATCCCTGAAAACCCCAATTTCATACGCTCGCAAGCGGCCTGCCAGATCACTTGCCTTCGCGCTGCCTAACCCCGCAGTCGGTCCGCAAGCTCGCGCGTTTTCAAACGGTACGTCTCAAGCAGCTTCTGGTAGTCCTGCCGCTCCTGCTCTGTCCGGCCCTTGGGCTCTTCGCCCGCCAGCAGGTCGCGCAAACGGGTCATCCACTCCTGGGCACCCTGACGGTCAGCCAGTTCCTCCAGGTGCAGAAGCGCCATGTCGTACATCAGCGCCATCCGTTGACTTGTCAACAGGTGCGGCGCTCCCAGAGCGGACAGCAACGCCGACCGTGCCTGCCGGGCGTAGTCGGCGGATTTTTCGCCCCTGGCCAGATCCCGCAGAATCAGCGCCTTGACGTGATACGCGCGCACGTGCTCGCCCAGCAGCAGTTGCGCGCGCTCGGCATAGCTCAGCGCGTCGCCCAGTCGCCCGTTCTTCTGCTCGGCTTGTGCGGCGGCCAGGTATTGCATGGCAAGGGCGCTCATCTCGCCCAGCTTGTCGCGGGCGTGCCCGGCCAGCTCTACGTAGCGCTGCCACTCCGGCGTGCCTTCGTCCATCGTGATCTGGGCAAAGGTAATCACATCCAGCGCACGGCTGTACGCGCTCCGGGCCTTCACAATCTGATCCGTCTCAAAGCGCAACGCCTCGTGTTCCCAGTACAGGTCGCCGCCCTTGATCAGCGCCTCGGGCTCGGTGTAGGCGCGCACGAAGTCCTTGCTGCCCTTGACAGTCAGGGCATCGCGCTCATCGGGGTCATCAATCTGTCCCGCCATGGCAAGGTAGATGTCGCCGCGTGTAGCGAACAGCTGCGCCGAGTCGGAGATGGAGAAACCCTCTTCCACCTTGCCGAGCGCGCGATCCAGCTTGCCCTCGCGCAACAACGCGTCGGCTTCATCACGGATGATGCGCTGCCGCAGGTCGTCCATGTCGCGCTGGATAGACGCGACGTCGTCGTCCGGGTCCGCGGCGGCAAGAATCTTTTCAAGCTCGCGCAGGCGCTGATACGGGTCTTTGACAAACCACGCCCGCTTGCGGCGTACCTCGGCGATCTCGACCAGAAAGTCCAGCGGCGCGATCTCGTAGGCGTCCAGCGCGATCGTGTAGTACTCCAGAGCGCGCGAGGCCTCGAAGTATGCAAGACGCTGGGCAGCCACGCCGCGCAAACGAATGGGCAGATTCAGCTTGCCCGGGTCATCCGGTTTGTCGATCAGACGCCCCGTGGTCGCCAGTGCCTCGCGGTACGCCACGATTGCCTTGTTCCGAACGTCGGCGGCCTCTTCGTCTTTGCCGGCGCTGAGAAGAAACTTGTAGCGCTTCAGAAGCTGCTGGCCGTAGTCGAGCTGCAATTGCGCCAGCGACAGGTAGACGCCGTGCATCAGTTCGGGGCGGTCTTTCAGGGCGCCTATCAGTTGCCCGAAAGTCTTCAGCGCCTCGTCGTAATTTCCCGTTTCTTCATAGAACTGCTTGAGCCAGTCCAGCGCCTCGACGTTTTCCGGGTTCAGCAGCGTAGCGGCCCGAATGAACTCACTGGCCGCCATCCGCCTGGCGGGCTCGCTGATGGCCATCACTTCGCCATTCTCGTCCTTCAGGTCGATCTGCCGGGCGTGAACGCCCTCGACGCCCAGGCCGGTCTTGAACAGCTTGTTCGACAGAATCCGCCGCGCGCGATCGGAAAGCGTAAGCATGTTCTTCAGCAGCGTATCCATCTCGGCTCGGCGTTCGTCGAGAGTGCTGCCTTCCTTGGGCTTGCGGATCAGCTCGGTCGCGAGGTCCAGATAGAACTGGGTCAGAGCCGCGCTGATTTCGCCGTCCATGGGGCGCGCGTTGAACACCGTGCGCAGCAGCTCTTCCGCGTAGGCCCGCAGGTCCGGGTCGCGGGTCAGCCACATGCCAATGGCAATCTGGCGCCCGCTGCCCTCAACAATGCCGTGCCCTTCGTCGTTGCCCGGGTCAAGCTCGATTGCTTCGCGCATCAGGGTCGTGACCAGCACCAACTGCTGCCGAAACGCCTGCTTGTCTTGCAGGCGCCGGATCAACCCGTACCAGGTCGGCACCCCGTCGTCGCCGGAAATCGCCTTGTACTCCGCGCGCCAGCCGCGCACGAGCGCATCCGCTTCGTTCACGGCGCGCTGGCGCAAGCCCGCCGCTTTCAACTGCAAGGCGGGCCTGTAGTCCGGGTGGCGGTTCAGCTCCTCGGCCAGCAGGCTTGTCGCCTCGGCACGCGTGGGTGCGCCCTCTTCGCCCTTGTCGCTCAGGATGCCGGCTTTTTCGAACAGCAGTTGCGCCAACAGGAAGCGCAGACCTTTGTAACCCGGCTTCAGCTTCAGCGCGCGGCGCAGATATTTCTCGGCGGTCGCGTCGGCCGCTGTTCCGCGGCCATAGGCATCGGCAGCTTCGATCAGCGTCGCGGCCATGGCGGCGTTGGGCGTGACACCCTGCTCGCGCAGCGCGATCAGGTCGGTGTACAGCTTGCGTGCGAAATCCAGTAACGGCTGAAGCTCGGTCGGGATGTCCTTCTCGCCGCCCTTGCCGGACAAGCTGAGGCGCGTTTCGAATTCCTTCAGCGACGTACGCGCGCGGGCCTCAACCAGTTGTTCCGTGCGCCCGTACTGTCGCTCGTATTCGTTCAGCAGACTCTTGGCGCGGTTCAGCTTGTCCTCGTCAACACCCTGTTCATTGAGCGCAACGCGGGTCAGTTCACTGGCAAGGTTCACGCGCGCGCCGGGGTAGCGATCCGACTTGGCGATCGTTTCCTCGAATGCGGCGACGGCCTTGTCATGCTCCCCCATCGCCGAATACGCCAGCCCGCGCGGGTTGGCAAGCAGCGCTTCGACATCGTTTTTTGCACGTTCATCACGCCAGGACAGATCGACGTGATTCGCGGCTTTTTCCAGTAACGCCAGTGCGTGCTCGGGCTCATGGCGGTAGATGCTGACCAGCGCAAGCGCGGCGTACACGCGCGCCGGGTCGTAGCGGTACGTTCGTGCTTCACTTTCCAGCGCGTGCCGGAAGTGCTCCTCGGCCTGGCTTAGCAGCTCCTGCTGTCGCTGCTCATCGGGCTCTATGATGGCCTGTTCCTGGTACACGCGCCCAAGGTTGAACCATGCGACATGATTGCCCGAATCGTGGGCCAGCGTGTGGCTCCAGAGGCTGACACTGCCTGCCCAGCTCTTTGTCGCCTGCGTGGTTGCGAAGGTGTACAGACCAACGACGATTGCCAGTACCACGGCGCCTGCGGGCGCGACAATCACGCGCAGGGATTCCTTCTTGCGAAGTTGCTCCAACGCCAGCACACCCATTGCCGCGACAGCGATGCAAAAACCGATGCTGGGTATGTACAGGTAGCGTTCGGCGAAGACGGTCCCGATCTGCACCAGGATGTTGCTCACCGGGCTGAGCGCGATCAGGAACCACAAGGCGCAAAAACCAGCCACGCCCCAGGCCATGGCGCGGCGCGTGTCCCAGCCTTCACGCGATTCGCGCCAGCCGATCAGCCCGACAGCGACAAGCGCAATCAGGATCAGCAGCCCAATGATCACCGGCAGGCTAAAGCCGGTCTGCACGGGCAGGTCCACCGCGGCGTGCAGCGGGTAGCCCGCGATCAATACCTGAAAGTCGCGAGTGATGGCGCTGACGGCCGTGAGCAACGACTCGAACTTGTTTGCGCCGTAGGGCTCACGCATGAGCCCGCTGCCAATGTGTGACGCCAGGGCCGTGAACAGCAGCGCGACGATCCAGAAAGGGGCCTGTGCCAGCGCGCGTTTTGGTTTCGAAAGCGCGTGCAGTTTGTGCCCGCGGAATAGTTCCATCAGCAGCAGCAGGGCCGGCAGGACCACGCTGGTCATCTTTGACAGCAAAGCAAAGACGAAAAACAGCAGCGCGAAAGACCAGCTCAGGCGCGTGCTTTCGCGGACCCGTTGCACGAAACTTTCGCTCGACATGAGCCCGGTACGGGAGCGCCGCGCGGACAGGTAGAAGTTCGCCGACAGCAGCAGGAAGAAGGTCGAAAGCAGATCCTTACGCGAACTCAACCAGCTGACGGCTTCCACGTGTACCGGGTGCACCGCGAACAGCAGACCTGCAACGCCGCCGATCCAGCGCCGCCCGGTCAGTCGATAGGCGAACAGCATGACCAGCAGGCTGATCAGCACATGCAGCACGAGGTTCGTCGCGTGGTAGCCGGTGGAGTCATAGCCGTCAAAGGCGTAGTTGACAGCGTAGCTGAGGTCGCGAATGGGCAGGTACTCGTTGCCGAGTTCCTCGCGTGGCGCGCTGGGGTTGAACCAGTACTGAAAGTTCTCCCACGACATCTCGCGGATGTGGCGGTTCTCCGTAATCAGCCAGTTGTCGTCCCAGTTGGTAAAACCGTTGTCGAGCCCGCCGCCATAGGAGACCAGCGAGCCAACAACAATCAGCCCTGCGAACAGCCAAAGCAGCCACTTCGGCGACTTAAACGCACCGGTGGGCTTCGGGACTTCCTTGTCGGGGTCTGATTTCTTCTTACTCACGGGCGGACTATCCGGGGTCACGCCGGGGAAGGCTTCACTATAGCGCGGTCACGCGGAGTGACAAACAGGGGTATTCGGGAATCGGAAAGGCAACGGGAACCGGCGGTTGCCGATTCCCGACTGCCGAGCATCGATTTCCTGTGCTTACTTCGCGGTCTTGGCGGCTTCGGCGATCTTTGCAAAGGCCTGCGGGTCGCGAATTGCGATTTCGCTGAGGCTCTTGCGATTCAGCTCGATGTCCGCCTTCTTCAACAGGTGAATCAGCTCGCTGTACGCGAGCCCGTTGGCGCGGGCTGCGGCGCTGAGGCGGGTGATCCAGAGACGGCGAAAGTCGCGCTTGCGCAGCGCGCGGTGAAACCAGGCGTAGCGCCATGCGCGTTCAACGGCGACACGTGCCTGGCGGTAGTTCTTGCGGCGCCCCCAGAAGCCCTTTGCGAGCTTGCGGAACTTCTTGTGACGACGCTGACGAGTGGTACGGGTTACGGCGTGCGGCATGACATTCTCCCTGGGTATCCGACCGGGTGAGCCTCAGCTCAGCTTGAAGCCGGTAGCGGTTGTCCCTATTCGTTGATTTCGGATTGCTTGGGCGTCGGGGCCGGCGGCTGACGGCGTACGCCCATCAGCTTTGCGACGTTGCGGGCGTGCGTGGGCGACAGCACGTGCGCGTGACGCTTGTTACGGCGCCGCTTCGGGCTTTTGGCACTCATCAAGTGCGAACGCCCCGCGTTGTAGTGCTTGATCTTGCCCTTCTTGGTGACCTTGAAGCGCTTGGATGCGCCCTTGTGGGTCTTCATTTTCGGCATGGCGTACTTTCTCCTGCGTCTTGGCGGGCGGGTGAAATCCCCGGCTTGATACCGCTGTCGATCGCCTGTCCCCGTTTGGGACGACCTGAATAGCAAAGGATGCGCCGTGTGGAAAGGGGGAGGCAGAAGGCGGGAAAGTTACCGCCGCAGTTTGGGCTGCGGCGGTCAATCCAGAATCGCTAGACCGCTTTTTCGGTTTCCGGCGCGGGCACCTTTGGCGCGTCCGCGGACTTGCCTTCCTTTGCTTCTTTGGCCGCCTTGGCCTTGGCAATCGCGTCCGCCATCGCCTTTTCCTTGTCGCGCTCGACGGCTTTCTTGCGGGCGTTGCGCTCTTCAGCCGTAAGGGGCGTCAGCAGTAGATGCATTCGCTTGCCTTCACGACGAATGCCGGACTCAATTTTGCTGATGTCTTTGAGTTCTTCGACGAAGCGTTTGAGCAGTTCTTCACCGCGCTCCGTGTGGGCCATTTCGCGACCCTTGAACCACACCTGAATCAGAACCTTGTCGCCCTTGTCCATGAAGCCCTTGGACTTCTTCAGGGCGACCTGAAGGTCGTGCTCAGCAGTATTGGGATGCAGGCGCACGCCCTTTACTTTGGCCTGGTGGGCCTTGCTGCCCTTCTGGCGCTTCTTCAGCGTGTACTTGTACTGCCCGTAATTCATGATTTTGCATACGGGCGGGCGCGCCGTCGGAGAGATCTCAACCAGGTCAAGACCGGCCTCCTCGGCCATGCGCATGGCGGCATCGGTGTCGATTTCGCCGTGATTTACACCTTCATGATCGATCAGCTGGACACGCGGGATGCGGATGCGCCGGTTGATACGGTGATCGCCAAAGTTCTTGTTCTTGTCCATCGGCGGCGGACGGCGTTTTGACCTCATAGACTCCGTTCAGGCTAATTTTTCCTCAACCAATGCTGCCTACTGTGGAAAATATACCAGAGCAGGCTTGAGGGACAACCGCCGGCGGGCGGAACACGGGGTTAAATGAAGCAGGCCGACTGCGAAAGCCGGCCTGCAAGGGATTTAGGGCGCAGGCGAACAGAGATAACTTCCGTCCCCCTTAAAAACGAAAGTCACGATCCCGCCCGCCTGCGCGAACCGTCCCGAATGCTGGGTTCCCCCCCTTAAAGGAAACCAACGAACCAACGGGGCGGCATAACATCGTTGTCAATGCACGAACTATACCTCGCGATTTGTCACCTGCGGGTAATTTCTCGATTTTCGTGCATCTTCCTTTGGGAAACGCGCAAAGCCCTCGGCTGCTCTTCGCAGATTCGCAATCACCCTTCAGTTCGGCCCCTCACCGCGCCGATACAGCATGCCGGAGGCTTTCATGCTCAAACGCATCACAGAACGCATTCGCAAGGCCTGGGCTGAGACCGCACCGGCGTACACCGGTGCGCCGACGCGGCTGAACCCGTGCACGCACCTGGCCGGACGTTTGAGCCTTACCAACGCGGCCTATTTAAGGAAGCAACTCTGGCGCCTGCTGTGGCAGCGCAGCCGTGTGGTAGCCCTGGATTGCAGCAAGGTCCGCTTCATGGACGGCAGCGCGCTGGCGGTAATGATCGAGTTCGCCGATGCCTGCAAAGACGCCGGCACTACCCTGCGCCTGCTGGAGCCCAGCAACAATGTGATGAACGCGTTTTCGATGTACGGGCTGGATGAAGTGCTGACAAGCCTGGCCGAGTTCAACGAACTTGAAGTCGACGGTTTGCTGATTGTGCTGGAAGAAGATTTTTTGGACAGCATCCGACTGCCCGCCCTGGTAATCGAAGAGGAAGAGCTCGCGGAGTCGCTGCGACTGCCGGTCATCGACGCCAACGACTACAAAGACGCCGCGTAGCAATTGCCGCTAGCTGACGCGTCGCGCTCAATGCTTTAACAATTCCGCGTGATCCGCCAGCCACTGCTTCTGCCCGGACGTGTCGGGGACTTCTACGCCGCGGGCATTGCCGATGACGTCGAAGGCTGCGTCCAGCTCATGGCCGAGTCGCAGCATGATTGCGGCACAGGCCAGCCCGGAGCGCCCGATACCGGCGCGGCAGTGCACGCCGATCGCCTTGCCCGAATCGGCCAGATCGTGAATCACTTCGGCAAACAGGGTGGCCGACTTCGGCACGCCGCGATCCGGGATCGCGTAGCGCATGAAATCGAGCCCGTGCTTTTCGGCCAACACGACTTCGTCCGTCAGCTCAAGCTCGATCTCTTCATCGGGCGTAAGCAGCGTAAACAGCACATTCAACCCCTGCGCGGCATAAGAGCCGATCTCATCGTCGAGCCACTCGCCGCCGCGAGGCTTCGGCAGGATCGCAAGGCGCCGCGGGATGACCCAGTAAACGTCTGCTTTCATTGGCTTCGCCAGTGTTTGGTGGCTGGTGTTTGGTGTTTAGAAACTGCCTTTTCCAAACACCAAACACGGAACACCAGGCACCGTCTAGAATGCAATCGGCGGTGGCGCGCCGGTGTGGCCAGGCTCAGTGATGGTAATCGTGCCGTCTTCTTCCAGGGCTACTTTCAACATGTCAAAGCCGAGGCTGGCCCAGTCGGGCAGTTCTTTGTTGATCGCTTCGTGTTCTAGGTCGTGGTTGATGTGCGTGAAAAACACCCGCTCGCAGCCGATCTGCTCGGCCGTGTGCAGGGCCTTGGGCAAACTCATGTGTGTCGGGTGCGGGGCTTTGCGCAGGGCGTCCAGAATCAGCAGTTTCACACCTTGCAGCTTCTCGATGCTTGCGGGCGGGACTTCGTTGGTGTCCGTGATGTAGGCGCAGTCACCGACGCGAAATCCCGCCACGCGCATTCTGCCGTGGATGACCGGGATCGGCTGGACGCTTAGCCCCGCGGCCTCGAAGGCGTCATGCTCAAAGGTGTGGCTGGTGAACTTGGCAATGCCCTTGTATTCGTAGTTTTCGTCGAACAGGTAGCTGAAAGTCTGCTTCAGGCTATCGAGGGTTTCCGGGAAGGCGAACAGGTTTAAGGGCTCGCGCCCGCCGCCCCAGTACAACCCGCGCAGGTCATCCAGCCCGTGAAAGTGGTCGGCGTGGGCGTGCGTAATCAGGACCGCGTCAACGCTGGATAGCCCGGCCCGCAGGGCCTGGATGCGGACATCCGGCGTCACGTCCACCAGCAGGCGGCGTTCGCTTTCGCCTGCATTCACGCGGAATAGAACGCTGCTGCGCAGGCGCTTGTTGCGCGGGTTATCCGAGTGGCAAACCCGGCAGTCGCACCCGATGGTCGGGATCCCGCTGCTGGTGCCGCTGCCAAGAAATTCCATCTCAACGCGCATGTCGTTATGTAACCACGGATGAACCGGCTTAACTACTGCATTAGCCACGGAGTTCACGGACAGCCACGGAGAAAGCCACCTCCGTGAAACTCCGTGTTCTCCGTGGCTGGATTTCTGCAGTTCTTCGCGTCAGAGCCCCAAATCGATTACACTGAAACCGCTTGCTGCTTATTCATAACGACGTTATAGTTTATGTAGCAGCGTTATGGGAGACAGTCATGGCTCGCTGGATGAAAAAACTGCCGTACCGGGAACTGGGTGTGCCGCTCAAGATGGCCAAGGGCTGGTTTGTGAATCGGGCCAAGCGAGTCACTCCCTTCCGCGAGATCACTGTCCCCCACGGGTCGCTGCAGATCATTGACGGCGTGCCGCTGGTTCATGTTCGTGGCACACACCGCGAGATGGGGCAAGCGCTGGGCAACCTGGTCGGCGTGCAAGCCTTCGAAACCTTCCACAGCTACATGCGCTGCTTCGCGCCCGACTTCGAAGGCGACCTGAAACTGGCGCGCGAGATGGAGCCGAACCTGCCGCAATGGATGCGCGACGAGATGCGTGGCTTCAGCGAAACCAGCGAGCTGACCTACGACGAAATGCTCGTCGGGCAGTGCTTTCTTGATATTCACAAGGTCGCGGCATGCAGCACCATCGCGGCGCACGACGGCATGACGGAAAGCGGTGAGATCCTGATGGGGCGCAATCTCGACTTCCCCAGCCTGAGCATCGCCCACGAAGCGAACATTGTTGTGGTGTATGAACCGACTGAGTCGGGCCGCGAAAAGGGGTCAGGCACCGCTGCGCGGAGCCAGACCCCATTTCGCTACGCAAGTGTCACCTGGCCCGGGCTGTTGGGCGCGCTCACCGGCATCAACGACCGCGGCCTGGCGCTCAGCATGATGCTTGTCTACGGCCACCAGAAGCGCGAGCACCTGGACGGGCTGCCGTTTCCGACCCTGTTCCGCCAACTGCTAAAGGAATGCGGCACGGTGCGCGAAGGCGACGCCGTACTGCAGACCAAGCCGCACTGTACGGCAACGAATCTGATTCTCGCCGACGCATCACGCACGGCCGCGCGCTTTCAGTTGCCGCCGCATGATGTTGTGGTCGATTACACCAGCGCTGACCAGCCCGCCGCGGCCTGCACGAACCACTATCACGAGCGCCGCATAAAGAAGTTCGCCTTCACCTGGTTCAGCAGCAAGCTGCGCTACGGGAAGATCGCGAAGAAGATTGCGGCCGATCACAAATGGACCGTACAAAGCATCAAGGACGTGTTGCAGGCCACGGGCATTCCACCGATCAACATCCAGCGCACCATCATGCGCCCCGAAGAGCTGAGTTTAGAGGTCAGTTTCAAAAACAACGGCCGCGGCCCCGGGCACTGGGTGAAACTGCCCCGCGAGCTGCTGTTCCCCAAGCAAGCCGTAATCCCGACCGAATCACACACCCTCGCACACACGGGTGCATAGATGCCGCACGTTGCACTGGTTGCGTTGACGGGTATCCGGGTGGTTGACCCGGTGTTGCGGGCGTTGGGGCTGACCCTGCCCGGGTTGCGGCGGCGCGGCGAAGCGATTGCCATGCTCCCGGCCCTGGGTCTGCTGACCGTCGCGGCCCACACTCCGGATCACTGGACCCAGTCGTTCCACGAAGCCGACGCCGTTTCGCCCGACCTGGTGGATGCGATCACGGCGCATAGCCCGCGCCTTGTCGCAATCTCCGCACTGACGGCCAGCATTGAAGAGGCGTACGCACTCAGCGACGCGCTGCGCCGACGCGGCATCGCCACGGTCATCGGCGGGCTGCACGCGACGGCCTTGCCCGACGAGGTCCTGCAACATGCCGACGCGGTCGTCATCGGCGACGGTGAGACTGCCTGGGCGGACGTGCTCAAGGCCGCCGAGCCCAATGAGTTGCACGGGCAGTTCCAAGGGCGGGCGTTCAATCTTGACAAGTCAAGGCTGCCTCGCTGGGACCTGTTGCCGCCCGGCAAACGCCGACGCTACACGGTGCAGACAGCACGCGGCTGCCCGCTCGCTTGCGAGTTCTGTGCGGCGAGCAGATTGCTCGGTCCGTTCCGGGAGAAGTCGGCGAGTTGCGTACGCCGTGAGCTGGAAGCCATCAAGGCAATCGACCCACGGGCCGTGATTGAACTGGCCGACGACAACACCTTCGCCGGTGAACGGGACCCGACGTCACTGCTTGATGCATTGAAAACGGCCGGGCTACCCTGGTTCACCGAGTGCGACCGGCGGATCGCCGACCAGGCCGAACTTTGTCGCGCCATGGTTGATGCCGGCTGCGCCCAGGTGCTGGTCGGCATCGAGTCGCCTGTGCGTGAGTACGCCGGCATGGGTCCGAAGGGTGCAACGCTGACACACATGCGCGAGAGTGTTGAGCGCATCCAGGAGCAAGGGCTGCCCGTCAACGCGTGTTTCGTGATCGGCGCGGACGGCGAGACTCACGACAGTCTCGACGCGCTGGAGGCTATGCTGGAGACCTGGCCCAGCGCCGACGTCCAAATGACTTTGCAGACGCCGTTCCCGGGCACGGCCTTGCGCCGTCGACTTGAGGGGCGCCTGCTGGAGGATCGCTCATGGCGCCACCACAACCTGTTCGAGTTGACCTACCGCCCGAGCCGCCTGACAGTGGAGGACCTCCGCGCACGCTTTCAAAACTTGGTGCGCGCCGTTTACTCGAAGCAACAGACACAGCGACGGATGCAGCTGCGGAAGAGCGTCATGCGCAGCCCGTTGATCATGCAGGAATAGGCACACTCGCAAAGTACCTGTTCGGCAGCGGCGAGGCCATTCGCACGCTTGCGCGCAGCAAACACGCTATCTGGATCGGGCTGATCTTCGGGTTCAGCGCAGCCCTGGCCCGAGAGTACGACGCCGAATACATCCCCCACCGCCCCTGGATCATGCTGGTGCCGCTGGCGGCGTCGCTGGTTTCGTCGTTTGTGCTGTGGTGCCTGTTGTGGGTTGCAACGCTCATGGCCGACGGCAAGCGCGCGCCCTTCTGGAAAAACTACCGCGCGTTTCTTGGGTTGTTCTGGCTGACCGCGCCGCTGGCATGGCTGTACGCTATTCCCGTTGAGCGTTTTCTGGACCCGGTTGCCGCCGTGAAAGCCAACTATGCGCTGCTAGGCATCGTGGCGGCCTGGCGCGTCCTGCTGATGATCCGCGTGGCCCAGGTGTTCACCGGGCGGAACGTGGTCGCGTCGTCGCTCCTGGTGCTCTGCTTCGGGCACGTCGCTTTGATGCTGGCGCTGAGGCTGTCGCCCTGGCCTGTCATCGAGATCATGTCCGGCGCACGCCACAACGAGATCCACCGCGCGCACGTCAGCATCGTGCAGGGCACATTCTGCATCGGCATCCTGGCCGCGCCTGCGCTGTTGGTAGCGGCCCTGTTTTATCTGCCATTCGGAATCACGGCGCGACGTCGCAAACCACGGGCGAAGGTGTTCCCTGCATTGCGCAGGACCGCAGACACGCCCGCCAAGACTTCGCTGTGGGTACTGGCAGGTATTTCGATTCTCGCATGGCTGCCCCTGCTGCCCTTCACTCAGCCGCCGCTGATCGGCAAAAAGACCGAGTGGGACCTTGCCCGCGACGACAGGCTGGAGCAACGGGATTGGTGGGAGCAGGCCACGACCACCGGGGAAGTACTTCACGAAGGCCAAAGCATTCGCGTGTTCACGGAAGAGCTGTCCCTGCTCATCAGTGCGGAGTCCAAACTGGAACGCCGCTACCAGTGGGGCGAGCAATCGATCTACGTGCGCCTCAAACAAAGCCCGGACATCCATGGAAACCGGACGCTCATATTCGAAGGCGCCGATCCCGCGCCCGGGGTTGCCGGTGCATTGATTCTGGAAGGCTCGCTGTACTTCAAAACTGAGGCCGAAGCGCTGGACTGGCTGAAGTCACGCGAGATAAAACTGCGCTGGACCAACAACGGCTACGCCGCAGCCTGGGAGTTCAAGGACGGGCGCCTTGTGGTCGAGCTTTGGCAGGTGCACATCAATTACACCGAGCCAGAGTCTTTGCCGGAGGCCAGTGATGGCTGGTTCAAAATTTCACGCTGACTAACATCGCAGCATGACCGAGCGGAACTTTACGACGACTGTGATCAGTGACGATGACTCGTCCATGTGTGTCGTGGAGATTCCGTTCGACCCTAAAGTGGTCTTCGGCAAAGTCCGCGCGCCTGTGAAAGTCACGATCAACGGCCATACTTTTCGCAGCACGATCGCGCGCATGGGTGGGCAGACGTTCATCCCGCTGCGCCGCAGAAACCGAGAAGCCGCCAAGGTTGAAGGTGGGCAGAAGATCCGTGTGTCGCTTGAACTCGACGTTGAGCCGCGCGTCATAGAGCCACCCGCCGATTTCGTGAATGCCATGAAGGCAGGCAAAGTGCTCAAGAACTGGGAAGCGCTCAGCTACAGCCACCAGCGCGAACACGTTGAAGCGATCGACGAGGCCGTCAAGCCCGAAACGCGCCAGCGGCGTATCGATAAGGCCGTGCAAATGCTCGCGAACACCAAACCGAAAAAACGCGGCTGACTACTCCAGCGAAAGTTTGATCACGCTTGACTTCGCGTGCTCCTTGCCGGTCTTGGCGCCAGTGTTGTTGAACATCGCCACCGCAATGTGGGTTGCCTCGCCGGCTTTCAGGGCCGCGTCGTCCTTGTTGCCTGTGTCCAGCTTGCGTTTCAGGACAACCGTCCACCAGCCGTCCTTATACTCGCTGGCGGCCTCGATGTCGCCGCGGCTGCCCTCGGGCTTGCGCAGCAGGTTGCTCGGCACGCTGTAGCCATCCTCAAACTTGAAATCGTCGGGAATCTCCCGCGCGGCTTCTTCGGTGAAGGCGCCGGTCGTTTCGGCCTTGAGCTTCCATACCCACTTCGGCGCGGTTTTGTCTTCGTTGGCATTGCCCGTGTAGGCGCCTTTGCCTTCGTCGTCCTTGCGACCCTCGACTTCGCCATTGAAGTGCTGATCGTCGCAGACGCCGTTCTGGCCGCCGCGCGCGGCCTTCCAGTGCCACAGGTCGGCCGTCTGGCCTTCAATATTGGTGGTCATGGCACCATCGTGGCAAAGGGCGGCGCAGCCCTTTTCTGCAAAGCCTTCGACGTTGTTGTTGATGGCGACAGCGAAGCGGTCTTCATCCCCTTCGGCCTGCGCCCACTTGCCTTCGTTGAACTCCCAGGCCTTCTTGGTCTCGGACTTCGTTTCATCCTGCCAGCGGGCCATGAACCAGATGTTTTCGCCGTCATGCAGCGCGCGCAACTCGACCTGGGGTCCCGGCTTTTCGCGGCTGTAGCGGGTGCCCACGGTGACCGGCGTGGTGGCCTTCCATACGTCGTTGAGTTCCGCCTTCAACTCGGGCGCCTTTTCGACCTTCATTGCAACAAGTTCCGCCTGCTTCGGCTTGTCCTGGGCAATGGAGACCACGCCCGCGAAAACAGCGCCAACAAGGGCAAGTACGGCCAAGGCTTTGTTCATGGCTGGCTTCCTTTATTATCTGTATCCGGCAGATCAAGCACCACGGCGTCTTGTGACGCGCCGCACTCCTGCAACACGACTCTAACGTGGTCAGCACGCTTCGTCGCCAGTTTGATTCCTGTGTAATCGGCGCAGATCGGAAGCTCGCGATGTCCGCGGTCAACCAGCACGGCCAGCTCGACCGCGCGCGGGCGCCCGTAGTCGCCCAGCACCGTCAACGCGGCGCGAACCGTGCGCCCCGTAAACAGCACGTCATCCACAAGCACAACGCGGCGTCCTTCCACACTGAAAGGGATGTCGCTGCCCAGCACACGAGGCAAAGCCCGCCCGGCCAGGTCGTCGCGGTAAAGTGTGATGTCAATGGCGCCCAGGTCCGGGCGTTTGTGCCCCGCGCTTTCCAGACCCAAAGCCAAGCGGCGGGCCAGCGGCGGGCCGTTGGTATGAATGCCGATCAAGGCCGGCAGTTCACGACCGTCGCCCATGATCTCATCGCCCATACGCGCCAGTTGCGTGCGGATTTCTTCAGCGTCGTGGAGAACCTGCTGTGTCACGATAGCCCCGGCGGAAAAGGTGAAAGTGTGAAATGGAGCGCTTGGGTGCGCAAGGCTAATCGCGCGACAGTCACCCCAGCCACTTCAGCCGGACATCGTTGCTGTCCGCCCGGCCTTCCAGCACCGCCTGAAGGTCGGCGCGCAAGTCCGGATGCAGTGCAAAAATGCCCGCGCCCAACCCGCCGAAAAAGTGTCGCACCAGGCGGTCCTTCAGCGCAGTTAGCGTTTCGGCGTGCCGGATGCTCAGGCCGACCAGCCCGCTTTCATCAACCCTGCTGTGGTACGACCAGTCGCCGTCCGTGGGCTGCGCGCCTGGGGGCGTCAGCGCGATGGTAAGGTCGGCCTGCGCCCGCCAGTGGCGCGCCAGCCCGAGAGCTTCGTCATCGAGCCTGCTTGACGCACCCGCCCATGTGCCCGGGGCGTCGAACAGGCGAACTTCAAAACCCTGGTGCTCAATGCGCCCCTCAATCACATCGCGAGTCAGCCCCGGTTCAGCGCCTGCGGCGGCCAGGGTGCGTCCGCACAAAGCGTTCAGCAAACTGGACTTACCCGCGTTCACCGGGCCCCATAACTGGACCCGCGGCGGACTGAACAGGAAACGGCAGGGCTCGGCTTGTGACAGCGCATCCGACAGGTTGCCGCTGGACAGCGCATCGGAAAGGGCCGGCGCCCGGGCCGCGGCTTGCAGTGCAAGGCTTACTGCGGCGGCGCCCCGCACCTCCGGCAACAGCGCCAGCGTCGCGCGCTCGAAGCAGGTTTCCCCAAACATTTGGCCGGTAGCGTCGTCCCGTTGCGCGCGATCCTCGCCCATGGCGCGCTCGACGGCGCGGCGTACCCCGGCGCCGCCATGCAGAGTCAGCAGGACGCCGCCCCTGTGCCGGCAGCCCATGGCTTCATCAATGATCTCACCCCGCGCGTCAGCCAGCCACAAGCGCCGGGGAGTTGCAGTCAATCCTTTCAGGCTCCCGCCAAACAGCGCGGAGGTATCCCCGGACAAAAAAAGTAACGCCAGGGCGCTCGCGCCGGGTGGGGACAACCAGCGGTAATGACTGTCAGCAATAACGCTGGAACCCGCTTTGTTTCGTAAGTTGTTCGACGACGGCATGTTAGTGATCGCTACTTGTGCGCCCGACGGGTCACGGGCGTGTCAGTTTCTTACAGGTTGTCTATTGCTTCCCGATTCGGACCTGCCTAGACTTCGCATCCTCAAAACGGGGGAGCTTAGTCGCTCAGTCCAATTACAACCATCCTCAGGAGTGTCGATTATGAAGAAGGTTTTTGCGCTTATTGCATTCATGGGCGTTATCGCCCTGGCCGCTTGTGGTAGCACGGTAGGCGGCGATGACGGTGACAGTTGCGGCGGTTGCGGTTGTACCGGCGGCGGCGGCGACAAGATGGACAGCAGCCAGTCCACCATCGACATGTACGTCAACGGCACCATCAAGGCCAGCTACTGGGTTCAGGTCCACGAGGGCGCTGAGGCCGGACAGTACTGGGAAACGACCATGAAGATGGCCGGCGACATGACCATGACCAGCCGCTGGCAGGTTGCGGCCAAGGACGGCGACACGGTCGTCGTTGAAAACCAGAACAAGATGGACGGCCCGTACATGGTGTCGGACTACGTTCTTGCCTACCAGGTTGACACAAGCAAGGGCATGGGCGAAGTCAACGTCACGGCGGCATGGATCGGCAAGCCGGGCGAAAAGGGGCAGGCCATTGAAATCATGGAAAAGCCGGAACCGACCTGCGGCGGCTGCGCGGGCGAACAGCCGGAAACCGAAGATTTCAGCGGTGTTGAACTCGCCGGCGGCACCTGGGAAGGCACTATCTACATCAGCGGTGCCAGCAAGACTTGGATGGCCAGCAACGGCTGGTTCAACGGCATGATCAAGATGGAAAGTGGCGACACCGTCAACGAACTGACGGCGTTCGGCACCGACGCGGAACCTCTTCTCGCCTGGGAATAGGTCGCAGCAACATTGCGAAACCGGCGCGGGCACAACCGCGCCGGTTTTCATTTGGCGGACCCTAAGGCTACACTGACGTCATGAAGACGACGCTGCTGATGCTTTGCCTGCCGCTGCTGATCGCGTTCAGCGACGGCGAACCGGACAAGGACGACCCGGAATTCCGTAAAGTGTTTCCGCGCAAGGACACCACCGACGAGATCATCAAGAGCTACACGGGTGGCACTAAACGCGCGCCGGATTTCCTAGTGGTTCACGCCGACCCGAAAGCAGGGCAGTACTGGGAACTTTTCAGCGACAGCCTCGACATCGAGACAACCGTTCGCCGGCAGGTCAGTCGTATCGACGGCGACTTCGCGCTCATTGAGCGCCGCATGACCACACGGGCCGAGATGTTCCAGTCGGATTACGTGATCGCGTTCCGCGTGAACCTGAAAGCCGAAGCAGGCAAACCCAACATCGACCGGGCCTGGATCGGCAAACCGGACGAAGCGCCGACGCTGATCAAGGTACGGGAAAGAAAAGACACGGACGCTCTCCCCGCCGAGGCGAAAAAGAGCGTTCCGTTCGAGGGTCTGGAACTGGCCGGCAACATCTGGCGGGGCGAGCTGTTCATCAGCGTAGACGAAGAGATGACGACGCAGATCTGGGTTGCCGAGGGGGGCTACTTCGATGCCATCGTCAAAACCACCGTGGACGACGATTATCTTGAGCAACTGCGCAGCTACGGCGGCGACGCGGACGACCTGATGCTCTGGCCTGAAAAGTGGCAGGAAGCCGGCGCGCCTCAGGACCCGCCCAAGCCGGATTGACCTGCGGCATCAGCCCCATGACGCCGGGGCATTCCCTTCTATACTCGCGCGCTTCAAAGGGCGCGCCATGGATGAGCACGAACTGGAAGATTGCGAAATCTGCGGCAACCACGCCGTCGTTTCCACGTTAGTGGAAGGCGAAGTCGTCAAGGAGTGCGAGGTGTGTGGCGCGCTGGCCGGCCCCGCCGACATCACCGACCTGGTGCAACTGCAACGCGAAGCCGAGGGCCTGGGCGTCAGCATTCACAGTTTTCCGCTGGCGCAGTTGATCGACAGTCTGCCCGGCGTAAGGCTGCAAGGTGACTCGGGCGGCGAGAAGTCCAGCGGGCGGATGCCCTTCATCGCGTTTGAACTGACGGACCACAAGACCCACCAGCTTGAGAATCTGGGACAGGCCCTGCGCGTCATGCGCGGCGAGTTGCAGTGCCGCTGGAAGATTGAGTTTACCTTCGAGTACGAGATGGGATTCGAGCTGAGTGCCGTCGCTGACGACACGCCGAATTCAGAGCGCGTAGAAAATGCCCGCGCGGACCTGATACACATCTGGCGCAAGCTGCTTGGCTTTCAGGGGCTTGCCTGGTGGAAGCAGTAGCGGCATCAGTGCCGCCATCCGTAACGCACCGAAACCTTACGGGCACGCGGAGCGTTGATACACTGCCTGCACGTCCCGGTAGCTCAGCAGGATAGAGCAACGGTTTCCTAAACCGTAGGTCAGCAGTTCGAATCTGCTCCGGGACGCCAACCTAAAAAGCAAGCGGGGAGAGGCTTCCGGGCCGATCCCCGCTTCGCTATCGGGCCCAAGACGAAAGTCCACTCCCCCCTCCGCTCCCCCCTAATTTTTACTTCTGTGCTGATCCTGCTGCCCGCACTTGAGCACAACGGTGCACAGTTTTGCATAAGCGGATTGGATCCGGGCGCAATCTTCCCAAACTTGACGCGGGAGGAAGTATGGGCGCAAGAGCCGCACCGGTGTATCGAATCAGTGGTCGGGATGACACAGACGCGCTGCCCGCATTGACGTCCAAGCAGTCGGCTGCCCTGCGAGCGCTTGTTGAAGGCAAGACCCGGGAGGAAGCGGGGCTCGCGGCCGGAGTTCATCGGAATACTGTGAACAACTGGCTCTGCCGGAGCGAGGCCTTTGTCGCCCATCTGGCGTTTGCGCAACGCATGGTCTTTGGAGAGCTATTCCGCTCGCTACAGAGCGAAGCAGTGGCCAGCGTACAGTTTCTGGCCAAGCTTCGAGACAACACGCGCGCGAACAACAATGAGCGTACCCGCGCCGCCGTGGCACTATTGAAGTTCTCTCAGTGGCCGATTTCGGCTGCAACGCCGGTAGTGCCAACCAAGCAGCAACAGGACCTCCTGTTCGACGCCTACGCCACATGCAGTGAGGAGTCTCTGGACGACCTGGAATCGTACGTAGCGGTTGAACACAGGCGATTCGATCCAGAATCGAAACGGAGCAAGGTCGGCGAATTGATGGTCGCCGTCGACCGCGAGAGAAAGACGATAGCTGAGCTGGAGTCGACTCTGAGAAGCACTGAGGCCGCCGGACGCGAGTCCGGACCAGAGGATGACCAACTCGCCTTAGAGCAAGCCCGGCGCCGTCTATTTCGAGCCGAGCAGGACCTTGATCGAACGACCTTCGAAATTCGTCAGTTTGAGGGGAGGCAGAATCTCGTTCTTGGTCAGTTTGAAGAAGGGGAAGGGTAGGGAGCTCTAGTTACGTCTCTTGGAGAGGTAACTTGGATAGCAAGTAACTAGGGCTCAGCGGATCGCGCTCCCCAGAGGTTGATGTTGGTCAACTCGGGCGCCCGCGTAAAGACGGGAAAGCTCTGTTGAAGGGATTGGGAAGACTAACTCACTGGTGGATCCACCGGCTTCCCGCGCTGGCAACTCACGATGGTCATGCGCGGGTACTGGCAGCGGAATGCCCATTCGGCGTCGAATTTGGACCGGGCGACGATCTTCACGGTGCGCACGGCCTGTGACTGGCGAACCGGGCTACGGCCACCGTTTTTGTGCGGCCGGACATTGAGCAAAAACTCGTAGTACTTCTGAGGCATCGGGGCATGTTACTCGGCGGATGGCGGCGGCGCTGCTTCATCTTCCCCCGGCACGTCGAACGGCTCGATGTCTGCCTTGGCGCAGGCTTCGCGCATCGACTTCGTCACAATTCGCAGTTGCCCGCTATCTCTGAGCTGGTGGAGTAAACTGACGCCTTCATCCCAAGCGTCAGAAGCCTCGTCGTGACGGCCTAGGGCAAGCAAACACACGGCATGAGCGCAAAGGTGCGCGCCCAAGTGACGACGGTTGCCAGTCTTACGGTGGATATCAAGCGCGTCTACGAACACCCGATCAGCTATTTCAAACTGTCCGGCATTTCGGAGAAGGCATGCCTTGTTCCCCAGTTCGATGCCCTCTTTTCGCAAATCCCCGCAGCTTCGGTGAATTGCAATCGCATCTGAGTAGCACTGGTCGGCCCGCTGGAACTGCCCCATAGTCGTATACAAAACACCCAGCAATCCAAGCGCGGTACCTTCGCCTCGTCGAAACCCGGTGTCTCGGAGGATGGACAGTCCACGTTGGAGTGTGGTTTCAGCCAACTCAAGGCGCCCAGTCGTATGGTAGAGAGCGCCCAAGTTAGTCAGCAATTGGCCCTCCGTTGTCCGATTGCCGACTTCGCGATGGATGGTAAGGGCAGATCTTAGCGCGCTCTCGGCGGCGTCGGGCCGACCGGACTGACTGTAGAGCAGGCCTAGATTTCCAAGCGATATTCCCTCGCTGCGCCGATTTCCAACTTCACGATGAATCTCAAGAGCAAGTTGTTGCGTGCGCTCAGCCAGATCGATGCGGCCAGTGTTCTTGTAGAGAATCGCGAGATTCCCCAGAGCAATCCCCTCGGACTTTCTGTTGCCGAGCTGGCGTTGCTCGGCAATTGCCTCTTCGTAGAGCCGTTCGGCAACGTCGATCTTGCCAGACTCGCCGTACATTCCGGCCATGTTCGACAACGCCTTGCCTAGCTGTTTGCGGTTGTCGATTTCTCTGAAGATCTGTATGGCTTGCTCAAGGCTCTTCTCGGCAAGCGCTGGTTGCGCCATGTCGTCAAACACCAGCGCAAGCCACCTATGGGCAACGCCCTCAGCATGTCTGTCTCCCGTTGACGTTGCGCATTCCAATGCCCGCCGTAATAGCTCCTCTTGACGAGTCCGATCCCCAGAAGACTTGCTCGGGTCTGCGGCACGAGTTAGGACCTCGGCCAGTTCTTTCTCGTCAACTAGTTCTGAAAGGCGTTCCCATAGTCGGGCTGCATCGTCATGGCGATAGGTACTTTCGGCCCATTCTGCTGCGCGACGCACGTAAAGGGCTTCTCGCGCAGGCAAACCTTCAGAGCATGCTTCTTGTCGCGACAGTGCCATGTGGGCATGCGTGGACAACTCCAATGCGATGGTGTCGATTGGGTGCGACTCGCAATAGCGATCGCCCCACCGATCAGTGACCGGTCCTGGTGGCGGACCGTCAAACAGCATCTCAAGCACGTCTAACGCCAACTCATGCAGCTTCGCCCGGTCCCCCGGCGTCTGCAACTGGTACGCAGCGTCGCGCAGCAGCGCGTGGCGAAACAAGTAGGCGTCTTCGGCGTGCATTGGCTCAGTTTAGCAGACAGTCGCCTTCGGGCGGTGCGGGACTCCTGTGCAAGTAGCTCCCCAATTGAAACTGTGGGTCGGCAGGACGCAGCCCCCGGAATAAGGAACATCATCCGGGTGAGTGCCAGGAATGCCTAGATCTAGAGCCGATGGAATTTTCGGTAGGGACAGGCGATGGCTAGGCTGAGTGTGGCTGCAGAGTCTGCAGCCACAATTGGCTAGACCGGGCCGACTCTTTCTCCGATTTCAGGCGGCTAAGGAAGAGGCAATTCCTCCACCCATTTACTCAATTAGACCGACAAGAATTTCGGGGAGGGGCACAGGAACACAGCTTTGTTAAACAGGCCCTAAAGATATCCGCACGGTCAATCTTTGCCGGGCTCAATCGCGTGAGCCTGGCGCCATGTGTGGGGATCCTGGAACTCAGGATGCCCCGCGATCAGGAATGCCTGGCGAATCGCCCTTGAATCGTCGGGGAAACCGCTATCGCCGACGCGGTCCACGTTTGCGTACGCGAGCCCGCCTTCGATCATTCGAACGCCAACCGGCACGCCATCGACATAAAGCTGGATCAGCTTGACTCCGGACTCATCACGATTCGGCCCTTCCGCGATCTCGATTGTGTCCGCTTTCGCGATTTCTGCCCGCAGCAATTCAGTGGCCCGCGTGGCCCAGGGTTCCTGATCGCCATCCCAACGTTCTGGTCGGGCCACTTCCGGCGCGTCAATACCTGCCAGCTTGCACCTCTCGCCACCCCACTCCAGCGTGTCGCCATCCACGACGGTGAGGTCCGCAGCACCCACTTCTACGCGGTTGACAGAGTCGGTGAACATGAAGGGCAGCACAAAGACCACCGCCGCGAACGGCAAGGCCGCTGCCAGCAGCGTGCCCCAGGATGCGAATTTGGACTTCGTCATCTGGCGGGCTCCTCCCCGGGCCGGCCCAAGCGTGTTGGGCGCCCACGCCTTGGTGGCGCCCACAAGCTACTTTTTACGATTCGTACGGATAGACGATGCACTCATCAACCAGGTGATCCCTGACCGGAGGCGCGTCGTGTGGCAGCATGTCGACCGCTGTACCGCGTGGCAGATGCTCGCACCACTGGTCGCCCAGCTCCATCCATGTGTCCTGGTAGTCGTCGTGTTTTTCATCGATGTCCTGCTCGACCACAAGCAGCGGGCGTGGAATGGGGACCTTGTTGTCATCCTCGGCATCGCTGATGGTCAACTCCATCAGCCACACACGCTGGATATGCGGCAAGCTCGCCGCAACTTTTCTGAGAAGCTCGACGAACTTCTCGTCCAGGGGAACCTTCGGCCGGTGAATCTCGAAAACAGCGTTCTCCTCGGCGATCTGCTTGGATAGAACGCCGTTGCCGTTGTAGGACAGCTTCGTCTCGCATTCCTGCAGCGGGTCAACGTAGACCTCCGGCTCACCGGACTCCGCAAGCTGCTGCAGCAGGGTGCCGCTCGGTACCTGGATATGCCCCAGCGGCGGCTCGTGTTTGCTCAGCCCCGTCTTTTCGGCGAAGTGCTGCAGGTACTCGAGTTTCGTGAAGACGATCGGAACGCTGACTCCCTCCGGGCTGACGGCCTTCATCAACTGGATACTGGATTCATCGCCTTGGGCCCTCGGCAGTGCGGGTGCAAACAGGATTTCTGGAAGGTTCACAGTCATGGTTTTGCTCCCTCTCTGGTAGTCGGTATCAACGCTAGGCGAGCTGCTTCATGGCGCTGTAGGTCCTGTATCACTTCTTTGCGCAGATCGTCGGGCAACGCGCGATCCAGCAACTCGATAACAGATGCGCGTTCTTTAATCAGGTGCGAAGACAACTGGCGCGTGACCGCGCGACCCGCATCGCGCAGCCTTGTGCGTGCGGCATCGTTCCATGGCTCGAAGGCTTCAGCCGCTGCACGCAACTCCTCGTTCTTCTGCTTCAGCTCGGTGTGGTCGCGCGTCATCATCGCAACCGGGCCGGATGCCGTGTTCAGAAAGTCGCGCAGCACGGGAAAGACGCACTGCTCTTCTCGATTCATCAGCAAGCTCAACCGCGTATCAAAGTGGGTAAGCCATTGATTCACCTGCTCAGGGAGCGGGTCGGCGGGCTCCATGGAAAGCAGTACGTCGTCCAACTCAACCAACAATGCTTCCGTGCTCGCCATGTCCTGGTCAAGGAGAGAGCGGATGCCCGGTCCCACTGTAGCTTGCGCTTCGCCTTCCAGTGCAACGACGGACGTGACCCAGTCCAGCTGAGAGACCATCACGGACTTGATGCCGTCATCGAGAGTCATCTGCTGGGCGCCGCAGCCGACACAGTTTCCTTCAAGTCTGACGGTAACGACGCCGCGCGCTGAAATGTCGACAAGCGAGACATCTCCGCCATCAGAGCGGATCCAGGGCCGCATCTGGTCGAGTACACGTTCGACATCTTCTCTGCGCTTTGCGTCCATGAATGCGCTCCCGCTGAGTACGCATAGAGCATGAACTGCGGAGCTTCGGAATACAAGACCCGCATGTCTGAAATTTATTTTTCGGCAGCAACGAGCTCCAATCGGCTTGATTTCGAGCGCCGCGAAAATTGGGCCGAATCAGTCCGATATTCAGCTAACGGAATCCGCTTTACGAGGCGGGTAAGCGGGTGGTAAACACCTAATCGGATATCAGGACTCTGTCATCTGCTTTTGGTAGAACCCGCCTGCAGCACAGGCAACTGATTAGAGGAGACCGGACGTGAGACACCTGAGGAACCTGTTTCTGGTGTGTTTCATCCTCGCCGCCGCAGGCGCGACCTTGCTTTCTCTGCCGGCATCGGCTTCGGCCCAGGACGCGTCCGCTGGTCGGGCGCTGTTCAAGGACAAGGGGTGCGGGGCCTGCCACTCCAAGGGTTTCGGCCGACTGATCGGTCCGGACCTGCAAGGCGTGAAGGACCGAGTCCCGGACCGCAAGGCCCTTGCTTCGTTTATTCGCGACCCGAAGGCGATGAATGACGCGTACAGCGTCAAGATCCGCGAGGAGTACAAGGACCTGATGCCCGCGCAATCAGGGATGACGGATTCCGAGCTTGAGCAGATCATTGACTTTCTGTTCTCGAGCGAGACCTACGGGACTCCGAAAGTCAACATCCCCAAAGATGACGCGACCATCGAACTTGGACGCCAATACTTCACCGGCGAAGCGCGGTTCGTAAACGCCGGACCGCCTTGCGTATCCTGCCACACGATTGACGGAGTTGGTGGTTTCGGCGGGGGCTCTCTCGCCTCCGGCGTCGGCAGTCAGTTCACCAGCCTGAACAAGGCCCATGAACGAAACGGGGGCGATGCGGGTTTGTTCGCGGCGCTGTCCGATCCGCAGTTCCTGGTAATGAAGAACGCCTTCGCAGAAAAACCACTCAACGAACAAGAGGTAATCGCGCTCACCGCGTTCCTCGGGAGTGTGTCGTCCAATGCTGACGCTGAAGAGGGCGGCCTCGGCATGATGATTCTGTTCGTGATCTTGTCGCTGCTGGGTACGGGTCTGCTGATCTTTGCCTTCGACCGCATCTGGAGCAAGCGCTTCCGCAACGTACGTAAAAACCTCGTGGGAGAAGTAGCATGACAAGCTGGATCCAAGACATCGTCAACCCGAAGACCCGCGACTGGGAAGAGTTCTACCGCAATCGCTGGGCCCACGACAAAATCGTGCGTTCGACTCACGGAGTCAACTGCACCGGCAGTTGCGCGTGGATGATCTACGTGAAGCAGGGTGTCGTGACGTGGGAGATGCAGGCCACGGACCACATTGAGCTCGAAGGCGAGATTCCGCCCTACGAGCCGCGCGGTTGCCAACGCGGCATCTCATACAGCTGGTACCTCTACAGCCCCATGCGCGTGAAGTACCCGTACATTCGGGGCTCACTGCTCGACACATGGGAGGCGGCCAGGGCCAAGCACAGTGATCCTGTCAAAGCCTGGGAATCAATCCAGAATGACGACAAGGCACGAAGCGCCTACCAGAAAGCCCGCGGCAAGGGCGGTTTCCGCCGCACGAACTGGGAGACCGTACTCGAAATCATGGCTGTGGCGAACCTGTACACGGCCAAGAAATGGGGCCCGGACCGGGTCGTCGGGTTCAGTCCGATCCCGGCGATGTCCATGCTCAGCTACGCGGCAGGCGCGCGCTTCCTGCAGCTTTTTGGCGGCGTCAACCTGAGCTTCTATGACTGGTACTGCGACCTTCCGCCCGCCAGCCCCGAGATCTTCGGCGAGCAGACCGACGTGAACGAGTCTGCCGACTGGTACAACGCGAAGATGCTCGCGATCATGGGCTCGAATCTCAACATGACCCGCACGCCGGACGCGCACTTCGTCACCGAAGCCAAGCACAACGGCACGAAACTGGTCGTCTTCACGCCCGACTTCGCGCAGGTTTCGAAGCTGGCTGACGAGTGGATTCCGGTTCACCAGGGCCAGGACGGTGCTTTCTGGCAGGCCGTGAATCACGTAATCCTGAAAGAGTGGTACGTCGACAGACAGGTCGACGACTTCCTCGATTACCAGAAACGTTTCACCGACAACCCGCTGCTGGTAAAGCTCGAGAAGCAGGGCGATGCCCTGCGCCCGGGCCGGCATCTGCGCGCCAACCGCCTCGACCCGTACAAGGATGAAGAACACGGTGACTGGAAGTTCCTGATGTGGGACAAGACCACCGGCCGCCCACGCATGCCGATGGGTTTCGTCGGGCACCGCTGGCAGAAGAAGAAGGGTGAATGGAACCTGCTGCTGAAGGACGGCGTCGACGGCGCTGACATCGACCCGGCGTTGAGCTTCCTGGACATCAAGGATGAACTGGTCGAGATCCAGCTGGACGACTTCCCCAACGGCACAACCGTTTCGCGGCAGGTACCGGTCAAGTACGTGGAGACCAGCGAAGGCCGCGTAGCGGTGACCACGGTTTTCGATCTGCTGTTCGCTCAGTTCGGCGTCGCGCGGCCGGGGCTCGATAAGGGCTACGCCGCTGACTACAACGACAAGGACGCCCAGTACACGCCGGCGTGGCAGGAGATCTTCACCGGCATCTCGCGTGAGAACGTCATCAAGTTTGCACGTCAGTGGGCGACCACGGCCGAGAAGACCGGCGGCAAGTGTACGGTGATCATCGGTGCCGGCATCAACCACTGGTACCACAACAACTTGATGTACCGGTCGGCCATCGTCTCGATGATGCTGACGGGTTGCATCGGCAAGAACGGTGGCGGGCTGAACCACTACGTCGGACAGGAGAAGCTCGCGCCCGTCGCGCCGTGGTCGACGATCGCGATGGCCAAGGACTGGGTCCCGACCTCGCGCCTGCAGAACGCGCCCTCCTGGCACTACATGCACTGTGACCAGTGGCGCTACGAGAAGCACTTCACCGATTACTGCGCGATGCCGGAGCGCGCCGACAAGTGGGTCGGCCACACGGCGGATCTTCAGGCGATCGCGGTGCGCAACGGCTGGCTGCCCTTCTACCCGCAGTTCACCGAGAGCTCTCAGGACGCGCTGCGCAAGGCTGAGGAGGCGGGCTGCAAGACCGACGCGGAGACGATCAAGCACGTCGTCGATCGCATCAAGAAGCGCGACATCAAGCTCGCGTGCGAGCACATCGACGATCCGAAGGTCTGGCCTCGCGTCTGGTTCATCTGGCGCGGCAACGCCCTGATGTCGAGCGCCAAGGGACACGAGTACTTCCTGCACCACTACCTCGGCACTCACAGCAACTTCATCGCGAAGGAGCGGGCCGAGGGAGAGGTCGAGGAGATCGAGTGGGTCAAGGACGCGCCCAAGGGGAAGTTCGACCTGATCGTCGACCTGAACTTCCGGATGGACACCTCCGCGCTCTACTCGGACATCGTCCTGCCGGCGGCGAGCTGGTACGAGAAGTGCGATATCAACTCGACGGATCTGCACACGTATATCCACCCGCTGTCCGAGGCCGTGCCCCCGGTGTGGGAGAGCAAGAGCGACTGGGAGATCTTCAAGGCGTTCTCGCGCAAGATCAGCGAGATGGCCAAGACCCACGCGCCCAAGCCGATCCGTGACATCGTCGCGACGCCGCTCTCGCACGACAGCGCGGCCGAGATCGCGCAGCCCCGCCTGCAGGACTGGGTCAACGACGAGCTCGAGCCCGTACCGGGCAAGACGACGTTCAACCTGACCATCGTCGAGCGCGACCTGACCAAGCTCTACAACAAGTACATCACGCTCGGCCCGGCCGTGAAGAGCAAGGGCCTGGGCGCCCACGGCGTCCACTACGACTGCGCCGACTTCTATGATCAGATGGTCGCCGAGCGCGCCACGGTGAGCTTCGACGGGCAGACCTACCCGTCGCTCATGCACGCCGAGCACGCCGCCGACGCGATCCTCTTCCTGGCGCCGGAGACCAACGGCGAGCTCGCCTACCGCGGGTACCAGAAGCTCGAGAAGAAGGTGGGGCTCAAGCTCACCGATCTGGCCGAGCCGACGCGCGGCGTGCGCACCACCTACAAGGAGCTGCAGGCCAGGCCGATGCGCCTCTTGACCAGCCCGGTGTGGTCGGGGCTCATCAACGACGGCCGCTCCTACTCGGCGTTCACCTACAACGTCGACCGCCACGTCCCGTGGCGCACGCTGACGGGTCGCCAGCACTTCTATCTGGACCACGACGCCTACGTCGACTTCGGCGAGCACCTGCCGACCTACAAGCCCACGCCGAGGCCGCCGGACTATGGTGACATCCGCGTCTCGGAGCAGACCGGCAAGACCAAGATGCTCAACTACCTGACGCCGCACGGGAAGTGGCACATCCACAGCACCTACGGCGACACGCTGCGCATGATGACGCTCTCGCGCGGCTGCGAGCCCTTCTGGATGAACGACAAGGACGCCGAGGAGCTCGGCATCGAGGACAACGACTGGGTCGAGGTCCACAACGACCACGGCGTCCTCTGCGTCCGGTGCGTCGTCTCGGCGCGCATCCCGCCCGGCGTGTGCATCGTCTACCACTCGCCCGAGCGCACGCTCAACATTCCCAAGTCCGAGCTAAGGGGCCGCCGCGCCGGCGGGCACAACAGCCTGACGCGCACCCGGCTCAAGCCGCTGCTCATGGTCGGCGGGTACGGGCAGTTCACTTTCCACTTCAACTACTGGGGCCCGACCGGCGTCAACCGCGACACCCACATCCTCGTCAAGAAGATGGACAAGGTCGAGTTCTGAGCGGGAAACGACTCAACTCACTCTATCGACTCGAACGGAGCTGAACATGGACGTCCGCGCTCAAGTCTCGATGATCTTCCACCTCGACAAATGCATCGGGTGCCACACCTGCAGCATCGCCTGCAAGAACGTGTGGACCGATCGTCAAGGTGCCGAGTACATGTGGTGGAACAACGTGGAGACCAAGCCGGGCACCGGCTACCCGACACGTTGGGAGGACCAGGACAAGTACAAGGGCGGCTGGGAACGCAAGGGAGATGGCAGGATCCACCTCCGCGCGATCGACAAGCTGCGCTCGGCCACCAACATCTTCCACAACCCGAACCTGCCGACCATCGACGACTACTACGAGCCCTGGACCTACGACTATCAGGAGCTCTTCAACGCCCCCGAGGGGCCCGACCAGCCGACGGCGCGCGCGATCTCGCTGATCGACGGGCGGCCGATGAACATCGAGGCGGGACCGAACTGGGACGACGATCTGAGCGGCTCGACGGTGTACGCGGCCAACGACTTCAACCTCGAGAAGTGCACCGAGAAGGAGCGCGCAGCCCTCTTCGAGACGCAGCGGCTGGTGTTCTTCTACCTGCCCCGCATCTGCAACCACTGTGTCAACCCGGCCTGCGTGGCGTCTTGTCCCTCCGGGGCGCTCTACAAGCGCGGCGAGGACGGGATCGTGCTCTTGAATCAGGAGCGCTGCCGGGCCTGGCGCTTCTGCATCTCCGCCTGTCCCTACAAGAAGACCTACTTCAACTGGTCCACCGGCAAGAGCGAGAAGTGCATCCTCTGCTTCCCGCGCGTCGAGACGGGACAGGCGCCTGCCTGCTTCCACTCCTGCGTCGGGCGCATCCGCTACATGGGGATGGTCCTCTACGACGCGGACAAGATCGAGGAGACGGCCAAGTCGCCCGACGAGCAGCTCGTCGACCGGCACAAGGCCATGATCCTCGACCCGCGCGACCCCGAGGTCATCCGCGCGGCCGTGGACAACGGCATCCACGAGTCGGTGATCGAGTACGCGCAGCGCTCGCCGGTCTGGAAGTTCCTCAAGGAATGGAACCTCGCCCTGCCGCTGCACCCTGAGCAACGCACCTTGCCGATGCTGTTCTATGTGCCCCCGCTCTTGCCGGTGATGGCCGCCCTCAACGACGGGCACTACGACACGAGCACGCCCGACCTCTTCGGCACGCTCGACAACGCGCGGCTGCCCATCAAGTACCTCGCGAGCCTGTTCAGCGCCGGCAACGAGAGCCACGTCCGCTACGCGCTCAAGAAGCAGATGGCGGTGCGGCTCTGGAAGCGGCAGCAGAACGTCGGCGAGCGCCTTGTCGACCG
>JAIOJA010000004.1 GCA_019912315.1 Planctomycetota bacterium
CGAGAGCATCCCGGACTTGCAGGAGAAACTGCTGGCGTATGTGGCCTGGACCAACGAAAATGCCAGGCCATACCGGTGGACCTACACCGGCCAGCCGCTCACCAAGTAGCTGCCGGAAGACTTGCCTGACGCTGTACTAGCTTGCCGGCACCTACTACGCCCGTAACATAGTCGGGCTTGATGACGATAAATCCATGATTCATGGACACCTGCTCCGAATTGGCGTCATATCGGTTGTTCAGGTACCACCAGATTTCATCCCAGCTCAATCCGTTGAGCCCGCCCGTGTATGGTTGTTGGGCGGAACCGTCGTCCCTTTGGTTCTCCGTGCCCCATTCCTTTCCTTCTGTAGTCTCCGAGGCGGCAGGCGATACGCTGTGCGGGCCGAACTCGCGCTGGCTCTCGGTGTCGCCAAGCATCCCTTCAGCGTACCCCATCGCTGGCATGAGCAACAAGATCGCAATCAGGTATTTCATCGTCGTTCTCCATCCGGTTTCGAGAAATCCGGTGTTCTGAATAATACGCTTGTTATTGGCACCGAACAATATTCAAAATCAATAAAGTAAGCTAATGGTCTCTGAATTGATCTAATAAATTGAAACTTTATATATCGCACTGGTATCAATGAGGGTGCGAACACCAAACCGTCGTTATCGGTTCAGCACGACGCCTTCGCGCCCAGGACTGGCCTGCGGCGTGGTTGTGCGTGTTAGTTCAGCAGGCTGCGCAGCATCCAAGCTGTTTTTTCGTGGATGCGCAGGCGGTCGCCAATCAGCGCGTTGCTGCTTTCGTCGCCGGCCTCCTGCACTTGGGGCAGCAACTTGCGGCAGGTGCGGATCACTTCCTCGTGCCCGTTTACAAGCTGGCTGATCATCGCCTGCCAGTCCGGGGTGCCTTCGCTTTCTTTAATACTGCTCAGGGACGCAAAGGCCTTGTAGCCACCCGGCGCGAACTCGCCCAGCGCGCGAATGCGCTCCGCGATTTCATCTACGGCCGCCCACATCTCGGTGTACTGGTCCATGAACATCAGGTGCAGTTGCTGAAAGTGCGGGCCCGTCACGTTCCAGTGGAAGTTGTGGGTCTTGAGATACAGTGTGTAGGTGTCGGCGAGCAGCTTGCTCAGTCCTTTGGCGAGTTCCTGGCGGTTGCCTTCGTCGATTCCGATGTTCGGCTGCATGGCGTCTCCTGGGTTTTCGTGACCTGACGCGGCTTTTCCGCCGGCTGCTAAGGCCCGGGCGCCAGTGTGTACACCAGCGCGACGGTGCCTACGAAGGCGAAGAACATGACAATCGCCAGTACCAGCATCTCGCCGCCCTCAGGCAGTAGACCTTCCTTCTTCTTTTCAGCCATTGCATATCCCCTGTGCGTACTTGCGCGCATTGTATGAGCCCGCGCCGGTCTGGAAAGTGCCCTAGCGTCGCAGGGCTTCGTGCAGAAGTCTCAATGGGTGTACGACTTCGGCGCCGTCTTTTCCATCCTCGCTGGTCTTTACGCCCTGGCGGATCTGCGTCTGGCAGATGCCGCAGCTTGAGGTAACGACGTCCGGGCGCGCCAGGTTGATCTTGGTGAACATAGGCTGCCCGATCTTCATGCTCATGTCGAAGTTGTCGGTCTTCAGCCCGAAGGTCCCCGAAAGCCCGCAACAGCCGGCGTTAAGATTGACCGTGGTGTTTTCATCCAGCAGGTCGATCAGCTTCCTGGCGGCCTCGCCGATGTTCAGCACCTTGCTGTGACAAGGCTGGTGCCAGGCGATGCGCTTGCTCAGGGGCTTCAACTGCTTGCGCATGTGCGGGTGTTCGAATACCCGCAGCAGCATTTCGTGCGCGTCAACGCAGGCGTCCGAGATTTCGCGCGTGCTTGCGTCTTCACGCAGGCGCGGCCACTCCCGTTTTGCCGCCAACATGCAGCTCGGCGCGCTGAAGACAACTTTCGCGCCGCGCTTCACGGGCTTGCCAAGTTTGTCGACGTTCTCGCGGATGTCGTTGCGCGCGCCCGTTGCGTCGCCCTGGGTGATCTTGCTGATGCCACAACAGTTCAGCGCGGGCGTGTGCACGGTGATTCCGAGCGCCGTGAGAATGTCGATCAGCGTGGCCTTCTCGCCGTCCGGGTCGTAGTACTCGGCGTAGCAGCCGGGGAACACGACGACTTCGTCGGGAAGTTTTTCGCGCACCTCAGCCGGCACGTCGAGCGGCTTCAGACGTTTCACGCCCTCCGGCTTCACGTACTGGGGCAGCTTGCGCCGCTCATCCAGCCCGGTCACGCTTTGGGCGACGCCTCTTAAAAAACGGTTCTTCAGCAGCTTGTTCGTTACCCCCGCGAGCTTCTGGCCGGCTTTGCCCATGCGGTCCGGCTTGCTGAGCATGTCGGCGACGATGCCGCCCTTGCCCTTGCGGTCAACGAACTGCTCGCGGAAGACCATGCTGATGCCGGGGATGTCCACCTGGGTCGGGCACTCGACCAGGCACTGGTCGCAGGAAATGCAGAGGTCGATGTTGGCTTTGAACTCGGCGTCCATCAGCAGGTCGACGTCGATGCGCCCGGCCACTACGCCGCGCAGCAGGTTGGCCTTGGCGCGGGCGGAGTATTTTTCTTCTTTGCCGACACGCATCAGCGGGCAGTAGTTGCGGCACTTCCCGCAGCCGTGGCACTTCTCGATTTCCTCGAGAATTTCCGGGCGGTCAAGCACGGTGCCGGTCCCGCGGCGGGAGTAGTCTTCGCCGACGCGAAGAAAACTCGTGATGCTGCGCTCACCGTTGCTGTCCGGCGGCGTCACTTTATTCATCGGGTTCAGCAGGAACCGTGGATCGAACAGCTTCTTTACCTGTTCGAACAACGGATACACGTCGCCGTACATCTCGCGCAGGTAGGGCGTGCGCATGAGGCCGTCGCCATGCTCGCCGCTGATGGTGCCTTTTAAACTTTTCACCAGTGCGAAGACCTCTTCCGCGGCCGTTCTCATGCGGGTGCGGTCTTCCTCAAGCTTGCAGTTGGCGAAGGGGTTGACGTGCAGGTTGCCCTCGCCGCCGTGCCCAAATAGATGCGCCGTAAAACCGTTCCGCTCGCAGATTTCTTTAAACCCCGCGATGAACTGGGGCAGCTTCCAGGGCGGCACGGCGCAGTCCTCGATCCAGCGCGTGGGTTTGATGTCACCCTTCACGCGGCTGAGGATCGGGCTGGCGACTTTGCGGACGGTCCAGGCCTTGTCGAGCTCTTTGGCGTCGTAGGCGGGCACGCCGTCGAAGGCGGGACCTTCGTCGACGACAAGTTTCATGGCGTCGTTGACGGACCTGCGGGTTTCGTCTTCGTCGTCGGCCCAGTACTCGACAATCAGCATCGAGGCTAGCTGGTCGGGAATCCCTTCGCCGAGTTCTGGGTCCGACTTCGCGGCGACATCGATGAAACTTCGATCGAGCACTTCGAGTTTGGTTGGGCGCGTTTCCAGCAGCTTGACCACGCCCTCGGCCATCTTCTCGTTGCTGTCGAAGTAGAGGGTCAGACCGGCCTGCTTCTTGGGCAGCTTCAGAACTGTTAGCTTCGCCTCAAGCAGAATGCCGAGCGTGCCTTCGCTGCCGCTGAAGAGGCGCGGCATGTCGAGCACGCCGCCCTTTGCGTCGAATTCCGTGCGCGGGTAGTAGGTTTGAATGTCGGCCGTCTGCTCGGCGTGCAGGATCTCGAAGACGTTGTAGCCGCTGCTGCTGCGGGTCGCTTCGGGGCGCTGCTTGGCGATGAGTTTGGCGTTGTCTTTGGCGAGTTGATATGCACCCTCGGCCAGCTTGATCTCGGCGGCTGTGGCGTCTTCGGGGAATTCAATTTTGCCGCCTTCTATATTAAGGGGGCGCAACTTGATCCGCTCGCCATCGGACAGCAGCACGTCGAGCTCAATCAGATAATCCTTGGCGGTTCCCCAGCGAATTGACTTCGCGCCGCCGCTGTTGTTGCTAACCATCGCGCCGACGGTGCACCAGGGGCTGCTGCTCGGGTCGGGCGGCCAGAACATGTCGAAGCTGCCGAGCACCGAGTCGAATTCGTCTTTCACCAGCCCAGGCTGCACGCGCGCCCAGCCTTCGGCGGGGCTGGTCTCAAGCAGGTTGTTCATGTGAACCGCAAAGTCGAGGATAATGCCCTGTCCAAGCGACTGCCCAGCCACGCCGCTGCCGGCGCCCCGGCAGGTGACCGGTATCTGGTGCTCGCGGGCGAACTGCATGGTGCGGATGACGTCATCTGCGTCCATGGGCTCGACGACGCAGCTTGGCCAGACTTCGACGATGCTGGCGCTGCTGGCATACAAAGCGCGGCTGATGTCGTCCCACTTCACGGCGCCCTTGATGTTGCGGCGCAGGCGCGAGTAGTCCTGTTTATAGCGGACCTGCGAGTAGGGGTCGGCGACAGTCGTCATGGACGCCTACTCTAGCATGTGCCTCGTGAGTCGTTAGCCGCGAGCGTCACACCTACCATTCACTCGCCATCAAACTATTCTACGTCCATTGATTTCCGACGGGACGATTATGAACGACGTATACCTCAAGCGCAGCCGGGTCGTGGCCCGTATGGTTCTGACCTCGCAACAGATTTACAAGGCCGTCACGTCCCTGGTGCGGCGCTATGATCTTACGGAAAGTCAGTACAACGCACTGCGCATCCTGCGCGGGGCGGAGAAGCGGGGCGAGGAGTTGACCCAGGCGGAACTTGCGGAGCGGCTGATTGCCAGCCGCGCGAACACGACGTGGATTCTGGACAAGCTGGAGGATCGCAAGCTGATCCGGCGCAAGGGGCACACGGACCGGCGCAAGAATCTGGTCGAAATCACGGCGCCGGGGCACCGGATGCTGGACCGGATTGACCCGGAATTCGGCGCACTGCTGGGCGGCGTACTGGGCGACGTCAGCGACGAAGAAATGAGCCGCCTGACCGATATCATTGAAAAGTTTCGCTTCGATTAATCCGATATCACCCGCGCCGGTCACGCCCCGCGGCGGGGGAGCCGCGTGTGGCTAGCGTGTACTAATCTCGCTCGAACGCGATTGCAACTTGGGGGTTTACGGGGGAGCCCCGGTGCTATACTCGGCGTTATGCCCGCAGGGCTGCTACGGAAGCTGGCATGGCGTTTTCGGAGCTTGAGGATAGGAAGTACGACCTCATTGAGGAGCGCCTCGGCGAAACCGAGAGCGCCCGTACCCGAATCAACTGGTCTTTGTGGATGCCCCGCCTGATGGGCGCGGGGTTTTTTTCGCTGCTGCTGATGGGCGTCGTTCTCGCCCCGTACGACAATCTGAACCCGCAGCGGCTTGTGGGGCTGACCCTGCTGGTCGTTAGCTTTGTTGTGCTGTACGGCGTGTACCTGTGGCGCTTCCGCCCCGATTTATTTCTTGAGCGCCGCAAGCAGATGCTGTACGGCTCAAGTGTTCTGCTGACCTGCGCGGTTGTTCAGAGTGTCGCCCTGGTCGGCGCCCAGGAAGCCCCCGTCGCGTTGCAGACGGCGCTGACGCCCGCGGTCATGTTCGGACTGCTGCTGCTGTGCGGCATTGTCTACGCCGTTGTTTTCGACCAGCGGTTTGCCCTCGATGGCGTGATCCTTACGTCGCTCGCTCTGGCGGTCGTGATGCTCGCGGCCGGCGAGTTCCTGCCCGTGCGCCTGACCATCGCCATGGCGGGTGCCCTGACCGCGGTGCTGTTTACGCGCAACCTGCGCTCGCGCTACAAGCTGGCCCTGGTCGGCGTAGTCGGTGGTGCTGCCGTCGCGTGCATTATTGTTGCGCTGTTTCTGCTTGGCGCCCCCGATGTGTGGCCTACCAGCGAGTTCACGGACCCGCTGACGCTGATTGTCTGGGTCGCGGGCGCAGTGGTGATCGGCGCGGCCGTCGGCGTGTTCAGTACGTTCCTGCTGCCGGTGTTTGAGCGGGCCTTCCAGATCACCACCGACCTGCGGCTGATCGAGTTGCTTGAAGGCGAGCACCCGCTGATCACGCTGATGCAGCAGCGTGCGCCGGGCACCTGGCAGCACACCCAGAACGTCGCGAACTTCACCAAGCGCGCCTGCCAGGCCATCGGGGCAAACGCGCTGCTGGGCGAAGTGGGGGTGAAGTTCCATGACCTCGGCAAAATGGTGCGCCCGGAATTTTTCACGGAAAACGAGCCGGAAAGCAAACTCCTGCACGATCGCCTCAGCCCCATGATGTCAGCCCTGATCATCCTGAGCCATGTTTCCGACGGCGTGCTGATGGCCCGCAAGGCCAAGTTGCCGCCGGTGCTGGAAGATTTCATCACGGGCCACCACGGCACCAGCGTAATCAAGTACTTCTATTTCAAGGCCAAAGAGCAGGCCAAGGATGGCGAAACCATCAACGCCGGGCAGTTCCGCTACCCGGGCCCGAAGCCGCAGAGTAAAGAGTCGGCCATCGCCGCGATCGCTGACCAGGTGGAAGCCACGGCGCGTTCACGATTCGCCGGCGGTGTGACCCACCCGGATGACGTACGTAACATGGTGCACCAGGCGATCATCGACAAGCTCCTTGATGGTCAGTTCGACGAGTGCGAGATTACGATCGCGGAGTGGAAGGTGGTCGAGGACTCGCTGACCAAGAGCCTCGCCAGCATGTACCACCACCGGGTCAAGTACCCGGACGACCCGGACAAGGACAAGCGCAAGGCCGCAATCGAAGCCCGCGAAAAGTACCGCAACGAGCTGGCCAAACGCCGCGAGCGCATTCTTACGCAATAGCCCGTGCGTCGGTCTGATTCGCAGTCCCCAACTACAAGTGCGTCACGCCAAGGCGCCAGGTTGGCCAGGTCGCCACGAGACTACCGCAGCGTCTGGGCTTCCCCAAATCCGCTATTGGATGACTTCTGGATTCTCAAGTTTTCGCGTCCAATTTGGGTGCTGGGTGGAGTCTTGCTTTTGCAAAGTGAGTGGGATGGATTCATCCGACCCTTACGTCGAGGCTTTCGACAACTTCATGCGCGAATGGCTCGGACGAGCCGTTCGCTATGGCGCGGCGTTGTCCAGAGACCCGGAACTGGCGGAAGAAATGGCGCAGGCGGTATTCGTAGACATGTATCGCACCCGCAACGAGCCCTGGACGGCCCGTCAGCCGGGCGCTTACCTGTTTCGTGCGCTGCGCAACAAGCTGCTTGATGAACGCGGCAAACGCCGCCCGCACGCTACGGAGCATCTTTCCGATTACATGGCCGTCGAGCACTCGGATGCTCACGACTGGTCTGGCGTTATCTGCACTGGATTGCTGGAGCTTTCGGAAGACCATCGCGAGGCACTGACTCTGCGTTACTTCGAGTCCCTGTCTCTGGTTGAGATTGCCAGTGTGATGGACCGCAGTGTCGGCGCCGTGAACAAGCTGCTGAATCGCGCCAAGCTCGAGCTGAAAAGCCGCATCGAGCGCTCCGGTGAAGTGAATGAGTTCCTCAGCGGAGGTCAGAAGTGAACCCCGACTCTGTACGGAAAACCTTCGGCGCTCTCTACGATGGAACTGCAACGCCTCGCGAACAAGCGGCGTTCGCCGAGGCCTGTGAGCGCTGGACTGAACTTGATTCCGAGTTCGAGGCATTCGGAGAACAGCAGGAATCGCTGGACTGGGACTCAGGACGCGATGCCCTTTCTAAACTTGGCGACAGCCCCCCGCCGCGACTGGCTGAGCTCGAAAACAGCATCCGCAACGAGATCGACTCACCTGCGTCTCGGCACAGCGATTCCTTGCGCCTCTGGGGTGCGCTGGTCGCGACGGCCGCGGCCATTGCCGTCGCCCTGGTCATCGTCTTCGCCCGCCCGGACGATGAACCTGCCCCGCCCCCCAACCCTGTCGCGGATGCACCAGAGCCCGCCCCTGCGCCCGTGTTCAGCTTTGGTACCGAAGCTGTCGTGGACCGTACGGGCCCGCGTCCCTATCTGATGGACGGCAGTGTCGATGTTGTCATCCGCGAAGGCACCGGCGTTCGCCTGGACCTGCCGGGTCATCAGGTATCAGCAACCGGGCCGGCCAGATTCCGGGTATTCGCGCTCGGCACGATGAATCCGAAGTTGGTCAGCGCACTGGGGAAAAGGTCCGCCGTCAGCGCCTTTGGATTAGCTGAGACGGAATTCAGCCTGAGTGTCGAATCGGGCAGTGTCGATGTGGAGTCACGGGCCGAACGCATCACGATTGCGGCCGGAGAATCACGTCAATTCAAGTCCGCTGAGCAGGAAGCGCGCGTGAAGTCGCGTTTTGACCTGCTGGATAAAGACCGCAGCGGGACGCTCGAACAGTCCGAAGTCAGCCCCGAGGTTTTCGCCGTGCTGGGCAGGAAGAATCGCCCGGTGTCGTTCGCCCAGTTTCTGCGGTCGGTTGCGTCGCTTGGCGGCGAGTCCGGCAACAACCAGCAGGGCGATCACCAGGGGAATCACCAGAACGGCAACCAGGATGATGACGACGAAGAGGATGACGACAACGATCATCAGGACGAGGATGACGACGAAGACGAGCAGAACTAGCAGTCCAGCGTAGGGGCTGTGGGGCGGTCATAGATTGAATTAGTACGGGCGTATGCCCGGACATAGAATCACTCAGGGGAGGACCACCAATGAAACGTCTATTGAAAGCCCGCTACGCCTATCTGCTGTTCGGCGTACTCACAGCTGTGTTTGCACTGACCGCGCTGTCGGCTCCGGCTGCGGCCTATGAGCAGGAAGGTGAGCACGAGGGTCAGTTCGGCGACGACGAGCGCGACGGTGACAACGACGGCGAGCCCAACTGTGTCGACTGCAATGACGGCAACGACGCCGACGGCGACGGGCGCGACTTCGACAAGCGCGACAACGACCAGGACAACAACAACGGCGACCAGAACAACCAGAACTGTCACGACGACGACGACAACGAAGATTACGACGGCGACGGGAACGACAACGACAACAACGATTTCGACAACGACAACGAAGAAGACTGCGACGACGACAACGACGGGAAAGACTCAGACGGCGACGGCTACGACACCGACACCCGCGTCCTGAACATCTTCCCGCCCGAAGACGGCAACGACGGTGACGAAGGCGCTGGCGCCTGCACAGTCGTAAACTCCAGCACCTCAACACTGTGGCTGCTGGCAGTCAGCCTCGCCTGCTTCGGCGCTGCCCTGGTCCCGCGCCGCCGCGCCAAGGCGTAGTCAGAATTTGGGATCCAATCAACCGAGTACGGCCCCCGCCGTACTCGGTTCTATTTGGGATGCCCCTCTAACCCGCGCTCTGCTGTCTTTTCGGGCATATAATGGTCTAGAAGCGGTATCAAAAACGACGCAACAGGATGATGATGCACCCAAGCTGCACGAAGGCAAGGAAGTTGGCGGCATGGTAATCCCAGCGTGTCACGAGTCTGCGGAAGTTCTGAAGCCAGGCGAACAGGCGCTCCACCTT
>JAIOJA010000028.1 GCA_019912315.1 Planctomycetota bacterium
GGGCAAAGAAGAAGCTCCGGCGGATTACGACAAACCCAACGAACAGGCTGCGGACGGATCGCACTAGAAAAGCATGACCCGCCCGGCACATGTCGGAGCGCACCTACTATTCCAACTCAAGGAGAAGCGCCTTTTCCAGCGTTGCTGGAATCGGACGTGCCTCCGCAGTTAACAAGGAGTCTGAAATGGATGAGCAATCCCGGTTTCATCCACAAGCAAGGCATCAACTGGTTTTGGCTTGGGCACTCGCCAAGAAGTGTGATGGGGGCGAGATGCCTTATTCGTGCGCCAATCTGATCATGGACCTCGCGTATTTTCTCCGATATCCAATCGAGACAGAGATCGTCGCAACCACTTGGCGGGAGGTAATGGGATCTGTCGATCCAGAAGCAGAGCGTATCACCCAGGCTCGGTTGGACCGACTTGTTGAGACCTTTCGAGTGCGCCAGTGGACCCTAGCGGACTTCTATGCAATTACTAACTCGGCGACGGAGTTCCTAACGGAGCCCGATGGCGCCGAACTGCCAATCACCTACGAGGAAGGTAGCTACGGATATCGGATCAGCTCAACTTCCTTCGACATGCTGGTCATCATTGTAAGTGAGGAACTCGCAAGACGGGAACCAGGATACAGCGGGGAGAAGGGTCGCTTCTCTGTCGCCGAGCGGCTACTTGGTGATGATGAGGGCGGTCGTTGTGGTGAAGACGAGTAGGACCGCTCTACCCACCCCTTCGCCGGCTTCCTCCGCCTGATCGCCGAGGCCATCGCCGACAAGATCCTGGAGGAGCAGAAGTGGGTCTTCCTTGTCCAAGAAAGTAATGGGGCGGCCTCCGGGCCGCCCCAAACGCCTTCTGTGCAAGGGAAGGGCAAAGAAGAAGCTCCCGGCGGCAACGAAAAGCATCACTCATAGATTGCGGATAACGCGCATATGGAGGCCCAACGCGGTCCGGCGAGTGCCGGAGGTCGGCTGGGCTCAGACTCACCAAGAAGGAGACCCCACATGAACGAAGAGGACCTGAAAGCCGACTTGGATGCGAACCTTATCGCAGAAGCTGGCTTCTGCTGGCACCTGTATCCCAACAGGCCTGCCTACGAGTTGAGCGACTTCATTCGAGACCTTGAGTTGTTTGTAGGTGGTCCCGTGCAGGATGACCAAGTCTTGATCACCTGGAAAAGAGTATTGGGCACTACCGACAAACTGCATGACCACCAGCTTCAGGTTAGGCCCATTTGGCGGAACATTGTGCCTTTCTCGGTGAAGTAGCGACGCGTCTTTCCTCTTGTCTGCAATCCGAACTCGATGGCCCTCGCGAACAGCAGCGGGCGCTTCTCCGAGC
>JAIOJA010000029.1 GCA_019912315.1 Planctomycetota bacterium
GCCTAAAATGGTGTCCCTACCGAAAATTCCGCCGAGGCTGCTTTGACAGCAGCGCTTTGGTACGATCTCGACCGGATGGGCGGAGTCTTAGGAACGCCTAGAAATAGGGCCGACGGAGTTTTCGGTAGGGACAAGGGACAAGGCTTTGAACTAGCGCTTCGTACTCCCTGCCCAGAACATCGCTAGTGCCAGAAAGAAGGGCAGCGGCGAAAACCAAAGCACCCATGGTAGGGCAATAGCGACGACTAGAATCACAGGGAGCAATAACAGAGCTGTACAGCCAAGGGTGCTCCAGTTCTCTTCAGTGACTTCGCTGAGCGCCGGAGGAAGTTGAACGCCGTCCCGGTCGTCCCAAGACCGCCAGTCGAGCCTATTCAGCGGAGGAAGCTTTTCTAGACGCCTGCCGGGCGTGCCCAGAATGTCGCCATTGAGCGCGTTAACAAGCACGCTGGCACGCAAGTGAGCCGACTCCACCGTTACGATGTACGCCGGTAGCGCGATCATCTCATAGCTGCAGCCGACCACCTGATGTTCAATGTCCTTCAGCTTCCAGTGGACACCCACGCTGACCATTTTCTGGCGAAGGAAAGAGCCCGTTGTTCTGCGGACTTCGTCGATGCGTGACTGCATTGCGGACATCGGCGGAACATCGGCTGCCAGAACTCGGAAACCCGGCAGCGGCCTCCATGGCTCGAGCTTCAGGTCCGTAGGCAATCGCAGACGGACATCCATTCCTTCCGGTCCCCAAAGCCCAGAGGCAGGTGCAGTTGTGCCAGTCACATCAACAAGTGGCGGGAGAACGTCGGACGCCACTTCGGTGCCCGAAGCGCTGTCGGCGACCCGCAAACGCAGCCGCAGCAGGAACGCATAAATCGGCAACAGCATCGCGCACACAGCCGGCTGAATTTGATGCTTCGCAAGCATTCGAAGCAGCGCCGGACGAATTGTTCGGCCGAGTGACCGGCGTAGTTTTCCGCTTCGAAGCGCCCTGGTCACTCGTTCAATCGCCTGTTCAGCGGTCAGTCGCGGACGTGCAATCGAGTCCGGCAGTGGGTTCGGATTATCATCTGCGATTGTAGTGACGTGGCTGCTACCGCAGAAGTCGCACCGCAGGATACTCTCCTCAATGGTTGCGCGGATGCTTGCGCCACATTCGCCGCATTGTGTCAGGATTGAAGACCACGAGTCCTGGAGTCCAGGTTCGCCAGATAGTTTGGCGACCCGTTTTAAATCAACATCGGCGTTGCCTGCTCCAAATGGGTTGAAGCCGCACTGCGAACACTTCACGTCGCCATTGCAGCCAAGCGCCAGTGGTGCGCCGCAGCGCTCGCAATCGAGGGCCCGCAATTGCGGAATGAGGATGTTGGATTCTTGCCCCATGTTCAGCTCGATGAACATGCTAGACGATTGACGCCCTGTCGTTACCGAAAATGCCGTCTTGGCAGTCTTGAGTGCGGAACAGGTCGAACGTGTCGTTACCGAAATTACCGTCTTGGCAGGTTTAGAAACGGCGTTCCCTTGCAATCTCGTCCTGATGGGCTGAGTCCCAGGAGCGCCTAGAAATAGGCTCGACGGAATTTTCGGTAGGGACACCATTCCTGTCCTAGCCAAAAGACCCGCCCGGTCCTTGAAATGTGGTTTTCCCAGCTGCGTGATTCCGCGCTTCCCTGGACCAGATCACCCGACAATCACGACGGCCGGCGAGGGTAAAAGTGGCCAACGCGGATGTGCTAGACTGCCAATACGGCAATTCCGACTCGGCAGGGACAAGGGAGTGTCACGACTTCCGGACTGTGGATGTTGCTTACTGCACTTCACAGATTCAAACTGTCACGCATTGAGAACCAATCAGCTGGATCGTCCGCGAACCGCTGGAGTTCGCGCAGGTGCAGCATGAACATTTCACAAGGGGTCACAGCAATGACTGATTGGGCGGAGATCATCAGACGGATTTGTGAAGAGGGAAGAGTCGGGGATGACGAAAACAAGGCGCTGATAATGCAGGCGCTTGAGCAGTTCATTCAGGGTGTCGGAATTGCCGGTGAGGGAGCTCCAGAGAGGCGCGAAGGCTGGCGACGGCGCATTGTCGAAACAAGTAACCGACCTGACAGAGTTGACCTTGAAGATGCGTGGCGGGCGCTGAAGGCGATGACCGACTGCTGGGTTGGAACTCAAGAAGCACCCGTTAATGGCAAGGAGTGGTGGTATCGCTGGGACGACTTCGGCAGGCAAGCTGGGGTTGGCAGGGATGACTAAGTGTTCAGCTCCTTCGATGCTCTGCGTCAGCTCTTGAGGCCGCTTTCCCGGCAGGTACCCTCGTCGACGTGTGGCGAACTGCGCGGCCGCCAGCGGTGGGTCGCTCACTGGAGAAGCGTGACGATGACCTTGACCGCGATCTCCGCGTAAGCAGGCCAGCTAGTACCCGCTGGTGCCAGCGGCGACACTGAAAACAAGAGGTCGGGCTGGTAGATGTCCGGCGGGGTCCACACCAGCTCGATCTTGTGATTCTTGCGCAAGGCAGCCCTGCAGTCACTGAACTCTTTCAGGCTTTCTTCCGGCAGGTATCTTGTGCCGCGCAGCTTGGTGAGAACCGGCTTTGGGGCGAACTGCGTGAATACGCAACGGTACCTGAAGCAATTGTCAGTGTTGCCGGGTTGCGGCAGGATCCACATGGCCAGCCAGTGGCCGCCTTTGCTGAACTCGCGTGACACCTTGCCGGTCGCCCAGTGCTTCTGAATTCTGTCGACAGTCATGCACTTGACCCACATGCCGTCCGGGCTGTCGTTGCCATAGCGGCTGGTGACCTTGAACTCGGAATCAAGGCCGGCTGATGCAAGCAGGTACTTCACCGCGCCTATCGTGTCTTCGGCCACGCTCTTGAGCGCGTGGGCCATGTCGTGGCCGCGAAGCTCAGTCTCGACATATGCAAGCGGTCCATCGACTGCACTGACCTGCCTGGCTTGCAGCAGCTCAAGCATCTTCGCTTGATCGTCACCGACCTCGTTCTGCATCAGCTCAGAGCTGTTGCTCCACGATCGCATCAGCGCCGTTGCCAGTTGCAGCCTTGCGCTGCTCGGCAGTCCTTCCAGCTCGTCAGCCAGGCTCGCAAGAAACGCCAGTTGCAGGGCCTTTGGTCGGCTGCGGGAGTAGCCGGATTCCCAGGCTTTCACCGCCGACGGCCGCACAAAGAGTACTCCTGTGCCCATTTCACCATGGGTCAAACCCAGCAGCCGCCTTACACGACCCACGGGGTTGTCGTCGTTTTGACCTGACATCGTTTCCCCCACTTCGCTATGCGCGTCAAAGGCAGGCTACGGCGAATGAAATCGTTGGCAATAGCTGTTGCTCATGATTCTGGTGCATTTACCTGTGAGGCGCTCTCGCGCCAATAGTATGCAGACCATGGAAGTGCCCTTTTGAATGCGGTTTGCCTGAATCGGACATCCGTGGAATCGTCGCTTCCGGCCAACCGCTCGGATTGCTCCACGTCATCCGACGAATACAGCTTGACTATTGCTCATGAATATGATACTAATATACGTGAGCAACAGTGCAAGTCGTGTGACGCCAGATGGAGGAAGCGTGCGTTTGTTCATGGCCTACATCAGGGTTCGCAACTTTGCCTGGGATACCCGCCTGAGCAAGCGGCTGGTCCGATCGTGGGCAACACGGCGCGTGAAGGCCCGGGGAGTGACACCACGAAAGCTCAGCCCGGTTGAGGATCGTGTGCTTTTCATGTTTCCCAAGCCTGCAGCCTACGCGCACGCGCTGGCACACGGCTTCCATGCGGCCGTGAAAGCGCACAAGCTGCCGGTCGCTCGGCAGTTCTTTGATTGGACGAGCGTAAAGTGGACAGTCAGTTGGGTGGATGCGCTGAACAAGCTGATTGAAATCACTGTATCCGACGAGGATCACCAGCGTTTGCGTGAGTGGCAAGAGCGCGCCGGCTTTCCCAGTTTAAGCGAGCAGATCTGGAAGAACGTGCTGCGGGCGCACTTGCAGATGGACGAACTTGAGAAGATTCGTGACCGACTGAAAGAGTTGCTCGGGGGAGAAGACCATGAACCACGAACTCTGCCAGATGAACCTGAGCGGCCGCGCGATGCAGATGGCTGTGTTCCTTACCGCGTTAGCGCCGGAACGCTCGGATGGGGCCATGGTGGAACGGATTCTCGAGTTGGGTGACAGCCGCACGCCCGAGCAGCTTGAGTCGCTTCTTGCCGTGGTGCTGGAGCGCGTCTTTGCGGCACTTAATCTGGGGGGACAGATTGATCGTGTACCGACAGAAGCCGGCAGACTGATTGAGCTGCTGGATCCCTGCTGGTCAGGCCGTTAACCGTTGAAACGAAAGGAAACCCATATGACAACTCCAGAGAAGCTCTTGGAAATGGCGGCTGAACATGCGCGCGGGACTCTCAGCGTGATTTACCCGCCGGTGAGTCACAAGAATGGCCTGCCTGAACAGCTGATCTCCCTTTGTTTTGCCCACGCGGTGCGGGCTGAAAAGGGCGTCACTGTGCTGGAGATGCGATTCGGCAACGGCAGCAAGGCTGCCAACGCATTAGACGTTTGCGCCGTACTCGGTGATGTCCTGATGCCCCTCGAAAGCAAACGCGTTGACAGTAACGCCGCGTTGCACGATTTTGCCGCCGACGCTGCCCGTCTTTGTGAACCCGCGCGCCAGCGCTCGATCCTTGAGCGCATCAACCCTACGGCTGGCGTGAAGACCCTGCGCGCCGCTGTGCTTGCCGAGCTGTGGGTGTCTGCGGCTGGCTCAAGACCGTTCAGCCGGGCTCGAGACTGGGCCGCGGAACTCGCCGCGAAGGGCGGCGTGATCACTGCCTGTGCTGACTTCGAGGGCAAAGCATTGAGCGGCCTTGATGGGTACACCATGTACGCGCCGGTGCATGTGTTGACTTACAATTGTGGACCGGACCGTCCTGCGGACCAGCTCTGGTACGTCCTGGCGACACGCGACTTTGATGTCGCAGGCCTTGGTACCGCCGAAGGCGGCTTCCTCGCTCCGCTTCGAAATGCATAGCTGAATTGCACTACGTTCTCAGGCGGCCGGTACGGATGCCGGCCGCCCTTAACTATGGAGGAGACTCATGCCTTCACCGGATCAGGTTCTCGAATCCATGGTCGAGCACACCCGCAAAGCGCTTGCGCAGGCGTGCATACTGGGTCCATCGACGCGGCCACTCGATCCGTTACGTTGCCAGCTTCCGCGCAGCTTTATGGGTGCGATGGTCGCGCTGGCCTTCGTGGACCACGGCGGATTCGCGCCCGGGGTGCATGGTCCCGGCGGTCCCTGGGGCAGGATCGACTGTGCCTGGGACGAAACACATGTCTGGATGATCGAACATGCAAAGCTCGACTCCCTCTGGTGCCTGCGCGACGAGAGACACTCCGTAATCGCCCATGCGACGCGCCTCACTGACCTCGAACGCCTGGTGCGGATTGCGGCCTACCTGTCGCCGGAACTTCGCGCGCGTCCGCTGCGTCTGACCATGCTGTTGCAGATCTGGGCCGCCGATGAGGCTGGCTTTGCGGCGCTTGAGTGGGCTCGGACGTGTGCAGCCGGAGCGCCCATCAACATGGGCTGGGACAACGAGCCAGCGCCTGAACTCGAAGGCTGGAAGATTCATGCCCCGCGGCATGTGTGCAACTACTGCTCAACGGAGGTGTGGCTGACCATGATGACGTGTGATTTACCGCCTTGCGGCGATACCCGGTTCGACAAATTTGAGGTGCCAAGCTTTCACCCAAATCAGGAGGCCCGCCCATGATGATAATCTACGAACTTTCATCACGCGCAGTTTCACTGGCACGGCACGCGCTTCAGGTGCAGTCGGCCGTCCTGACCGACACGGGCTTCCTGCTTGAGTGTTACGCCGCCGCGTTGAATCTGGATCACGGCAGCGCTGTGCTTGATCGCGAGCTTGGCGTCTTGCGTGCTGTTCACGGGCAACTAGCGGCACGCTCACTGTGGCTGATTTCGGCCGTAGTGATCAACACAGCCGACGATGTGCGTGCACTTGCAGCAGAGGCACGGCGACTCCAGAACCCAGAGCTTCACCAACGGGCGCTGGCCCGCATCAACGCGGACCTGCCGATTCGGACTGTCGAATGCGCCGTGGCCGTACTGTTTCGGCGTAATAGGGATTCCGACACCGAGCAACCGGACCTGCGCGACTGGTGGTGGGAGATTCAAGACGAGGGCTTCGGCCGCGTCGGCCTCAAGGACTGGCATGGCAATATAGGGGATTGGCCCGACGGAATGGAGTTCGATTACGCGTACTACGTGTGCAGCTTCAGAGAACAGGCCATCCGAGAGCATGAGCTCTGGTTCGGCGCGGTGCACCAGGCCTTTCCTGCACGAGGTGTCGAAGCTCGGGGAACCGCTTACAAGGATCCGTTCGAGATTTTCATCTGATGTCGTCGCGATGCACTTCACGAACCGACGACGTCAAGTCGCGGTAGGCCCTCACTAAGGAGCGCGTATGAGCCATCCCCGATTGTATCGCAGCTGGTATGTCGAACTCCTGATTGCCGCCGGTCTGGGCGGACGGCCGCTCAGCCCCATGGAGCTGATGGGCTACGCCAAATCCGGCCGCCGCCGCGAGCTGCTCAACTGCGGCAGCGTCCCCCCGGACAGCGTCAAGAAGCTGCCAGTGATCAAGCTGTGGCGCTACCGAAATCAAGGCGAGCTTCCCGACAGGGTAGCCAGGGCTCTGAAGGACTACGACCGCAGGCGCCGCAACCTCTGCTTCGACGCAGCCTTGGCCTACGTCTGGACCTACCAGGGCTCCAAGCCAGATTTCGACGAGGATGCCATGTCCTATCTCTCCGGTGAGTTCCCCCTGCTGTCTGGCACGCGCGTCGTGGCCAACGAGCTTGGCCTGGCCTGGGTCGACCCTGTCAGCATCGAAACGGCGATCTTCATTCCGCACGACATGATCCTGCGCTTCGGCGTCAGCCAAACTCGGCGAGACCGGCGTGTCAGCAGCGGATCTAACCCGAGCATCGCCTAGATCGGCTGCTGGTTCGGTCCCGTTGACGGTCCAGAGCGTTTCCGGGGCACAGACTCTGTCGCGGGGGAGACGATCATGCAGCTAAGGGACGGGCCGGTGGAGACACTCATGGGCGAAGTCGTTGTCGTAATTCCGGACATCCATGGGAATCTGGATGCGCTTGAATCAGTGCTGACCCTGGCCGGCAACAGCAAGCTTGTGTTCCTGGGCGATTACGTAGACCGCGGAGAACGATCTGCCGAGGTACTGCGCCGGGTTCGCGCGTTGACGGAACGCGGTCACACGGCGCTGCTGGGCAATCATGAGGAGATGCTGCTCGACTACGTCCACGGCGGCGGCAAGTACTGGTTGACTTCACACATCGGCGGTCAAACGACTGTACAGTCCTTCGTCGCTGAGGCTGGACGCGGCTTCGGCAGACCTGGAGAGCTGCATGACTACCTGAAGCGGGACGGGATGCTGGACTGGCTCGAGAACTTGCCGCGCACGGTTACCTTCGGTGACATTATCTTCAGCCACGGTCCGATCTCGCCGTGTGGCGCAGACTCGAATCCCACCGGAAACCGGCCCGTCGCCAACACCGAGCAGGCGTGGTCGGAAGCGCTGGGCGAACCGGGCCGCGGATTCGTGGTGTGTGGCCACGTTCCGACACTGCCCGATTCTCAGCGAGAGGGATTGTCGGCGTTCGAACCGGGCCCGAGCGGACCTTTAATCGAACTTCTGTGTTCGGATCCGGCTGCACAGCACGACCGGAAGCCGATGCTGTTTCCCCACGGGCTCTATCTGGACTGTGGCTGTGGCAGCATCGACGGGGCGCCACTCTATGCGGCGCGCCTGCAGTACTGACAACGGGCTATCGAGTCACTCCCGAATCTTCGGACTGGCCTGGTCCCCAGAGTTGTGCCAGCTGGAGGATCGATCAAGCCACGACGGCATGAATCCGCATGTGAAGGGTGCGACGGAGTTCTTGGTCGGGACAGCGTATCGGTTCGGGCCAATTCTGCTGGGTGTCACAACTCAGTTGCTATTCGAGATGCTCTTTTTTGATGCTGCATCTAGGAGGCCCACAACCACCTTTGCCTCTTTGACACACCACTCTGCTAGCTGATCGAATTTTTTGCCCTCTTCGAGTTCCGACTCGACAGCTGTCACAACGTATTTCTTGTGTCGCTCTTCGAGATGGCCCACAACTGCCTCTTCGACCCAGTTCTTCTCGGCTTGCCTAAACCACAATCCCAGTTTCAGAGCGTACTTGTCGGGTTCACTCTCTTGTTGGCGAATGGCGACAAACAGCCACACGTTTCCGAATTGGGCCATCCAGCGCTCAAGCCACCAACTCTCGAGTGTGGCGTCGCGCTTCTTTCCCCCAGCGACCTTTGAACCAGGCAATGGGTCAGCGAGAATTGCGGCGTCAATCGTCCGCAGCAACGCGTGAGCGAATGCAGATATGTGAGCCCAGGCGGCGTCCAATGCGGTTATCTCGGCCTCACCAAGGTGCTGCGGGTACTCACTTTCGAAGATGGTCTCCGTAAAGACTCCGTGTTTCAGCGCGAACGCAAATACGTCCGTCACTCGATCAATGCTATCGCTCATGAGCACTCCCATCTTCTCCCAGGAAATCGAGTAGCGAGTTACGAGTTGAAGGCGACCAATCCGAGAACTTACCTGTCGTTACCGAAAATTCCGTCTTGGCAGATTCGAAAGCAGATCCGGCCGAACAGCCGAGCCAATCAGCCGAGTGAACCAGAACAAGAGCATCCTTCCACTCGGACCAGGACTTGGACAGCGAAGCCCAGAACCACCGATCCTTCGGCCTGAGCTTTGGCCGACCGGCGGATCGTTGCAGCACAGCAAGCTGATGCCGCAGAGCCGCGTTTTCCAGAACCACCGATCTGCTCCCGCGAAGGAGCAGCCTCAGCACCGACGTCAACAGGAAGATCATCTGGTCGCCTCATCCGAGTGTAGGCGCGAGACAACCATCACTGCCGGCGATAGAAAAACGGTGCTTTGCTACAATCTCGGCGCGATCGGCAGAGCGCCTGGAGCGCCTAGAAATAGGCTCGATGGAATTTTCGGTAGGGACAACCGAAAATTCCCTCCCACCCTTCAATTGTGGATTCATCCCGTCGCGGCTCGATCGTTCCTCGGAACGGATCGGCACGCAATCAGGACGGCCGACGAGGGTAAAACGGTCAGCGCAGATGTGCTAAACTGCCATTACGGCATTTTCGGTAGGGACAGGACCAGGCCAACAGCACAAACAGGACAGTAGCCCGCCATCGGGTTGCTTCACGAGCCTGCCCACGCACGCACGCTTCGTTACTACTTAATCGTCACGTTCGGCAGGCTCTTTTCCAGTGCGGCCACCCCGCCGGCGGTGATCTGCTTGCAGCCGTAGAGACCGAGCGATTGCAGCGCGGTCAGGCCCTTCAGGTGTTCCAGCCCCGCGTCCGTGATCCCGCACCCGCTGAGACCGAGCGATTGCAGCGTGGTCAGGCCCTTCAGGTGTTCCAGCCCCGCGTCCTTGATCCCGCACCCGCTGAGATCGAGCGATTGCAGCGTGGTCAGGCCCTTCAGGTGTTCCAGTCCAGCGTCCGCGATCTGTCTGCACGCGCGAAGGTCAAGCGATTGCAGCGCGGTCAGACCTTTCAGGTGTTCCAGCCCAGCGTCCGTGATCCCGCACCCGCTGAGATCGAGCGATTGCAGCGCGGCCAAGCCCTCCAGGTGTGCAAGCCCAGCATCCGTGATCTGCCAGCACACCTTGAGATCAAGCGATTGCAGCGCGGTCAGACCCTTCAGGTGTGTAAGCCCCGCGTCCGTGATCTTGCACGCTTCGAGATTGAACGATTGCAGCGCGGTCAGGCCCTTCAGGTGCGCAAGCCCCGCGTCCGTGATCTGCTTGCAGTCGTAGAGGCTGAGCGATTGCAGCGCGGTCAGGCCCTTCAGGCGTTCCAGCCCCGCATCCGTGATCTGCTTGCAACTGGAGAGATCAAGCCATTGCAGCGCACTCAGGCCCTTCAAGTGTTCCAGTCCAGCGTCCGTGATCGTGCAAAAACCGAGATTGAGCGATTGCAGCGCGGTCAGGCCCTTCAGGTGTTCCAGTCCAGCGTCCGTGATCTCGCACTTGCGGAGAGTGAGCGATTGCAGCGCGGTCAGGCCTTCGAGACTTGCCAGGTCCTTGTCTTCTGTGGCTTCGGACCCAACAAACTCCAGCTGCTGGTCCTCCCCGATTTTCCCCTGCCAGCCGGCCTCCAGCACCTCGCCTGATGCCTGCCATTCCTCCAGCTTTGCGGCATCCTTCGGCTTTTGCGAAGGGTACAGCGTGAATTCCCCAGTAACTTCAGGAATGGTGGTATCAACACCTTCAGACGCAGGTTTGTCCTGCGCAACAAGTGCTGGGCAGCCAAGCAGGACCATGACAGCCGTCAGCAGCAAGATTGATCGAGTTGTTTTCATAGTGCAAATCCTAGAATGAGCGCCTGTGAGTACCATCAGAGAATTACAGCACAAACAGGACAGTAGCCCGCTGTCGTTACCGAAAATGCCGGCTTGGCAGTTTTGAAAGCTGAAGCAGCCGAACGGTCGAGCCAAACGATAGATTGAAGTTGACCAGATAAATTCGATCTTCAGCGTTCTGACCGAGTTCCCCGACCTGACCCAAATCTCCAACAGCGCGCCGCGAGACAACCATCACCGCTGGCGATGAAAAGACGGCTGTTTGCTACAATCTGGACAGAATTGGCTGAGTCCGAGGAACGCCTAGAACTAGGGCCGATGGATTTTTCGGTAGGGACAGGGGACTGCTGCGCAGACTCACCGTCGAGGAGATCGTACGCAGGCTCGAAGTCTGCATCCAGACTCTGCGCTCATGGCTCAAACGCTGGGCGCTCGATCGGTTCGAGCTGATCGGCGACAAGGCCTACGACAGCGACGGGCTGGATGCGAGGCTGGCAGAGAAGTACGGCACTGAGATGATCGCGCCGAACCGGGCGAGAAGGAAGAAGACACAGGATGCCCGGAAGCTGCCGCGTTACCGACGAAGATGGAAGGTGGAGCGCCTGTTCGCCTGGCTTCAGAACTTCCGCAGACTCGTGACACGCTGGGATTACCATGCCGCCAACTTCCTTGCCTTCGTGCAGCTTGGGTGCATCATCATCCTGTTGCG
>JAIOJA010000030.1 GCA_019912315.1 Planctomycetota bacterium
CGCATCCACAGCGGGATCGGCTATATGACCCCGAAAGACTACGCAGCATCACACAGTAAGGCCGCCACAGCGTCGTGACGGCCAATCATGAAGGAAGAAACTCTAGTTCCGACTGGCACGAAAAATGACCCTTGCCAGCGGCGCTTGCGAACGCCGATAGTGACGAAGTACCAAACCCTGCTGTTAGCGATCGTATCGTCGACAAGATTCCCGGTACGTCCGACCCAAAAGGAAAGTGGAGGGTTATCCCCCCCGCACCGATTCCACTCGATTGGCAGTCTGACGCTCCATTAGAACATGCCATCGAAGCGACACACATCAAGTTTGACCACAAGGCAGGAGGAAGTTCAGACGCGCTGAACATCAGGTGGATCAAGGACATCGATCTCGACCATAAGGGAGACGGCGCTGGTGTTGGCGAATATGTGCCTGAACTGAAGCGAAACGAACCGATCGCGTACGTCTGCACCAGGCAATACACGATCAAGGTACGATTTGAGGCGAAACTTGGCGGCAACCCGTCTCAAGTGCTTGATTCCGCCATGATTCGGGCGGCTGCCAATAGTGTTGATCTTGGTTGCCTGGAGATGGTCAAAAAGAAGGTCAATTTTAGTGGCGGGGTTAGCATAGGTAGTGATGGCAGTGAATACGTCGAGTTCACTACAACTTCGCCAATGATCAACTGGATCTCCAACAACGCTGTTTGGTTCAGGTTCCACGCGGAGAAACTTCTCGACGCTGGAGGGTTACCTTGCGACGACGAGTCTCCAGACGTACTCGTGGATCAGACTTCAAGAATTGATGTGTATACGGTCCTAGATGATCCGGGCCACCCATGGTACACGCAAGGCGAAAAGTCAGAACCTTGGGTCTCGGCGCTCCACTTCGCGATCTACACATGCAACACGTACGATCAAAGACAGGTTCTGAATGCAAACTACTACATAGTTACTCACCTGTTCTCCGAGCATTGGCAAGGGTCATTTTTCGTGCCAGTCGGAACTAGAGTTTCTTCCTTCATGATTGGCCGTCACGACGCTGTGGCGGCCTTACTGTGTGATGCTGCGTAGTCTTTCGGGGTCATATAGCCGATCCCGCTGTGGATGCGTCCTTCGTTGTACCAGCGTCTGTGTTGTCCCAGGATCACGCGGGCTTCGCGGAGTCCCGAGAAGAGCTGACGGTTCAGGAGCTCGTCCCTGAGCCGGCTGTTGAAGCTCTCAATGTAGCCGTTCTCCCATGGACTGCCTGGTTCCACGAACAGTGTTTGTGTGCCTCGCTTCGCCAGCCACTCCTTGACCGCCTTTGCTACGAACTCCGGGCCGTTGTCGCTGCGGATGTGGGTTGGGGCTCCTCGCTCGGCGATCACTTTCTCAAGTGCTTCAATGACGCCTTCGGAGCCGATCTTCCAGTTGGCCTCGATCGTCAGGCACTCTCTGGTGTATTCATCAACCACGTTCAGCAGCTTGATCCTGCGGTTGTGCTCAGTCCGGTCGAAGACGAAGTCGTAGCTCCAGACGTGGTTCGGGTAACGGGCTGCCTTCAGCAGACAACTGTTCTCGCTGCTTCCCGTGGCACGACGCTTCTTCACCCTGCGTGGCACTTTCAGCCCCGCTTCTTTCCAAAGCCGCCTTGCCCTTTTCTTCCCGACCCGGATGCACTGCAATCGCAGCAGCTCGCGGACGCGTCTCCAGCCGAACCGCGGGTACTGGCGGGAGAGCTTCAGCATCTTCGTGATGATCCCGAGTTCTTCAGGCTTCGGTCTGGGAGCGTGCCGTTGAGTTGATCTCGGCTGTCTCAGGACTTTGCAGGCCCGGCGTTCGGAAACTTTGAACTCATCCGCGGCCTTCGCGACTGCAGTTCGTTTCCGTGCCGGGCTTAGAAGTTTCCCTCGGCGGCCATCTTCAGGATTCGATTGTCCAGGGCCATCTCGGCGACCATCTCCTTCAGCCGCTGGTTTTCCCTCTCAAGCTCTTTGAGCTTTCTGGCCTGTCCGACGTCCATGCCACGGTACTTCTTCCGCCACTGGTGATAGGTGGCCACTGAGATCTCAAGCTGCCGGCAGGCGTCGGGCACGGTCATGCCGCTGGCTCTGAGGCCGTCGGCCTCCTGCAGCTTCTTCACGATCTGTTCGGGGCTGTGCTTCTTCTTCATGGCTGAATCCTCCTTCAAAGTGACCGGAAGACTCTACTTCCAACTGGACCGATTTTAGGGGACCAGACCACTGCAGCGGGATGGTGATAGGGATGGTGACTTAGACCGTAGCCTGTTCGGAAATCATGCCTTTGTGATTTCCTACGACATCGTGCACGACGCATGCGTAGGACCCTACCATAAGGACGACTCTCTGAGTGTATCCGAGTACCTTGACACAGCAAGGGACCGCACGACGGAGAACGAGAAGAAGATCTTCCTGTGGGACAGAGGTATCGGGAGTTACCGAGAAGTGGGAGAGTTCGCTGTGGCGGGTAGCGAAGCACAACTGACGATGTTCCTAAGGTTGGAGTAGGGCCAACCAAGTCCCTGGAGATGATTTATGAAAACTGCGATGATTGCACTAGTTGGCGTGGGTGGCCTGCTGGCTTGTGTCGATGGTTCAGTTTCGCTCACTGCGCAAGAATCTTCAGTAGACGTCATCAAAGAGCAACTCAGGTACGATGAGTGGCTGGATGAAAGTCATGCTCCGACCGGCTTCGAGTTCAAGCAGGAGGACTATGACGTCCTAGACTCCATGGAGGTCAGCAAGGACAAGACACTCGTCAAGCACGTCCAGTGGGACGTCGCGGGCAACGACTACGTCAGTTCAATCAGCCGTGAAGTGACGTTCTCGGACGACGACTCAACTCTTGGCATCACGATAACTGTTATGCCATCGGCTCCACGGGCAAAAGAGTCCTTGCTGCTCCCGTTCGAACAAAGTTCAACAATGCCAGCTAAGGTTCACTTTGCTGGAGATTTCGGCTTCACTATCGGTGCGGCGGCACTGTTCTTCGGAATCGATGACGATGTTGAGTCAGTCGAGGCAAGCGAAATCAAGTCGCTCAAGTTCGTACGCTACAACATAGTCGTCGAGATGGTCGCGAGTGAGAAAGCAACACTTCTGTTAACTGAGCTAGCCTACTCAGTTGACTCCAAGATTCAGACTCAAGCTGACTCTGAAGGGGGTGCGTTGCGTCCAGAAGTTTCACTTGCCCTTGGGTCCGATAGTGTGGAGACATCGGGCTCAGCCACGGGCACATTGTTTTACGTCGACGTCAAGCATTCTGTTTCCGGGTTTCCCGACGGCACTACCTATGGGAAGCATTTCTTCACCGGATCAAAGAGTTCGACTGGTTACGACACCAAGGGGCGTACCGTAGCATCAACCGAACTGGAGTACTTCGGCGCCACGTCCGCACTTGAGTTTGACGATAAGGAGACCCCGACAAAAGTCAGCGTACTGGGGTCCGGGAGCAGAGGCTCTTACAAAGTGGGACTTGTCGCTTGGGGACCCAACTTGCTTCCAAAGATTGTGTCCGAGAGTTTCGAGGTAGAATAATACTGCTACTGTTCGCGTCTGCGTGGGCGGTCGGGGATGCCGTTGCGGTCGGGGCGCATTGAGCCTCGCTCCTCGGGCCTGGGGCCGCGGTTGGGGCGGTTGCGCATTTCGTTTTGCCACTGTTTCTGCAGTGCGCGGCGGACTTCGTCGGCGGCCTGCTCGATGGTCAGCTCACTGATCTTGCTCATCACACTTTCGCGCGCCTCGGGCTCGAGGCGTTGCAGGAGCATGTCCAGCGTGCGCAGGTCCGCGATCGTGCGGCGTAGCTGGCGCTTGGCGTCCTTGTCGCCGTCCGCGGCGGCCTGGCGCAGCTCGGCAATGCGTGGGTGAAAACCTTCCAGCGCCTCCATGCGACGCTCGCTGTCTTCCTTGAACCACTGGCGCATGGCCTTCTGGCGCTCAACCGGCGACATGCCGCGCAGGGCCTCGCGCTGTTCGTCCGGCATGTTGCGCATGTGATGCATCATGCGCTGCTCATGCAGCATCTCGCGCAGGGCCTTCACGCGCTCGTGTCCTTCAAGCTGCATGGCGTCGTCGAATTCCTTGCCGCGCGTGCGACGCAGAACCTGCAACTCCGCGGCCGTCGTGTAGAGGCGCACGCGCTCCAGGTAATCCATCTTGCCGAGCTTGCGGATGTTGTCGCGCTGCGCGTCCGTCAGTACCGGGCGTCCTTCCCTGGCGGCCTTGAGAACTTCCGCCTGGCGTTCCTTTGGCAGACGCTTCAGGGCGCGCAGGCGGTTTTTAAGCTCGTTCTGGCGGCTTTCGGGCAGCTTGTTGAACCAGTCGCGCAGCTCGGTCTCGCGGGTCTGGGCGAACGCGGGAACCGCAAACAGCAGCGCGAGCATCAGGACGAAATAACGCATTACTCGCCCTCCGATAGCGCGGCCAGCAGCTCGAGCTCATCAATCACCAACATGTCGTCCGGGCGGGCAAGATCATCCAGCGCCAGAAACGCCGGGTCGTCCAGGGTCCTCAGCAGCTCAAGCGTCTCCAGATCAAGCCGGTCGCCCCGTGTCGGCGGCGCATCACCACCGGCGATGTACTCGAACTCACTGTCATCCCACTCAACTTCCAGGACGGGCGCGTCCTCCATATCAGCCGGGTCAGCTGGCTGGTCGGCCGTCGTGTCGCTGGCAGGCTGGACGGGCTCGTCGCGATTGACGAACAGGATGACGCCGACCGCAATCAGCACACCTGCGGCCAGGGGCCCCACCAGCTTGAACAGCCACCCGACACGACCGGTGCTGTCGGTGACTTTCTCGTTGTGGAAGCGGCGCCAGAAGCGTCCCTCAAAGCCCGCATCGAGGTCGGGCACGTCGTACAGATCAAGCAATTGCTCAAGGCTGCGCTCTTGCTCAATGGCTTCGCGCAGCGCGGCGTCGTGCTCGGCTGCACGCAGGATCTCACCGGCGCGCTCCGGATCGAGGCGCCCGCGCACAAGCGCAGACAGGTCTTCGCGATAATCTTCCATGTTCGTGCTCCGCTCCCCGGATTTTGCCGACTACCCCGGGGTTGCAACTGTTAAACCCATGTAGCGTATAAAGGTAGCGAAGTTTTCAGGGGTCAGGGATTTGGCCGACACCAACAACAAACCGATCATCATTGCTGCAGGGGTTCTCCTCCTACTCTTGCTTGTGGGATTTGCTGGCTACACGATCCTTTCCGGCGACCCGGCCGACAACAAGCCTAAGCTTACGGACAACCCGTTCGACAACGACTCCACTCCGCGTAACGACAGTAGCCCGCTGGAGTTAGAGGCAAATGAGCCCGGGCCTGAGCCGGTTAAGCCTGACCCGGTTGACCCGCCGCCGGACCCTGAGCGTGAGCACGTCAAGCTCCAGGCGCTGACACGCTTTCGGGCATTCGTTACCGAGGCCGACATGGCTCTGGTCCTGCGCGACGCCGACAAACCCACGCAGGACCAGCTTTGGGAAAACTACTCCACCCTGCACCAGCTCGATTCCCGTTTCGCACCCTATGCCCTGCTGCGCTATGAGGGCAAGGATGCACTCGACGACAAGTTTCACTTCGAAGCCGACGTAGCGCGCGCCTTCGAGCGCCCAGATGTCGCCAGCACGGCCTACGCCGTTGACGCCGGGCAGCGTGCGGCCATCTGGCTGCGCGAAGGCGCGTTGCTGCCGAAGGCGGAGCCTCTGGTCCTTACCGCCGGTGTTCCCCTTGGGCGCCGCCTGCAGGAGACCGTGAACCAGGAAGTCATCACCCACTGGCTGGCTGCCATGGAATCCGAATACGGCAAGGCGGACTTCGGCGATGGCGCCCTGCCCCTCGATATCGTGCTGTACCCGTCGCTCGATCATTACCTCGAGTTTTCGCGCAAGCGCCTGGGGCTTGAAGTGCCGCAGTGGTCTGCGGGTTACTACTCGAGTCGCTGGGACGTCATCTGCATACCGGTCATGGAGACAACCAGCCTGGCCGAAGTCATTCGCCACGAGATGTTCCACGCCGTGCAGGCGCACCGCGCACCGCAAAGCATTCTGGTGCCCTGGTTCAGTGAGGGCAGCGCCGAGTGGCTTGATAAAGCCGCACCGGACCCGGCATTGCGCACACTGCCCGAGTTTGCTTCGGGCGCGTACGGCTATCTGCGCGCGCTGATTGGGCAGGGGCTGGAGATCGACCTGAAAGTGTTCCTGTCGCTCGGCATGCAGGAGTTCTACCAGAACCCCGAGTTGAACTACCTGATCGCCTACTGCTTCGTCGATTTCTGCCGCGCCGAGGAGGACTTGCGCGCATTGTACTTCCGGTTCTGGCAACTCATGTGTGAGGGTGTCAGCACGGACAACGCGTATGCACGTACCTTCGGCGGGCTCGATATAAACGAGCTACAGCGCCGTTTCATGGCGCGAGTTAATGGGTATCCGAAAACGACCGAGCCCCCGCGCTTCAGCCACGACGCGCCCGCCGAGCATTTCGGCAGTGTGCCCGCGGTACTCACGGGTGGAGTCGCGCCGCCGACCCGAGAGGGCGAGATCGCACAGGGCTGGTTCAAAGTGCTGGGCGACCTGCAGGCGCGAGGGTTTGACACGTCAAGGGCTAGTTTCTTCAAGGGCGATTTCGACCGCATCGTCGTGGCCGTCGATCACAGCGAGAGCATGAGCCAGACGATCACGACGCCGAACTTTGATTTTGACGCCCTGTCGCGCTGGCTGTTCAGCCTGCGCTACGCCGGCACGCTGGCGTTTACGCGCAAGTCGCCCGACGGGACCACCACAGAAGAGGTACCGCCCAGCGTGCTGCTGACCATGGTGGACAGCGTTCTGACAGGGCGCGTAGACGAGTTCATCGCCACGGCCGGCATCAACGTCGGCGAGCAGATCCAGACCGATATTTCGAGAAGCTACAAGAAGTTCGACCTCAGCGCAGGCAAGCTGAAAAGCATGGCCAAGCGCGACATCGCGCGCCACACGGCCGAAAGCGTGGCCTGGTACTGGGGGACACGGCAGGACGCGAGCGAGGTGGTGGTAGTGGATTTCAACCTGGACGCGCTAACCGAAAAGGACACCAGCGCATTCAAGAGCAGCGGGTTTAACAGCAGCGCCAGCCCCCTGTCGAAGCTGTTCGCCAAGACTGCCGGCCACGCCCCCCCGGGCGGCAGCCACGGCGCCGACACGGACTGGTGGGGCGCCTTCCAGAGCCTGGTGAACAGCGCCGGTGAAAAGGGCACCGGCAAGACGGCCTGCATGTTCTTCACGGATGGGGCCAATTCTCTCGGTTTTTACGGGCATCTGGAAAGCGGGCGCGACGACACCCAATACATGCTTGACCAGGAAAAGCTGGCCGACGCCCTGAAGCTGGAATGGGACAACGCGGGCCTGGGCTACGATAACGAGGACAGTGTGTTGCAGTTGTTCGTCCTGCCGGGCGCCGAAGGCCAGGGCCTGGACTTCATCCCGCAGAAGATCACACAGGCCAAACTGGACGACTGGACCACGCATTTTGTGGGTGGATGAGTATTGAGGCGGCAACAACGCCGGTGCTCTGGTTGCTTCGCTGGGTCGCCTTGCCAATGCACCGCTTTGGCCGCCCGTTTCAGTCCGCCATTGAACATTGGGCGGTGATCATCGATCATCGCCTTTCATGCCACAATCCGAAGATCGACGCAGGTTCATCCGCATCGCCCTGGTCGGCGGTATCGCCGTCGTCAGCGGCGCCGTCGGCGCGGCGAGTGTGTTCTTTCCGCCGCACGTCGGCGGCAGCAGCGGCGGCGCACGCAGGCCGCTTGCGCCCCTGCTGAAACTGGGCGCCCTCGAAAAGGGCGCGCCGCTTGGGCTCCAGATCAGCCTGTCCTCCCGCGACGCCTGGCGCCTGCGCACGCGACAACAGACCGTCTACATCCTGCGCGTCGCCGATGGCGACGACGCGGCCGCCTTCAAGGCCATGAGCCCCATCTGCAGCCACGCAGGCTGCGAGGTCGAATACCACGACGCCGACGGCAAGTTCCTCTGCGCCTGCCACGGCGCGGAATTCGATGTGCAGGGGGCCGTCACCAAAGGCCCGGCCCCTCGTGATCTGGACGTCCTGGGCGTCAGCATCGCCGAGCACGAAGGCAAACCCTGGCTGTTCGTGGACTGGCAGGAGTTCGTCACCGGCACGCCCGACAGCACGCCGAAGGGCTCGGCATGAGCGGCATGGAAACAACCTCACAGATCGAAAGCGAGTTGCTGGCCGAAGTAAACCAGGAACTCGAGCGGCGCGGCACGTCCATGATCGTCCGGAAGGATGCCGACGACGACACTCTGGGCGCGCTGGTCGTAACCGCCATCCTGGCCGTGCTGGCGATTCTGGCCGGCACCGGCATCGCCATGGGGCTGCTGTACACGCCGACTGTCGAAGACGCCAACGCGTCCACGGCCTGGTTTGGCCTGACGCTCGTGGGCGCCATAACCCGCAACGCGCACTACCATGCCGCAAACCTGCTGGTGCTGCTGAGCGCTTCCTACCTGGGCTACCTGTGCTGGCGCGGGCTGTTTCGCCGGCCGGGCCAGTGGCGCTGGTGGCGGGCGATGCTGTTGCTGGGGCTGGTGCTCGCGTTCGGGCTGACAGGTCAATTGCTTCCGTTCGACCAGCTTGCGCTGCACGGCACGGACATCCGCCTTGGCTACCTGGCGCAGGCGCCGGTTGTGGGCCCGGCGCTGCGCGACCTGGTGCAGGGAGGCGAAAGCATCGGCACGGCGACGCTTGCCCGGTTTTTTGGCATGCACGCGATTCTGCTACCGGCGTTGGCGATCATTCTGGCTCGCGCACTGTGGCGGGACGCCGACAGCAACGCGGGGGCAGGGGCGTACGTCGGCGTCGCGGGGGCGGTTGTTGTACTGGTTTTTGCCGTCGCCTTTTTCTGGCACGCGCCGCTTGGCCTGCAGGGAAATCTCAGCGAGGTATACGCGGAGGCCCGCCCGGAGTGGTACGCGCTGCCCCTGTATGCGCTGCTGAAGCTCGCGCCGCCGGGACCCGCGCACCTGCTGGTGCTGTTTGCGCTGCCGCTGCTTGGTGTAGTGGTTCTGTTTGCGCTTCCGTTCGTGGAAACTGTTGGCGATCGCCCCGCCCGTCTGCGCAAGCCGCTTCAGATCGGCGTCATCGCGGCAGGCGCGGTATTTCTGATCTTCGCGCTGCTGCCTGTGTTTCAGGATATGTCCGACAACGCGGGCTGGTTCACCAGGTACACACCGGAAGACATCATGACCGCCATGGGCCCGCGCAACGACGGGCTGCGCAACTCCGCTGAGCCCGCGCCCACAGACACACACGTGCTGGCCCGCGACCTGGAGCTGTTGCACCAGCGCCTGCTGGGCGTTTACCCCGAAGTGATTGACGATGCGGGGCGCGCCAAATGGGACGAACTGGCTGGCAAGGGCGCGGAGGCAGCCAGACTACTGCGCTTTGCAGGAAGCGGCGACGAACAGATGAAGCTGCGCGATGAATTGCGCCAGGTCTGCGTAGACTGCCACGAGTACTTTGAGGAAGATATTCGCGTAGACCCAGTGCCGCGCCTGGCAATCGCCGGCGACGACTCCGGCGACGAACGCCCCTTCTTCTTTGATCAGCAGGTACTGAACCCGGTCACGCCCACAGAGCTCGACCCGAAACTCAGCACCAAGAAGCTGATGGATCAGCTCAAATGGCGACTGGGAGAAATCCTTGCCCATGCCGGAATCACGGAGCGCAATACCACCCGCAGCCCCGAGCAGAACCTCGTGGACCTGCGTTACGCTACAACTCGCGCCGGCGCGAAATGGGACAGCAATAAAGGCTCATGGTTCGACGAAAAGAAGTGGGACGACTGGATTGCCGACCTGCGCCGGGCCACGGACGAGCTCGCCCTGGCCAGAACCCCGACAGAGGTCGCGGCCCGCGCCCGCGAGGTCGGCAAAACCTGCGAGGCCTGCCATGACGGCGGCGACGACCTCGATGAGCCCATCGAATGGCGTTTTGAAAGCCTCCTGCAGCCGGATTGAATCCCTGCCACAGTCGCTAGAATGGCACGCCGCAATTCGTTGCCGGTTCGTTACAACGATGACGAGTGCCGTCGGTTAAACAACTTTGCGTTAGATTGGGGCCCCCAGGGGCACCATTCATTAAGACATGGACGAAAAAGCGACATCCGCAACTGCAGAAGCCGAGGAAGGCGGGTTCCTCGTGCTGGACTCCATGGCTTCCATGCAGCGTGTCGGTGATTCCACGGCCGGCAAGTTCTTTGAGGGCGGCAGCACGCTGATTGACCTTGACGGCGTCTCCGAAGATCGCGCCCGCCTCGCCGCCGAGCAACACCGGGAAGATCTTGCCCACGGGCATCACGTTTCCGAGCGCTATAAGGTCGTGGGCGAAATCGCGCGCGGCGGCATGGGTGCCGTGCTTGAAGTGCAGGACAGCGACCTTGACCGCCGCGTCGCCATGAAGGTGCTGCTGCGCGACACGCGCCGGGCGGAATCCGACAGCGGCTCACCGCTGGATACGGGGCCCGTGAACCGTTTCATCGCGGAGGCGCAGCTCACGGGCTGGCTGGAGCATCCAAACATCGTGCCGGTACACGAGCTGGGGCTCGACGCCGAAGGGCGCGTCTACTTCACCATGAAGCGGGTGAAGGGGCGCAGCCTGCGCCAGATCATGGACAAACTGCGCCAGGGGCACCCGGCCACGCACGCCGAGTTTCCGCTTGGCAAGCTGATGACGATTCTGCTGAAAGTCTGCGACGCCATCGATTTCGCCCATGCCAAGGGGATCATTCACCGTGACCTGAAGCCCGAAAACATCATGGTCGGGCAATTCGGCGAGGTGCTGGTCATGGACTGGGGGCTCGCCAAGCAGATTGAAAAAGATCAGCCCGGCAACAGCACCGTCAATTCCGACACCGTGCGCTTCAAGCTGGAAGTGGCGCTGGGCGCCGCGGACGAAGATTCCACCTCAACGCGCGAAGGCACCATCAGCGGGACGCCCGCGTACATGGCGCCGGAACAAGCCAACGGACGCGTCACCGAGCTCGGGCGCCGCACCGACACCTTCTGCCTGGGCGCCATCCTGTACGAGATGCTGTGCCTGGTGCCGCCCTATCTTGCCGCGACGATCACCGACGCGCTGGAGCAGGCCCGCGAGCACGCCTTGCTGCATCCGCGCGCAAAGCTGGACCGGGTCCTCAAGGACGACAAACTCAAGCGCGCCTTCGGGGCCGCCGGCATTGAGCGCGCCCGTAAGTTCCCGCGTGAGCTTGTCAGCGTGGCAATGCGCGCCATGCACGAGCGCCGCGATCAGCGCTACCGCACCGTCGCGGACTTCAAGCGCGACATTGAAAACTTCATTACCGCCCAGCCCGTCAGTGCGCACCGCGACAACCCGTTCACGGCCGTCAACAAGTGGGCGCGCCGAAACCCCACCCGCGCCGCTGTTGCCACTCTCGCGCTGTTCTTCATGCTGATCGGCGTGCTGGTGTTCGCCGGCGTGCGGGCAAAGGTATCAGCCGATCGCGCCGACCAGGCCGACAAGCTTCGCGCGCAGGAAAGCCAGACGATGGACGAAATCAACCGCCGTCTGGTCGCCGAAGAGGAAGCCCGCGCACAGGCCGAGCGCACGGCGGAGCTCGAGAAGTCAGCCCGTGAGCGCGAGCGCCTGGAATCGGAACGTTTGAGCCGTCGCGCGGAGGCCTTCACGCCTTACAGCCGCGGCGCTGACCTGCGCGCGCGCAGCGCGACGCTGCAGGACTGGAACAAGCGGGCGAATATCTGGCGCCAGTCCGTGAATGAATTCCGCGCGGCCTTGCAGGTCGATGATCAGTTTGTGGAAGCGCACATGGAACTCGCGCAGGTTTACGCCGACCTGGGCTTTGACGATGACGCGCTGTACCACTTCGCCCGGGCCCACGCCCTCACCGAGCACGAAACAGGGCGCGGGCACGTTGAAGCGCTCATGGCCTACGCCATGTACGAGTTTCAATTGATCGTGCTGCGCGACGGGTTGAGCGGGCGTCTGGATGAGATTTTCCGGCGGTTCCAGCCCGTGCGCGACGCGGCCGAGCCCGGCAGCTATTACGCCCGCATCTCCCAGATCCTGCTCGATCTTGGCGAAGCCTACCGCACGTTGCAGGGGCGCGAGTTCGTTGACGCGCACACCGAAGCCGGCAGGCGCATGAGCGACATCGAGCGCGAAGGCCCCCCACTGTGGGAAGTTTACACCCTGATGGCCATCATCGATTCCGGCTCGTCCAGGACGGAAACCCGCGACTACCTGCGCCAGGCCCGCGACCTGAAAGAGAACCTGCCCATTCTGGTATGGCTGGAAGTCCGCCAGTCGGGGCGCACAGCGGCGATTCGCGACCGCAACGGGCTGCACCGCTGGAACGAGTTCATCCAGCGCTTCCCCTATGACCCTCGCGGCTACTACGCCCGCGCCAGTCTGCGCTTTCAGTCGGACGAAGCCCGCAACCCTGGTCTCGAAAGCGATGACCTGAAGCAGGCCATTGAACTCAACCCGCGCTACGCCGACGCCCACAAGCTGCTGCTGCGGGTCTACGCGCGCGAGGGTGCGCACCGCATAGCGATGGACCACCTCAATACGATGCGCCGCCTGAACGGGCTTGACAACGACGCGATCGACCTGATCGAAGCCGAATTGACCGCCAGTACCGGCGAGTTCGCACGCATGAACACGCTGGTGTCCGTCGCGTTGATGAAGAACCCGCAGACCGGGCTTGCTACGCTGTCACAGGCTTCCGGCGTACTCCTGCGCGATCACGAATACCAGCAGCTTGTAGATATGTGCCGCGCACTGGAAATGCAGTTCGCCGAAGATACGCCGCCGCTCGTCCCGCTGTTCCTCGGGCGCGGGCTGACGATGCTTGCGCAATTCGACGAGGCCGACCAGATTTTCCGTGACCTCGAAAACAACCCCGGACGCCTGCCCAAGGACTGGCGCCCCATGCTCGCAAGCTGGAGCGAAGACGCCCGTGTCTACCCGACCCTGCTCAGCACTTTGAACACCGTGCCAGCCGCAAGGCGCCGTTTTGATCTGGCGCGGATTCTGGCCGTCGCCGAGCGTGACCCGGAAATCTGGGTGGACCGCTTCAATACGGATAACCTGACACGCGAGGAACTATACACCTGGTTCTACCCGGCTGACTATGTGCTGAAGGCCCGGGGGCAGATCCAGCTGGCGCGTCGAGCCAAGCCCGGGCTCGCGAACGCGCTGCGGACACTGGCGATCCTCGACCTGAAGCAGGCGTTCGAGGAAGGCTATCTGAATCGCGCACGGATTCTGAACGACGAATTCCTCGCGCCGCTCGTCACCGAGCCCGAGCTGGTGGAGTATTTCGACGTGAAGTGACGGCTATGCGCCGAGTTCTTCGAGAGCTTTCTTTGCCAGTTCCTCATTCGGCGTCTTGCCGTGCCACTTGTAGCCGTCCTTTTCCATGTAGCTCACGCCTTTGCCCATGATGGTTTTGGCGATGATGCAGGTCGGCTTCCCTTTGGTCGCTTGCGCTTCGTTCAGGGCCTTGAAGATTTCCGCGTAGTCATGCCCGTCGATCACGATGGTGTGAAAACCGAATGCCTTGAACTTGTCCGGCAGAGGCTCCAGTGACATCACGTCTTCTGTCGTGCCGTCGATCTGCGCGTCGTTGCGGTCGACGATTACGGTGTAGTTGTCGACCTTGTGGTGACTGGCCGCCATGAAGCCTTCCCAAGGCAGACCTTCTTCGATCTCGCCGTCGCCGCACAGCACCCAGACGTGGGTGTCTTTCTTGCTTTGGCGCTCGGCCATTGCCATGCCAAGCGCGCCGCACAGGCCGTGACCCAGGCTGCCGGTCGAAAGCTCAACGCCCGGCGTCTTCTGCATCGCCGGGTGACCTTGCAGGTGCGCACCGACTTGGCGCAGATCCTCAAGCCACTCATCCGGGAAATAGCCGTGTTCGGACAATACTGCATAGAGCACCGGGCAGATGTGCCCGTTGGAAAGCACCACGCGATCACGCGCTTCCCACTGCGGGTTTTTCGGGTCGTGGCGCACGAAGCCGCCCCAGTAAAGGCTCGTGAAAATATCCGTCATGCCCAGGCTGCCGCCCGGGTGGCCGCTGCCGGCCTTAGCGAGCATCTTGATGATCTTGATGCGCACGCGGCGCGCTGTTTCTTGCAGTTCAGCCAGCAATTCTTCAGTGAGTGTAGGCATGGTTTGCTTTTCTACCTGCATGGGACATCTCCGGCAATGCGGGGCTATGGTCAGCGTTCATTCCAAGTATATTGCGCCGTCTTGCCTGCCCTGATTTGTTGGGGCTTTGGGGAATGCTGACGGAATGGACGACGTCCACGTACTGCTAGATGCGTTGCCGTACCTGCGCCGCTACCGCGACAAAGTATTTGTCGTGAAGGTCGGCGGTGAGATTGCCCGCACGCCCGACGCCCTGGAACTGTTCGCCAAAGATGTCTCGATGCTCAACCAACTCGGCATTCGGATTATCGTCGTTCATGGCGGCGGGCCCCAGTTGGATGCGGTCAGCGACAAGATGGGTGTGAAACCCGAAAAAATCGCCGGGCGACGCATCACGGACGACGCCACGCTTGAGATGGCCAAGATGGTATTTGCCGGCAGCATCAACACCGACATCCTAGCCGCGATCCGCAAGCACGGCGTACTGCCGGTGGGACTGAGCGGGCTGGACGGCGAGGTGTTGTCGGCCGTGCGCCGCCCGCCCAAGGAAGTCACGGACCCTGAAACCGGCGAGAAACACACAGTGGACTTCAAAAATGTCGGCGACATCCGCGACTGCAACCCGGCCCTGCTGCGTACTCTGGTCGAGCATCGCTACGTGCCCGTTCTGTCGCCGCTTGCATGCGACGACGAAGGGCGCATTCTGAACATCAACGCAGACACCGTCGCCTGCAGCGTCGCCGCCGAAATGCAGGCCGAGAAACTGCTGATTTTGAGCAACACCCACGGCGTGCTGAAGGACGTAAACGACCCGGAAAGCCGCTACGTTTACCTGACCGTGAGCCAGGCGGAGGCATTGATCGACAAGCGCGAGGTAAAATCCGGCATGGTGCCCAAGCTGCAGGGCGTGATCGGCGCCATTCGCGGCGGCGTTAAACGCGCCTACCTGATCAACGGCCTGACACCGCATTCGCTGCTGTACGAAGTCTTTACCCTCGAAGGGCGTGGGACAATGGTCTTGGACGACGCCGCCGAACAGGATTACCTGGAGCGCGGTTAGGTCGGCGAAATCCATTTCGACAACACAATACCGGCCGGGTACATAGCCAGTGCTGACAACCCCCACCATGGGTGTGCGGGCGCAAGCATGAGCGCGAAGCCGGCCATGAGCAAAGCTTCACCGCGGATGCCGGCACCGACACAGGCGCCCAGCTTGGGCGGAATGGGCTCCTTGCGCGCGGCGTCAAGCTTGCGCCACAGCCTTTGCAGCAGCCAGGCGAGAATTCCCAGCGGCACGAAGACACCGAGAATAGGGCTGGCGGCGTGCCCCGGTTTTGCCAGCAGGTAGATCGGCAGGGTCAGCACCACCGGCACCAGCAGCAATGACAGGATCAGCAGCGCCCGCCGCCCGCCGCCGGTGTCTTCGAACAGGCTCACGATCGTCACGAAACAGAAGTAGACAAACACGCTGCCCGCGAACAGGGCCACCGTCGTGTGCTGCAACAACTGCGGAAACTTCTGCGTGCCGGCGTGAGCAATCAGAGGCAGGCTGACGTGCAGCCCGCGACAGGCGGCAATCACGAATACGCTCGCAATCGCCCACGCCTTCGGCTGCTTTACGTCAACGCCGACGACCTTGCCCGCCGCCAGATGGTTATAAAGGAAGATCAGCGCGATCAGCGCCAGCACGGGGCCACCACAGCCGGCCACGAACCCGCCCGCGATGCCGGCAGCAAACAGGGCCAGCGTGACAAGCCAGCCCGTCGAAAGTTTCAACTCGCCGGAAGCGATCGGGCGAGCCTTGCGCAGCAGGCGATCCTTGCGCACGTGCAGAACATCGTTCAGCGCCATGCCGCCGAGGTAAACGCCGAAACTCATGAGCAGCAGCCAGACAATCTTGATCGGATCAAAGCGCCAGTAGCCCGCGCCCAGCATCGCAAACGCCAGCGCCATTCCGCCAAATTGATCCGCCCACGCCGAAGGCAGCGCGGACAGACGCACGAGTTTGAGGATCGGTGTCAGCTTCAAATCGGACCTGCTACGGGCGCCTTCCGGTGGTACGGCGACGCCTCGGGCGTGCGGCTTCGATGGGGCCGGTTTTGCTGCGCCCGCCCAACTCAAGTACCGGCACTACCCCGCCGCCACGGCGAACGTTCACAACCGGGTCGTCACTGACGCGCCCAATGCAGCCGGCGTACTCGCCGCGAATCGCGAAGGCCCCCAGGGTCAGGTACTTTTTCTGCTCTATGACTTCCGTGCCCTCCACCATCGGGATCACGTACTCACGCACGGGCACGTATTCCTGCACCACACCCTGCTGGTTGACGGCCTCGTCCACGCGTTTCAGCCACTCGTCCTTGTCGCAGTGCGGCCCGAGAATCACGTCCTCGCCGCCGAAGCCGGCACCCGGTTTCAGCACGAACTTGTCCGGGCGCGAGGCAACAAAGGGCAGAAGGTCAATCTCGCGTCCCAGGTAATCGGTCTTGCGCTCGACCAGTTTGCGCGTCCAGGGCAGCAGGCGGGTTTTCTCCTGGTTCTCGGCCGGGGTGAAGAAGCGGTCAAACGCCACGCTGGTCAGAATCTCGAGCACGCCCTTGTTGCCCGCCAGCCTTGAGCGCAACGGGTTCACGACCACTACGTCCGCATAGCGCAGCGCGCGCAGGAACGGGGCGATCAGCACGCGCCGGCGGGCGAGTTCCGGTACCAGGGCGCGGCGGCAGATCAGGTGATAGCGCGTATCCTTGTGGTACAGCCCTTTGTCCTGGGTGCGGAATTCGAACTCGCGAGGGTCAATGACCGCCGCTTGCAGCCCGCGCGCCTGAAGGCAATCAACGATCAACTGCTGCTCAGGCAGGGTGGGAGTACCGTCAAAATCGACAACGGCAACATTCGGCTTTTCTTCAGTGGCGCGGGCGTGCTCCTTATAAGCCGCCAGCAGCGCGTCGCAGTACAGCTCGGCCGTGGGCGCGCTTGGGAAAGTCGTGTGCATACCCGCTTCGCGCGCGGCGTCGATCTTCTGGAACTCTGTGTCCAGCACGTTTGAAAAGACCCCGCCGGCCGGGCTGTCCACATTGAATTCCAGGAAACGCGGGCCGCCGGGCGTGGGGATAAAGTCGTAGCGGGCGAACTCAATGGCCAGGCGCGAGGGCGCGTCACTGACGGCCAGTTCTTCGAGGTTCGGGCTTACGCCCACCTGTTCCATGAACGTCACACTGCTGAGTGCAAGCTGCACGACCTGCTCAAGCAGGCTGCTGATCATGCGCACGCTACGGGTCATCTCGCGCACTTCGTTGGAGGTCATCAGGTACGGCGCCTGCAATGCTCGCAGGCTCTTGCCGTCCATGCGGAAGCCGCGCTCGCGCAACATGGCGGTCAGGGCCGCGTCGCCTTCGCGGGCACGTACGGGATTGGCCTTGAGAACCTTGATAAAGTCCTCGCGCATGGACGCCGCCTGATCAACCTTGCGGGTCGGGCGTTGTGATCCGTCAGTTCTTGCCATGAATTGACTTTACGCTCGTAAAAACCGTCGGCAAGTTAGCCCTTGCCTCGTTTCATATACTAAGCCCGTATCGCAGGAGCATGATGTGACGCAATACAGCCGATTACTGCCGCTTGTGGTCGCCCTCGCGGCGCTGGCGATGACAACATTCGTCGGCGCGCAGGACGCCCCGCCGGCCACGGATTTCAAGTCCGGCGGCAACACCTGGGGAGCGTCCAATGTCGGGGACTGGGTCCTGTACCAACTGAAGGAAGGACCGGGCGTCCGATTTGAAGTCACCGCGATCGCCGAAAACGGCGACATAACGTTCCAGCACACCATCTACAACCCGCAAGGCGAAGTCGTGGCCGACAACGCCCGCACCCGTACTCCGGGCGACGCGCCCGTGCAACAGCGGGTTCCCCGGGACAAAGACGTGCAGTGGAGCGAGGACACCTACCTTATGGAAGGACTGGAACTCGCCGCCCTGACAGGCAAGTGGACCAGTGAGGAAAGCGTCACGGAGGTCTGGTTCAGTGACAAGGTGCCCTGCGGCGGCGTTTTGAAAACCGCGACTGACGGCACCGACAGCGTGTGGCTGAAGGGCTTCACGCGGGACGGCAAGGAATACAAGCTGGGCGCGGCAGTCGAGCCGCAACCTGAGCCGCAGCCCCAACCGCAACCTGAACCGACGCCCGAGCCGCAACCGGAGGAGACTGCCCGAGAGCCACTGCCGGACTTCGGCGACCCCATCACCATGAAGCTGCCGGAAAAAGTCGCCAAGGCCATGAAAGACCAGGGGCTGGCGATCACCCGCATGAGGGTCTACTTCGACGAGAATTCCGGCGACCAGGGCGCGGTGCTTGAATACGAAGGTATGCGCACGGAAGTGCCTGTCATTTACGCGGCTTTCAACGGCGAGGAGTGCGACCTGGAGCTTAGTTACAAGGAGTGGCAGCGCCGGGATGGGCGCTACGTCGATCTGGGATTTGACGTGAAGACCCTGCCCGCGCGCCTCAAGAACCTGGAGGTTCAGATCGTCCACTCCCACCTGCAAGGCGAGGACGAAACCCAACTGGCGACCTACGAGGTAGTTGTACCGGAAGCGGGCGAACGCTGGGACGCCTTGCGTCTGCGGGGCGCCCTGCCGGGCATCAACCGGTACGCGCTGCAAGTAAGCTACACAAACGCCGACGGCGCGAAGACCACCCACAAGGGCTTCAGCCACTGGGTTGTCGTACAGTCGCCGCCGATGTTTGAATTCAGCAACGACGTGTCGGCCACGGGCACACGCCTGGACGCGGGCACCAACACCATTCTTGAGGGCGACATTGGCATGACCGGCAGCTTCACGCTGCACCATGGCATCAAGGCTGAGGATTGCACCCTGCGCATCACCCGCGAGGGGCGACGCGACATGAACCTGGATGACCTTCCCGCCGAAGTGCGGCGCGTGATCGCCAAGGAAAAAATCCCGCCGGGCTGGCAGGAAGTCGCCCGCGTGGATTTCGCCGACGGCGAAGTAAACGGGCGTCGTGTGGTGACCGTCGAGGACTCCCGGATTCGCATTGAGTGGGGACACGCGTTCGCCGCCAGCTCGAAGGTGCTGCCCGTAACCGAGGACTGGGAGTACCGCTTCGAGTTGCTGCACAGCGATTCGGCGTTGCCCCTGGCGACCTGGTCCGTGTCGATCGGGCTGGGTATCAGTCGCCCCGACGACATCAACACCGCCGCCATGAAGGTGCGCGCGACGGGGCTTGATGAGACACTAAACGTGGCGTTCAAGCGCAGATAGCCACCAGTCGTAGTAATGGCGGGGCGCCCGATTCCGGCGCTCCGCCTTAATTTGCGTGCGTTTATCGCGTAATGCCGCAAAATGACGGCATGGAAATCACCGACGAACAGGCGAAGAAGCTTTGCAGCGCCCTCGAGTTCGAGTTGTGGCTGGACAGCGCGGAGCCGCGGATACTGTCCCTCCCCGCCGAGAGTCTGAGAAAGCGCGCTCACCAGGCCGAGAAGCTGATCGAGCTTTGGGGTGGGCGCACCAGCGACGAAAAGGAGCGCGCCTTCGGCAAAGTCGGCTCGGCACGGAGACGTGCGACAACCGGCTACATCACGGCAAGGCAGAAGGCGGAGATGTTCGAAGAGGTTGAGCGGCGTTTTGCGGCGCGGTTGCAGGTGGTGCTCGCAAACCCCGACGCGCCATTGCGCGACACCATCAAGTACAAGAAAGAAACTGGCAAGCTGAACAAGAGTGCGCCCGATGACGACGACCCGGTAGGCCGCCGCGTCTGGGTTTAGTCCTCCGGAACAATCCGGATCGCCACGTCACCCCTCGGCACACACTGACATGCCAGGCGCACGTTCGGCCCCTGGCGCTTGATGCGCTCCAGGACGCGGGCTTCGTCGTCAGAAGGCGGGTTCAGGTTCTCCATGCCCTCGACCACTTCGACGTTGCAGGTGCCGCAGGACATGTTGCCGCCACAAATGCTCGTGATCGTGACCCGGTTGTCCAACAACACAAACAGGATCGGGTCAGCACCCTGAGTCGGGACCTCAACGTCTCTGTCAACAACACGAATCGTGGGCATGGCGCCAATATACGAATCAGCACCGGTCACGCATCTGCAAGCGGCGTATCGTACTCTAAGGCCTCTTCGGCGTGGTAGCTGCTGCGGACGAGTGGGCCGGAGTCCACTTTCTTGAAGCCCATCTTCAAACCTTCGGCCTTGTACATGGTGAACTCGTCCGGGTGGACGTAACGGTTCACCTGCAGGTGCTTGGGCGTGGGTTGCAGGTACTGGCCTATGGTGATGAGGTCGACGCTGGCTTTGCGCAGGTCGCGCAACAGGTCAAGCACCTCATCCGGCGTTTCGCCGAGGCCGACCATCAGCCCGGACTTGGTCGTCAGGCCCGCGGCCTTGGCGCGCGCCAGCAGTTCCAACGATTGATCATAGCGAGCCTGCGGACGCACGGGGACGTACAGGCGCTGGACCGTTTCCATGTTGTGGTTCAGCACGTCCGGGCGCTCATGAAAGACAGCATCCTGCGCGGCATGGTTGCCTTCAAAATCCGGGATCAACACCTCGATGCCGCAGCGCGGGGCCTGTTCGCGGATCGCACGGATTGTCGCGACCCACACGCTTGCGCCGCCGTCAGGCAGCTCGTCGCGGTCAACGCTGGTGACGACGGCGAATTTCAACTTCATCTTGCGGACGGATTCCGCTACACGGCGCGGCTCGTCCAGGTCGAGCTCGGTCGGTCGACCGGTCTTCACGTTGCAGAAACCGCAACTGCGGGTGCAGATGTTGCCGAGAATCATGAAGGTGGCCGTGCCCCGGGTCCAGCACTCGCCCCGGTTCGGGCAGGCCGCGGATTCGCAGACCGTGTGCAGGCCCTCTTCGCGGACAAGCGCATCCAGCTCGACAATGCGTCCGGCCGTAGGAATACGCACTTTCAACCAGGGCGGTCGTGGGCCCAGGTTGGTCTTGCCACGTGGGAGCTTCGGGTACGTCGCGGCCATGCGGGCATCATAGGAACCAGCGCCCACCGCGTAAGCGACGGGCAGGCATCAGTCCTTGTGCTCGTCTTTGGTGCCCGTGGTGGCCTCAAGCCCGCTGATCAGCGCCTGTGTTTCCGCGTCGGTCAGGCGTGCCTCAGGGTGGGTCGGCAGGTAAATCCACATGGGCATTTCGCCTTCGCGGACGGCCTCCGCAGCTTCGTCTGCTTCTTTCTGCGGGCGGTCCCACTCGGAGAAATTCAGCTTCTCGCGCCCTTCATCCACATCGCGCTGCACAAGCCACGAAATGGGCGCGACGTGCGAGTACCAAGGCCAGACCGTTTCGTTGCTGTGGCAGTCAAAGCACGCGCGTTTGGCCAGATCGCGCGTGGCCGCGCTGTCCCACTGCGGCTCGCCGGTTACTGATGGGTTGGTGTGGTCGCGCCCGTAAGGAACGAGTTGGATGACCGCCGCAAGCGTTATCAACCCCAGTAATAGCGGCTTCACAAAACGACGCTTCTTCTTTTCCGGCATGACCTGACCCTCGTACAGCAATGCCTGCGCACCCATTTTATAACGAAGCAGCACACCACCCATTTCAATTCGGGACAGGGTGCCGCGCAAAAACCGCTGAAATTGCTTGAAAGTTGAAAGGTGTCCGCCAACAGCGGGCGACGACCATAACGAAGTCGTGGCCAGTGCCGGGCTTCGCGCGGAATGGTTCTCGAGTTTAAACCGGCCTGCTATCCGTGGTCGCTGATGTCGCCTTCTTTGAACAGGTACTCTTTCAGCTCTTTGGCAAAGTCCTCGTTGTTGCGGCGGATCCACTCCAGCACCATCGCTGCGTGTTCCATTTCTTCGCGCATGTTGTGCAGCAGAATTTTCTTAAGCGCCTTGTCTTCGCAATCGTCAGCGCGCTGGCGATACCAGTCCACCGCTTCGAGTTCTTCCATCAATGATGAAATCGCCTGGTGCATCGCCAGCGTTTCCTTGCTGATACGTTCACGCGGCGCGTGCAATCCTTCGCTTGACATCGTTTTCCCCTTGCGATTCGAGTCATGACGGCAGGATATACTGCTGCGGGTTCTGGTATACGGGCAACCTGATGTGGCGATACTTCGCTGAGCAAGGCATGACCGGCGTCTCCATCGCTCTGCTGATGGTTGATTGGGCGATTCGCGTGGTCTTCGGCGTGCGGGTAGTCCTGCGCCGCAGCCCCGTCGGGTTCACGCTTGCATGGCTGACGGTAATTCTGCTGGTGCCCATTCTCGGCGCGTTCATTTATCTGTTGCTGGGGGAGCGCCGTCTGGGCACGCGCCGCGCCAGGCGCACCGAAGAGTTGCGCGAGCCTTACGCTCAGTGGCTGAACGGTCTCAGCAGTCACTTCGCCTTCGACGATGCCGCCCTCAGCGAAAGTGCCCGGATGGTTCGCCGCCAGGCGCGCAACGCCACCGGCATGCCCGCCTTGCCGGGCAACCAGCTGAGCCTGATCGACGGCGCGGATGCGTTCTTTGACCAACTGCTGCGCGACATCAACGCCGCAACATCGAGCATACACCTCGAGTTCTACATCTGGCATCCCGGCGGGCGTGTGGGCGAAATTGAAAGCGCACTGACCCAGGCCGTACGGCGGGGCGTGAAAGTGCGGATTCTGGTGGACGATGTAGGCGCGGACGTCTTCATCAAGCACGAGAGTTACGAACGCCTGAAATCACTGGGGTTGCGTATCGAGCCAACGCTGCCGGTGGGTGTCATCCGTACCCTGTTCGCGCGTATCGACCTGCGCAACCACCGCAAAATCGTCGTGATCGACGGGCGCATCGGCTATGTCGGTAGCCAGAACATGGCAGACCCGTTGGTCGCGGCCAGGGACCTGAAAACAGGCGAATGGATAGACAGTATGGTGCGCGTGACCGGGCCTGCGGTGGAAGCCCTGCAAGTGACCTGGATGGCGGACTGGGAATTCGCGACCTTCGAGGGGATTGAACGGGTACGCGCGGAATTCGACCTGATCCGGAGCGAGCAGACGGGCGACGCGATCGTGCAGGTAGTGCCGTCCGGGCCGGGGGTAAACCAGACGGTGATCCAGGAGCTGATCCTGACGGCGATCTACGCCGCGCGGAACGAGCTGACGCTGACGACCCCCTACTTCATTCCCGACGACGCTATGATTAAGGCGCTGCATTCAGCGGCGACGAGCGGCGTGAAGGTCACACTGATTGTGCCGCGTCGGTCGGACAGTCACGTGGTGAAGCTGGCCGGCGAGGCGTACTTCGAGCAGTTGCTGGAAGCGGGTGTCAAGATCGCCCGCTATGAGGGCGGAATGCTGCATACGAAAGCGATTGCCATTGACAGCGAGTTCGCGCTGTTCGGCTCGGTTAACCTGGACATGCGCAGCTTCTACCTGAACTTTGAAATTTCTGTCCTGGTTTACGAACGCGATTTTGTGCGGCGTGTCAACGCACTTCAATCAGGGTATCTGGAAGACTCGCAGCTTCTGGACACGCAACGCTGGAAGCGCCGATCCGTGTTTCGGCGTTTTATCCAGCATGCGGCGCAGTTACTGAGCCCGCTGTTGTAGGCGCGGCGAATGGGCTTCCATCAGCGCGTGACAGTCTGCTTGCGGGAGCTGAGCGGAGTGAATTCGCGGGACAGGAACATCCGGGACACTCAGCTTGACTTCTGACACACGGCGAAATGGCTTGATCGCCCTTTCGTGACGGTCACGTGACCTCGCCGTTTTCACCTGATTAGAACGGGCTTGCGAGGCGATTTAACCCCTTGACCTGCCCCGCGCTCGCATTATCGTCAATGGTCTGAATACCCCCCTACTTGTAACTGATCTTTCTTCGGGAAAGCTCGTTTTTTCACTCGGCAGAGCGGGTGGGAGTAGCACGTGCACACCGTTACGAAAGTATTCGTCATCATCAACCTGGTGGTCTGCCTGATCCTCAGCCAGTACGTGTGGGTCAGCCTGGCCGGCAACGTCCAGTGGCGCGAAAAGTACGCTCTTGAGCGTGACCAGCGCCACCGCGACAAAAACGAGCTCGAGCGAGCGGTCAATGACCTGCTGGCTGCTCGTGCGCTGAATCAGGAACGCGCGAGCCAGGGCTCAACGGAAGTTGCCGCGCTCAACGCCACGAAGCAGGCCCTCGAGGCCTGGCTGGCAGAGGCCGAGCAGACACGCGATGAGGCCAAGCGCAATGCCGACAACCTGAAGGTTGCGGTATCGCCGTTCGAAAAGATCTCGCGCGATTACGAGCAGCAGGTGGTTCGCAAACTCCAGGACACTGTTGGTGAGTTGACCCGTCGCAAGGAAGAAGTCTTCCGCGATCGCGGCGACCAGTTGCTCAGTGTCGCGCAACGGCATAACGACTACGCGCAACGCCATGAGGATTACCGCCGCGTCGAGGAATACCTGTTTCATGTAAACGTCGAACTGGACGACCGTCTTGATCGTCTGGCGCGCTACCGCTGGCTGCGCCCTGATCTCCAGAGCGACCTTGGCGACAACGGCCCGGTGATCTTCGGGGAGGTTCAGTGGATCACGGGCAACAGTCTTCAGATCAGCAAGGGCGCCCGCGACGGCGTTGAATTGCACCAGAAGTTCACGATTCAGCGCAATGGCACAACTATCGCCATTGTGGACGTGGTCGAAGTGCAGAATGAAACAGCGGAGTGCGTGATCATTGACTTGGTCAAGCCTGGTGTAAAGCCGGTGGCCGGCGACCAGTCGATCACGCGCCTGTTCATGTCGCGCACGACCCGCAGGTAGTCAGTTAACGTTAAGGAAGCGCGCAAGCCTTCGGGCTTCAGCGAGGAAAAGACATGGGTGTTTTCTCCAGAACAATGCTGATGCTGACCATGGCCTGGCTCGTGGGTCTGCTGGTCACGTTCCTGTACATGAGCAACGACACCGACGCGACCTGGCGCGAGAAATGGATCGGCGAAGCCAACATTCGCCGGGCCATCGCCTATCGCTACGTCGATATTCGCGGCGGTATGGTTGCGGAGCGCGGTCACGACAAGGGTGTCAACTCGGAGGTGGTTGGTCTCACGCCGGAAAGCCTTGGCGCCGCGCCTTACGGGCTGCCGGACGAGGGCGCCAGCGCCCCCGGTGGCAGTGACCCCCTGCCTGGCGCGCAGATTCCCGTGGAAAAGAGCCTGATCGCCCTTGAGCGCGGCAAGGGCGACACGCAGAAACAGAACTTCGACGGCGCCAAGCGCACGGCGATCGCATCCATCACCGACCTGCGCAGCAAGATCGCAACCGCCCAGCAGGAACGCCGCGCCCACGACCAGCGCCTTGCCGACGTGCGCGAAGCGGCCCGCATGTTCGCCGCCGAAATGCAGTCCTACCGCTACATCATTGCCAGCTTCCAGCAGAAGGTGTTCAACCTCGACTACGAAATCCAGCGCGCCATGATTGAACGGGACGCCCTGAAGGCCGAACTCGCCCAGGTTGAGAACGACATCCGCCGCATCGACAGCCAGCAGCTGACCATTGAGGACAGCTACTACAACACAAGCAAACGGTACGAGAGCGTCATCAAAGTTCTCGGGCTGTATGAAACCGGCGACCCGGGGCTGCGCGTCATGGCCGACGTGGTCGGGCGCGGATGGCTGCGCGGCAAGGTGGTAGGCACCGGTGACGACCCCCGCACGGGTGTGGTCAGCATCAGCATCGGCAGCAATGAGGGCGTGTTCGAAGGACAGGCCTTCTCGATCTACCGTGACGAGAAGTTTGTGGGACGCCTCGTGATTGAAAACGTGCGCGCGAACATCGCGGTCGGTCGCCTCGCCGAAGAATTCCGCGGGCGCGCCGGCGTGCTCAATGGTGACAACGTAAAAACCGCCGAGCCTTTCAGCCGTCGCATGCGGCGCTAGGTTTCGGTCTATTAGCAAAGGGTTACACCGATGGCCAAAAAGCCTCTACCCGCGAAGCGCCCGCCGGCAGCCGGCAGCCCGCCCCCGAAGAAGGGCAGCGCCCCGACGCCACAGCAGTCGGAAGCCGTAGGCAAGTTCGACAAGTTCTCGGCGTTCGCTCTGGCGATTCCGAGCGCACTACTGGCGATCATCACGATGGTGATCGCGATCGGCTATACGCACGACGTGCACGATGTCGGGCTGTTCGGGTTCCCCAAGAAGTCCATCAACGACTGGAACGCCGGCAGCAGCTCGATTCAGAAGCTGGGTGTTCCCATTCAGATTACCGGCTTCGAAAGCCACAATTACATCGGGCGCCTCAGTGAGGGCGAAGTGGACGTTGCGGTGCTGAATGTCGGCTACGAACACAACGTGAACCTCGGCGACGTGTTCACCCTCAGCTCCCCCGCCGACGCAACCGTGCGCCTTGAGTTTGTGGTGTTTGACGTCGGCCCGAACATCAGCCGCGCATACATTCTGCTTGGGCAGGATGTGTCCGGCGGCGACCGCAAGTACAGCCTCACGGCCAGCAGCGTCGAAACCCTGTGCAAGGGCAAGAGCAACATTGACGTCAAGCGCGACTGGGGCGACCAGATCATTCGCCGCTACGCCGAGGCTCGCAGCAACGCGCAGTAAGGGCCATCGCAACAACACAAGACAAGCCGCCGTGGACAACTCCACGGCGGCTTTCTGCTGGACTGAAGGCCGCGCACAACCCCAAGGTACCGCCACGCGGGTCGGACAACGCAAATTGTCTGCATACGCCGGGCTTCACACGGTTACGAAGACCCGCGACAGGCTTCGGATATGGTGGCCGAGGCGGGATTCGAACCCGCACGAGGGTATCCCCTCAAGGGATTTTAAGTCCCCTGCGTCTGCCATTCCGCCACTCGGCCACACCACGAAGACTACACGCAACTTACCACGCTTCCCAGCCATTGACGCGGGGCCAACGCGCGGCTACCCGGCGCGAGCCGTCAACGACGTAGTAGCCAGGGTGCGCGCCCGCGGTCATACAAATGTGGTTCGGCACGATGCGCACCCGATCACCAACGTTCAGGCGGTTCCTGGCAACGCCATGCACGATACCGTGCTCCTGGTTCGCGATCGCCACCGTGGCCCCCGGCAACTCACAGCCGTCAATGTCCGTCACAACTCCGTACCCGTGCCGCCCGGCGCCCCGATCCTTCGACAGGGCCAACCCGCCCGCATCGACCACCACGCGATTATCATAAGAGCCGATCACGGTCGCCAGCACCGTCACAGCGATCCGTTCCGGTGGCAGCGTGCTGAGTTCCGCCTGGTCGAGGTCCCCGAATAGGTAAACACCCGGGCGCATTTCCGTCACCCCGTCGAGGTTTCGCGCGAATGTCGCGGTCGGCGTTGAACCTACACTCACGCGCGTGATTTCATGCCCCGCGTCGCGCAGCACCAGGGCCGACTCGACCGCAGCCAGGCGCTCCGCTTCCGCGATCTCGGCAATGTGATCCGGGCCCTTCCCGAAATAGGAATGCCCCGCGTGGGTCAGTACGCCGACCAGGCAGCCCGTACCCCCCAGGATGTCTGCCAGGGCGACAATCTCGGATGATCCCGGCGGCAGTCCGCCCCGACCGTCGCCGCAATCGATCTCGATCAGCACTTTGACCGGCCGTGTCACCGCACGCCTTGCGACCGCATCGCGAATTGCCGACGCGACTGCAAGGCTGTCGGTCAACAGTGTCAGGTCGGCGCCGCGATCGATCAGGGCGAAGGCCCGTTCCAGCTTTCGTGGCGCGATGCCCACGGCGTACGTGATGTCCCGGAATCCGTGCTCGAAAAAATACTCCCCTTCGCGCAGGGTCGAAACGGTGATGCCGCCTGAGTGCCCCTCGGTCGCGATACGGGCAACTTCGGCGCACTTGGCCGTCTTCACGTGGGGACGCAAGTCCACACCGAGTGCGCGCGCGCGCGCGGCCATGAAATTCGCGTTCGCCTGAAGCCTTGACAAGTCAAGAACAAGCGCCGGTGTCGGAATGGTTGTCAGGTCCATCGTTGTTCTTCATGCACTGGGTCGGCAAACAGTAAATTCCTACCTGGAACAATACGGCTATCCGGGCGTTGTCATAGGCACTATGCCCGATCAGATGTTCGTGGCCGGGATGGGGCGCTGAGCTGGTAGCTGCTGCGTCGCCTAAACAAGGTCGGAAAGCGGGAACTGGCCGATAACGAAGCCGCCAGGCAGCAAACAATTCGTGAACGTCGCGAAACAGGGCGCTGACTAGCACGCGATCCAAACTAACCTGCCGCGCGATGGATTGGGAAACGGTCAAACAGTACGTGGTCGAATACGGCTACCTCGCCGTGGGCGTCGGCACATTCGTTGATCAATCCGGGTTGCAGGCATTCGTGGTGGCCGGGGCCGTGCTGTCACAACTCGAGCCGGATTTCAGCATCTACGGTGTGATCCTCGCCGGCGCCGGTGGCAGTCTGGCCTCCGATCTGTTGCTGTGGGGAATCGGCAGGTGGCGCGCCGGCTGGCTCGAGCGCATCGTCCGCAGCGACAAGGGGCGCATGCGCCTCAAAGTTCTTGAGGACGGAATGCACCGTTTCGCGTTTCCGCTACTCGCGTTCGGACGCCTGCTTCCGTGGATCGGACGGTTTGTGCCAGCGGCCGCGGGGTTGCGGCGCGTGCCCTTCTTGCGGGTGCTGCTGTTTTCGGCGTTGGGCGCGCTGGTGTCGTCCGCCGGCTACGCGATGCTGGGCTACTTCGCGGCGGAGTCCGTGCGGATCCTTGAAGAGTACGCGGGGTTCATCTGGGTGGGTGCGCTGCTTGTCAGTGTGCCGATCACGTCGCTGCTGCTGCGTCGCTTCGACCGCATCGTAAAACGCCGCCTCGATGACGAGGCGAAGTCACAAAACGACGACTAGCGCCCCAACTCGCCGGTTGACTTCTGCAGTTGCAGACGAGCGCGCTCAAGCACAATGCGCGCATTCACCAGGTCAAGCTCGGCCTGCGTAAGGTCATTCAGAGCCTGCTTGACTTCATAGGCGGTGGCAAGACCCGCGCGCTGGCGCTCCTGCTCCGCTTCGTATGTTTCCGCCTGAAGGCGCCGTGCTTCTTCCGCCGCGTCCACGGAACGCCGCGAGGACTTGATCTCCCGCACCGCCTGGGCGACTTCCAGTATTACGCCGGTCTCGACGTCACGGGCTGTCAGAATCGCGTTACGTTTTGCGATCTCGGAACGCGCCAGTTGCGCCCGCGCAGCGCTGTTCTGAATGGGCACCCCAAAACGCAGCTCAAACCCGTAATTCAGGTTTTCAAACTTGTTGAAGCTGGTGAGGGAGTCATCGAACTCCTGGCCGAAACCATCCACGCCAAAGTTTCCGGACAGATCAAGCGACGGCAGCAACCCGTACTCCGCCATGTCGATCGAGATGCCCGAGTTTTTGATACGCATGGCGGCCTGGCGGATTTCCGGACGACGGCGCAAGGCCGCCTTGACTTCCTCGATCAGCACCGGGTCGTCGCTGCTCGTACGGGCCGTATCCGCTCGTGTCGTGGGTTCAATCACGATGCTGTAGTTTTCAAACAGCGCGTAGCCGTGAATCAGATCAGGGTGAATCGCGTAGAGCAACTCATCGACGCGAGTTTCAACCAGCGCCTCGGCGCGAATGATTTGAACCTGCTGGGCGGCCAGGTTCGCTTCCTGTGCCAGAACGTCCAGGCGCGTTCCGATTTCGGCCTCGAGGCGCGAGCGCGCGAGCTCAAGGGCGTCTTCGGCAAGATCCTCTGACCGGTAACGCACGTCAAGTTCACCTTCCGCTTCGACCAGGTTCCAGTATGCCATCGCGACGGCCAGGGCTTGCTCGTTGCGTGCTACTTCGACTTGCCAGTCGGCGATGGTCAGGTTGTTTTCAGCGATCCACGAGTTGCCAAGGTTCGGAACAAACCCGAACCCGTTAAGCAGGCGCTGGGTAACCGTCAGTGTGGCCGTCGGAAAGAACTCGAACGCCTGGAAGGGGTTGTTCGAATCACTGCGCCGGAACCCGCCGGAGATATCAACAGTAGTGCCGGTCGCGAAGGGCAGACTCGCATTGATGCCGTAGTTCGTGACCGCCGTGATTTCCTTGTCGCGGGAGTCGCCGAAGAACCGCGACTGAATGTCCTGCTCTTCGCGTGTGTAGCCGATGTTGGCACCGACGGTGAAGTCAAGGTTGGACTTCGCGCCGATGACGTCGGCCGCCGCAACTTCACGGTTCAGTTGCTCGAACAGAACCGTGCGGTTGTGGGCCATCGACAGCTCAATGCAGTCATCGAACGAAAGCCTCAGGATGACCGGCTCTGTACGGCGCCCCAGGTCGTCCGGCTTAACCTTGTTCGCGTTCGGCTGGCGCAGCATCACCTCGTCGAGCGCGCCGCGGAAAGCCTCTGAAGGCTCGACCTGCCTGATGCTTGAATGGCAACTCGCGAGAACCAGCCCCGCAACACCCAATGCCCATAGCTTCTTCATCTGCTTCCTCGAACCTCAAGCGGCGAGTATGGCCGTACCGCCTGGGGGTTTCAATGGCTGATCGCCGCCTTACTTTATTGCCCAATGCGCGCGCGCAGCCCTATACTTGCGGAAGAGAGCGCGCACGCACGACGTTAAGAGACACGGAGCTTCAAGATGACCAAGCCGGCCGAGCACGAACTGATCTACGACTGGAACCGCGTCGGACACGACGTGATTCTGGACCGCAAAAAGCCGATCGCCTTCGACGACGAAACCCTGCGTGATGGTCTGCAAAGCCCCTCTGCGATCAACCCAACGATTGAGCAGAAGATTGAAATCCTGCGTTTAATGGAAAAATTGGGCATCAACCGCGTTGACCTGGGTCTGCCCGGCGCCGGCCCGCAACATCAGGAACACATCGAAGCGCTGCTGCAGACCATCATCGACGAAAAAATGAAAATCAGGCCGGGCGCCGCAGTGCGCACGGTCATCAGTGACATCGAGCCCCTCGACAAATTGCAGCAAAAGTTCGGTCTGCCGATCCAGGCCAGCGCGTTTCTGGGCACAAGCCCGATCCGCCAGTACGCGGAGGGCTGGACGCTTGAGAAGCTCATGAGCACGATGGAAGTGGCCGTGAAGTGGGCCGTCGAGCATGACATCCCGGTCATGTTCGTCACGGAAGACACGACGCGCAGCAAGCCGGATGACATCAAGGCGCTGTATTCGCGCGCCATTGAAATCGGGGCTTACAGCATCTGCGTCTGCGACACCTGCGGCCACGTCACGCCCAACGGCGTGCGCGAGTTGCTGAAATTTGTGATCAACGAAATCGTGGAGCCCGCCGGCAAGGGAACCCTCGTCAACTGGCACGGTCACAGCGACCGTGGGCTCGGATTAATGAACGCGCTGGCAGCCGTCGAGGCCGGCGCCGACATCATTCACGGCACGGCGCTCGGCTTAGGCGAGCGCGTCGGCAACACCCAGATGGACCAGTTGCTGGTGAATTTAAAACTCATGGGTTTGATCGACAACGACCTCACCCACCTGGCCGAGTACGTAAAGAAGGCCCACCAGTACACCGGCGTACCGCTGCCGGAGAATTATCCGGTCTTCGGCGAAGACGCCTTTGACACGGGAACAGGCGTCCACGCGGCAGCAGTCATCAAGGCCAAAAAGAAGGGCGAAGACTGGCTGGCGGACCGGGTCTACTCAGGAGTCCCCGCCGGAGAGTTCGGCCTGACCCAAAGGATTCGCGTAGGGCACATGAGCGGCAAAAGCAACGTAATCTTCTGGCTAGAAAGCCAGGGCATAGAGGCCACCGACGACCGAGTAGGCAAAATTCTAGAGGCCGCTAAAGCCAGCAAGAAGCTGCTATCGGACGAGCAGTTGAAAACGCTGGCGGTCTAGGAAACAGGAGCCCGGAGCGCAAGCGACGGGTAGATCTGCACCAGCAGACTAGCCGCGCAACTACAATCCCTCGCGTCAAGTTCGCAAAGTGCGCCATAAGGACAAAACCAAATGGCGTACTTTGCGAACTTGGCGAGAGGCTTGAAGTTTGTCGGTGCCATTCGCCCCAGCTAGAATCAGTCCATGATTCTCAAAGTCCTTGGTATCACTGTTACCCGCCGAGACTGGAAGCGCACGTACTGCTCCCACTGCGACGAGGAGTACTACTACCTCAATGAGCAGAAGGGTTACGGCGAGCAACTGGGCGTCCCGCTTGTCGGCGCGGACCAGATGGAAGCCAGCGCCACCTATGGCGCGGACGAGGCGGTCAACTACGCGCTCTGGAGGCGTGACTCCCTTGCCCGCTGTCCTCGATGCAGCAAGTTCCAGCGCAAGATGATTGAGGACGCTGCACAGGATCGCCAGGCCAGAGCGCGCCGCATCGGGATCACGCTGTCCGTACTTGCAATGTTCGGCTTTGCGTTGGCCGCAGCGATCTTTCCGAAGGACAACAACTGGCTGCTCTTGTCGATCTTCGTGTCATTCGGAGTCGGCATCCTGCTCACGTTCCTCTGGATGCAGGGCATCCGCCGCTATTTCGACCCGAACAAAGGCACGCACCTGCTGATGCCTCCTGACAAAGAAATCGCTTCAAGCGGCATCACCGTCGAAGACTTCGAGCGGCTGGTTGAGTCAGAGCGGACTCAGATACAGAACAGCAGTAGTTTACCGCGCCCGACGGCGGGCGAATCGCAAGAGTAGACCGAGTGGTGGAACAACCAAGAGGATCACTCCTGCCGCCAATGCCATCCCGGGAAGGAACAGCAGCACGCCAGTTGTGATCGGTGCCTGGTGTTTTCGTTCGATTCCCGCGTTTTCTTCCACGTGCTTTAGGACCTGCAGGCGCAGCGCCCAAGTTCCGACCATGCGGTCGTGCCATGTGCGTTTCTGCGGATGCCAGAACATGGCCAGCAGTCCGAGTCCAAACGGAATCACAGAAAGCACGGTGCAAAAGTACCGCCGCCGTGCCGTGGACTTGGAGGGACGGTGTCCCTGCCCATCCACCACCGCCACGTCAAGGATGTGCATCCCAAGCGTATAGCCGGACGCCCGCAAGGTGCCGGTGAAATAGATGTCGTAGAGCATGATCACGCAGCCGTTGGTGATGAACTTCGCGACCGTCGGCGACAGTCCAAACAAGCCCACCGATTCAGCAGCCCGATCGAACAGAAACGGCAAGGTGCCCAAAGGCCACGCGATCAGAAGCGCGGTAGGAACAACTATCAAGCAGTCGAGAACAAACGCAATCAGACGGCGGAATGGGCCTGCAAACGCCTGTTTCGGCAGCGACTTAATGTCGTGCGCGGGTTCATCAATCTCGCCTTCGTTTTCTGCCTGCATCGCAGGATTTTGCAAACAAGGGTCAATGTTCGCCACTTCGACGGACGCCATTTGGTTTTGTCCTTGTGGCGTACTTTGCGAACTTGGCGATAGGCTCGCAGTTCGTCGATTCACGCGTTCCGCGTGCCCCCGCCCTCCCGGACGGGGCTCTGAATGCGCGTTTGTGGCGAGCGAACCTGTGCATCTGCCAACCTTGCATGGGCCCGGCCCGGGGATGTCGCGTACCCGAGTAGACTTTTCTGTGTCGGGCGTGATTGGGCGCTCGCTTGGAAAAGGACTACACGATGGGAAGGCGTTCACGACGTAAGGCGCTGCGGCGCAAGGTGGAGCCAAAGGCGCAGCCTGCGTCGCCGGCTGTTGTCGAAACTCCGGACGATCTTGAAGAGCGGCGGGGGCTTGAGCTGCGCCTGATTGAGCTGCTGGCCGAGCGCGAACGGCAGATTCGGGAGGCGGGCTATCGCCTGTTTCTGGCCGAGGGGGGCGACGTGATTGAGCAGATGCTCGAAAACGGGCAGCTCACCATGGCCGCCTACCACAGCCAGATCCGCGCCGAGAAAGAGGGCGGCTCAGGCTGGGGACCGACGGTGACCCCCTACGAGGACCGCATGACGCGCAGCCTGCAAATGCGCCTGATGCGCCAGAAACAGGAGTGGATCGAAGACTGCCGCCGCAGAATCCAGGAGGATTGGGACGCACTCGGGTTCACCGACGACGAAGAACCGGCGGAAGAAGCTGGTGATGACGAAAACACGCCCCAGCCCAAAGACACCGAATTCGGCAATCCGGGCAGCGAGCCGGCACCGGAAACCGAAGCGAGCAAGGAGCCCGTACTAAGCAGCACGGCCGGACCGTAGCTGCAATATGGTCGATGATCGAGGCATGAGAGTTCCTGGCGTATTGGTGCTTCTGTTCGCGCCTGTGTTCGTGCCGTCTACTCTGTCGGACCGCTTAGCGTCCGCCGGCGGGCCTGGCGGGCACTGTGCGCAGGTACTTCCACAGGGCCGTGATGTCGTCCGGGTCCATCTTCACGTAAAGCTCGTAGGGCATAGCCTCGTGCAGTTTCGTGCCGTCCGGTCGCGCGCCCGTCCTGATCGCCTTCTCGAAATCGGCGAACTCCCAGGCGCCGATACCCGTTGCCTCGTCCGGCGTAATGTTGCGCGAGGGCGGCCACGAGGGGTCACCTCCGGGAATCTCACCGCCACTGAGTCCACTGCCATGACAGCCGGTGCAGGCCCCGATCATCACCTTGCCCCACTCTTCTGTCGGGCCGCGCTCGGCCTTGGGCCTTTCGGCGCTGTGGTCAATCTTGTCCCAGGCGTAGACGGGCTCTGTGGCGGCAATCAGCATTCCGATCGGCCCAAGCGAGTGCTTTTTGGTTTCGCGATCGACAGGCGGCAGCGACTTAATGTACGCAACCACGGCGCCGATGTCGGAATCCGGGAACGACCAGTAATCTTCACTGGGCATGATGAACGTGCGTGTGCCGTCCGGCTTCAGCCCGTGGCGCACGGTCCGCACCCAGTCCTGGGCCTCGTAGGCACCCACGACACCGCCCGTGCCGCTTGTCAGGTTGGGCGCGTAGACCAGCCCCAGCGGAAACTGGTTCATCGTTTCGCCGCCGCCCATGTCAGCCTGGTGGCAATCGCTGTGGCTGCACCCCATTACGTGATCCACCAGGTACTTGCCGCGCGCGACCGCGTCTTCATCGTCTTCCGGAATGTCAACGCCCGCGACGTCCAGCGTGTGTGTCCGGGCGAGCGCGCTTGCAGACGCGAAGTACAGCCCCCCGTAGCCAAGCACAGCCAGCCCGCCAACGCCCACAAAGCCAAGCAGGGCCAGTCGCTTGACCAGCCCCATCTTCTTCTTTTTGTCCGTCATGAATTGCGCCCCCGCGTTGAATAACGGCGAAATATGTACTTATGATGACGCCCCCTGCAAGCTCAATTTGCCCTGACGCCGACGTGGATCGCCATGGTGCCGAGGTTCAGCTTGCGGAAACGCACGTTGTCGAATCCGGCCGCCTCCATGCGCGCCTTCAGGGCGTTCGCGTCAGGAAACAACTGGATGCTGTCGGCCAGATAGCTGTAGGCCCGGTCCCGCGAGCCCGTCAGCAGGTTGCCCAGCCACGGCACAACGCGGTTGATGTACCAGTTGGCAAAACGCCCGATCAGCCCGCGCGCCGGTGTAGCCTCAAGGATGGCCAGCCGGCCGCCCGGTTTCAGCACACGGGCGAGTTCATGCAGCCCGGCGTCGATGTCCTGAAAATTGCGCACGCCGTAGCCGACGGAAACCACGTCAAAGGACGCGTCGGCAAAGGGCAGGTTCAGCGCGTCGCCCGCGCACAGGGGCAGGCGCACGCCCGCCTTGCCGGCCTTGTCCGCGGCGATGGTCAGCATCTCCGGCGTGAAGTCGCTGGCAACAACGCGCGCGGGCTTGCGTCTGGACTTCCAGAACATCAGGGCGAGGTCCCCGGTACCGCAGCAGACATCAAGCACGTGCTCTCCGCCGGTAAGCGCCGCCATGCGTACGGTTCTGCGGCGCCAGGCCTGGTCGCGCCCGCCGCTGATGATGCGGTTCAGCAGATCGTAGCGCCCGGCGATGCCCGCGAACATGGCGCGGACCTTCGGCCCGCGACGGTCGTCTTTCGGGTCAACGGCGGAGTCGCCACGCAGCTTCGGTTCTTCGGTCGCAGGCATCTCAAATCCAAACGGCGGCCGGGAGTCCCGACCGCCGTGAGTGTACCAACAGATTCCGTTAGCGCTTGCTGAACTGGAAGCCCCGGCGCGCGCCGCGGCGGCCGTACTTCTTGCGCTCTTTCATACGGGAGTCGCGTGTCAGCAGGTCGTGTTCCTTGAGCTTGGGCTCAAGTTCCTTGTTGATCTTTACCAGCGCGCGCGAGATGCCAAGGCGCACGGCCTGGGCCTGGGCGTTGGTGCCGCCGCCCTTGACGTTGACGTGCACGTCGAACTTGCCCTTGAGGTCGGTGACGTCGAAGGGCTTGCCCACGGCGATCTGCTCAATGCGGTTCGGGAAGTACTCGGCCATGGGGCGCTTGTTGATGGTCATGTTGCCGGTGCCGCCCTTGACGCGCACGCGGGCAACCGCGGATTTGCGGCGGCCAAGACCCCATATCAGTTCGTTTTCAGCCATGAATTACTTGCCTTCCATTTCAGCGCGGCGCCCGTAGGTGACGGTATAGGCCTGGGGCTGTTGCGCCGTGTGCGGGTGCTCACTGCCCTTGTACAGCTTGAGCTTCTTGATCATTTTGCGACCAAGCTTGGTTTTGGGAAGCATGCGGCGCACGGCCAGCATGACGACCTTTTCCGGGTGGCGGTCGATCAACTGCTCGAAGGTCGAGAGTTTGCGACCGCTCGGCCAGCCGGTGTATTCTTCGTAGATTTTCTGCTTGGCCTTGCGTCCGGTTACCACGACCTTGCCCGCGTTGGTGACGACGACGTAGTCGCCCGTGTCCACGTGGGCGGTGTAGCCCGGCTTGTGCTTGCCCATAAGCAGCGTTGCGATCTTGTTGGCCATGCGACCGAGGTTCTGGCCGGTGGCGTCAATTTCGTGCCATTCCGGCTTGATGTCGGTCTGCTTGGCCTGGTACGTACGCTGCGAGTACGCTACGGTCATTGCTCTTCCTCAAATACAGTTCCACCGCCCTTTGGCGGAGGGGCGCGGAAGATAACAGGGGGCCATACCCTGTCAATAGAGGGTGACGCTATTGTGGGCACGCCCGCAGGATGTTTAGCTAAGCGCTACACCCTCTGCTGGACTACGAGATTGCCATGCAGTTTGACGCCCGCGTCCTGGGAGTCCCGAACCACCTCGCGATGGCGAAACAGTACCTGCCCAAGCAGGACTACACGCTGGAAATCGCGAAAATGAAGGCGGCTGAAGCGCGCCTCATTGAGAAGCTCCCAGGCGACAAGAAGGCCATTTCCGACATGTTCAAGCGCAAGCTTGACGCCGTGGCCCATTTCTCGTGCGAGCGTTTCAACTTTCTACAGCCGTTGCAGGAGTTCGCCTGCTTCGTGGACGGCACAACGCCCGAAGAAGTGATCGAAGAAAACGCCTGGACCGCCGGCCTGCACATCGTGCTGATGGGCCAGAACGACGCGCTTGTCGTCCCGTTCGATTTTCCGGTGCCCCTCGAAGCTACTGTTGAAGGACGCGCGCACCCGTACGTCATTTGCAGCGGCACACACATCAAGAAGGAACTCGAAGGGCTTGACGAATACGTGGCCGTGGAACACACCATCGGCGTCAAGCAGTTCGGCTCGTTCGTGAAGCTGTCGCGCGGCGACATGTCGCGGTTCGAAAAAGAAGAGGGCGTGGGACGGCGCTTCTGGGCCAAGTGGGGCGTGGCAGCCCTGCGCACCGTGGTCGAAAACTCCAACCGTGCCGGGGTACCACTGTTTGTGGACCCGCAGTTCGGCCAGGTGCCCGTCGGCGCATAGCGCGAGCCCCTCAATCACCGCGCTCTTGGCTGCCAAACAAGTCCGGATAAAGCGTGGTAAATCGTACCGTCGCTTCGGCATCGTTGTTCGCCAGCACGCATTGGCCGGATTCAGGATGCTCGATCTTGACAAGTAACGCGGATTCACCCGGACCAACCGCTGCAACGTCCCGGACATAGAGAACCAGAAACTGTCCAACCGCAGCCATGACCCGCACTTTTGCCAACGACACGCTTTCCGTTGTTCCGCCCTGCTTGAAACCAATGAAACGGGGGGACCGCCAGTGCTTGGGAAGGAAACTTGTCGAGTCCTCGCGCCAAGAGAGAGGCGAGGTAAGCCACCCAACCGGCGCGGGGCACAACCAGTAGCTACCTATCGAATCGGCCGCGACAAGCACAGCGCCATAGTCCACCGGGTCCTCACTGAAGCGAACTGTCGCGATTCGTGAAAGCGCAATCGTATCCGTAGGCGGCGGCGCTGTCATTTCCACGACTTCAGGCACGATACGAATACGTTCTACCTCTTCCGGCTGAGCCTCAGTCTTACTCCTTCCAATCGCATTTCCCAAAATGAAAAACAACACAGCCATGGCAATCAGACTGCGCGACCGATAGCGGCGTCCAGACTCCCGGTGCCGTTTCGCAATCAGCCATTCGTCCAGATGGCGGGGAAGCGCGTCCAAATGTGAAAGGAGCTTCAGGTCCTTTAACCACTCGTGATGCGGAGTAACGTCGGCAACCTCGTACACCGCGGTCTCGAATTCGTCGCGGTGAGCTTGATTGAGGTGGATGTCAACGGGAACGAGGACGATCTCGTCAAGACGGGGCGCGAGATCACAGATCGACTCGAGTGCGATAAGGAGCGGCGCCTCGTCCTTCCTCATCCCGGCAGGCGCTACGTCCAGATGGCGCCGAACCGCAACCTCGTCACCATACAGAAGAACCACGCAGGTTCGCGCCTTAACAATAGGTGCCTTAGCCGAGGATGATTCCATCTCGACAGATTTTGATGCCCCCGCGAAAGTTGATCCCAGCGCGAGCGGTTCGATCGGCAAATCAAGGCCCTCGATTCGCCCGCCAACGCTCGCGGTCACTTCCGCGACCCGCTCCTCCGAGAGAGCGTCGCTGGCAACGTGCCAGACGAGAAACTGATCTTTGGGTTCAGACACTCGCCTACTCCTCGTGATACACGATTACGGCCCTGTCAGTTTCCGTCCTGAGCGCGTTGACGCGCATTAACGTGGATCGAGCGTGCGCCACGAGATACTCCGGAGCATCAGCGCCAAGGAACAGGTCAACGCGCAATTCTCCGGGCTTGCCGAACTCGATCTCCGCCCACTGCGAGAACAACTCTTCACCGCCGATCAACTCGCCAGTGGAAAGCGCATAGCCATCGCCTTGCACAACAATGTCAACTGTCCTCGGGATGGGCTCGCTCACCTGTTCAACGGGACTTCCAGGGGAAGCGGTCCCACCCGATTCGGGGCCACTCCCTTCCCCGCCGCCCCCCACACCTGCGAAGGCCAGCCAACCGACGGCTGCGGTTATCAATGCAGCTCCGCCGCCACTCAGCACAGCCTTTCTCAGCGCAACCCTTGCGGCTTGTCGCACAATCATTCCCGCCGCGAAGCTTGTCCCTCCGGTGCCAACCCCTACAAGAGCGGTCCCTACGAAAACAAGCCACGCTTGCTCCGGCGTGAGCCCCGGAATCTCGACAAACTCCTCGAAGAACATTCGTCCGGCATCCGTGACGACGGGCGCTACCGCTGCTATGCCCGACTCTACAGTCTCGAAGGCATCGCGCACCGCCTGCCGGGCAGGACCGACTATGGGCCAGTCATCAACGTTCCATCCAAACGGCATGCCTACTCCGCCAGTACCGTGTACACCGATTTGATGCCTGCCGACTCTGCAGATGCCTCGATTGTCCGCATCATTCTGTGGGTCAGCTTTTTGTGGGGGTCTCTGACGACGACGATGCGACAGCCGGTTTGCGCCGCCTCGGCAAACAGGGCCGGCAACTGCGCTGCTTCGAGTGGCCCACCATCGGAAGTGGGCACACCCCGCTCGTCAACCAATATTGAAACGAGCAGTGTATCCTGGACCATGGCAGAGAGGTCCTGCTGGTGTTCCGACGCCTGCTCTTGCGCTTCGCGTTCGTGTTGATCGGTGATCAACACAAGCATCGCCGCAAACAGTAGAATGAACAGATCCATCAGCGGCACAACACCGCGCAGCCATCTGTCATTCGCACGGGTGCCGCTGCGAGCCAGGCGGAACTTCCTCACAGCCTACTCCTCCGCAATGTCTGCGATTGCCCGTCCGAGACCCGCGCCAAGCAGCCAAACCAGCCCAAACACGGTGGTGAGCAAGGCGGGCGCCAAGCGACCTACTGTAGACGTAGCCGTCGCGCTCGCGTCAGCAAACCCGCTGAGGGCGTGCATCATCCCCAACACCGTTCCGAAAAGTCCAAGTGGCGGACCGAAGTCCCGAAACAGCGCCAGCCAGCGTTTGACGTTCTCCCGGCGAAACGCGCTGAGTTGCTTCGAAAGCCCAGACTTGCCAGGTCGGGTTTTTCGGTGAGCTATGCGACAGAGCAGACCGAGTATTGGCGGTACAAACGCCAAAAAGAACATCGAAACCGTGAGGGTCTGATTCACGCCCTCAGCGAATCGAAGTACCAACTCCCAAAGCCAGTCGGTCATGCTCGGGCCTGCAGTTAACGGAAGAGTACGTAGTTTACGAACACCCACCCGTAGTGCCACATGAGATTGCCAACGAGCAAGGCCATACGCGGGCCAGGTGCCCGTCGGCGCGTAGCCGGGTTTACTTGACTTTCACTTTGACCGTGTGGACTTCCGTGGGACCCGTGACGAACGTCTGGCCCGCCAGGGGCTGGATCGTCAGCGTCAGCGTGTAAGTGCCTTTGGGCGCCGCGGGGTTCACCGTGATCAACCCGTAAGGCTGGACGCTCACGTTCACCGGCGAACTCGAAACCCAGTTGAACTCCACGAAGCTGGGGCCGGCCGAATCGCCGTACGGATGAAAATCGATACCGCCGCCGATCTGGTCCAGCGCCTCAATGCGGGTCTGGTACGTACCGCCCTGCGCGACGGTGACCGACCCCACCACCCGTACCACGTTGTCGTAGTCGCGCACGGCGTTGTCGATGTCGCGTACGGCGTCAAGCGCGGTGATCAGCAGATCCACCGGGCCGCCTGTTGTGATCTGCGTGTTGTCACCACCCGTGGCGCGTTCCAGGTTCAGTGGGTCCATGTAATCGTCACGCAGGGCGCTGCCGATAAGCCCAGCCTGGCCCAGGTCAGGCATGGCGATCGGCGTGTTGGGCACTACGGCAATGGAACCATTCAACTCGCCGTCATCAAGCGCGTCCTCGTACAGCCCCGCGTAGAAATCAAACACGTTGATGACGCCGATGTTTTTCGCCAGCTGGCTAAGGGCCGCCATCACGCGCCCGTACAGGTCATCGTTGCCAAACGCTCCCGAGGCCGCGTAATCGGAAGGAATGCGCGCACGGATGCGCCCCAGCCCGAAGAACTCGGCGGTCTGCTGGCACATCAGCCCGAACATGCCGGTGGAAATTCCGCCCGTCACGCCCGCGATGCTGCCGTCCAGCGACAGGCAGCGCGCGACCGCGACCGAGGTCAGGGGCGACACGTCAACCTGCGTCACGCTGTAGCCGTCGAACAACGGCACCACGCTGTACAGCACGTGCGGACTGTCCATGTCGTGCAACTTCCGGCTGGCGCTGGTCGCCGGGTTGCCGCCCGTGGCGCCGCCGCCGCCGCGCACCTCCACAAGAATGGGGCCACGATACGAATCGTTGAGCATGTACACGTGATAGATGCCGTTGCTGAACGTCGTGCCCGTGCCGAGGACGCTGTTGTTGTCCCAGTTCACGCCGGCATCGGGATTGATCGGGCGCAGAATCACCGTTGCCCCGCCCACCGCGCCGCCCGTGGACACCGTGCCTCGCACGAACTCGCCAAGTGTGGGGTTTGACAGTGACCCGGTCGAGCCGCCGCCTGCGCGCACGGTTTCCGCGTCATCCTGACGCTGATCGAAATCACCATCGCACGCGCACAGTGCGAGCAGGGGCAGAACGGCGCACAGCAGCAGATTCCGCATCAGTCCTATTCAATCTCGTTGCGGCTTTTGACCACGGCCTTCACAATCCCGTACTCCGTGGCGTTCTCGGCGGGAATCCAGAAGTCACGGTGAACGTCCTTCTCAATCTGCTTGACGGTACGCCCGGTCTCGTCGCTGACGATCTGATTGTACATCAGCTTGATGCGGTCGATCTCGGCGCTCAGGATTTCAAGGTCGCTGGCCTGGCCGCGCGCGGACATGCTGGGCTGGTGCAGCAGGAAGCGGCTTGAGGGCGTGCAGTAGCGGTTGTCCTTGTCGGCGCCCAGGTGAATCATGACGGCCGCGCTGGCACAGATGCCGCACACGATGCTGCGCACGGGGGGCTTGACGAAGCGGGCGTAGTCGCGAATGGCGAAGCCGCTGTCGGCGCTGCCGCCGGGACTGTTGACGATGAAGGTGATGGGCTTCTTGTCGTCGTCGTCTTCAAGGATGCGCAACTGCGAAATCACCGCGGCGGCCAGTTTGTCGTCCACCTGGCGGCTGATGATAATGGTGCGGGATTTCAGCAGCTTGTCGGCGAGTGCGCGCTGGTAGCCGCTTTCCTGCTTTGAGCCCTCTTCGGGCTCGGGGTTTTCGTCGTCATCCTCGTCATCGCTAAGGCTGAGGAAAATGCGCGTGGGATCGTACTCGGTCATCGGAAGTCTCCGGCATGTGCTGGACGGGCTTAACAGCGCGAACTTCAACAAGAATCCCGCAAAGGTCAAGCATCGGGAGCGCGCCCCTTGTCGCGACTGCCGCCGCCCCGCC
>JAIOJA010000031.1 GCA_019912315.1 Planctomycetota bacterium
GACCGTCGTTGATCCAGTGCCGTAATGAGCGCGTGAAGTCTACCGAGCCGAAATGGAAGCCTACCGGCACTTCCCAGAATCGCATGAATGGCCCGGACCACGGCGAGTTTGACAGTCCCAGCGCGATTGCGGAGGCCACCAACAACGCCACCCCGGATGCAACCTCGATCCTGAGAAAGCGGCCCAGTGGTCCGGTGAACCGGTCGGCCATCTCTTGCGGCAACTGTTCTTTGGAGGCGGGCACGCTGACAGTCTATAGGTTTCACTGTGAAAACAAGCCGGGCCTGAATCGAGCGGCGTACTCGGCACCCGACAAGAAGGGTGAGAGCGTTCGAGTCTGGCCCGCACTAGACCAAAGCCTTTGGAAATCCTCGAAGGTCGCCTCGGTCGTCGCGCGTTTGTTAGGCTCTTGGCGGTCAAGCGTAGGGGAAGGCCATCAGATCAAAAGTAACTCCCACGGCGATGCGCGAGTCCTGCAACCCTGCCTGCGCACTGTGGGGACCTCATTCAGGAAGATGAGACTGCAGATTCGAGTCCATTCGCCCCCGTGGCAAGGGTCCTTTTTCGTACCAGTCTGCAAAAGGCTGTGGAGGCAGAGGTTCGGGATGGCGAGCCAGAGCTATTCTCGGTGCTGCGCTGGCATCCGCACAGGTTCGCAATATTCGAGATAAAGTTAGGCCGAGTACGTCGCTCGATGTTGTTCCATCCGAAGCGCTCGGCGGCAGTCGTGCAGACATTACCTGATCCAGAGATTCGTGCGTAACTACATACATGGGCTCTGGTGGGCGTTCACCTTGCGGTCTGGCGGTGTTTGTCTGTTAAGACTCGCCGAACACAACACCATAAGTGGAGCTTTTCGCGTCCGGCTGGTCTGATCAGAGATCAGGTGAGCCAATGGGACACACACAGAAACAGGGGACGCAACATCGACTCCAAGACAGCGAAGGGGACGGCGTATGGCGGGGAGCGGATCAGGTGCCCGACTACGTAGCAGTTCCGGTCGGTGCGGACCAACACTATGTCCAACGGATAGATCGAGTGCTTTGGTCCGACGCGTCTTCGGCCCGGGTCATTTGTCGAACTCAGCCAGCGGAATGGACGGCGCGTGAAACTGAGCAGCCGGTGGCAAGCTGCACGCCAAGCGTTGGATGGGACATTGCCGTTGCATTCGCGGTTCATGCCACCGAAATGCAACCGGGGCTAGAACGAGACAGGGTTGAAGGCCTTTCGATAGACGCCCTTGAGCGCGTTTCTGCGAGTGGAGCAGCCCTTCCAAAGGCAGACCATCCCGACTTCGCAGGTCTTTCTGAGAACCCGCGATTCCGGCGGTTGATGGATTCGGAATAGCTGGATGCTTGCCTCGCGGCTGACAGCGCTCCTCTCGAACCATCGATTGTGCAGAGGCGTGTTTGACCTACCGAAGGAGCAGCCATGCAGGCCGCTTTGATCATCTATCGAGAATTACGAACGATCCTGTTCAATCTATCTATTAGTCAAACTTCGCGGAGGAGCCTAGACATGCCCCACAAGAACCAAACATGCAATCAACAGTCGGAGGTCGGATCATGAGCGCCAGCACCAGCATGATCGAACAC
>JAIOJA010000032.1 GCA_019912315.1 Planctomycetota bacterium
GACGGCCCTTGCCGTCGGCCCGCCGCACGGGAACGGGAATGAGGGGCTCCAGAAGGGCCCATTGCGCGTCAGTAAGTTCCATGCTGACTGTATCGGCAAGCGTTAAGCGCCTACTTCAACGTTTTAGATACTGCTTCTAGCGTTACGGTGGACCAAAGGACGGGGTAAGGTCAGACCTGTCGCATCTAAGCCATACGCGGGTCAGTTTCTCGTTTTCATGTTGCCCCCCCCATTTCAGAGCTATTGTCACGAATCATCTTTGCCGCACAAATGAGTGTGGAACTACATGATTGAGAAGGGGGACGTGGTGACTACCTCGACTAACGTGATTCGCTGTGCAAGTGCTCTCCTCGCAGTCTTGTCTGTTGGCGTTGCCATTACCGGCTCATTGCTGGCTGAAGATGATGGAGACGGCAGCCTAGACAATGTCAGCGTCGGTCCGGCAAGTTCGAACCCAGATTCGCCTTACAAAACTGAACTCGTCGGTGAAGGAGGATCGTGGGATCCTGACACGGGCAAATGGACCGAAACCAGGAAAACGACCGGCGGAGTTGACGAAGGTGGAAACCCGTTTTGCCAATGGGAGTGGACCAAGTCGTGGGAGTGGGAGGAGGAGCACGAGCCTCTCTTTCACGAGTATCACCCGCACACCAGCCAACTGCTACGCCGAGGGGAAATGCGGATGTGGGCGTACGGCGCGATCATCTGGGGAATCGCTCAAGCGTACGATTGCAAACTCGGGTTCCTTACAAAGACTGGTGCCGTGGTTGGTCGCGGGAGCGTGGAGGTCAAACTGGTGTCCGCACCCGAGTGCGAGAACTGCACGCAGACAATCACAGTGAACGCCGCGCCATCGTTCATTGCACGAACAAGGGACCATAATGCTGGTGTAATTCTGGGTGTTCACGCTCGTGGAGAAGCATTCGGCTATCAGAAAATCTACGGCACAAATTTGACGGGTGTCGATTCCGTGGCGATAGGCGGGGTAGTCACGAAAGAGGGCGATCCAGAGGAGTACACCTATAAAATTGGTCCGGCCGAAGTGGGTGTGACCGTAAACACTACTGACGGTACCGATGAACAGCCATTCGCTGACGGATCGGCTGACTCAGAAGACATTGATCGGGAAGTGGTCAACTTCCTGAGTTCGGTTTATGTGAAGGCTCATGCCGATGGCTTGCTTGATGACGCGGCAGCGATCCGTGCCGAAGTAGACTCTGCCACGATGGGCACGACGATCACCGCCGAGTGTAGAGGCTGCTGTCAGGGGTGGGTGCGGATCGTGATTGGTACCTCGGGCGTGGCACCGTAGGCGTCGATTCCGATGAGTCACAGCAGGAGCCGCACAGTTGTCCACGACAGACAGTCTGAAACCTCGAAACCGCACTACGATTGCAATCGTGGCCGTATCGCTAATTGTAGCGATCGTAGCGTTGACCTACAGCGCACCCCTGCTTTTCGATGGAAACAATGGAAACTACCCACACCGTGACGATGGAGAGAACGCTCTAAAGCCGCGACTACCGGAAGGCGATCAGACGATACCCGGGCCAAAAGCTTACCAACCTCTCCCGAAAGACTGGGCTCGAGAAATCCCTGGTGACGCTACTCCACCGGCGGATAAGAGTGACGGCATCGTCATAGAGGTCCGTCTCGTTACTGATCGAGCTGAATTCCTCCAACCAGAGTGGACCGCGTACTTGGTGAGTTCATATTCCGAGACAGATAGGACAACTGTAGCTCGAACCACCGGAACGGGTGAATCAACCTGCAGATTTGTTCCCAAAACCGGCACGTATGACATTCAGCTTAGGGCAGAGGGCTGGATCGCCGACGATCAGTTCGGCATTGAGTTTTCTGGCCATAACGTCGCACTAACTGTTGTTCTGTACCAACTTGCTGAGCTGCGGTGCAGCCTTGTCGATGTCGCAGGCGATGCCGTCGCGGATGAAACTGCAACGCTGTACCCCCCTGCCAGCCTACTGTCTTACCATGGGCTGACGGCTAACAACGACGAAGTCGACTCAAATCATCGAAGGGCCGAATTCCCACTGGTGGTCAACTCGGACAGCCGCGGTGGTCTGGTCCCCTAAAATCGGTCCAGTTGGAAGTAGAGTCTTCCGGTCACTTTGAAGGAGGATTCAGCCATGAAGAAGAAGCACAGCCCCGAACAGATCGTGAAGAAGCTGCAGGAGGCCGACGGCCTCAGAGCC
>JAIOJA010000033.1 GCA_019912315.1 Planctomycetota bacterium
TCTGATTGGGGGCATTGCATTATTCGGTCGGCGCATCCCGGCCAGCCTGCGCCTATTCCTGATTTCGCTCGCGATATTCGACGACGTGGGTGCGATCTTGGTCGTGGCGATTGGCTATGGCGGCGCACTGAATTGGGGTGCTGTCCCTACCGAAAATTCCATCGGCCCTATTTCTAGGCGTTCTTGGGACTCCGCCCATCCGGTCCAGATTGTAGCAAACCACCGTCTTTCCATCGCCAGCGGTGATGGTTGTCTCGCGCCTCACAACGTGATGGGGCGACGAGATGATCTTTCTGATGATGGCGATGCTCCGCCTGCTTCTTCACGGGAGCAGGCCTTTGGTGATGGAGAACGCAGCGCTGCGGCATCAGCTTGCTGTTCTTCAGAGACGAGCAGTGCGACCACGTCTAAAACCTAGGGATCGACGGTTCTGGGCGTCGCTTTCAAAGCATTGGTCGGAGTGGAAGGATTCGCTTGTCCTTGTGCAGCCAGCAACTGTCATCGGCTGGCAGAAGACTGGCTTCAAATTGTTCTGGCGGTGGAAGAGCAGGCCGGGAAGAGGTCGACCGGCGGTTCCACTGGAGCTCCGGCAGCTGATCCGAGAGATGAGCCAAGCCAATCGGCTTTGGGGATCGCCACGAATCCAGGCTGAACTGGCGAAGCTTGGGATCGATGTCGCCAGGTCCACGGTTGCGAAGTACATGGTGCGTCATCGGAAGGATCGCCCGACTGCCGGTCCATCATGGGCGACATTCTTACGGACGCATCTGCGACAGACCGCAGCCATCGACTTCCTTACCGTCGCCACAGCCAACTTCCGCATCCTCTACGTGTTCGTAGTACTCTCGCTCGGCAGGCGGAGGATCCTGCACATCAACGTCACAGCTCATCCGACCGCGCAATGGACGGCTCAACAGATCGTTGAAGCCTTCCCATGGGACGACGTACCGACGTACTTGCAGCGGGACCGGGATGCGATCTTTGGCCAAGTGTTTCAACGGCAAGTCAAAGCCATGGGGATCAAGGAGTTGGTCAGTGCTCCGCGTTCACCTTGGCAGAACGGCTACGTCGAGAGAGTCATCGGATCGATTCGACGTGACTGCCTGGATCACGTCATTGCCTTCGGCGAGAACCATCTGCGCGAGATACTGAAGGAGTACGTCGAGTACTACAACACTTCCCGTACGCACCTTGGGTTGGAGGGCGACTGCCCCGAAACACGCAATGTGGAACCAGAAGGGCGTGTCTACGCGGTTCCCTGGCTCGGCGGACTGCATCACACCTATCGCCGGCACGCCGGATAGCTTCTGCACGCCTCTCTTAAAGGAAGAGCGCACCCGAAGGTGCGCTGATTGTCGTTGGTGATTCGCTGTGAATGGCTAGGAATAGACTGTTTCCGGCAGTTCTGACGACACTAATTCTGCTCACACGTTGAGTGACTCCCTCGTCTGGTCTTCCGGTCCGACGCCGGTTCCTGCCAAGACGGCATTTTCGGTAACGACAGGATCCTAGCAACGCCTAGAAATAGGCTCGATGGAGTTTTCGGTAGTGACAGGTACGAAAAAGGACCCTTGCCATTTAGCCGAACAGATACAGATTTTGCCGGACTGCGTTTTCGGTAAGGAAAGGTCGCATTCGTGGTAGACAGTTCATTTGTCAAAATATGTACGGCCCGCAATCGATTGCTTGCTAAACAACGCAAAGTCGTCTTCAGAGATGCTTGTTTCGTTGAGTAGGATGAGTTTTGCGGGCAGACGAGCTAGGTCGTCGACGCAACTTGTCACATTGGAGTGAATAAAATGCAACTCCAGACGCGACCTGACGGACGTGTCTACGCCGTCCACACCACTAAAACTACCATCTTCAAACTTGCATCGCCAAAATACGATCTCCTTGACTTCGGGACATTGGAATAGGCCAATAAGCTTCGATTTACTGTCAATCAAGTGGCCATCCAGGTGAATAACTTGAAGTCTCGAGAGTTTGCCAATCAGGGTTACATCCGACGCACTTAGATAGCGTAGAGAACCGTCTTCGTCGCCCAAAACTAATGATTCAACATCTGGCCTCCGGCGCACCACCCACTGAAGATACAGACTACCTCGTTCAGACTCCTTGACTACCAAGTCAATGTCTATCTTGGAGTCGAGCAAGGATGCATATGCAGCATCATCCCAACCCGTATCTACCGCGTCAACACGCTCCAGCAGGGGTGCACGTAAGAGTTCCGGCAAGATCATTTCGGACCAATCATGGTCACGTATCTGAAGTGAACGCAGGCATCGCGCGTTCTCCCATGATTTGCCCACCAACGAACATTCTATCGCCACCAACTCCAGGCTGCGCAATCTATCCAGTACATTGTTGCTAAACAGCAACTCGACCCCTAAGTCGTCTAGAGTTTCGATTATCAGACCAGAAATATGAATGCTAGCGGTCAGTACTGCGGTTGCCGATGACAATCTGTCTATGTGGAGCACAGTAAGCCACGGACGATCCGCCAGTTCAGCTTCAAGATCAGGTAAGGATGCGCTAACTACCGAATCTTCCACCCCTAACAAAGAATAGACTCGAGTGTTCTCACCGTGTACGGGATGGAATTTCCTAGGAACACTAGTAACCCAGTTGCCGGGCGCCTCGTACCAATCTAGGCGTGGCTTCTTTTTCGACAGTTCTTCCTCACCAACGCAGCTATCTTGATTGACGCCATTTACACCATTGATCTTCGAAGAAGTCTGGTTCGAAGGGCTTTCGTGGCAACACGCGCTAACACAAACTACGATGCCAATGAGTAGGTTGCCAAGTAGCGACTTCAGATGTCGTTGCATTACCATGGTACCTCTTGGCCACCAATCCAACGTCTAAACCATTTGTTATGGCGCCCCTCCGGATCCCCCGGATCATGCCACCCAGCGATTTCACCTCCCGGATCCCCTGGGTCGCCCAAATCTGGGCTCGGTTCGTTGCCTGGCTTGTAGCGGCAGCCTTTTTCGCGAGGTGCGATTTGTTGTGTGCATTCGGTTGTACCTATCACCTGCGCTTTCGGCATGGCTAGGCTAATTCTTTGGAACAACTCCTCTCCTCGCTCACCTCGAGCACCTAGACATGCAGCGATCACAACTACCGCTCCATCACACAGTTTCTCAGATAGCTGCTTGAAACGTCCTTCGGCGTACTCCCACCAATCGGACGAAATTATCGCTGGAAAATCTTGCCAGTCGTGTGGGCGACACTTGAGTTCTCCTTCTTTGAGCGTTCCGTGCATATCAATATCAACTCGGCTTATGCACGTGTCGCCGCCCTCGCCACCTGGAATGTCACCTATGTCACGAACAATATCCTCTAGAGAATCGATGTGAATCCATTTGTCACTAGAAGCGGTATCAAAAACGGCGCAACAGGATGATGATGCACCCAAGCTGCACGAAGGCAAGGAAGTTGGCGGCATGGTAATCCCAGCGTGTCACGAGTCTGCGGAAGTTCTGAAGCCAGGCGAACAGGCGCTCCACC
>JAIOJA010000005.1 GCA_019912315.1 Planctomycetota bacterium
TCGAGAATTACGAACGATCCTGTTCAATCTATCTATTAGTCAAACTTCGCGGAGGAGCCTAGACATGCCCCACAAGAACCAAACATGCAATCAACAGTCGGAGGTCGGATCATGAGCGCCAGCACCAGCATGATCGAACACTCGGTTCACGGCCTCGACCAGTTGCGCAAGGCAATTGCCCCGACGCACTACTCACGAAGCGAAGTCCTGAGGTCAGTTGTGTTCGCCCTCAGCTACTACAGCGAGCCCGACCTGTATTTTGAGCCGGTGATGCCCGGTGAGCCGGTGCTGGACGGCGGGCTTCGGGCCCGCGCCGCGCTGGAGATGATGCGAAATTCGATTCGAGAGACGCGCCGCCAAACGGAGCAGAAGGAGTACAGCCATGAATAGCCTGTCTGCAGTTCTATGGACGATTGCCGCCATTCTGCTTGTGTTCTGGATTGTGGGGCTTATAGCCCAGGCCACATTCGGCGGACTCATTCACCTGCTGCTGGTCCTGATTGTGGCTGCTGTTGCAATCGAGGTGGTTCGAATTGTTTCACGCCCGAAGCCTCAGTAGCAAAACACGCGCACGGCGTCGGCGTTTTCCGTCATCGCATCAACTTTGACCGAAGTGAATCAACGACGGGCCGTTTCCAAACGGTTCGACGAACGCAGCTCCCAGGACGCCGGTCTTGGAATCGCTGTCCTTCCAAAACCGGCAGGAGATTACCGATGTCCATCTACAAGCTCACAAACCTGGAAACCAACACCCCGAAGAAGGAACAGGAGAAGCTTTCTTCAGCGCTCAACAAGTTGAGCGGCGTCACGAGCAGTAAGCTCTCGCCGGAGCGTAAGGAGTTTTCGCTAGAGTGCTTCGGCGTCGCGCCGAGCTTCGACGCGGTCAAGAGCGCCTGCACCGGTGCAGGTTTCCAGCTTCAGCCGCAGGCAGACAAGCAGCCGCAGGGTCAGCAGCAGAAGTAGAAGTAGCGAGCAAGCTCCGGATGCGCCGGTCGATGGCAATCATGCCAAAACCGGCGCATCCGGCCCCCGGGCAGGATGGCTACGCCGGGCTCGCGCGCTGCCTCACAAGGAGAAAGTATGACCAAGCCAACCAATCCGGCGAAGAAACCCCGCGGCGACGACAGCCGTACGCAGGATCAACATGCAGCCGACGATCGCCAGGAACTCAAGAGGGAGACCGATAGAGTTAAGGCAGCCAAAGACGCCGGCGCTTTTGACCGTAGCGCGGAACAAAGACGACTCGCAGCCCATATCGTAGGCGGCCCTGGCCGCGACGAGCGTCGTGCACGGGCGCAGGCCGACGCGGCACAGCTGAAACGCATTCAAGGCCGGACTGACGGCAAGGACACCAGCGGGGTTCGAAAGGAGAGGGGACGCGCGTCGAGGCTGACTGAGCCCTTGGGCATGGATG
>JAIOJA010000034.1 GCA_019912315.1 Planctomycetota bacterium
TTCCTGCTGATCTTCAAACGGCGGTTCGTGTGCTTCAGACATCGCTTCTCCCTTTAGTGCGGCAAAGCCGCGGCTAAGGAGAAGGCAATTCCTCCACCCTTTTACTCAATTAGACTGACAAGAATTTCGGGGAGGGGCACAACCTCAAGTTTGAAGGTTACTGGCGGGCGGTCAACCAGACCGGAATTCCCGCGCAGTCCGGTATCTACTGCGTGTACGCCTGTACATACGCCAAGCCCACCGGCACGACTACTGGCAGCGTCTCCATCAGGAAGCTGATCTACATCGGGGAGGCCGAGAACGTTCGCGACCGAATAGCCACGCACGAAAGGATGCCTGCCTGGAAGAGGCACCTGAGCTCCGGAGAAGAACTTTGCTTCAGTTTCGCCCCAATAGCCGCGAACGCAGGCCGTGAACGGGCCGAGGCTGCGATGATCCACCATCACAAGCCGCCGGCAAACACGGAGTATGTCAATACATTTCCATTCGACACAACCACCATCAACACTGGGGGGCGGAGTCTGGAGCTTTCTTTGAGCTTCACGGTTCACCACAAGCGGTGAACGCCGGTCGTGTTGCGGCTCGAGTTGGGGAACAGCAGGTGCATTGGTCATTGTCGAGCTCTTATGTCCGGTTGGGCTGGGGTCCCGGTAGGGGCATTATGTCCGGTGCGATCAACGTAGAGCCGCGACGGCACGAATCCACGCAAGAAGGGTGAGACAGAACTTTCGGTAGGGACAAGGGACAGAGCACCGAGTGACAACTAAAGAAAACTTGTTCACGGTGCTCAAGCCATCTCGCTAACCACGCGCTCCCATGTAATACGCGTTAGCCTTTGCTTCTTCGACACCTTCCTCGATCAGCGCCTTCATATCGGCGAGTGCTTTCTCTAGACGCTCTTTGCTTTCAGGTGTCCCATTCTGCGCTACTTCCACCGATCGCTCTAAGCTACGACTCATACTTTCCAGTAACGAGGTCTGCTTCTTGCCGTGTTTCTCTGATTCCTCAGCAGATGTGGCGATCGCCTTAAGGGACACTTCCGCACTTTTCGCTTCCGTTTTGTAGTCTTTAGCCTTCCATGCACTAACAAATGCGATAGCAGCAGATAGTAAGGCAATCAGCATTGTGCCGACACTCACCCAATCAACTACAAGTAACAGCATTGGCCCACTCCGTCCTTAAACACAAACCGCCCCATTCACCCAGCATGAACATCCCCACACGAAGCCGTTCCTGGCGCTGAAGGATTGTGCTCCTTACGAAATCAACGTCGCTTCTTAGCTCTTAATGGCCGAAACAAATCGCCTACTCCGGACAACAAGATAACCACAGTCTGTTAAGGCGCGGCTGATCGCGACACGGTCGATTGCGGACTGGTCCTCGTGTCCCGACTCCAGTAACGGTACCAGCTCTTCCGTGCGGTGACCGGGGCGAACAGTTCTGAGTCTTGGCCCATAACCCACCGGTGTCCCTACCGAAAATTCCGCCGGGCCTATTTCTAGGCATTCTTGATCATCGATCGGGGCCATAACCCACCGGGCATCTGGTTATACCCAAAGTTCAGCACCAAGGCCAAAGGCTGGTTATACCCCGCGTCCCGGGCCCTTCCTGATGTCGCATCCGAGCCGGGCATCCCGCTTGCTTCCTAGCCGGCGGAGGTGCCAATCATGGCCAAACGAGACAAGTTCGCATTCCTTACTGATGAGATCGGCCAGCGTCTGGCCACGACCCAGTCCAGGCTCGACGCCGCCAAGGGTGGCGGCAAAGCCAAGCTGACCGGCGAGATCGAAGGGCTCCAGTTCGCCCTCGACGCCATCAAGAAGGTATTCGACCGCCGGACCAAGACGCTGATCTGCCCTTCGGGCCACAAGTTCGACGTCGGGCTGTTCAAGAGCATCAAGGAAGGCGTCCCGTGTCCCGAGTGCGGGACGCCGGCGTTCAAGGTTTTCGGGAAGGCGAAGCCAAAGAAGCCAGTCGTGACGACCGCCCCAACGACCGGCGAGATCGAGGACGCCGCGCTCCAGCGCGCCCAGATGAAGGCGGCAACCGGCAAGGCCAAGCCCAGGAAGGGCGACTAGCGAACGCACGCGACGTGCCAACCCCAAGCTGGTCAGTCCCGAGAAACAAGGTCGTACTGCTTAGATACAGGGCTGTTTCTCCCCTGTAACAATCCCACCTTATTCCGAATGGTTCCAAATTTGGTGACACGGGTTCCGAACAGTTCCCCATTTGTAAGGCTCTGCTGGCATGTCCTGTGCTTTTTCCTTGGTGGTTCTTAGCCCAAGGAGAAAGCCATGAAGACCTACCTCGTTGCCTGGGCCGGCGATCGGCCCGGCGCTCAATTCGTGCGGGCACTCGGCGCGGCGGACGCCTGCCTGCGCATCGATTTCGTTCCTTCTTTCCTTGTTTCGTGCGGCGATCACACATGGACCGGCCGCGATGCCTGGACCCAGGAAGCGCTAGCCGTAGTGCTGGTGGACCTCGACACGGTGCTCGACCTGGACCTGACCGAGACCATTGCCGTCCTGGCAACGAGCCGGGGGAGGGTCAGCCGATGAAAACGATACGAGCCATTGCCTACGCCCGAGTCTCGACCTTAGAGCAGGCGAACGAAGGGATCAGCCTCGCTTCGCAGCAGAAGCGCCTAGCCGCCCACTGCGTAGCAAAGGGTTGGGAACTGACCCAGTTGATCACCGACGCTGGCGCATCAGCTAAGAACCTC
>JAIOJA010000006.1 GCA_019912315.1 Planctomycetota bacterium
GGGTTTGCCTTTCCCCCTTACTTACTCCGTTCGATGTCGCAAAACGGTCGCTCGAATTTGTCTTGATCGAGTGTCCGCTGACCGGAAAGCCTTATGCGGGGCCGATCCGATTATTTTGAAATAGTCGGCTTATGCCGCCCCTGCCGGGGTTTTGCGTACTTTGCGACCATTGCGAGAGGCAATCGGCGGGCAGGGGCTACTTGGCTTCGCGGTCGCGAACCACGCCACAGCCTTACTTCCTGGTGGTCTTGGACGGTTTGGGCTTGGGCCAGGGTTGGCTGGGAAACAGCGTCTTCATGGCGAGCAGTTTTCCGTAGCACAGCAAGCGATCGCCGCTGAGGATTTCGCGGCTCACTCTGGGGTTCGGGATGGTCTGGCTTTCGCGGATGATGCTCAGCACAAGCACATCCTGATCGCGCAGACCGCTTTCCTTGATGGATTTGCCGACCAGCGCGGATTCCGGGCCGATGGGCACTTCGGCCACACCGTAGCCACGATCGAGTGTCAGGCGCTGACGGATATCCAGGTCGGGGAACTGCACCTGCTCTTCGATATGTTTGATGATTTCGCCGGCGATGTCCACGCCCGTGGCCGACTCGATCCCTTCCAGTCCGGGCGAACTGTTGACCTCCATGACTTGTGGGCCTGACTTGCTTTCCAGCATGTCCACACCGGCAACTCGCAAGCCCATGATCTGGGCGGCCATGACGGCGGTGCGTTCGTACTCAGGCTCAAGGCTGACGGGCTTTGCCACGCCGCCGCGGTGGACGTTGCTGCGGAACTCGGAACCCTGGGCGCTGCGGCGCATGGCGGCGACGACACGCCCGCCGACGACGAAGGCACGCACGTCGCTGCCCTTGCTTTCCTCGACGAAGTTCTGGATCAGCACGTTCTGCTTGGTGCTTTGCAGCGTCTCGACGATGGCTTCGGCAATCTTGTTGGTGTCGGCGAGAATCACGCCGATGCCCTGTGTGCCCTCGAGCAGCTTGATAATTACGGGCGCGCCGCCGACGCGCTCAATGGCCGGCATGACGCTGCTGCGCTGGCGCACGAAGGCGGTCTTCGGAATGCCGATGTTGTGACGGCTGAGAATCTGGAAGGCGCGCAGTTTGTCGCGGCTGGTTGTAATCGCGCTGCTGGTGTTGAGGCAGAACACGCCCATCTGTTCGTATTGACGCACGACGGCGGTGCCGAAAAACGTAACGCTGGCGCCGATGCGCGGAATGACGGCGTCGAAGTTTTCGACCTTCTTTTCTTTGTAGTAAACGTGCGGGTTGCGGCGCTCAACATCGAGCGAGAATTTCAGCGGGTCCAGCACGCGCACTTTGTGCCCGGCAGTTTCCGCGGCTTCACGTAAACGGCGTGTGGAGTAGAGTCGTGGGCCCTGCGAAAGAATGGCTATTTTCATGGTTACTCAGCGTTGATGACTCGCCCCCGGCTCGCGCCGAGGGCTTTGGTTACGTGGATTGAATGATACGGGCTAGCGAGTCGTGTCTCAGTTTGATCACTCGATGAAGCTGTTGACGGTTCACGGTCAACGGTTGAAGGTTGAAACTGCTCGCCGCCTTTACCGTCGACTGTCAACCGTGGACCGTCAACTTCAGGACCGCGAGAAGCCGGGGCAAACTGAGACTCTACCCGCTAGCGCACAAACTTGTAGCCGCTGCCACGCATGGTGAGGATGTGCGACGGGTCGTTGATGTCGGGCTCGACTTTCTGGCGAAGCTTGTTGATGAAATTGTCCACCGTGCGGTCGGTGCCGTAGTAGTCGAACCCCCAGACCTTGGCGAGGATTTCCTGGCGCGAGAGAACTTTGCCTTCGTTTTCGAGGAACAGCTTGAGCATCAGAAATTCCTTCTGGCTCAGCTCAATGTTTTCGCCGGACTTGCGCAACACCTGCCCTTTGACGTCGAGGGTGAAGTCGGAAAAAGCGTAGTCGGCTTCGGAGGTTTCAAAGCGTTTGCTGCGGCGCACGGCCGCGTTGACACGCGCGACAACCTCGGCGACGCTGAAGGGTTTGGTTACGTAATCATCAGCGCCCAGCTCCAGCCCCATGATCTTGTCGATCTCCTGGGTTTTGGCGGTGAGCATGATGATGGGCATGGTCATGCCCTGCTTGCGGATCTGTCGGCAGATGTCGAAGCCGGAGAGCTTGGGCAGCATGACGTCAAGCAGGACGATGTCCGGGCGGTGCTCAATGGCCTGTTTGAGGCCTTCTTCGCCGTCGCTGGCAGTGATCACGGAGTAACCCTCGACCTGAAGGTTCAGCTCGAGCCCGCGTTGAATGGACGGGTCGTCCTCGACTACGAGGATGGTTTCCATGAAGTTCCCTCGCTTGACGGTGTTGGGGCGCGCAATAGTATACGCGCCCTGCATGGCGGCAAGCAAGGCGTTGTAACACGCGTCCGTTAGCGGGTGTCGGGCGTTTAGCTCAGTTGGCTAGAGCACTGTCTTCACACGGCAGGGGTCACTGGTTCGAGTCCAGTAACGCCCACCAGATTTCGCAACGCCCGGGGCGTCCGCCCCGGGCGTTGCTTCGTCTGGCAGGCCGAGCAGGCGAAAAGCAATCGACAGTCGAGTTCGCCCGGCAAACAAAACCCCGGGCTTGCGCCCAGGGCTCTAGTTTCGTGCCGTTGCCTGCCAACTACAAACCACCAACTGGCTGTTACTTCTTCTGTTCTTTGGTCCACTTCTCCACCGCTTCGGCGAAGTCTTCGGCGCTTTTGGTAGTGTGGTCCTGGACGGCCTTCTTGAAGACGCGGTCCGTGCGCTTCATGTTCGTTATCGCGTCGTGGAATTCCTTGCCGTCCTTGTACTTGCCGTTTTTGGCTTCCTTGACGGCTTCGTTCCAGACGTCGTCCGTCTTGTATGTCTCGTTGTCCTTGAACTTGGCCAGCAGGATTTCGTAGTACTTGGCGTAGACCTTTTCGACGTCGGCAAACAGCAGCTTGCCCTCTTCGGTCATTTCGCGTTTTTTGACCTCGCCGTCGTCCGGTTTTTCTACCGGCTTGTCTTCCTTGGGCTTTTCGGCCTCCTGCGCGAAGGCGGGTGCGGCGACAGCTAGCGCGAGAATCATCATCATCAGTGTACGCATGGGTAAACCCTCCTGCTTCATCTACTGTAACGTGGTTATCGACGGAATGGTTCCGATTTCCGTATGCCTGAATACTGGCAGATGGCGGCCGGGGCATGGGGAAAAGCAAAAGGCAAGGCTTTCGCCTTGCCCCAAGCCCTAAATCCGGAGCCCCAAGCCCATAGGCTTGAAGTCGGTTAATGCCTACGGCCCGATGTTCATGGTCATGAGGAACTCGGCGTTACTGTTGGTCTTCTTCAGCTTTTCCTTCAGCAACTCCATGGCCTCGATCGGGTTCATGTCGTTCAGGATGCGGCGCAGTACCCACATGCGTTTTTGTTCTTCCGGGTCGAGCAGCAACTCTTCTTTGCGTGTGCCGCTTCGGGTTACGTCGATGGCCGGGTAGACGCGGCGGTCTGCGAGTCTCCGGTCAAGATGCAGCTCGGCGTTGCCGGTGCCCTTGAACTCTTCGAAAATCACTTCGTCCATGCGCGAGCCGGTATCGATCAGGGCGGTGCTGATGATCGACAGGCTGCCACCTTCTTCAATGTTGCGTGCGGCGCCGAAGAAGCGCTTGGGGCGCTGCAGGGCGCTGGCGTCGACACCACCGGTAAGGATCTTGCCGCTGTGCGGCTGCTCGGAGTTGTAGGCGCGACCGAGGCGGGTGATGCTGTCCAGCAGAATCACCACGTCCACCTTGTGCTCAACGAGGCGCTTGGCTTTGCCGAGGACCATTTCGGTCACCTGGACGTGGCGGCTGGTTGGCTCATCGAACGTGCTGGCGATGACTTCGGCGTCTACGGTGCGCTCCATGTCCGTTACTTCTTCGGGGCGCTCGTCGATCAGCAGGACGATTACGTAGATATCCGGGTGGTTCTGCCGAATTGCATTCGCGATCTTCTGCAGAATGACGGTCTTGCCTGTGCGCGGCGGCGCCACGATCAGGCAGCGCTGGCCCATGCCGATGGGCGTCACCAGGTCGATGATGCGCAGGTTCAAGTCGTTCTTGACCTCGAGGAAAATGCGCTTGTCCGGGTACAGCGGCGTCAGTTCCTCAAACGGGACGACTTCGCCCAGCTTGTTCGGATCTTCCTGGTTTACTTTCTCGACCTTCAGCAGCGCGAAGTAGCGCTCGTTGTCCTTGGGTGGGCGAATCTGCCCGGCCACGATGTGCCCCGACTTCAGGCCGAAGCGGCGAATCTGGCTGGGGCTGACGTAGATGTCGTCAGGGCTGGGCAGGTAGTTGTAGTCGGGGCTGCGCAGGAAGCCGAACCCTTCGTTCAGCACTTCCATGACGCCCTCGCCGAAGATCATCGCGCCCTTTTTGACGCGGTCCTTCAGCAACTGGAAAATCAGGTCCTGTTTCTTGAGCCCCGTAACGTCCTGGATCCCCAGCTTGCGCACGTCGCGCTGCAGGTTCTCCATTTTCATCTTCTGAAGGTCATTCAGGTTGATGATTTCGCCCTTGCTGGTCTGGGCGGCTTCCTCGGGCGGTTGTTGGGGTTCGGGTTCGGGTTCCGGGTCGCCGTTGTCGTCGGCGGGTTTGCGCTCGGGCTCTGCTTTCGCGGAAGCGAGCCTGGCGGCTGTTTCGTCATCGACGGGCCCGTTGTTCGAGGCCGCGTTGCCTTCTTCGCGGGCCTGCTGCTGGGCCTCTTCTTTTTCACGGCGAGCTTCCATGCGGGCCATTTCAGCCTGGCGGGCGAACTCTTCGTGCATCACGTCGGTCTGGTCTTTGCGACCTCCGCCGGACTTGCGCCTGCCGCCGCCGCCTGATCGGTTGTTACTGCGGCCTCGGCCGCGTTTACGAGGTGCCGACTTTCCTTCGGGTGCCATTGTTGCTCCAGCGCTCGTTGCGAGCTTGACCGTTAATCGGTCCTTGTTCCCTGGGGTTGGGAACGGGTCTCCGGGATGGAATGTTTAGTGGCCCCCGGCGGCCGAACGTTCGATGTGTATTTGCCAGAAGTTGTCGATCTGGCGTTCAAGATCCTGTGGTGTGCCGTTGTTGTCGATGACGACATCGGCGCGTTGTTTTTTTTCATTAAGCTCAAGCTGGTTCGCCTGGCGTCGGGCGACTTCGCCCATTTCCCAGCCTCTTTTTCGGGCTGCTCGGGTTTCGCGGGTGGATTCCTCAGCCTCAACGAAAACCAGCAGCGAATACTTCCCTTCGTATGCCTTTGATTCAAGGAGCAGGCTGATGTCCAGAACGACGGCCTTGATATTGGGGTCGTTAAGACCAGCCTCGATTTTTGCCTGTGTGCGTTGCCGAATTCGCGGGTGGGTGATCGCGTTCAGTGTAGCCAATAGCGCAGGGTCAGCGAATACCTTAGCGCCCAATTTTTTCCGGTCAACTTGGTGATCGATGATTACATCCGCCCCGAATGCACTTTTGATCTCGGCAATGACCGCGGGTTCGCGCAGCACCTCGTGTCCCTCATGGTCCGCGTCCACTACCGCCGCGCCGCGCCGCTGCAGGGCCTCCGCCACGGCTGACTTGCCGCTGGCGACCCCGCCGGCAAGCGCGATCACGGGCTTAGTCATCGCGCCCCATACTGCCCATGTTCCAGCCGATCAGGGGGTCGAGTTCAGGGGCGCTTGGGGTGGCAGACTCGCTCGTGGCGCGTGACAGCAGCTCGATGGCGGCCTGTTTGGCGGCGCGGCGGATTGTGCCGTCGCGGATGCCGGTGGTGACGACCTCGAAGGTCAGCAACTCGTCGCCGGCTTTCAGGATGCCGAGCAGGTTGTTCTCACTGGCCTTGTCGTCGTAGTCGAAGCAGACGATCGGCAGCTTGGCGCCTTCAGGAACATAGCCGGCGGACCACTTGCCGCTTGGCACTTTGAGGCGTCGATTAAATGTCGTGTCGCGGCGCAGTGTCGCGCGCATGTCGCCTTCAGCGGCGTTCGCGTCCAGGCGGCGGATCAGGATCCAGGGCTCGGCCCCCTGCCCATCAATCTGGATGGTCGAGTCCCCACCAATCTTGCGCACAAGCATGTCTTCGGAGACCGGCAGATTCGCCGTGCCATCCGGAAAACGCAGCGTCCCCGCAAGCTGCTCCTCAATTGTGCTCGTGCACTTATGTTTGGGCGAGCCTTCGAGGGCGATCTCGCGCTTGATGGAGATGCCTTTCAAGACAGACACACAAGCGGCGCGTTGTTTCATACTGTCAATATTCGCAGGAATGGGGTCAGCGAGTTCAGAACTCCACTCCAGGATGACGGTAAAGCCGGAAAGTCGCCCTGAGAGGCTTCTGGCCAGATAGAAGTACTGTGGAGCGTTGTCAGCCGACGCATCATAGAGCTTCGAGTATCCGTCATTTTCAGACACTCCCGGCGCTTCTGAGCCGCCAGCGGAGACGCGTTTGCCACCGCCGAATGATCTGGCTCTGTGTTCGCATACTTTGAGCACAAGCTCTTCTGGGTTGGCGGCCTTCGAAATTGCGACGCTGAATCCTTGCAGGATCGGCAAATCGATCGCCATCAATTCTGTGCCGTACCAGTCCACTGGCCAGAGTTTGCTGCCATCCGGCAGGTCGAACTGGATCAGTACCTGCTCGTCTGAGCCCTTGGGGGCGAGTCTCAGGTGGCGCTTCTGGTCGCGATCTAAACCCTCGAAATACTCGGGATAGTCGAGTTGATCTTCGGGCACGAAGGACAGCCACTCGATGCCGGCCTGCTTGCCGATGTCGAGAAAATCCGACTGGGCCTCGCGCGGGCGGAACTGGTCGCGGTGTTCTTTGACATCGTCCGGATGCTCGCCGTTTTCATCATGTGCATGCCCGTTGGCGCACGCGGCTAGAAGAAGAAACGCCAAAACTGGGATGTGACGCATCACTTGGCCTCCAGCCAGTTGTTGCCGATTCCGGCGTCTACGTCGAGCGGCACTTTCAGCTTCATGGCTTTGCTCATGACTTCTTTGGCGAACTCAGCGCAGGCTTTGGCTTCTTTGGCTGGTGCTTCGAACACGAGCTCATCGTGCACCTGCAACAGCATTCTATAGGGAAGCTTCTTCTTCTCGATCTCTTCGTGGGCCTTCAGCATCGCCAGCTTGATCAAGTCTGCGGCCGTCCCTTGCAGCACGGTGTTGAACGCCTGGCGCTCGGCCTGCTTCCTTACCATTACGTTTCGGCTGCCGATTTCAGGCAAATAGCGTTTGCGGCCGGACAGTGTCTGCACGTAGCCCTGCTTGCGGCACTCTTCCAGCACTTCGTCGTTCAGCTTCGCTACTTTCGGGTGCGAGGCGAAATAGTTGTCGATGAATTCCTTGGCCTCAGACCGTGGAATCCCCAATCCCTGCGACAGACCAAAGGCGCTCTGCCCGTACAGCACGGCGTAGTTCACGGTCTTGGCCACGTTGCGCTGTTCACCGGTGACGTCCGCCGGGTCAACGCCAAAGATGCCGCCGGCGGTCGCCTTGTGAATGTCCACGCCGTCTTTAAAGGCCTTGATCATGTGCTTCTCGTCGGCGATGTGGGCGAGAATACGCAGCTCGATCTGGCTGTAGTCGGCGCTGATGAGGCTGAAACCGTCCTGCGCAACAAACGCCCGGCGGATCTTCTTGCCCTCGTCCGTGCGCACCGGGATGTTCTGCAAGTTCGGGTCTTTGCTGCTTAATCGGCCCGTGGCGACCGTCTGCCGGTAAGTCGTGTGCACGCGGTCTTCTGAATCCGCCAAATCCGGCAACTGGTCCACGTAGGTTGACTTCAGTTTCGTGAGATGCCGCCATTCGAGCACCTTGGCCGGCAGCTCGTGCATGGGTGACAGGGCTTCCAGCGTGCTCTGGTCCGTGCTGCGCCCCTTGCCCTTGGCGGTCTTGCCCTGCACCGGCAGCTTCAGTTCGTCGAAGAGTATCTCGCCCAGCTGCTTTGGTGAGCCGATGGTGAACTCGCGGCCGGCAGCCTTGTGGATCGAGGCTTCCAGCTTGTCGATCTGCTTCTGCATGTCCTTCGCGAGATCGGCCAGGTAGGGCTTGTCGATCTTGATGCCCTTGTGCTCCATGTGCCCGAGCACTTCAACCAGCGGGAACTCGAGGTCTCTGGCGAGTCCGTCAAGCTCGCGCTCCTTGAGTTGCGGTGTCAGGACGTCCGAAACGCGCAGCGCATAGTCGGCAAATTGCGCGGCGTACTGCATGACGCGCTCTGGCCCGGCGCCCATCAGCGTGATGCGCTCTTTCTTCTCACCGAACAGTTTGTCCCAACTGAAGGTATCCAGCCCCAGATACTCGCGGCAAAGGCTTGCAAGCCTGGCGTCCTCGCGCGAGCCGTCCAGCAGGAAGGCCACCAGCTTGGTGTCGCTTTCGACGCCTTGCATGTCGTGCCCCTGGTTCAGCAGCACGCGCAGGTCATGTTTCAGGTCGTGGCCGACCTTGCCGACCTTGGCGTCCATGAGCTTGACTTCGAGGGCATCCAGCACGTCGGCGCGCTTCAGCTCGCCGTTCAGGGGCAGGTACCAGCCCTTGCCGGGCTCCGTGCTAACCGCGATGCCGGCGACTTCCTTATAGTTATCAGCGGCACAGTGGATCGCCATGCGCCTGGCTTTGCTGATCGCCTTGCGAAAGGCGTCGAAGGCCCTCGCGTCGTTCACCAGGGTGTAGTCTTCGCCCGCCTTGATCAGGGCCTTGTCGACTTTCGGCGCGGCCGGCTCCGGTACGTCACCGAACAGGCTGCCCTGGCCGCCCTTCTTGCCCGCGGCCTTGCCCTTGGCCGGCGGTGCCGCGGGCGCCGGGGCGGCGTCGGTCATTTCGTCTTCCCAGCCGAAGTCCTTGGCAACGCTTTTGAAATTCAGCTCAGCAAGCAAGGGCAGCAGCAGCTCTTTCTTGGGCTCGTGATACTTCGCGGCCTGCCTGTCCAGGTTGACCTTGATGTCCGTCTTGATGGTAACGAGTTGCCTGCTGAGCTCCGCCTGTTCGCGGAATGCGATCAGGTTTTCGCGGCGCTTGGGTTGCTTGATTTCCTCGGCGTGCCTGAGGATTTCGTCAAGCGAACCGTACTCTTTCATGAGTTCGGCTGCGGTCTTGATGCCTATGCCCTTGGCGCCGGGGATGTTGTCCACGCTGTCGCCGGCCAGAGCCTGGATGTCGATGAACTGTTGTGGCGTAACGCCGAGTTCCTTGTGCAGGTCCTCGGGTCCGTACTCGCTGCCGTCGTCGTAGCTGATCATCTTGATGTGATCACTCAGCAGTTGCTTCAGGTCTTTGTCCTTGCTTACCAGCTTGACCTGAAGGCCCTTGTCGGCGTTCTGTGCGGCAAGACTGGCGATCACGTCGTCGGCCTCGAAGCCGGGTATGACTTCAATGGGTATTTCGAACGCCTTGACGATGTTTTCGATAATCGGGATCTGGTCGCGCAGGTCCTCGGGCATTTCGCCGCGGTTGGCCTTGTATTGGTCGTAGATCTCATTGCGGAAGGTCGGGCCGTGGGGGTCGAGCACGCAGACCAGGTAGTCCGGCTTGTAGTCCTTGATCAGCTTCTGGAGCATCCGGGTAAAGATGTAGACCGCGCCCACGGGTTTGCCGCGCACGGTACGTCGGCGCGCGGCGGGGCTGTAATAGGCCCGGAAGATCTGGCTGTGACCGTCAATGATGTACAGGGTTTCAGGCATGGGAAGGGCTGGATTGTCGTATGGGGAGGCTCGCCGGACAAGGACACAGCAAGGATTGGCGGTGGCGCTGCGTGACTTTTGCACGCCATGGGTGGAAATCCCTAAACCTTCATGAGCATTGAGGTTGTGAGGCGGAGCCCGCCTGGGTAGCATGACGCGCACTCGACTGACAAAGATTCTGTGCTTTTTTGGCGCTGGGCTGAACCAGTCGGGGTTCTTTCCGTTTTATACAGAGTCGCAATAACTTCCCTTCCCGGGGAAAACGCCAAATTCAGGAGATCGCCGTGGCAGGTCAACAACAGCAATACTACGAAGAGCCGGCCGGGCAGGAGTACTACGGCCAGGAAGAAATGCAGCCCGCGGGCAGCACCGGCGAAGACCTTACGGCACTGGCATCAGTGCCCTGGGTTGCGATTGCGCTTGCGGTCCACGTGATTCTTCTCGTGATTGCGTGGTTCATCATCCCGAAGGCGCCCGAGCGCATTCAGGTTGAGGTGCTTAACGCGCAGCAGGAGCAGATTGCCGAGCCGCCTCCGCCGGAACAGCCGCCTGAAAAGCCGGTTGAATACCCGAAAGACGAGCCGGAACAGGAAGACCCCACGGAAGACGAGCGTATCGTTGAAGACGCGCAGGATGAGGTGAACGAAGACCCGTCCGACAAGCCGAATAACGACCTCGCCGAAAACCCGAACGACGACCCGTCCGACAACGAGTCGCCGCACCCGAACAAGAACAGCACGACCAGTGCTGTCGGTCTCGGCGGCGGCATCGGTGGCGGCGGTGGTCGCGGCGGCAAGGGCGGCTTCGCCTATCGCCGGGCGCGTGGCGGTGGCGGACGTCCGCACGACGACCGTAACCGTGCGGCGCTTGAGTGGCTGAAGGACCACCAGAACCGTGAGGGTTACTGGAGCGCCACCACCTTCAGCGACGACAGCACCCGCTCCAACGCCAAGAAGACCTACAACAGCGAGTTCGTGGACGTCGGCCAGCCGGGCGGCGACAAGGGCTGGGAAGCGACCTGCGACATCGGGCTTACGGGCATGTCTCTGCTGGCTTTCGTCGGCGCGGGCTATGACCACAAGGAAGGCGACTACCGCGCCACCTGCCGCCAGGCCATCCTGTACCTGCGCAAGGTTCAGGACAACGACGGCTGCTTCGGCCCCAAGGAAGACGATCACTTTGTCTACAACCACAGCATCTGCGCCATGGCCATGGCTGAAGCTTACGGGCTCAGCGGTGACCAGGTCCTGAAGCCGATCGCCGACAAGGCCGTCGATTTCATCCTGAAGTCGCAGAACCCGGGGCTTGGCTGGCGCTACGGCGTGCAGCCGGGCATCAACGACAGCTCGGTTTCGGGCTGGATGGTGCTGGCCCTCAAGAGCTGCAAGATGGCCGGGCTCGAGTTCGACTACACCAAGTGCTACAGCGACGCGGCCGAGTGGTACAAGATGGTGACCGTTGACGTGAACGGCTACCCGAAGTGCGGCTACGACAGCCCGGGCAGCAACAACGCCCGCCTGCGCAGCGCCACGGAGTACGAGCACAACCCTTCGATGGACAGCATCTACGTGATGAGCATGTTGTTCATGGGCAAGGCTGACCTGAACGACAAGACGATCAAGACCCTGTCACGCATCTGCGTCGAGAAGGACTACCTGCCAAGCTGGGAGCAGTACAAGATTGACTACTACTACTGGTACTACGCCAGCCTGGCGCTTTACCAGGTCGGTGGCGGCACCTGGAAGGCCTGGGAAAAGGCCATGAGTTCGGTCCTGCTGGACAACCAGCGCGGCTACACCGAAGGCGACAAGAAGGCCAACCTCACCAGCAAGGAAGCGCTCGATGAGCACGGCAGCTGGGACGCGGTTGACGCCTGGAGTTCAGCCGGTGGACGCGTGTACGCCACGGCCATCAACTGCCTGACCCTGGAAGTGTACTACCGCTACCTGCGCCTCGAAGAGGGCGGGGAATAGCGGCAAGCAGCAAACAGAAAGGCGGCCCTCGGGCCGCCTTTCTTCATTTTGAGTCTGTTGCGTGCGTGAAGTCCCGCCCTAGAATCTGACCCACCACATGGCCAAGAAGAAGAAGCAGCCAAATCAGGGCGCAGCCAGGCCGCCCGCCAAACCCGCCGAAGACTCGCGGGAAACGGTCATGCTGCCCGCGCCCCTGAAGAAGGCCCTGCGCGCCGATTACTCCGAGCTGCTGCGCATGAGAAACGTGCAGTGGCTGATCGTGATCGCGGCCGTCGTGGGCGCGCTGCTGCTGGGCTATTACCTGTCGGCCGTGTTTGTGCCGCTGCTGGCCGCGCTGGCCATCGCGTACATTCTGGACCCGCTGGTGCGCAAGCTGCAGAAACGCGGGTTCAGCCGCGTGAAGGCGGTGCTGCTGATCTTTATCGCGTTCGTTGTGATTTCCGCCGGCGTCGGCACCTGGTTCATGGCAAGCGTGGTAAGCGACGTGCAGAGCCTGTCCGGGCAGATGCGCGGGCTGTGGAACGACCTGAAGGCGAACCAGGGCGAGTGGGTCGCAAGCTGGAACGACATGGCCCCCAGCGAGTCCGTGAAGCTTGACACGAACGAAGACACCTTCGGGCAGGCCGGGCAGTACGTGGTGGATTCGCTGTTTCCGACAGAAGCGCAGTCAGAGGCGCCGGAGGCCGCACAGGCCCGTGCCGACATGGCAGCTGCACGGGCGGATCTGCTGTCGGCGTTCCAGACCAGCGACACGAACCACGACCTCGCCCTGAAGGCGGATGAAATCGGCGCGGACAACGTGAAGAGCATGGACAACAACGCGGATTCGCGCGTGTCCACGGATGAATGGTTTGTGTATTTCGGCGCCACGCCAAGCACGGGCAACGGGCGCACCATTTCCACCGGCACCACCAGCGCGACCACGGCCGTGATCGGGCTGGTGGGCACCGGGCTGCTGGGGCTGCTGACGCTGCTGATGTTCGTGGTGCTGGTGCCGATCTACACGTGGTACTTCATGGTGGGCTGGGACAAAGTGATCGCCAAGGGGCGTGAGTACCTGCCCGGCAAACACCGCCCTCGCGCTGAGCGCATCCTGCGCGAAATCGACGCCATGCTGAAAGCGTTTTTCCGCGGGCGCATAGTGATTGTCGTGATCATCACCGTGCTGACCACGATTGTTTACCTGGCATTCGGCGTGCAGTACGCCGTGCTGTTCGGGTTGCTGGGCGGGCTCGGGATTCTGATTCCTTACGCCGCCATGGTGATCAGCTGGATACCGGCCGCGATTCTGATGGCGATCAACGGCGATCCCCTGTGGGCGATCGGGCTGATGAGCGTGTTCTTTCACGCGATTCAGGCGCTCGAGCAATTCGTGCTGGCGCCCAAGCTGCTGGGCGACGCGCTGGAGCTGCACCCGATTACCATTCTGGTCGGCGTGTTCGTGATGGCTTCGTTGTTCGGGCTGTTCGGCGCGCTGCTGGCTGTGCCGTTAACCGCGATCGCTAAAACCCTGGGCCGCGAGTTTATTCTGCCCTATTTCAAATCCCTGGCCGCCGAAAAGCCAACGGCGCCCGGGTGATGCTGGGCCTTCGGGCAGCGGATCAGGCGGTCAGCGATATCCGTGTCCGCTATGGTTACCGTAGTTGCCGCTTCGCCGGCGTAGGCCGCCGGCTCGCTTCTCGTCATTCCGCGGTTTGTCACCTACAATCGGCCCAATGCCCGCAGACATTCACAAAGACAGCATCCCCGGCGCCATTCGCGTGGCCGCACGGGCGCTGATCATTGAAGACGCCCGCCTGCTGGTGATGACCTACGCCGATGAAAACGGCTCGTGGTGCGTTACTCCGGGCGGCGGCATCAGCAAGCAGGAAACCCTGGGCGAGGGGTTACGCCGCGAAGTACATGAGGAACTCGGCATCACGGTGCGCCCAGGCGACATTGTATACGTGCGCGAGTTGCTGGGGCGCTCGGCCAAAGTAATGCACGGCGGCATCACCGAGGACACCCACCAGCTTGAGATTTTCTTTCGCTGCAAGCGTGAGGGTGACGTGCGGGCCGGTGCTGTGCTGGACAACTTCTGCACTGGCTTTGACTGGGTGCCGCTGCACGAGCTTTCGGCGCGCAATTTCTTTCCCAGGGCACTGGGAAAACGCCTGGCAAACGACGTTGCCAGCGGGTTCAAGCCGCATAACAACTATCTTGGCGATGCCTGATGCGCGCACTCGTTGACGGGTTGCTTGACCTGATGCTGCCGCGGCACTGCGCGGTTTCGGGGCGCCCGCTGATCGGCGACGAAGCCGGCCCCATCGCGCCGGAAGTTCTGCGCGAAGTGCAGGTAGCCGGCGCCGACTACTGCACGCGCTGCGGCGCGCCGCAGGGTCCGGGCGTCGGCGTCGTAAAGGACTGCAACCTGTGCCGCGACTACCTGCAAGGCTTCGGCACGCGTGAGATCGTCGCGGTCGGGCTGTACACGGGTGTGCTGAAAGAAATGTGCCTCGCCCTCAAGTTCGGCGGCGAGCGAAGGGTCGCCGGGGCCCTCAGCGCCTGGCTGGCGCAACTCTGCTTCGACCGGGGAATTGTCGGGCGCATCGACGCCGTCGTGCCCATGCCCCTGCACGTCATCCGGCGTTTCGAGCGCGGCTACAACCAGGCCGCCCTGATCGCCCGTGAACTCGCCGCGGCGCTGGAAAAGCCGCTGCTGGATGACGTACTGCAACGCGAGCGGGCGACCCGACGGCAGGCGAAGCTGTCGGCTGCGCAACGAAAATCCAACGTGGCGGACGCTTTCACGGTGCGTTCCGGGCGTTCTGACGCACTGTCGGGCAAACGGCTTCTGCTGGTGGACGACGTCATGACCACCGGGGCCACTCTTGCGGCGGCGGCCCGGGCGCTCAAGAAAGGCGGCGCGAAGGGCGTTTACGGGGCGGTCGCCGCGCGTGCCCCTTTGGGCGATGATATCTGACGTAGCTTTTCCTCAATTCCGGACTCAACCCTTGCCGAACAGAGACATGGCGCGGCATCGCCGTGCCCACGCAGCAGGCAAAAAGCGAGGGGTTGATCATGGCATCACGCAGAAGCAGACGGGGCAAGAAAAGCGGCGGCAAGGGCTTCCTGGTTATTATCGCGGCGATCGTAATCGCGGGCGGGGCCGGCGGCTGGTACATGATTGGCGGCGACGACAGCGGCACTGTTGACGCGTCCATTGGTGACATCCTGCCCGGGCTTGGCGAAAGTAGCGACGGTCAAACACCACCCGAGCAGACCCAGTCCCTGGCCGAAGTTGAGCGCCTGCTGCACGAGATCAACGCGGGGCTCGCGACCAGTGGCGACGCCGAACGCGAGCAGATCCTGCGTGACGGCTACACGCGCCTGTCGGGGTTGCTGGAAAATCCGCTGCCCGTCGAAGAGCGTGCCCGCGCCATTGAGCTGTTTCATGCCATCACCGACGAGCTTTTCCTTAGCGCCGTCCACAACGAGTTCTGCGACAACTACGTTGTCCAGGGCGGCGACAGCTACGACAAGATCGCCCGCAAGTACCGCATCAGCACCAATCTGCTGTACGACCTCAACAACCGCCCGCGCGACAAGGCAATGCTGCACCCCAACGACAACCTGAAAGTGCCGAAGGGCGAGCCGCGCCTGGTGGTAAAGAAGCGCGATTTCACCGCCAGCCTGTACTTCGGCGACTACCTGGTACGCCAGTACATCGTCGCCCACGGACGCAATAACAACACCCCCGAGGGCAGCACCACCATCGCCAGCATGACCATTGACCCCGAGAAATCGGCGCGGGGCCCCAATGACCCCCGCGGCGAGATGAAGCTGCGCTGGATCGGGCTGGACAAATACGCCGGCGACCGCAGCGGCTTCGGCTTCCACGGCACCCAGTACCCGGACAGCATTCCCGGCATGTCCAGCGCCGGTTGCGTGCGAATGCACGATGACGACGTGGTCGAACTTTACGACATCGTCCGCATCGGCAACCGGGTCGAAGTCAAAGCATAAGACAAGGGTGTCGCTCACCAGGGCACCCCTGAAACCTGAAACCAGTAGTTCACGGAGCCAACCATGAAACCGCTTCTATACTCCTTGCTGTTCTCGGCCCTGCTGGCCGGGTGCGCGCTCACCACCCTGAACACAAAGGACCAGGTCAACCACCCGGATCCGGAGCCCGTGGAGTCAACAAACGAACACCTCGGCGACCCGACCTTCACCACGGAAACCACCGAAGCAACTACGCAAGCTGCTGTCGACGCCGGCGAAAAGCCGACCGACGAAAACGCGGTGGTCGGTACCGGCAACACGACGCCGAAGGTCAAACCGGCCGTCGACGCCGATCTGGATAACGGGCTGACCCTCTACAATGACGGCAAGCTGCGGGACTCGCGCCTTGCGCTGACGAAGGCGCTGGCCAAGGACCTGAACCAGGAGGACGAGGCGTTCGCGCTGGCCACCTTGCGCGAAATCAACAGCAAGCTGTTTCTGAGCACCGGCAAAGATGGCGACCTGCGCGTCTACACCGTCAAGAGCGGCGACACGCTGGGCAAGATCGCCAAAAGCACAGGCACCACCTGGGAAATGATCCAGCGCCTGAACGGGCTGAAGGGCACGCGCATTGACGTGGGACAGGAACTCAAGATTTTGGGCGGCAACTTTGAGCTGGTTGTCCGCAAGGAAAAGTTCGTGATGGACCTTATGCTCGACGGCGCCTTCATCCAGCGCTACGAGTGCGGGCTTGGCGTTGACGGCTGCACGCCCCTCGGCGAGTTCGTGGTGAAGAACCGCATACCGAAGCCCGCTGACGGCAGCTACCCATACGGGCATGAGAAGCACCGGCTGGGCTCGCGCTGGCTTGGATTGCAGAACGACGAAGGCTACAAGGGCTACGGCATTCACGGCTGCCGCGCGGATGAAGAGGACGAAATCGGCACCGAATGCAGCCAGGGCTGCGTCCGCCTGCGAAACACGGATGTCGAAGAGATTTACGACATCGTGCCGGCCGGCACCCGCGTGGTGATCCAACTGCGCTAACCGTCGACAATCGGAAGTCGGGATCGGGAATCGGCGACGATTCCCGATTCTGTTTTCACTGGGCGTTGCCTGAAACACGGCAAACTGCGACCATGAACCCGATGACAGAAGAAACGCCAAAGCACGAAGCCGTTAAGCGCCACGCAAGCCGCGTGCAATGGGCCTGCGGGCTGTGTTTCGCGCTGCTGTTTCTGATGGGGGTCAGCGGTGTTGCCAGTGTCACGCTGCTGCACGACGACCCGACGTTCACGTCGAATATTGGCGGCATCGAAGGCGCGACGCTGAAAACCGTGATCGCCCTGCGCGGTGTGATTGAGCTGCTGCATGAGTGGGGCGGCTACTTCGCGATCGTGCTGGCGGGCTGGGCTGGCACGGAGGTGTTCAACTTTTCGCGTCGCCTGCGCAAGTCGGATCGCGGCGAATGGCGCGGTACGGGACGCTGGATGGGCCCGGTCGGTGTTTTCGGTGGTATCGTGATCATCGGTTCGCTGATTGCCCTGCTGGCCAGCGGCGTGGCGGCGAAAGCTTACGTGGACCACATCGGCGCGCACCACAGTGACGAGTTGTCCGGTATCGACCGAAGCGGCGCGCTCACCAGTCGCGGCGAGGCCATGGACGAATTCCCAAAGCATGACCTGGCCGAGATGCACGTGCGCGAGTTGAACTACGCGCTGGCTCTGGGGGCGATTCTGCTGGTACTCGCGGCCAACAGCACGCGCGGCATCTCGCTGGCCTTGAAGAAAGAAGCCAAGGGCGACATAGCACAGAAGTAGGCGTCGCCACCCGGACCCGAAAAACAACCACAAGTAGCGCTTTTATCGTGTGCAGCCGTGGTTCCGGTTTTGCGGCTTACAGATGAATGTCGTGGCCCCGCTTAGCCCGCTGTCGGCACCAGCCAGAAGTAAACCAGCAGATAGGCCAGCAGCATCACCGATATCACCAGCACCGGCACGCTTACCGCCCAGGTGCCTGGGGTGCGTTTTCGAAGGGGCGCAGGCAGGTCCGCCTCGTCCATCGCGCGCCCGGGGAGCCATTCCAGCACGGCTTCCTTGACGGTCTTGAACTGGCCAAGAATCGGCGTGGCCACGTCATGCCAGAACTTCGGGATGAACCGCCGCCAGATCCAGTCGATGTCGAGTGTGATCGTCTCCGTGCGCTTCATCAGCGGCAGCAGCACGAAGAACGACAGCCCGGCGAACAGCAGCAGCCCCAGCATCGTCATCACGTGATCAAAGCTGTACACGACCTTGGCGTACGCGGCGGCTTCAGCCTTGTAGGGCAGCAGCGCGTACAAAGGCCCGGGGAACACGCCCAGAAAGATACATATGCCCGCAAAGCCGATCATGGCAGCCTTCATGTTCCAGGGCACTTCCGGCGGGCGCAGCCCGGAATCTTTCTGGAAGAACACGAACCATCCCAGCTTTACACACGCGTCGATGAACACGCCGGCCGTCGCGGCCTCGAACACAATCCAGGTCAGAACCAGGTACGTGTTGCTCTTGCCTGCCTCCAGCATCAACGCGGACTGGTCCGTGATCGCGGCGACGACCATGGATTTGCTGGTGAAGCCGGACGTCAGCGGAAAGCCCGAGATCGCCAGCCCGCCAATGATCATGCACCACATCGTGACGGGCATCGTGCGGTACAGCCCGCCAAGCTGGTTCATCTTGGTGCGCCCGGTGGCAAACAGCACGCTGCCCGCGCCCATGAACAGTAGCGCCTTATAGATGATGTGCGCAAAGGCATGGCCGGCGGCTCCGTCAATGGCGAGGCGGCTGCCGATGCCGATGCCGATCAGCATGAAGCCGACCTGGTTGACAAGTGAATAGGACAGCAGCCTGCGTATGTCGTTTTCCAGAATACCGTAGACAACGCCGTAGATTGCCATGAAGCAGCCGAAGGCGATCAGAATGTCGACGCCCGCGAACGCGGTAAGCAGAGTAAACACGGCGGTCTTGGTGGTAAATGCGCTAAGAATGACCGTGCCGCTGGAGCTGCCCTGCGGGTAGGCATCCGGAATCCATGAGCTGAATGGCGGCGCGCCCGCATTGACCAGCATGCCGAGCATCATGAGCCACATGCCCGCGCTCTGCCAACTAAGCGTGTTCCAGCCCTCCACCATTTCGTGCATGTGGCGGAAGGCCAGCGGGTCGGCATCGCCTGTCTGGATGCGCTGGGCGATCACAATGATGATGCCCATCAGCAGGATCACGCCGCCGAATGCGTGCATCCCGAAGTAGCGCATCCCCGCGCCGTAGTTGTCGTTCTGCTTGCCCGACCAGATCAGCACCGTGCTGCCCAGGGTCATGATCTCCCAGAAAATGAACATGCTTACAAGGTCGCCCGCGAACAGCACGCCCAGCCCGCCGCCCGCGTACACGGCCGCCGCCGGCAACTCGATTTCGCGCTTCTGATTGAAGGCGTACAGCACGCCGCCCAGCAGCATGATGCCGAAGACCGTCGCGAATACCGGGGTCGCCGCGTGTACATGCACGGGGGTAAGCTGCATTCCCATCAGGGTGACGAAGCTGTCACGCCCCTGGTCAATCACCTGCCAGGCGTCGGCCAGGGCGATCACGGGCAGGGCGAACGCGAGCACCCAGCGCAGCTTGCCCTTCGCCGCGGCCAGAAGGATCGCGCCGAACAGCAGGACGAATGCGGGCGGGATATCAGTCATCCGCATAGAACGTGTCCTTGCGTTTCAACGCGATCGCGAGTGTCTTGGCGACCAGAATCAGAAAGAACGCCGAGAGGAACCCGAACATCGGATAGAACTCGGGCAGCGTGTCGAAGGTGAACTCGCTCCCTTCAAAGTGCGCGTGATGGTGTACCGTCAGATCAATCAGAATGACTGCGCCGACGATTCCGAGAATCGCGAGCCACGCAAACTGCTGGTTGCGTCGTTTGGTGAACATCAGCCCACGGCCCTCCGAACCAGCTCCGCCAGTGTTGCCGCAGGCTGGTTCCAGAAGAAAAAGAACAGTGTCAGCGTCGCCGTGAACGTCAGCGCGGTGACGATTGCCCACGGGGCTTCCCCGTGCGGGTGCTTCAGGTCTTCGTCCGACAGGGTCCTGAAGAACGCGCGGTACACGATGGGCAGGAAGTAGCCGGCGTTGAGCAACGTGCTGAACAGGATGACCACCAGCGCGAACACCTCGTCAAAGTGCCCGCCAGGCAGGCTGCCGCTTTCAATCACACCGTTGATCAGGAACCACTTGCTGACAAAGCCGACGACCGGCGGCACGCCGATCATGCTGAGCGTGCCGATGGTAAACGCCCCCATGGTCCAGGGCATGCGCCGCCCGATGCCGTCAAGCTGGCTGATCTGCGTCTTGTGCGCGGCCGTGTAGATGCTGCCCGCCGCGAAGAACAGGGTGATCTTGCCGAATGCGTGCGCGACAATGTGAAAGGTCGCGGCCATGATGCTGATCGGCGTCAACAGCGCGACGCCCAGCACAACGTAGCTGAGTTGGCTGATTGTCGAGTACGCCAGGCGCTTCTTTAAATTGTCCTGGAACATGGCGATCAACGACGCGATCAGAATCGTCGCCCCCGCCGCGTACAGCAGCCAGCCGCCCTGCCCGTACTCTCGCAGTGTTTCCACGCCGAAGACATAGACGGTCACCTTGATGACGCAAAACACGCCGGCCTTCACCACCGCCACAGCGTGCAGGAAGGCGCTGACCGGGGTCGGCGCGACCATCGCTGCGGGAAGCCAGCGGTGAACGGGCATGAGCGCCGCCTTGCCGATGCCGTAGATATAGAGAAAGAACAGCAGCCCAAAGACAGCCGGTGTGACCGCGCCGGCCGCCAGCCCCTCGCGGAAGATGCCGCCGCTTGCGAAGTCGAGACCGCTTACGCCGCCCGTGTGCTGTAGCGCGACAATCCAGAGCAACGCAAGCAGCTGAAAGCAGACGGAAGTGGTAAGCAGAATGCCCAGGTAGATGCGCCCGCTTTTGACGGCGTCCGTGTTGCCCTTGTGGGTCACCAACGGGAAGGTGCTCAGCGTCAGGGTTTCGTAGAACACGAACATCGTGAACAGGTTTTCGGCGAAGGCGATGCCGACGGCGCTGGCAATCGCCAGCGGGAAGCACACATAGAAGCGCGTCTGGTGCTTCTCGTTGTTGCCGCGCATGTAGCCAATGCTGTACAGAGAATTCGGTATCCACAGCAGCGTGGCTACCAGCGCGTAGACCATGCCCAGCGGCTCAACGCGGAAACTCAGTTTCACGCCCGGCAGCACCTGCCACAGGTCAAGTGTCGGCTGCGCGCCGTTGATGACCGCGGGGTACAGACTCGCCACAAAACCGAAAGTCGCCACGGCGGTAAGCAGCGTAAATGTCTCGCGCAGGTTCGGGACGCCGCGGCTCATGGCGATCAGCAGCGCGCCGAGGATCGGCAGCCCGAGTGCCAGTGTGATTGCCATTTCCGGGGGGATCATGGTTGCACCCCCAGCAGGGTTTCGGCCGCCGCTTCCGCGATCCAGCTTGTTGTGTTCGCATCCACGCCAAAGTAGATGCTCGCCCCGATCAGCAGCAACATGGGAACCAGCATCGTGATCGGGGCTTCTTGGACGTTTGGCGCACCTTCGTCGCGTTTGCCGAAGTAGATGGTCTCGACGACGCGCCACACGTACACCACGGCCAGCAGAGAGCCTACCAGGACAATCGCCGCCATTTCGTAGCGCCCGGCCTCGATGGCGCCGGTCACCAGATACCACTTGCTGACAAATCCCGCCGTCAGCGGCACGCCGATCAGCCCCAGCCCACCGGCGGTAAAGGCGCCCATGCTTACGGGCAGTTTGCGCCCCAGCCCGCGCAAGTCCTGCAGGCGCGTGTTGCCCAGGCGGTACGCGACGACGCCCAGGGCCATGAACATGCCGCCCTTCGTCAGGGCGTGGTTGAAGATGTGAATCACGGCGGCCGTCAGCCCGTTCTTGTTGTCCAGGGCGAAACCGAGGGCGATGTATCCGATCTGCGCGATGCTCGAGTAGGCAAGGATCTTCTTGACGTTGTCCTGCTTGATCGCCAGGTAACTGCCCAGCAGGATCGCCATCCCTGCAGAAACCATGATGAACACGTGCGTCGGAATCGCGCCCCGGAAAGCGGCGTCGGTGCCGACAATCGTATAGATAAATCGAATGCTGATGTACGCGCCCACTTTGGTCGCTGTCGCTGCCAGAAGGGCGGATACCGCCGCCGGCGCATAGGTGTAGGCGTTGGGAAGCCATGTGTGCAGCGGAAACAGCGCCAGCTTTAGCGACACGCCGACAAACAGGAACGCGAAGCCCGTCAGCACGGTCTTCTGGTACTGCGGCTCGGCGGTGCCCCACGTGATGTAGATGGCGTCCAGGCGCTCCGCCATGTCCATCATGTTGAGCGTGCCCGTAACCATGTACAGGAAGCCGATACCAAGCAGGATGAAACTCGCACCAATGGTCCCGAGCACCAGATAGTTGATCGCGGCGGTCAGCGCGCGGCGGTCGCGCCCCTTGCCCATGGCGACCAGCGTGTACGTCGCGAGGCTGCTGATTTCGAGCAGCACGTACAGGTTGAACGCGTCGCCGGTGATCGTGATGCCCAACAGCCCGGTCTGGCAGAACAGCCACACGGCGTAGAAGAAATGCAGGCGGTCGCGCGAAACTTCGGATGCCACGCTACGCCGCGCAAACAGTGTGACCGCGGCGCTGATCAGGGCGACTGTACACAGCACGCCGCCATTCAGCGGGTCGATGCGGTACTCAATCCCGTAGGGCACGGGCCAGTTGCCCATCAAGTAGCTGACGGTGTAGGTGCCGCTGTGCATGACGTCGATCAGCAACTGGATCGAACCGGCGAACACCAGCAGCGACGCAAGCATCGCGATCCACCAGCCCAGCCCGCGGCGCCCGATCAACGCGGTGATCAGTCCCAGCACCAGGGGTGTCAGGACAATCAGCGCGGGGATCTGATGCTGAAGCTGGTCGGGAATCATTCCTGCTCAGCCTCCAGGTGATTGAGGTCGTGCTCGTCGATGCTGCCGAATTTTTCGCGAATATTGACGATGATCGCCAGCGCCACGGCCAGTGTGCTGACGGAAACCACAATCGCCGTAAGGATCAGCGCGTGGGGAAGCGGGTTGCTGTAGACGACATCCGTCTGCTCGCCCATGACTTTCACGGGCGCGGTGCCGCCGTCAACTTTGCCGATCGAGATGTAGAACAGAAAGATGCCGGTCTGAAAAATACCCAGCCCAATTGCCTTCTTCACGAGGTTGGACTTCGCGACCACAGCGTAAAAGCCGATCATCATGATGATGATCGTGACCCAGTAGTTGTAGTGATCGTGTAGAAAATCCAGCACTAGCGCCTCGGCAGGTCCATTTCGGTCGGGTTGTCGTAATCCTTATTCACGGGCTCGTCCTCGGGCGCCGTGCCTTCCGTAATCTCGTTGAAAATCGTGATCATGACCGCCGCCACGGTCAGTCCGACGCCGTACTCGACCAGCGTCATGCCCCAGGGCTCCGCGCCGCCGGGGTTTGCCGGGTTCAACGCCGCGTGGTCAAGGAACTCGTAGCCGTTGCCCATGGCCCAGAAGCCCACCCCGGCGTAAATCAGCACACCGCAGGCGGCCGCGATGTCCGTTACCCAGCGCGGGATGATTCTGCGCAACTCCTGCGCGCCGAAGATCATGCCGTACAACAAGAAGCCCGCGGCGATGATCACGCCGGCCTGAAAGCCGCCACCGGGGCCGAGTTCGCCGTGGGTCTGGACATACAGCCCGAACACCACCATGAACGGAATGTTCCAGCGGGCAACGACGCGCAGAACGACCAGGTCTTTCACAGCAACCCTCCCTTCAGAGGATTGCCGCGCCGCCCGCGCAGCAGCAGGATCATGCCGAGCCCCGCCGTGAAAATGACGCAGGTTTCAAACATGGTGTCGAACGCGCGGTAGGAAACAATCACGGCGGTTACCTGGTTCGGCACGTGCCCGTGGAAGTAGTCGCCGTGCGCGGTGTCCGCGGCGTGGCTGTGTTCGTCGGCGTGGGCGGCAGCCTCCACGCCGCTCTTGCCGTCCGGGTGCTTAAGTACGTCCTGGGCGATGTAGCCCTTCGTCAGCTTGTTGGTTTGCGCCGGGGCGCTGGGATCGCCGAATGCGGGCATGTCGAGAGTGCCGTAGACAAGCACCGCGCCGGTCGCGACAACAATCAGCAGGGCGGGCCAGTGAACAGGCTTGCGCACGGTTTCCTGTTGTCCGACCAGCACCAGTGTGCCGACCAGCAGAATCGTTGAAATGCCTGCCCCGACAGCCGCTTCCGTGAACGCGACATCGACGGCGTCCATGTTCACCCACACCAGCGCCATCAGCAAACTGTAGATCCCGGAAAGCAACACCGCGCTGAACAGACTGCGTACTTCCACGACCGCGACGGCCGTGATTGTCACCAGGATCAGCAGGGCGATGTCAATCGCGATGAATTCAATCATGCGTCATCGCCCTCCCACGGCTTCAGCCCAGCCAGAAAGCCTGCCTTCGTGATCGCGTGCGTGGCGACCGGCGCCGTGATCATGATGAACAGGACGATCAGCACCAGCTTCGCCGCCACCAGGTAGCCGTAGTGGTACTTCATGGTTTCCACCAGCAACCCCAGCGTGATCAGCGACACGCCCATGGTGTCGTTCTTGCCGGCCGGGTGCAGGCGCGCAAAGAAGTCCGGCATGCGCAGAATGCCGATGGCGCCCGTGACGGCAAAGAAGCAGCCGCCCGCCAGGCAGATGATGGTGAAGATGTCGAGGGCCATCTCCATCAGCCCAGCCTCCGATGCTTGACGTATTTGAGAATCGCAATGGTGCCGAGAAAGTTCAGAATCGCGTACAGCAGCGCGATATCCAGGAACTCAGGGCGACGGGTGATGAACCCGAGCAGCGCCACAAAGATCACCGTCTTTGTACCCATGGTGTTCATGGCAAGAATGCGGTCGTAGACGGTGGGGCCTATGAACGCGCGCACCAGCACCAGCAGGATGGCGAACAGCAGGATTACGCCGGCGATCAGCGTGGGCAAATCCGTAACCGCGGTGTCGGGAAGCAACTGGGCGAGGATCACCTGTCTACCTCCAGGTTTCGCACCCGATCGTGCATGTCCTTCAACCCGGCGGCAGAGACCTTCGAAAGCGCGTAGACCAGAACTTCCTTCTTTTCGGTGTCCACGAGCACGGTAACCGTGCCGGGCGTCAGGGTAATGCTGTTGGCGTAAATGGCGAGCGCGAGGTCGCTTTCGATTTCGTAGGGGATGCGCACCAGGTGGGGCTCAATGCGCTTGCGGGGGTTGAACGACCACACTCTGCGTGCCACGTCAAAGTTGGAGACTACGACCTGCCAGGCCAGCCAGGGCAGGTAGGTGATCTGGCGAATGGCGACACGCCCGACATTGCCTTCGTCGTAAAGGAACCCGATCCGCGCCGCCAGCCAGGTGCCGAGGGCGCAACTCACTACCCCGCAGATAGACAGGTACAATTGATGGGTGTCACGCAGGTCCACCTGCCCGGAAAGCAGCACCCAGAAACCCAGCAGCACGAAGAAAAGCACAAGATGGCGCAGCACGGGAAAGCTCCGGGATTTCATGCCGAGCCAGGGGGGCTGGCGGGGCGGCAACCAGTCAGCAACGACCGGTCACATACAATACGCACCAATTGGGCGCGAAGTATCGCCCTGCCCCGACGCCTTGTCAATTGAAGTCCGACCCGCGCCAGGGCTATCGCATTCTCGCGGCAGGACTCACAGGTGACGAGTGAGCCGGAACCCCGCTCAACTTCGGTCCACTCCGTGGTAAACGACGGCGCGCGCTGGTTTCCTGCTTTCCCTGCCTCGTGCTTTTCGATGTCGAAGGTGACCTGATTTTGATCACCGGTGTGTTTCACTCGGCACGCAATCCGTCGATCAGGAATTCATGCCAGTAGCGAACAGCCTGACTTTGGTCAGCCCTTCTTGGCATAATGAGGCAATGAGCGGGATCGCGCTGATTCCTTTTTCCACGCGCTCGGGCGATGAGATCGGCGGGCATATTGCCCGCGGGCTCAGCCTTGAACTGTCCGACTGGCTCGCTACATGCAGCGCCGAGCCCATGGTGCTCAACAGTGCGCAGACCGAAGAAGACGGCGCCTGGCGCAAACTGGTCAGCTTCAGCGACGAGTTGACCACCGAAAATGTCGTCGAATTCATGAGCGACATCCGCGGCGAAGACGGCGAAGGGCCCGACTTCCGTACCGTCATCAGCGGCGTCATTGAGGCGATCGCCGACTCGCCGCTCAGCAGCGGGCTGCACGTCGCGATTTCCGTGACCGATCTGGCGGGTGCCTTTTTGCGAGGGCGATTCGCCTGCGACCTGATGCCCGCGTCTTTCGGCAACTCCATCGTACGGCTGTTCAACGACGTCGCGGAATCTCTTGATGTCAAAGCGCCCGCGCCCTACGACCCGCTGACACGACACATCGAGTCATGGCTCAACGTCATCGTCACACGCGCGCTGACACTGGCCGCGGAAGTCGGGGCGGTTTCCCGCGACGCGGAGGGCGTCTACGCCCCCGCCCTTGAAGCCCTGCGCCTCGACCCGGAATTCAAGCTCGCCCGTGATCGCCTGGCGGAGCTGACCCAGGTGCTGGTGCTTGAGCGCGGTTTCGAGGCCACCCCGGCCATCAAGGCGCTCGAAACCGCCATTGCGCGCGCGGGCGCTGACTGGCGCTCGCAACGCGCTCGCGGACACCTGCTGCTTGCGGGCGGCGAGTTCGGGCAGGCCGCCAAGGCTTTCTGTCTGGTGCTGAGCGGGCGCCACGAAGCCCCCGACAAAGCGGACCGAATGCAGGCCGCTTTGCAGGCCGGGCGCGCCTTCAACCTGGCGGACAGGCACGCGGAAGCGCAACGAGTACTGAGCGTCGCCATGCAGGCGGAGAACCTGCGGGTTGATGCGATTGTCGAATCCGCGTCGTCCAGCGCGTCCATGGGTGAAACGGCGGTGGCTGAGCGCCTGTGGAACCGGGCCCTTGAGCTTGAGCCGCAGAGCATCCAGGCCCGCCTGTATCTGGCACGCCTGTATCGTTCTCGCGGCGAGATGGACGAGGCTGCCAATCAGTACGTCGAAATGCTGAAGCAGCCGGGGCTGCCGCGGGAGATCTTCGCGGACGCCGCGGAGTTTTTCGTGGTCAACCAGATGCACGAAAAGGCTCTCGGCGCCGCAGAAAAGTACGCCGAGGAACACCCGGGGGACGCGATTGCGCACGTACTTACCGCGAGTTCTCTGAATGCCCTGGGACGCCACAAACGCGCGTTGAAGGCGCTCGATCGCGCGGAGCTGTGCGTCGGAGTGGACGACTTCCACGACCTGATGGTGCGCCAACGCCGCTTCGCCGAGCACCCGGAAGCGGAAAAACGGTTTCGGGCATGGGCAGAGGTATGCCTGACCGGCAGCGCCAAGCAAGGCGAGCGCGAAATACGCGCGATCATCGACAAGTTCGAAGACTTCTGGGAGGCGCACTTCTTTCTGGGCATCGCCCTGCGCCGCCAGGACAAGTTTGAGGAAGCCCGCGACGTACTTGAGCATCTGCGCAGCCGCCAGCCCCTGCCCGGCATCGAGAAAGAGCTCACGGGGATTTACTCGCGCCTTGGTGAGCCGCAAAAGGCGCTCGACTACGCCCGGCAGGCCCTGGATGCTGCGCCGGAGGACCCGACCCTGCTGACCAATTACGCCGCGGCGTTGCTCGAGAACAACGAGATCGACGAAGCGAACAAATTCGCGTCGCGCGCGCAGATGCTGATGCCCGATGACGAAGCGACGGCCAAGCTGTCCGAGCTGATCAAGCTGCGCATGACCAAGCGCGGCGTGATCAAGAATTTCAAGGCGACGCTCAAAGACGCCACCGCCTGGTTTCGCATCGCCCGCCGCAAGCGCGACAAATGAACAATCTTCCCGGCAGGTCTCAATGTCGCACGGGCTGCTAGACTCGCGGCATGAGTTTCGTGGATACCATTCTAGGCCCAAAGGGGCTGATCGCGCAGAAGCTGCCGGGTTACGAAGACCGTCCCCAGCAGTTGATGATGGCGCGCGCCGTCGAGATGGCCCTTGAGCAGGACCGCCACCTCGTCGTCGAAGCCGGCACGGGCGTCGGCAAGTCCTTCGCCTACCTTGTGCCCGCCATCCGCCGCGCCACCGAGGGCAAGCCTGACGACAAACCGGTCGTGATCAGCACCGGCACGATCGCCTTGCAGGAACAGCTTTACAGCAAGGACATCCCGTTCATTCGCAGCGTGTGGGACGAAGAGTTCACGGCCGTGCTGGCCAAGGGACGCGGCAACTACATCAGCCTGCGACGCCTGTCCAACGCGCTCAAGAACGAAGCCAGGCAGGGCAACAGCGACCTGAGCCGCGAGCTGACACGCATACAAAGATGGTCCGAAGACACCGGCGACGGCTCGCGCAGCAGCATGGACTTCACCCCCAGCGGCGAGGCTTGGGACACGGTTGTCAGCAGCAGCGACAACTGCCTGCAACGGGCCTGCCTGAACTATGAGAAGGCCTGCTTCTATCAGCGCGCGAAAAAACGCATCTACAACGCCAACGTGCTGGTCGTGAACCACGCATTGCTGTGCGCGGATCTCGCGCTGAAGGCCCAGGGCGTGAACTATCTGCCGGACTACAAGTATCTCATCATTGACGAAGCCCACGACCTGGAACGCTACGCCAGCGACCACCTGGGCATTCACATATCACGTGACGGAATGCGCTACGCGCTGGGCATGGTCTACAACGCGCGCTCGAACAAAGGGCTGATCTCGCGCTTCGACTTTTTGCGAGGCTGCCACGACGCGCTGCGCCAGACCCGTGACGCCGTTGAGCAGTTCTTCAACGAGGTCGAGGCGTGGGCGCACCGCAACGGGCCCAGCCCGATCCGTGTGAATCGCGCCGAACTGTTTTCGACCGACGCCTCCAACGCGCTGCTTGAGCTGGCGCTGCTGTTGAAGCAAGGCATCCAGCGCACCGAAAGCGAAGAAGAGCGCCTGGACATTGAATCCGTCATGAAGCGCCTCAACAACGCGGCCGCCGGCATTCTCACCTTCGTGAACCAGCAGCTTGAGGGCCAGGTCTACTGGATCGAAACCAACGTCGGGCGCAACGAGCAGAACGTCGAGTTGCACGCGGCGCCCGTACACGTCGGTGATCTGCTGCGCAAGCACCTGTTCGAGCGCTGCAAGGGCGTGGTGATGACCAGCGCGACGCTCGCCACAGGCCCCGACAACTTTGATTATGTCCGCGGGCGTCTGGGCATGCCGGACGACGGCTTGCAGTTACAGGTTGGCAGCCCGTTCGATTTCAAGACGAACGCCCAGATCGTGATCCCGCGCGACATGCCGGAGCCCCCCAGGGGCGGGGGCAAGAACGACGACTACGACCAGCGCGTGAACGAAGAAGTCACCGAAGCGATCAAACGCAGCCGGGGCGGCACATTCGTGCTGTTCACCAGCTACGGGCAGATGCGCCGGGTATACGACGCCCTGCACGCAAAGCTTGAGTTTCTCGGCTACACGTCGCTGCGCCAGGGGGGCTCACTGTCACGCCAGCGAATGCTCGAGCGCTTCAAGGAAGGCGACAAGATGGTGCTGTTCGGCGTCGAGAGTTTCTGGCAGGGGGTGGACGTGCCGGGTGAAGCGCTGACAACCGTGATCCTTGTGCGCCTGCCGTTCCCCGTGCCAAGCGACCCCCTGGTGGCCGCGCGCATGGAGGAAGTGCGGCGCTCCGGCGGCAGCGATTTCACGGATTACATGGTGCCTGAAGCGACGATCAAACTGCGCCAGGGTTTCGGGCGACTGATTCGGCGCAAGGATGACTTCGGCACAGTCGTGATTCTTGATTCGCGCGTGATCACCAAGGGCTACGGCAAGAAGATCCTGCGCGCGTTGCCCGACTGCGAAGTCACCGACGGCAAGGGCGGCGACCCGCGCGCGAAAAAACCGGTGCAGGCCGACACACTCGAGCTTTGATGCGCAAACCAAAACGCGGCAGCAGCTATCGCAGCTACGCCCTCGTACATGAGGACGCGCACCTGCTTGTGGTAAGCAAGCCGGGCGGATTGCTCACCAACATGAGCGAAGACGGCGAGCAAACACTCCAGGACCAGTTACGCGCGCACGTTGCGCCGTCATCCGAGCCCGACGCCGTCCCCCCCACCGCCATACACCGTCTGGACCGCTTTACTTCCGGGTTGGTGATCTTCGGGCGCACGCAACGGGCCCTCGAGATGCTTGGCGAACTGATTCGCGAGGGGCGCATCGACAAACGCTACTGGCTGATGACTGTCGGCGTGCCGCCGGGCGGCAAAATCGAGGCCGCGCTGGAGCGCACCGAAGGCAGCAAACGCATGATGCGGGTCAGTACCCTTGAGCACGCCCAGCCCGCATTGACCGAGTACACCGTAGAAGAAGATATCGAGAACTTCGCCCTGGTGGCGGCCCGTATCCACACCGGTCGCACACACCAGTTGCGCGTGCATTTTGAGCACGCGGGCTTTCCCATCGCCGGCGACAACATTTACGGCAACCGCCGGGCCAACGCCGACCTGCGGCGGATTCACGGTTTGCAGCGCCAGTTCATTCATGCGCGCGAGTTGACGCTCACTCACCCCGTTACGGCCGAAACTTTGTGCCTTCAAGCCAAACTGCCCAAGGACCTCAGTCGCGTGCTGAAATCCCTGCGAGGGTGAGGGCACGCGGTCCTTTCTAACCTCCCGACGAAGTCGTCTAGACTTGCGGTGAAACACCATTTTTCTGCATAACTCTGCCGGCAAAATCGTTATGATGTGGGCGAGGAAGGGGCCCCTTACAGGCAAGTATTTGCCGACGGGGCTTTTTTCATTCCCCGCGTCGGACCACTCAGGAGGTCAGAGATGCCAACCCCCAAGCAAGTCTTGTTCTTTATGGTCGCCGTCGCGGCGGTGATGTTGTTCGCGGCCCCGGCCAATCTGCTGGAGGCGCAACGCTCCAGCGGGCGTAGCGGCAGTTCGTCGGATGCAAGCCGCGCGGGGTCGTCCAGTCGGTCTGTGGGAAGCAGCCGGTCAAGCTCACCCAGCGGCTCCTCGGGTATCAGCCGATCAAGCTCACCAAGCAGGTCCAGTTCACCAAGCAGGTCCAGTTCACCCAGCAGGTCAAGCTCACCCAGCAGGTCAAGCTCACCCAGCAGGTCAAGCTCGCCAAGCAGGTCCAGCTCGCCAAGCAGGTCCAGCAGCCTGCCGAGCACCAGCCGGTCAAGCTCACCCAGCCGGTCAAGCAGCCTGCCGAGCACCAGTCGCTCAAGCTCGGGCGACACCAGTTCGTCCCGGGGCGTCAGCGGGCTTTCGCGCAGCAGCTATCGCAGCGCGCCCTCACGCACGACCAGCAGCGGCGTCCCGACCATAACGCGGGCCGCGCCTGATTCATCCCGCCTGGCCCGCACGTCTCGGTCCACTGCCCCGACTACGCGCAGTACACCTTCGCGCGCCGCCACGTCATCGCCCCTGATTTCGCGTGCCTCCAACACCAACTCGCGCTCCACGACTTCACGCAGCACGGGCGACGGCACGTTTTCCGAGCGCAGCACCCTGACCTCATTCCGCGGACAGAACACCGGCGCGTCGTCTTTCCGGTCTACTCCGTCGCGCCCGGCCGAAGACCTGGGTGGCAAGATAATCAACACGCACAGCAGCTATCGCGGCAACTACTACACAGGTAGCTACTACGGGGGCTATTACGGCAGCTATACGGGGTACTACCCCAGCCACCACATCGGGTTTTCCATAGGCTTCCAGGCCGGGCCTTTCTGGTTCGGGGTTGGCAGCTACGGCGGGTACGGCTACTACGGCTCGCGCCACGTGTACTACGGGTCGCACTCAATCGCGTACCTGTCCGGGCACGCCTGGCACATCGTCCCTTACAACTACGGCTGGTACGGCTACAGCTTTGGGCGCCGCTGCCATTTCTACCCTTGGCAGCATTTCCGGCATCGCCACTGCTATCGCTATGGCGGACTGTACTTCAATGTCAGCCGGCCTTACTGGTACGGCTACAGCCGCTGGTACGACTACAACCCGTACGGCTACAGCTATGTAAGCCTGTCCTACGATTCGCTGTATGACGACGGCTACACCCGCGGCTACTACGACGGGGCTGACGACGCATCGAGCTATCGTGACGACCGCCGCCGTGACGAGATTGGCAAAACTCCGCGCCCCCGGGTGCCGGATTCAAGCATCGACCGCGCCCGCACGGACGCCGCCGAGGAGTTCCGCCACGAAATGAGTCGCGGCACGGAGTCCTTCCAGAACGCCGACTTCAAGCAGTCCACCAGGGCGTTCAAAGAGGCCGTGATTCTCAGCCCGGAAAGTGCCGACGCGCGCTACAGCCTTGCCGTAAGCGCCTTTGCCGAGGGGAAGTACTCCTTCGCCGCTTTCGCGCTGCGCCGCGGCATCGCCCTCGAGCCCGAAGCCAGCAACATCGACCTGCCGGCGGTCTTCGGCGACCGGGTTGTGCTTGAAGGCTTCATCACAGAGCTGCAGGACGAACTGAAAGACAACCCGGAAGACCCGGACCTGCTGTTGCTTGGTGGTTATGTCGCGCTGCACACCGGTGATGCCTCCAGTGCCGCCGAACTGCTGGATCGCGCCATGCGCGCCGACCCGGATGACAAAGCCGGCGAATACCTGCAGCGCCAGGCCATGAAAGCCCTGGAAGACGAGTAAGTGTTTTTCTGATCGCGGGGACCCGGTGGCTGCCCACCGGGTCCCCGCTTTTGATTCGGGGCTTTCGGCGCGCTGTTGCCTTTGGCACACTCAATTCATGGCAAAAGTTGAATCGGCGGACGGCAGCAGTTTTTTTGAACTAAGCCCTGTCCATGTAACCCGAGCCCGCGGCACCACCGGCGATGCGGACGGGCTGGTATGCACAATCCGCTTTGAGTCCTACGGCGAGCCTGTGGAAGGCGAAGCCAACCTTACCCGCGGCGGACTCACCCGCATGATCGACAAACTGCTGGGCTTCACGCAGAAGCGTGCCGGCATGATGCAACTCCGCAGCGACACGAACGAAGTCGAGATCAGCCTTGCCGCCAAACGCAGCAAGTGGACGCAGAAGATCAACGTAACCGGGCTTGCCGGCGTGCCCGCACCGGACCAGCCGGAGCCCGAGGCAAGCGAGGAGCTGCGCGTGTCCTTCGGCGCGACATACCGGCAATCAAACGCGGCCGCCGGCGCCGTGGAGCACCGCTGTGGCATGGTCTGCACCTTTGACGCGCTAGCGGAATTCGCGCGGGCGCTCAAGACGGAGTTCGAGGCCGCCCCGACACGCCGCGGCACCGGCAGGGTCAACCCGCCCGGAGCCTGACATGCCCGGCGATGACGACACCAGCATCGAGTGGCTTGAGCGCGACTCGCGCCCGTGGGTGCTGTTCGCCCTTCAGCCCGACCAACTGACAGCGCGCATGACCATCACGTACCTCGAGGCGGGCGGCATCGAAGCGCGCGTGGGCACCACCAGCGGTCACTACTGCGTCGAAGTGCCCCAAGGGCAGCTTGAGCAGGCCCGCGCTGTCTACACGCCGGCCGAAAGCGGTGTCATGCCTCCCATGCAGGAAATCAGCCGCAAGACCGGGGTTCACACAGGCGTGCACCTCAAGCTCCGCCTGACCGAGCCCCGGCGAAAAGAACGCAAGCGGGCCATCGGCAAATGGGCGTTGCGGCTGGCCGTGGTCGCGGGCATCACCGCGCTGCTGCTGCTGATCATTGACTGACTGCGGACTGACTGCGGACTGATTGACTGAACCGTCCGGGCTGACTCCCGTTAATCACCACCATACCCATTCACCCTTTCCAACCACTCCGGGAGGAACCGCTCATGTTACTACGCCCTGTGCTGACCGCCGCGATCGCGGGCGGCTGTCTGTTGCTTTCCGCCACACAGGCGGATGCCAAACCCAAGAAAACGGAAAAGAAAGAGTACACCATTGAGCAGGTAAACCTGCGCATCACGGCCGGCCTTGAATGGTTCGCGGACCACCAGAATGAGGACGGCAGCTGGAGCATGAAGGACTTCAGCACGTCCAGCCTCCGCGTGCGCGCGAAACGGACCCACAACGCGAGGTGGGTCACACCGGGTGAGCCGGAAGGCGACAGCGCGAATGTCGAGAACCAGAACGTGGCGGCGACGGCTCTTGCGCTGCTGTGTTTCGCGGGCATGGGCTATGACCACAAGGAAGGTGACTACCGCGAGTACGTACGCAGGGGCATCCTGCACCTTCGCAAGGTTCAGGACAGCAATGGCTGCTTCGGCGAGGCGGCGAAAGCTTGCGTCGTACATGATTCTGCCATGGCGACCATGGCGCTCGCGGAGATGTACGGGCTTTCCGCCGACGCAATCCTGAAACCAACCGTGGACAAGGGCGTCGAGTACCTGCTGAACGCCCGCAATGACGACGCCGGCTGGCGCTACGGGATCAAGCCTGGCGACAACGACACACAAATGACCGGCTGGTGCCTGCTCGCGCTGAAATCCGCAAGTATGGCGGGTATCGAAGCCGACTACGCCCCGGCCTGGGAGGGCGGGCTGAAGTTCATGGAATCCATGACCATCGAAATGGACGGGGTTCCTCGCACCGGCTATGCCCAGCCCGGCGCCGGTTCGCCGCGCAATCGCGCAACCGCCACATGGGAAAAGACGCCCGACATGGACGCCGTGTATGTCTTGTGCCGCCTGTTTTCCGGCGACAAGGACTGGGGCACCAAGAACAAGGATCTCAAGAAGCAGGCCGCGCTGTTCAATGCAAACCTTCCCAAGTGGGAGGAAAAGAAAGTTGACCTGGCCTACTGGTACTACGCGACGCTGGCCATGTACCAGTACGGCGGAAAGGACTGGGACACCTGGGTTGAGTCCCTGCTCGAGGCGCTGATGGAAAACCAGCGCGGCTACGCCGAAGGCGAAGAAGACACCTTCGAGGCGGTGCTGGACGAGCACGGCAGTTGGGATTCCGTCGGCGTCTGGCATCCGACAGGCGGAAGAATCTGGAGTACGGCCGCGAACACGCTGATGTTGCAGATTGTCGCGCGCTACATGCGCCTGAAATGAAGGTGCTGGTGCGGGCCGGGGTTGTGTCTTCGAATCTGTGGTAACCAAACCGCGCTTCATTCGTATACTGAGTGGCAACCCCGACAGGGGGCTTCGCTCTTGGGAGGCCATGAAGCATGACCCGAAGCACCTTGATCGCAGCCCTGCTGGTTTCACTTTGTGTGGGCGCATCCGCCGTTGCGCAGAATTCGCCCGAGTTCGGCCCGCGGGGCACAGAAGAGATACGCGACCCCAAGCCCACCGCCGCGGACATGCAGGTGCAGAAGGCGGTTGAAAACGGGCTGAAGCACCTTGCGAGCATCCAGAACAACGACGGGAGTTGGAGCAACGACGTCGGCAACAAACTGGGCACCGGCTACCAGCGCAACATTGACGGCATCGGTAAGCCGCACCTCGGCGTCACGGCAATCACCTGCATGGCGTTCATGGCATCCGGGCACACACCGGACCGGGGCGAGTACCACCGCAACGTCGCCCACGGGCTTGCGTTTGTGCTGTCGAACATTGACCGCGACACCGGCTGGATCAGCCAGTACGGCACGCGCATGTACAGCCACGCGTTCTGCAGCATGTTTCTGTCGGAGGTCTACGGGCAGACACGCGACCCGGTGGTGCTGAGCCACCTGCGCAACGCGATTCGCTTCATTGTCGAGTCGCAGAACCAGCAGGGCGCCTGGCGCTATATCCCAAACCAGTCCGACAGCGACATGTCGATCTGCGTCTGCCAGTTGCAGGCACTTCGCGCGGCGGCGAACGTCGGCGTGCTGGTGCCGGACACTGCCATCGAGGCCGCGAAAGACTACGTTCGCTCCAGCTACAATCACTACAGCATGAAGGGCAGCTTCAAGTACCAGATTGACTGGGATGACCGCAGCACCTTCGCCTTGACCGCCGCTGGCGTAGTGGCACTGCAAAGCCTTGGTGAATACGACACGCACACATACGAGGGCCCTACCGGGCAGCGCGTTACGCTCGACCTGAACGGCAGTATCCGCTACCTGCAATCAAGCCGCCCGGATCAATACGCCGGCAACCTTGTGCCCGGCACGCGCATCTGCGACTACGGTTTCTGGTACGGGCATTACTACGCGGCCCAGGCGATGTACCAGTACCAGTTCAAAAGCAAGCGCACCTGGGACGAGTGGAGCGAGATGAACCGCAAGCACTTCCTGAAACTTCAGCACACCAACGGCGCCTGGAGCGACGAAATCGGCGGCTTTGACCCGGCCAAGAACGCGTACGCGACGGCAATGGCCTGCCTGATCCTCAGCATTCCGCGCGGGTACCTGCCGATCTTCCAAAACTAAGTCGGCCCCGCAGAAGACATGACAGACGACTTCGACCCACGCTTTACCGTAAAAACGAAGCACTGGCGCAAGCTGCCGGATGGGCGTGTGCAATGCGATATCTGCCCGCGCGAGTGCAAACTGCGGGACGGGCAGCGAGGCTTCTGTTTCGTGCGGGCAGCACAGGGCGGCGAAATCCTGCTCACGACTTACGGGCGCAGCAGCGGCTTCTGCATCGACCCCATTGAAAAGAAGCCGCTGAATCACTTTCTGCCCGGAACGCCGATCCTCAGCTTCGGGACGGCCGGCTGCAACCTCGGCTGCCGCTTCTGCCAGAACTGGGACATCAGCAAAAGCCGCGAAGTTCACACATTGACCGACCAGGCCAGCCCCGATGTCATCGCGCACGCCGCTGAACAACTGGGCTGCCGCAGCGTCGCCTTCACATACAACGACCCGGTGATTTTCCACGAATACGCGATCGACGTCGCGAAGGCCTGCCGTGCGCGCGGCATCAAGACCGTCGCCGTGACGGCGGGCTACCAGTGCGCCGACGCGCGACGAGAGTTCTATCAGTATATGGACGCGGCAAACGTGGACCTCAAGGGCTTCACGGAAGAGTTTTATCAGCGCGTCTGCATCGCAAAGCTGGACCCGGTGCTGGAGACGCTCAAATATCTGAAGCACGAAACGGACGTCTGGTTTGAAATCACCACACTGATCATCCCGACCAAAAACGACAGCGACGATGAACTGAAACGTATGACTGAGTGGGTCGTGCGCGAGCTGGGCCCCGACGTGCCGATGCACTTCTCAGCCTTCCACCCCGACTTCAAAATGCTGGATCTGCCGCCGACGCCCGAGCAGACGCTGCGGCGCGCCCGCGAAATCGCCATGCAGCAGGGCGTGCGCTACGCCTACACCGGCAACGTACATGACGCGCAAGGTGACACGACCTTTTGCCACGCATGCAACGAACCGTTGATCGTCCGCGACTGGTACAACCTTGATCGCTGGAACCTGCAAGCCGGCAAGTGCGCGAAATGCAACACGCCCGTGGCGGGCGTGTTCGAGGATCAGCCGGGCAACTGGGGTGCGCGCCGACAGCCGGTAAGACTGGCCGACTTCGCCGCATGATCATTCCAGCGCCGTGAGCATCGCGGCGATCTGATCGCGCGCATCAAGCGTCAGATCGTCCCGTGATTGCAGGGCCTGCAAGCCGATCTTCAGGTGGCTCAACTTGCCGCGCATCCTCTCGTTGTCGTCGGCCATGCCCTGGTTGAACGCGCCGCCGATGTCGATGCCCTCGCCCTGCATATCTTCCGTCGCCAGCCGAAGCCCTTCCTTGAGCCCAGCGTCGTAGGCCGCGCCCTGCTTGGCAATGACATCTTCGGTAACCAGATGCATGGTGACGATGACCCCGATCAGCCCGATGATCAGCCCGCCGATAAACCCGCCCGCAATCTTCATTCGCTACCCCTGGCCTCGGGCTCAATGATCACTTCCAGCCCGCTCGAGATGTTTTCCGCCCCTACAGTGAACTGCAACTCGGCCTTCTTCATGCCACGGTTCGTGACAACCAAAGTGTACGTCCCTGGTATCACGTCGTAGATGTCAACGTGACCAACAAAAGTTCCGCCGCCGAAAAACAGACCGGCCATGCGCCCCTGTTCATCGAACAGGTAACTAAGCGGCCCGCCGATCATGATCGGGCCATCGTCCACGCGCTTCATGGCAACACGCACGGTAACGCCCTTGGTGACGACTGTGAAGTTCGCCTCCACGGGCGAGTTGTCTGACGCAACCGTCACCACTTCGCTGAAGCCCATGCCCGTAGCCGCCTCGTCCTGGTAGCCGCCGACGCGCACCTGCATCTGCGCGCCGTTTTCGAGGCGCTCGGCAGTGTAGAAGCCGTCGTCGTCAGTCACCACGTAGGCAGCCAGCAAGGCGCGCGGGAAATTTGCGCTCAAATTCGTGACGGCCACACGCGCGCGTTTAACTGGCTGCCCGTCCGGGTAAGTTATGCGCCCGGTGATCACGCCGGTAATCTGCGGCAACTGCACGTTCTTCGTCGTCCAGCCTGCCTTTGACACGTCAACATCAACGGCAAACTGGGCCGCCGTGTCGCCCTGTGTCTTGAGTGCGCAGAACACCCACGTGCCGGGAAACAGGTTGGCCAGCTCGTAGTCGCCGTTCGGGCCTGTGTGAATGGTGCTGGTCCAGTACACGTTGTCACGCCGGTAGACGTACACGCCCGCATTGGCGTGAGGCTGCCCGTCGCTGCGCATCAGCTTGCCCTTGAGGTGGCACACACGCCCGATCTCGATGTCGTGTGTCAAACCTTCTTCGGTCAACTCCACTGCGCGCGGAGCGTAATGAAAGTCAGGTAGCCCGATGAAGTAACGCCCGAGGGGCAGGCTGTCAGTCTGGTACGCGCCGACCGTGTCGGTGTAGATGGTGGTGACCAGCTTCGTTGTGCCCCAGATTTCGAGCTTGGTCGCGCCCGGCACCGGCTCGCCCTCACTGGTAACGACGCCACTGATCGTGCTGCCGCGAGTCAGAAGAATCTCCTGCGGCGGCTGATCTTCCAGCTTGCTTGTGATGTCGGCATTCACCTTCTGCTCAATGGTCGCGTAGCCTGTCTTTTCGACACGCACGTCAACTTTCATAGATGACAGCTCAACGAGGTGGGCCAAGCCGTCCGCGCCGGTGATGTGCACCTGCGCGTAGGCCAGCACGGTGACTTTCGCGCCTTCAACAGGCTCGCCCGTTTCTTCTTCTTTAATCAGCAAGTGGGCTTCGAAGTTCGCGCTGCTTAGCTCGATGTTCAGCTCGATCTCATGCTCAGCGGGCGTCGGCGTTATGCGGATCGCGTTGCCCAGGAAGGCCGGGTGCAGCACACGCACGATGAACTCCTCGGCGCTCAATCCCTCCAGGCGATACCTGCCCTCCGCGTCACTGAGGGTCTTGATCGCCCCCGCGCTGATGTCCGCGCCTGCGATAACGCTTTCGGGCTCACCTGCCTTGTGAACCACGCCGTACACCATGTAGCCCAGGTCCATGTACAGTTCACCGACATCGACCTCACCGCCCGGCGCAGGCGTGTAGTCCGCGCGCACTTCTGCGAGGCCGGTGCTTTGTACGCGCAACTGCACGGCCTCCACGACGGCCTCGCACCAGAAGTTGCCCTCAGCGTTCGGGCCGACGCTCTGCACGACCTTCTTGTATTTGCCGCCGGCATCGTAGGTGTAGAAAGACGCCGTCTGGATCGGCACGCCCGCCCTGGTCAACAGTCGCCCGCGCACGACTACGTTGCCACTCGGCGCCAGCTCAAAATTCACATTCTCGGCGCCGCTTCGCACGAGCGTCTTGTTGGCAGCCTTGAAACCGGGCGCGATCACGCTGATGGTGTTGTGCTGGCTTTCGGGCTGGCACTTGACGGCATAAAAACCGGCGGCGTCGGTGAGCGTTTCTGTGTGGAAGTACTGGGCCGGCTCGGCGCGGAAGTCGCAACTGATCTTGGCGTTCGCGATCGGGTTGCCGCCCTGGTCGCTGACGGTGCCGCTGATGACCGCGCCGGGCGAAAGCTCGATCACCAGGCTTTCCGGCGGCTCGACGTTGTTGAGTATGCGCGGCGCGAACCCTTCCAGTGAAATCTGCAACCGGTACGGCGACGGCGTCAGCTTCTCGAACGCAAAGGCCCCGCCCGCGTCGGTCTGCTTGGCGTCCTGCGTCTTGTACGTCCGCCCGAACTCGTCGCCGCTGCCGAGCAGAGTCACGCTCGCGCCGTCCAGCGGCAGCCCGGTTTCGGCATGTCGCACAACGCCGCGGATCGCCGTGTCACGCGGCAGCACCAGCGGCGACTTCAGCTTCGTCGCGCCGGGGGCAAGCTTGGTGTTTACGGACTTGCTGGTGTCGCCGTAGGCGTTGCTCGCGGTCAGCACAATCGGCTGACCTGACGGCAGCTTCGCAAACGTGAAGGCGCCTTCGTCATTCGTCTTGACCGTAACGGCCTGCCCGCCAACTTCCTGGGCCTGGACGGTCGCGTCGGGGTAGGGGCTGCCGAAGTCGTCGACAACCAGCCCGCTGAGTTCGGCGGGATCAGGCTCTTCTGCGTCGTCGGGATCGGTTTCGCGCTCGTTGGGATCGGTGCCCTCGGTTCCGTTTGGACTGCCTTTTCCGGTTTGGTCAGTCCCACCTGATTCCCCCGCCTTGCCGGGAGGGGTTTGGCCTTCGGCTATGGGGCGGCCGAACTCATCGACGTATACGCGCTTGCCGTCCGGCGTGAGGACGTAGCGGCGTCCGTCCGGGTCGATGTAGATGCGCTGACCGTCGGGGCCGCTAATGTAAGGCCCGTGTTCGTCCTCGCCGTCGAATTGGATGTCGCGCGGTGTGGTATACTGATCGGCGAAGGGATCGTCGACGCCTGCAACGGTGATGTTGCCTGCGCGCTCGTTGCCTTGGTCGGTGAACAGACCGAAAGAACCGCCCCCGATGAAAACCGCGATGCCCGCGAATACAACGACCGCGACCACCGCGAGGGCTAGAATTAGCGTCCTCTGGCTCATGCTGATCTCCCAGAGGCTGGGCCCCCGGCTCAAAATTCATTTGGCGTCGAGTCGATTCCGTAGCAGGTTAACGAGCGGCAGCCCGGAATGCCCAACAAAATCAGGAGTGAACCATGGTCTCACGCCAAGGCGCGAAGACGCAAAGAACTGCAAACCGCAAAAGACTCTTGGCGCCTTGGCGTCTTGGCGTGAGCCTGCTTTTGCTCTGCCTGGCCATGACGTCAGTGCTCAATAGCCAGAATGAACCGGCCGAGGAATACCGTCCGCCGCGGAAATTCACGTTCGGCCTGTTTGGCGTAGCGATGCGTGAGGACCTGACCGTCTACCAGGGCGGCGCGCGGGATGCTGACGGCAACATCGTCATCAAGGAAAAGGACCAGCTGCTCAAGTGGAACGGCACGGAGCTCAAGACCCTCGACGACTTCTGCCGCAGCCTGTACGCGACCAAGCCGGGCGACATTGTCGAAGTGGAGATCGCCACGCCGGGCGACGGCGAGAAACGCCTCGTACACACAGCAAAGGTCAAACTCGGCGACCCGCGCGAGAACTACAAGGAACTCTACACCCACCTGGACAAACGCAAACGCACCTACGACTGGCGCGACAACGAGGCCGTCACCAAGGGCGGGCCTCTGCGCGAAAAGCTCTGGCCCCACATCCAGAAGCACAAGCTCGAACGCCCCTGGGACAATCTGATCGCCGCCCACGAACGCGAGCTGGACCTGTGGGACAGCTACGAAAATCTGAGCAGCACCGACTTGCTACTCAGCGACCCGCTAAGCGCTCACCAATGGCTCAGAGATGTTGGGAACGTGTTTGCGGGGTCGATCGGTGTGGACATCGCTTCACCGACAATTCGGTTGCTTGACGGAAAAGAGTCGGACTGGAACGAGCCCGAGCTTCCGGACTTAAACGAAGACGACCCCGAGTCTTGGCGAGACCGGGCCGATGCGATAATCGAATTGATTCAAGTTCTAGACATGTCGGCTGCTTGGGATCGAGTTTCAAGAGACGTTGCGGCATTCGAATTTCACTGGCGGGGTGATCCCGAATTCTCGTCCTCGACTTCTGTTGTCGACACGATGCGCAATCTCAACATTGGTGCAGCAAAGAGATTGGTGTACCTAAAGACAGTCCTGGATGAGTTGCGCACGATGGCGGAGACTTTCTGGGAACTGCACGAAGGCGGCAAGGGGATCAAGAGCATCTATACACAACAGGAGATGGCTGACTTTGTCGACGGCAAGGCAATCTGCTTTGCGAGCAGTTACGGTCCTATCGCTGTGGGTGGAACCGGCAAGAACACGTGGCGCGGAGGTGTCATTGAATCAGGCCACAAGTCCCCAAGAATCATCATCGACTTGGGTGGGGATGATGAGTACGTGGACTGCGCCTCCACTGGCAAGTTCCAAATGTTCGGAATCGTGTTGGACCTCACGGGTAACGACCACTACCGCAGCACGGGCAAGTGGGGTGTGGCTTGCGGGATACTGGGCACGGCGATCATTGACGACCATGAAGGCGATGACACATACGAGTGTGGCGATTGGGGTATTGGCGCGGCGTTCGGCGGCATCGGTCTGCTGATCGACCGCAAGGGGAACGATCGCTATCTCGGCGGCTCGAACTCGATTGGCTGCGCGGCCTATGGCGTCGGCGGCGTGATCGATCTTGAAGGCAACGATCTCTACGACTCCCACGTCTACAGTGTCGGCTGCGGGCAGCCGGGCGGGGTTGGGTTTGTGCTGGACCACTCCGGCGACGACCGCTACCGCTGCACGGGCAAGGAGCCGAGCCCTTACGGCACGGTAGGCGAGTGGTTCGGCGGCGGCATCGGTTGCGGTTTTGGCTGGCGCACGCTGGCCTGCGGCGGCATCGGCCTGGTTGTCGATGTAACGGGCAACGACATCTACGACGCCGGCGAGTTCGGGCTGGCCTGCGGCTACTTCATGGGCGTCGGGGCCGTGCGCGACATGGACGGCGACGACATCTACCACAGCAGCCGCTACGGGCTCGCGGCGGCGGCCCACGCGGCCGTCGGCGTGTTCATGGATGACAAGGGCGACGACGTTTACGAAGGCAAGACGGCGGCGAGCATCGGCGGCACCTGGGACATCGTGACCGGCTACTTCTACGACGGCGCCGGTGACGACGTATATCGCTGCGACGGGCTCGGGCTGGGCGCCTGCGCGCAAAACGGCTTCGGCATCTTCTGGGACGCCGGCGGCAGCGACTACTATCGCGGCGGCGGCGGCACACTCGGCCACGCGGGCAAGGCCGAGTACGCCGGCGGGAGACTAGCCAAAAACTTCGGCATCTTCATCGATTCAGGCGGCGGCGAAGACACTTACCCCCGCAAGCAAAAGAACGGCGCCGAAGTGCTCACAGGCGAGTACGGGCTGTTTCTCGACGAGTAGTGCTCAGGTGCGCGTCGTCCAGATACCGGGATGGCGCGACGTATGAATGACGCCGACCACGACAACCTAGTCGTCGTCGAGCAGATATCCAATGTGGTAGGGAAACTTGGCCATCCGCACGCGCGGCAGCCCATCTTCATCGGCGGCGTAGACTGCGGGCTCTTTCAGGATTCGTTCCAGGCTGCCGTCGAAGTCACTTTGAAACCGCAACTCAAGCTCCGGGAGCTTGCGCCTGTACCACTTGCAGATATCGGCAAGGTCTTCGACCGCCTCCGGCAAAATCAGAGGCATGCTTGTCACTACTCCCACCCAAGCTTCTTGCGAGCTTGCTCCCAGGGAATGGCAGTGGACGGGTTCTCGCGATAGGCGGCTACGCGGCGACGCAACTCGTCAATGTCCGGGCCTGGGACTGCGTCTTCCGCACCTTCGTTCACGAGACTCTGGTAGATCTCGTCGATCAGACGCACACGGTCTTCGGGTGACAGGCTCAAGTAGAGTTTTGGGTCGATGGTGTGCATGCCGACCCATTAAACCACGCCGCCAAGGGAATTGCACCATACGAACCGCGCCACCACTCTAAGTGCTTGTTGCGCACGTGACGGGAAGGTTGTAATCAAACGCCTGCTTCCCCCACTCATGGTAGGCCGGGAGAGCCATGCCTAAGTCCATCACAGCGAAGATTGTCGAATGCCGCACCCCGCGCGGTCGAACTTTGCGCATGGAGCGCTGGTACTACGACAACGTGCGCAACGCGCTGCTGGAAATCCTGCCCGAGCCCGGCGTTCATGCCGAAGTGTTTGAGCTGCAAAAGCGAGTCTACCAGGCCCTGGACGTCGTGACACGCGACAGCCTCGATTCGCTGAGCTGGCTGGTGGCATGGGTCAGCCTGGATTTGCAGCAAGAAGGCGTGCTCTCCCGCGACGCCGGTTTCATCACACGCGTGGCCTGATACCTACTGGCCGAGGCTGAGCCGCGGGCCATAATCCCGCCATGCGCAGCGATACCTTCAACTTTGAAATTCCACCGCAGCTGATTGCGCAGGAGCCCGCCGAGAAGCGCGACGAGAGCCGACTGCTGGTGGCACGGCGCGGCGCCGGCACGATTGAACATCACGTCTTCCGCGAGTTGCCGGAACTCTTGAACCCGAACGATCTGCTCGTGCTCAACAACACGCGAGTCAAGCCGTGCCGCCTTCACTGCAAGCGCGAGGGCACTGGCGGGCACGTCGAGTTGTTTCTGCTGCGGCGTCTGGGCGGTGGCGGCGGCGCGACTTTGTACGAAGCCCTAACGGGCTCCTGGCGCAACATGCCGGACAACGCCCGCGTCGAGCTGCCCTTCGGCGGCGGATTCGCGACGCTGCTCAGCAAGGATGATCACGGACACTGGACCGTACGTCTGGATATGGAAGGCGACGTGGCCGAGGATTATGTCCAGCGCGCGGCCAAGATGCCCCTTCCGCCGTACATCAAGCGCGACAAGCTGGAAGACCGCTACATCGACCTGGACCGCGACCGCTACCAGACCATCTACGCCGCGCGCGACGGCGCGGTGGCAGCGCCCACGGCCGGTCTGCATTTCACGCCACAGGTGTTCGAGGCGCTCAGCAAACGCAACATCGACCGCGAGTATCTGACGCTGCACGTTGGGCCGGGGACGTTCCGCCCGCTGAAGACGGAGTTTCTGCAAGATCACCCCATGCACAGCGAAGAGTTCGACGTGCCGAAAGAGCTTTGTGATGCAATCGCAGAAACCCGCCGCGAGGGCGGGCGCGTAGTTGTAGTCGGCTCAACCAGTTGCCGGACGCTTGAGACCGTCAGTGACGAGCAAGGGCTGATCCGCCCGGGGCACGGCGCCACGGAGCTGTTCATCTACCCGCCATACAGGTTCCGGTGCACCGACGCGATCCTGACCAATTTCCATCTGCCGAACAGCACGCTGATCTTTCTGGTGGCGGCCTGGCTGGGTGTAGAGTTGACACGTCAAGCCTACATGGAAGCCATCAAGGAAGAATACCGCTTCTTCAGCTACGGCGACGCGATGCTTTGCCTGCCCTGAACCTGCCCAAGGGTTTGCCCTAGTCGCCCCAGCTTGTTGGGCTGTTGGCGCCATCACGCGGTTTCGCGTCATGCGGTGGCTCGTCCGGGTCGATCCCTCGGCTTCGCAGCCATCTGTCACGCATGAATCGACGACGCAGTCCTATGGCCAAGGCACAAAACACCGCCCCGAAGAATCCAACGAATGCCAGATACTCCAGCAACCCCGGTCGCCGGTCTCCAATCCATACATCCAGTCTTAGCCAATCCCACATGCGACCATCCGGCTAACTGACAATCTCTTCGTCATCAAGGTAGCTTGCCGGCTTCGGAGGCGGCGCGAGCCCGCTGTCATCCGGGTGCAGCTTCTCAAGTTTCTCGTTCATCTTCTTGAGTTCAAGATAGCACCGATGCGCCCAGCGCTGCGCGGCGTAGGCGCTGACACAGGCAAGTATGCCAAAGCCGCCGAGCACGAATGCCACAAGCAACTGATTGGGAAGGCCAAGAAATGTCGGGTTATCCTGCAGCAAAAAGTTCATGCGCTGATTCTAGCTTGCCGGCGGCGGCCGGTCGTGGGGCTGCGCGGGCTTCGAGACCGAGGGCAAGACCACCACTAACACCACGACAAGCGTGACAACAAAGCCCAGCCCGACGACACCGAGTCCGATGATCTCCCACAGCCCCAGGTTGATGAACGCGAACATCCGCATACCCTTAGATCAGGCCAAGCTCATTGCCGCACTTCTTGAAGATATCCAGCGCTTCCTGCAGGTCGTCCTGGCTGTGGCTGGCGCTGACGATTGTGCGCACGCGGCTGAGCGCTTCCGGCACCATGGGGAAGTAAATTCCCTGAGCGTAGACGCCGTCGCGCAGCAGGATCTCGCTGAGTTTCGCGGCCTTGGCGCCGTCGCCGACAATCACCGGCGTTACGGGCGTGACACTGTTGCCGGTGTTGAAGCCGAGGTCTTTCAAACCCTGCTTGAAGAACTTGGTGTTCTCCCACAGTTTCGCGTGATGCTGCGGCTCGTCTTCCAGCACGTCCACGCAGGCGCTGACCGCGGCCACCACGGCCGGCGGCGCTGACGCGCTGAAGAGAAACGGCCGGGCCTTGGCTATCAAATATTCTTTCACGACTTTGGGCCCCGCGAAGTAGCCCCCCACCACCGGGATCGCTTTGCTGAGCGTGCCGACGGTCAAATCCCAGCGGTCGTGTACGCCCTGATCATGAACCGTACCGCGACCCTTTTCACCGAGTACGCCGGTCGCGTGGGCATCGTCCACCATGCTGATGGCGTCATACTTCTCGCAGACCTCGACGCAGGCCCTTAAATCGGCGACGTCGCCGTCCATGCTGAACACGCCGTCGGTGACGACAAGAATCTTGCCGGTGATGCCCTTGGCTTCGCGAGCGTCTTTCAGCAATTCTTCGAGGTGGTTGTAGTCTTTGTGCCGGTAGATCGCCTTGCTGGCCTTGCTGAGGCGCACGCCGTCGATGATGCTGGCGTGGTTGAGCTCGTCGCTGATGACGTGGTCGCCGGCGACGGCCAGTGTGCTGACCACGCCGACGTTGGCCGTGAAGCCGCTTTGAAACAGCAGCGCGCTTTCGACTTTCTTGAACTTGGCGATCTTCTCTTCGCACTCGACGTGCAGGTCCATCGTGCCGCTGATGGGACGCACCGCGCCGGAGCCTACGCCGTACTTGTCGATGGCTTTCTTCGCGGCTTCCACGACTTTGGGGTGCGTGCTCAAGCCCAGGTAGCTGTTGTTGGAAAGCTGGATGACCTGCTTGCCATCAATGGTCACGCGCGCGCCCACAGCCGAGGAATGCACCTTCGGCATATGAAACAGGCTGCGTTCCTTGAGCCCATTGATTTCGTTGGTGCACCATTCAATCAGGTTATGAGCCACAGCAATCTCCAGTCAGTAAGCGAGCGTGTTTTAGGGTGTGCGGGTGTTCACGCGCAACCGTTAATCGGCGGTGTCTGGCGAATCTCAACCCGTGGTGACCACGTACAGCAAGAAGGCCCCGCAGGGGCCGAAAGACCTTAGCCCGGTCCGTAAGGGCCGGATCCGTGAATACCCGAAGACCCAAGGCCCGTTAGGGCCGACAGATCCCGATCACAGAAGATCTGATTCATGGAATGGCATGTTGTTGTGCTTCAAGAACTCCTTCAACTCATCCACAAACCCGCGCTCTGCATGATGGGATTCCTGGTTCTCGATGTACTTCACCGTTTCGTCGTAACGGTTGTCACTGACGCTGAACGCGGCGTAACCCTCCTGCCAGGCAAACTTGTCTTTGAAGTCTGGCTGTTCGTTGATCCAGCGCGACGAGTTGGACTTCAGTTTGTTGATCGTCTCCGAGATCGTGATCGTCGGTGGCAATTGAACGAACAGATGAACGTGGTCCGCCACGCCGCCGACTTGAATCGCTGTACCCTTCAGGTTGCGCACGATGCCGCCGAGGTAAGCGTGCATGCGCGTATCCCAATCGCCCTTCATCAGCGGGATACGGTCCTTGGTCGAATACACGATGTGATAGAGCAGGCGGGTGAAGGTATGGGCCATTGCGTCACCCTTCGGTTCTGTCGGCCCTCACGGGCCTTTTGGTCATCGTGACAGGCTACCCAGCCCTTACGGGGCCGGGCTACGGTCTTACGGCCTCTTCGAGGCCTGAGTCTTTCGTTCCGGTACATGGACTGGGCTAAGCGCCCAACTTCTGAATCGCGTTGTCGATTCGTTTAAGTGTTTCGTCTTTGCCGAGCACGAGCATGCTTTCCATTAATGGTGGGCTTACTTTGCTGCCGGTGATGGCCATCCTAATTGGCCCGAGGAACGGGCCGAGTTTCATTCCTAACTCTTCGGCCTTGGCCCGGGACTGGTCGTCTAGCTGCTTGTGGGCGGCTTCGGGGTCGTTGAAGTCGGTGGCGTCGACGATTGACCGCATCTCGTTCAGCGCCTTTTTGGCCTCATCCAGCGTGCACTTCTTGGCGACGAAGTCGTCGGGCGTGTACGTGAACTCATTCGTGAAAAACATCGGCAGGTAGTCGGCGGCCTCGCCCAGCGTGTGCATGCGCTCGCGAATCAGCGGGATGATCGGCAGCATGAGCTTCGGGTTCGTGTCGTAGGCCGTCATCATGGTCGGCGCGAGCTCGGCCAGTACGCGCGAGCGCTGCCGACGCTTCTGCTCGAACTCGCTGAGAAACTGCTCCGTGGGCAACTGGTCTGCGGGCAGGTCGGCGAATTCTTTCTCGCGCCCGACCAGCAGTTTCACGTACTCGACAAGGCGCTTCTCAAGCTCGGCTGGCGCAAGAGCCCGGATGTATTCGCCGTTCATCCAGTGCAGCTTTTTCAGGTCAAAGATCGGCCCGCCGACGTTCACCTTGCTGAGTTCAAACTCGCGCAGGAATTCTCCGTAGGTAAAAATCTCCTGGTCGTTGGGCATGCTGAAACCCATCAGGCACAGGAAGTTGCGCAACGCCTCCGGCAGGAAGCCCGCGTCGCGATACCACAGCAGCGAAGTCGGGTTCTTGCGCTTGCTGATCTTGCTCTTGTCGTTGTTGCGCAGCAGGGGCATGTGCGAGAAGACCGGCGGCTCCCAGCCGAAGGCGCGATACAGCTCAAAGTGAATCGGCGTGCTCGGCAGCCACTCCTCGGCGCGAATCACGTTGGTGATCTGCATGGCGTGGTCGTCGACGGCCATGGCAAGATGGTAGGTCGGGAAACCGTCGCTCTTGAGCATCACAGCGTCCTGCTGCTCGTCGGCGATGAATTTTAAAGTCCCGCGAAAGAGGTCGTGAACTTCAATTTCACCTTCACGCGGCATTTTCAGACGCACGACGTATTCTTCGCCGGAGGCTTCTTTGGCTTGTACTTCCTCTGCACTCAGCCCGCGGCACAGACCGTCATATCCCATGCGCTTGCTTTTTTCAGCCTGCTGGATCTTGCGCAATGTCGCCAGTCGATCAGCGGTGCAGAAGCACTTGTAGGCTTTGCCCGCGGAAATCAGTTGCTCCGCTGCTTCCTTATACAGGGGCAGGCGTTCACTCTGTCGGTACGGGCCGAAGTCACCGCCGATGTCCGGGCCTTCGTCCGGCGTTAGCCCGAGCCACTCCAGTGACTCGACAATTTGTTTCTCGCTGTCCGCGACATAGCGGTTGCGATCGGTGTCCTCGATGCGCAGCACAAACTTGCCGCCGGTTTTGTCGGCGACAGCGCGGTCAAACAGGGACATGTAGGCCGTGCCCACATGCGGGTCGCCGGTCGGGCTTGGTCCAACTCGTGTTCTAGCGGGCTTGGTCATGGGCTGATGATTACGGAAAGCCGCCGCGTCGCGCAAGGGCGGGGGCGCATTGTGCATGGGGGCAAAAGCACACCCGCGCGGTTGACTCCGGACACCGGAGTGGGACACTCGAAGGGCTGAAACAGGGAGATACCCCGGAATGCCCATTCACATCGTTGTTCGCGTGCCGCGGGGCAGCACCCTCGATGTTTCGGAGCACACGTTTACCCGCAGTGTCATCACCGTCGGGCGCTCGCCCGAGTGCGATCTTGTGCTGCCGGGCGACGAGTTGCGGGTATCTCGCCAGCATGTTCGCATTGAGCGCCGCGAAGGCGGCTACCTGATGGTTGATCTCGGCAGCCGCAACGGCACGCTGCTGAATGACAATCTGATTGCGCCATCCAGCACACATCCACTGAACGAAACCGACGTTATCAAGATGGGTACGGTCGAGGTCGAGGTCGCCAACGTCATTCTCGACGACAACACCAAAGACAAAGTCCGCGCCATCCGCAAAGGATCAAACACCTCCGGGCGACGCGCGGCGCCAGTCGGCGCGAGCGACCCCCGCGAGGCGGCCGCATTGCGCGCCATGCAATCCATCTCAAATCATTTCTTCGGCAAAGACCCGGCCGCCGGGCAATTCACTTCGCCGGAACAGATCACCCTGTTTGGTGAGTTGATCCGGGTCAGCCTGGACATCCTGCTGGAAGGGCTGTTTCAGACCCTGTCGGCCCGCAAGGAATTCGAGGGCGAGTTCGACGCCAGCGTGACCATGGCATTCCAGCGGGACAGCAACCCGATCAAGATGATGCAGGAGTTGGAGCGGTTTAAAACCTTCCCGCTGAACTGGCAGGAAAATCGCGATGTTCTCGAGGTAAAGGACTCGCTTGAGCGCGCCATCAAAGACGTCAACCAGCACCAGATGGGCTTGCTTGCGGGGATGCAGCAGGTGCTTGAAGCGATCATCAAACGCCTGGACCCTATCGAAATCGAAAAGACCGCCCTGTCGAAGGGCGGGCTGCTGGGACGCATGAGCCGGTCACGCCTGGCGTGGCAGGAGTATCTGGAAACCTACAGCGAGTTCCTGGCCGAGAGCAGCAAGCTGTTCAACGAGATGATTTACCCTAACCTCCAGAAGGGGTACTTGCTCAGCCACAAGGACAAGACCCGCATCATGCAATCGGCCCAGAACCTGCAAGCCAAGGCCGAACAGGTCCGCAAGGTCGCCGAAGATCACGCGGCGGCGCATGAGGAAAGTGACGTCGGAACGGATTCCGCGTCCGCATGATCATTGATCATTGATGGTTGAACATTTAGGTTGCCTGCCCATTCTTGGAGCGGCGGGCGGCATGGCTCTAAAGGTAGTCGTCAGCAGGGCAGGATCCACAGAGCCTGTAGCCGAGCACCAGTTCGGCAAGGAGGCTCGCGCGCGGGGTGTTACAGTTGGTGCTGACCCCGACAACGAAATCGTGCTGGCCGGCATCACAGACAAGGCCGGACGCGTGGAGCGCCAGAAGACCGGGTATTACTATGTAGACTTGGGCAGCGGTGTCGGCTACGTGGCTGACGGCAAAAAGGGCGAGCCCGGCAGCGCGACGCAGGTAACCGTCGGCACGCGCGTAACCCTTGGTGAATGGACTTTGACATTCGAGCGCGGTGAGACACCCCGGCGGGTGGAGTCACCTGCCGCCGTCAGCACCGCGAACACAGACGTCAACGCGTCGGCGTACAAGCTGATCTCAGATGTATCGCGGTACTTTCTGGGCGAGGGGCATTTTGAAACAACCGACGAGGTCGAGCGCTTTGCCGCGCTGATGAAGCTGACACTCGAAATCGCGATGGAGTGGATGTCGCGGGCGCTTCGCGGGCGCGAGGAATTCAAGGACCAGTTCTCGGCGCCGCTGACCGAAATTTACGCGCGCAGCCTGAACCCGGTGAAGGCCAAAGGCCAGGACATCAGCCAGATCAGCAACTTCCTGCTGGACTGGCGCGAAGACCGCGATCTGGACGAGATACGCGATGCGCTTCAGCACGCGTTCCAGGACATGGCCAGGCACCAGATGGGGCTACTCGCCGGCGTGCAGCAGTTCGTCAGCGACCTGCAGGCGCGTCTTGACCCGGACAACATCAAGAAAGAAGCCGGCGGCGGGCTGTTTTCGGCAAAGAAGGCATGGGAACACTACGGCGAATTGTACGGCGAGACGTTCACCGAGAGCAGCAAACTGTTCAACGAACTGATCTACCCGAGCATCAGAAAGGGCTATATTTTCTCGCACGAAGAAATCCAAAGCGACAACAAGCCGGGCACCGGCTGAAACAGGAGTTTTCCATGCGCTGTTTGCTGTTCATCACCTGCCTTGCAACGCTTGCGGGTTGCGCTTCAACCACACTCGATACCGAGTTCATTGCCATTGAGCCGGTCAACGAGACCAAGACTGACAGCGGTACGGACGGGGAATCCCGCGTGGTTGATGTTCGCGTTTACCAGCTCAAGGACGATGCGAAGTTCACCGCCGCGACAGTGGAGGCCATCTGGTCAGACGCCGAAGGCACACTTGGCGACTCCATGATCTCCGTGAAGTTGGGCGAAAGCATCTTTCCTGAAAAGGCGGACGGGCCACGCAACGGCAAGACGATCACGCTGGACCCGCTTGACTCAAAGACCCGTTTCATCGGAGTACTCGCGCTTTTCAGTGATGCAGACGACGGGCCGCGCAAAGTCGTGGTGCCGCTGGACCAGGCCGACAGCGTCCTGTTTGAACTCACCGGCTATCACATCACTGTGAAGCAGCAATAAACGAGGGAAGCGCGTGGAGCAGCAACAGAAAGTTCTGTGGAACGAGGGGATGTTCCTGACCCCTCACCACTTTCAGCAGTGGGACCGCTACTACGAGCACCTGCTGCAGCAGCGCCTGCGCAACCTGTCCCCTCTGGGGTGGGGCGTGCGCGAACTCGCCATTAATGAGGAAGGGCTCGCGAACGGGCAGTTCTCGTTGGCGCGCTGTGCCGCCGTACTGCCGGACGGGCTGCTGATTGACGCGCCGGGTACCGATGCCCCGCCCGCCACGCGGGATGTCGGCGGGCACTTCCCCGCTGAAAAGGAGCGCCTCGGCGTGTTCATCGCCGCACCCATCACCGCGGAAGGCGGCGTGGCACAGGCCCCCGCAGGTGCGCACGACGGGCGCCCGACGCGCTATCGCGGCAAGTCCCTGTCCGTGCGTGACGAAAACTCGGATGCTGGCACGCGTGACATCCAGGTCGCGGCCAAGCACCTGCGCATCCTGTTTGAGGGCGAGTCCCTGGATGATCATTCATGGATCAAAGTCGCGGAGTTGGGCAAGTCCAGCACCGGCGGCTTTACGCTTGACGAAAACTACGTTGCCCCGGCGCTGAGCATCGGCGCGTCCGCCGTGCTCATGGGACGCATGCGCAAGATTCTCGAGATACTGTCCACCAAGAGCACCGAATTCTCCCGCCAGCGCCGCAACCGGGGCGCCGGGCTGGCCAGCTTCAGCACGTCCGAGGCCGCGAGTTTCTGGCTGCTGCATACGGTTAACGGGTTCATTCCGCCGCTTCAGCACGTCTACAGCAGCGGCAGCGCCCACCCGGAACAGGTGTATATGCAGCTTGCCCAGCTTACGGGCTACATGTACACGTTCGCCGGTGACGGGCACCCGAAAGATGTAACGCCCTACCAGCACGAAGACCTCAGCGGAACTTTCGGGCGCATCGAGGAAAAGCTCCGCGCCCTGCTGGGCACCATCATCCCGACGAAGTGCACGAACATCGCCCTGGACAAGACCCGCGACAACATGTTTGTCGCCAAGATCCAGGATGACCGCGTGCTGCAACCGGAGGGGGCAATCTACATCGCCGTGCAGGCCGAAGTGCCTGCGGAAAAGGTTGTCCGCGAGGCACCGCTGAAGTTCAAAATCAGCAGCCAGGACCGCGTGGATCAGCTTATCACCGCGGCCCTTCGCGGGCTTTCTGTACGGCACGTGCCCGCGCCCCCGCCCGAGATTCCGGTGCAGCCCGGGCGCAACTACTTTCAGGTGGACAAGGCGGGCGATCACTGGGAGGCGGTACGCAGCTCACGCAGCATGGCGCTGTACCTGCCGCCGGAGTTCCAGGGATTGAACCTCGAGTTGATGGCTGTGAAGGAGTGATGGGAAGTGTGCCCGTTTCGAACACCATTGGATGAAGGAGGCAGGTAGCAGGAGGCAGGGAAAGCGATTCCCTGAAACCTTGACCGTAGCCCAACCGCTTGCATTTGGGCAGGTCAACATCGCCCTCGGCGATCCTTGAACCTGTAACCTCGCAGGATGCCCATGACCGAATCACGACCACGACTGGCCGACCTGTGCTCTGAGGTTTTCGCGTTCGCGTTCAATTTGCGCGCCAGCAAAGACCCAGGCGCTGCATCTGACGTGAAGCAGAAAATCGCGACGATCTTCAGCGAGTTCGAAACCCGGGCCCGCAGCTCCGGCTTCAAGCCGGAGACAATCCAGACCGCCAAGTACGCCATGGTCGCGTTCATCGACGAGACCGTCCTCGCCAGCAAGTTCGCCATGAAAGACGAATGGGCCGGCAGCCCCCTGCAGCTTGAGTACTTCAACGACTTCGCCGCGGGTGAAGAATTCTATACGAAGCTCAAGCAGGTGCAGGGCAGCGCGGATTCCGACAAACGTGACCTGTTGCAGGTCTACTTTCTGTGCCTGACACACGGCTTCAAGGGCATGTACATCGACCTGAAGGGCATGGAAGAGCGCAAGCAGCTCATGAACACCCTGGCCGCCGAAATCAAAGAGTCCGGCGGCGACCCTGTCCAGATGTCGCCCGCGTGGCAACCACCGGACGAGTTGCCGGCCGTCGCACGCTCGATCCCGTCGTGGCTGATACCCGCCGTCTGCGCCGTGCTGCTGATCGCCCTGCTGATTGTCCTGGCGGCGACATCACAGTTCATGGCGGACGGCGCGGCTGAAGCAATCATCGGAACGGAGTCCTAGATGCGCGCATTTCTCGGTGCACTGATGAAGGAGGGCGTGATCAGCATTGTGGTGCTGGTCCTGCTGTGTCTGCTGGTCTGGTTCGGCGGTCAGTTCCTGGCCGATGAGCAGAACGACCTCGTCAAAGAGCGTATCCTGATCATTGCCGTTCTGATCGGCATCTTTCTGGTGCTGTTCGTGGTCCAGAAAATGCTGGCCGTGCGCAACGCCATGCGCATTGAGCAGCAACTGAAAAACCAGTCCGGCTCGCAACTCAGCGGAGCCGACGCGGACAAGAAGGCCGAAATCGAGGCCCTGTCCAAGAAGTTCGACGAATCCCTTGAAGCACTCAAGAAAACCAAGGGCGGCAAAAGCGCGCTGTTTACCCTGCCCTGGTACATCATCATCGGCCCGCCCGGCAGCGGCAAAACGACCGCGCTGCAGGAATCCGGGCTCAACTTTCCCGCTGTCCAGGGTGGCGCGAAAGTTCGCGGCATCGGCGGCACGCGCAATTGTGACTGGTGGTTCACGGAAGACGGGATTCTGCTTGATACGGCCGGTCGCTACACGACCGTCGCCGAAGATCAGGAAGAGTGGTTCGCGTTTCTGGACATGATCCGCACAAGTCGCAAGGACAAGCCGATCAACGGCGCGATTGTGGCGGTCGCGATCGACGACCTGTTCCGCGCGACACAGAACGAACTGGACCAGATCGCCAAGGATGTTCGCAACCGGCTGGATGAGCTTGCGGCGCGCCTGCAAGGCGTGTTCCCCGTTTATCTGATGTTCACGAAGTGCGACCTGGTGCAGGGGTTTGTGGAGTTCTATGAAGACTTCACGAAAGAGCAGCGCGGGCAGGTGTGGGGCTTCACCATGCCGTACTCGCTGCCCGAAAAGCAGTACACGGAAATCTTCAGCGACGAAATCGGGCGCATGTCGCGCAACGTCAACGCGCGGCAACTCGAGCTGCTGGCGACGGAGCGTCCGCCGGGCAAGAAGCAGAACATCTACCTGTTTCCGCGCCAGTTTCAGCTCGCGTCCGACAAGATGAAAGAGTTGATCGGCGCCCTGTTCGCGGCCAACGCGTTCCAGGAATCCGCCATGCTGCGCGGCGTGTATTTCACGTCCGGCACGCAGAAGGGCACGCCCATCGACCAGCTGCTGGCCCGTATGGGCGAGACCATGGGCTTCGGCAGCGTTCCCCAAGGCTCTGAGGATCGTGTCGAAAAGAAAAGCTTCTTCATTCACCAGTTGTTCACGAAAGTGATTTTCCACGACAAGACACTTGCCCGCAGCAACAGCCGCGTGCTGCGCAAACGCCGCACGGTGCGCGTCACCCTGTCCGTGTTGTCCCTGATGGCGCTCGCGTTCATGAGCTACGCGCTGATCGGCTCATTTGTCGGCAACAACTCGATGATCAACAAAGTCGAGGCGGCCGGTGTGGCTGTCCGGGAAACCGACACCGACAACCGGGTGCAACTGGAAGCACTCGAAAAGCTGGAAGGGCTGCGACGCGAGCTGGCGCGCCTCGACGAGTACCGGCGTGACGGACGCCCGGTCAGCCTCAGCTTCGGCATGTACCAGGGCAACAGCATGTTCGAAGCCGGCGCGAAACTGTACTTCGAGCGCCTGAACCCGATGCACGTCCAACCCTGCCACGATCGCGTAGAGCGCGAGCTGGGTGAACTTGTCGCGACCCTGGAGCCGAACTCACCGTCCGAAGATTATCAGCGCCTGCTCGACCTCTGGCGCGTGTACCGCATGATGTCCGGCAAGCTTCCGGCCCAGCCTTCCCTGGTCGCGACAATCCTGAAGAAGGAGCAGCGCTGGACCGGGCCCCTGATCGGCGCCCAGGTCGACGAAATTGAGGCGCTGGCCGGCGAGCAGTTGGAGTTCTATGCGAGTCAACTCGCCGAGGCGACCGTTGAAGCCGACAGGTTTGGGCTGCTTCTGAAAGTGGATGAGCAACTCGACGACCGCGCGTCAAACAAGCTTGAAAACGCGCTTTGGACCGTCAGCGCCTACGAAGCAATCATCCAGCACACCAGTGAGAAGCGCAAAGCCCTCGGGCTTGATGTGCTGGTGCCAAACAACACGGCCTACCTTGAAGTCCGGATGGATGGCGTCAGCGGCACGAACATCACCCGTCTGAACGCCTACACCCAGGAGGCATGGGATACGGACGTAAAATCGCTGATCGACGAGCGCGCCCGCGACCTGTCCGATCTTTACAAAGAGCTGAACCTCACCCGCGGTGAAGATGAAATCCGCAAGGACCTGTACGAGCGCCACCGCAAGTCGCACATCGCGGCCTGGGACCTGTTTCTCACGCAGGTTTACCCCAAGGACAGCGTGTTCTCCGACGTCGCCAAGACAAACGAAGCGCTCGAAACCTTGCGCCAGCCGGGTGAGCAGTCTCCCTACCGGCAACTCGTGCGCAACGTCTGGGCGAAGCGCCAGCTTCAGCTTTCCGTGGACAACCGCGTGGACGGCCCCAGCGAAGAGGAAACCAAGGCGCTGGAATCAGCCATGAACGCGCTGGAGGATTTCTACAAGGCCTACAACACATTCGCGACCGTCACCAAGGCGGGCGCGCGCGTGATGCCGCACCTGTCCAACACCGAGCCGCTGACCAACCTGGCGACAGCGTTCATCACGGCCGCACAGGACCTGCCCAAGCCATTCCCGCAGCGCGACGAAGCCGTGAAGACGGCCTTCAAGCGTATCGTGGACGCCGGCTTTAACGCACTGCGCATCGAGGCCGAAGCAGAAGCCACCAAGCGCTGGGAAACGGGTCCGCGCGACTTGTGGCAGACAAACCTGGAAGACAAGTTCCCCATGCGCTACGACGCCGCAAGCACCGCGACGATGGTGAATTTCGCGCGCTTGTTCAACCCGGTGGACGGGCAGCTCTGGAACGTCGAGCGCCGCCTGCGCGCGGTCGCCGAGCTGCCGTTTCACGGCGGTAATACGCTGCTTACCCTGTCATCCGACTACGAGAACACGATCAGGCTGGCCACCGACATCACCGACGCGATGTTCGACAAACCCGACAGCCAGCTGGTCAAGGTGCGCTTTTCCGTCACGCTCGACCAGAAGGGGCTGCTGGTCAGCAGCCGCATCGAGATCGCCAGCGATAAAGACGGCAACATCCAGAAGCTGACCTACAACGACAACCCCGCCAATACCAAGGACTTCGTGTGGGAGCAGTTCAACACAGGCACGTCGAAACTGGGCGCGCGCCTGTCAGCCTGGTACTCGGAAGCCCGTCTTGCACTGATCCCGGTCGATCACATGGACAAAGACTGGGGGCTGCTGCGCCTGCTGTGGAAAGACAGCGTCAAGTTCGAGCCCGATGTCGAAGATGGCCGCCAGGTGTACAGAACGGCCTGGCACTTCCGTTCGCCGGATTCGCAGATTTTTGAGCTGAAGGCCAAGGTCACACCCGCCAAGAAGAACAACCCCTTCGAGCGCGAGCTGTTCGGGCGCTTCACACTCGCGGACAAGGTCATCAAGTGAGCGAGTTCCCTACAGGCTGCCTGGGCAAGCTGCCCCTTCACGGCGACTTCATCCGCAACAACGCGGCGTCGCCCGAAGTCCATGAGCTTGACACATGGGTGCAGGAGGGAATCTACCGGGGCTACGAGCTGCTGGACAGCAAATGGGACAGCAGCTTCGACAACGCCCCCACCTCGCGATTTATCTATTGCTCACCGCGCTCGCGTCGCTTACTGGCAGGGCTGTTCAAGCCATCCGTGGACAAGGCCGGGCGCCGCTACCCATTCATGGTGTACACCATCATTGAGCCGGGCGCGCTTGGCACGGACGCCGGCTACCTGCCGCTGGCCATGGACAGCTTCTTGCTGAAAGCGACTGAGCTCGCCGCCTGGAGCAACGCGGCGATCGACTTGAACACGTTTCTCGCCAGCTTCAACAGTTTCCGGTTTACGCCGGACCTGACGGAAGCCCGCAAGCAGTTTGCCAAGTATGTACTGGTAAACAGCGCCGGCGATTACTGGACCGGCGCCTTCGGCAGCGCCGACGACCAGCGGCGCTATGCCGCCGTTCAGCTCACGGCCTGGGGCGCCGACCTGCGCGCGCCGGAAAGCACGGCGATCCGTTACCCGGCCACTGAGCCGGAAGCCGAGGCGGGGTACTGGATCGAGCTTGCGCGGCGCTTCGCCGGGGGCACCAGCCTGCCCACTCTGGCATTCTGGAACGAGCCCTCCGGGAGTCACGCCGTGCGTTTGCATCTGGGGTTCGGCCGGCTGAACTCGGAATGGTTCCTGCCATTTGTGCTGCCAGATACGCCCGGCGGCGCGGTCAAGGACCTCAGCGCCATGCAGTCGGTGGATGCTTCACTGGTGGACAGGGCCCGTGCCCAGTTTGATGAGGTGTTAACCGAGCCGGCAATGAAGTTGTCCGACTTATTGCAAAGATTGCCCAGATCTAAGGAAGGCTGAGCCGCTTGGACGGCGTAAGTGTTTGATTTCAAGGAATTGCGGGGCTATGTTGACCGGTCCTCACGACAGTTGCCAAACAGTGCTCGCGCGAAGGGCGGAAGCGTGACAGACAGCTTGACCAGCGCATTAGGCAGCGACCCGATCCCCGGCGACAAGCCGGGCGGCGGCAATGCGCGCTATGAACCCGAATTCGAGCAGCTTGAGACGGAAATCGCCAAACTTGGAAACCCCGCCGGCGGCGAGATTCGCTGGTCGGATGTGGTCAGCCTTTCCAGGACCATCCTTACGGAAAAGTCGAAAGACCTGCTGGCCGGCTCCTACTTCGCCTACGGCATGTTGCAGCAGCAGGGCTACCAGGGTCTGCTCGAAGGTTTGAAGGTCGTTAACGGCATGTGCCAGGCCCACTGGGAAGGCATGTTCCCGGAAGTGCGCCGCATGAAGGCGCGCGAGTCGGCGCTGGACTGGCTGATTGACCGTGTGACCGCCCATCTTGAAAAGACACCCCCAGGTGGCGAAGAAGCATCGGTGATTCAAGAGGCGATCCAGACGGTCGAAGACTTGACGGCCCTCGTGGACCCGAAACTGGATGCACCAAACCCCAAACTTGCCGCGTTTGTACGCGCGCTGGCTGCCGCCGCGTCCGGCGGCGGCGAAACAAACCAGTCCTCCGAGGAGGCACCCACCCCCATGTCCGCAACTTCCGTCAGCACTGCCTCCGGGCCGGGCGGTCCGATCACGAACCGCAAGGTCGCCTTCGAGCGCCTGCGCGAAGTCGCGGAGTTTTTGCGACGCACGGAGCCCCATTCACCGGTCGCGTACCTGGTGAACCGCGCCATCAAGTGGGGCGACATGAGCCTCGAAAACGTGATCGCGGAACTGGTGAAGAACACCGATGCCCGACGCCAGATATATGAAACACTCGGCGTCAAACGAGATGATGAAAGCTAAGTCTCGCACGGAGAACACAGAGGGCACGGAGAAAAGGATTGAAGCAGAATCTCGACACGATAACTGGAATCATTGTGGACGCTGCTATCAAGGTTCACAAAGTTCTGGGTCCCGGTCTGCTCGAAAGTGTCTACATGAAGGCGCTCGCTATTGAACTGCGGAAGCGGGATTTGAAAGTCGAACTCGAAGTCCCAATCTCGGCGGACTGGGAAGGCGAAGACTTGGGTGTAGCCTTCCGCGCGGACATGCTGGTTGAGGACTTGGTGTTCGTCGAAGGGAAAGCCTTCGAACAGACTGCGAACGTGTTTCTGCGCCAGTTGCGAACCCATGTGCGATTGGCGAACAAACGAGTCGGGCCGCTCCTGAATTTCGGAATGGCACTGATGAAAGATGGAATTGTCCGCCACATCGAAGGTTTTGACGAAGCGAACAAAGATTGATGTCTCTGTGAACTCCGTGATCTCTGTGCGAGATCGCTTTTGAAGCTTAAGGAGCCGAATCATGGCCAAAGAAGGATCAGTAGCACCACGCGAGCGCGTAAACATTGTCTACAAGCCCGCCACCGGCGGCGCCGCCGAGGAGAAGGAGCTTCCGCTTAAGCTGCTTGTGATGGGTGATTTCACCCTCGGCCAGGACGACACGCCGCTTGAAGACCGCAAGCCGGTCAACATTGACAAGGACAACTTCAACGACGTGATGAAGAGCCAGAACATCAAGATCAACGTCAATGTGAAGAACACCCTTGCCGGCAAAGAAGGCGAAGAGCTCAACGCGGGTCTGAACTTCAAGACGCTCAAGGACTTCGACCCCGACGCCATCGCGCGCCAGGTACCGGAACTCGCCAAGATGCTGGAATTGCGAGAGGCCTTGGCGGCGCTCAAGGGACCGATGGGCAACTTCCCGGCTTTCCGCAAGAAGATCCAGTCGATCATCACCGACGACGCCACTCGCGAGAAGATTCTCGGCGAAATCAGCAAGGGCGACGGAGGCGGAGAGGGTTAGAGCCCCGGCTGAAAGGCGGGGGGGGGTCGCCAAAGGCGACGATCGGATGCCTGTTCCCGCCCTCGCGGCGACAGGTGCATACAGCGCAAACGGAGACGTAACCGATGGCAGACGCAGAGAAACAGCAGCAACCCGCAGAGGCGCAGGCCGCAGAGGGATCGCTGCTTGATGAGATCATGTCCCAGAGCAAGATGGCGCCCAGCGACGAAGGCTATGAGGTCGCCAAGCTGGGCGTGCAGGCCTTCCTGAAGGAAATCCTCGCGCCCGACAGCAAGCTGAAGAAGGCTGACAAGGGCGCCGTCGATCAGATGATCAGCGAGATCGACAAGAAACTCAGCCAGCAGGTGGACCAGTTCCTTCACAACCCCGAGGTCCAGAAGCTGGAAAGCGCCTGGCGCGGGCTGAAGATGCTGGTTGATCGCACGGACTTCCGCGAGAACGTGAAGATCGAAGTCCTGAACATCAGCAAAGATCAGCTGATGGAAGACTTCGAAGACGCCCCCGAGCTCCAGAAATCAGGGCTGTACAAACACGTCTACACGTCCGAGTACGGGACGTTCGGCGGCGAGCCCTACGGCGCCATCATTGGCAATTACGATTTCGGCCCCGGGCCGCAAGACGTCGCGCTGCTGTCGAAGGTCGCGGCCGTGGCCACCATGGCGCACTCGCCGTTCATCGCGGCGGCCGGCCCGAAATTCTTCGGGCTTGACGACTACCAGGGTCTGCCGAATCTCAAGGACCTGAAGTCGATCATGGAAGGCCCGCAGTACACCAAGTGGCAGTCTTTCCGTGAATCAGAGGACGCCCGCAGCGTCGGGCTTACCTGCCCGCGCTTCCTGCTGCGTCTTCCCTACGGACAGAACACCAAGCCGGTCAAGGCTTTCAACTATGAAGAGGGTGTCCACGACAACCACGAGCATTACCTTTGGGGCAACACGGCTTTTGCCTTCGCGACTCGCCTGACCGACAGCTTCGCCAAATTCCGCTGGTGCCCGAACATTATCGGCCCGCAAAGCGGCGGCGCGGTGGACGACCTGCCCCTGCACCAGTTCGATAGCATGGGCGAAGTCGAAACCAAGATCCCGACCGAAGTGCTGATCAGCGAGCGTCGTGAATACGAGCTGTCCGAAGAAGGTTTCATCGGGCTGACCATGCGCAAGGGCAGCGATAACGCCTGCTTCTTCAGCGCCAACTCATGCCAGAAGCCCAAGAGCTTCGGCCAGAGCGCCGAAGGCAAAGAAGCCGAGTTGAACTATCGCCTCGGCACGCAGCTTCCTTACCTGTTTATCGTGAACCGCCTGGCGCACTACATCAAGGTGCTTCAACGCGAGCAGATCGGCTCATGGAAGGAAAAGGACGACCTGTCCCGCGAACTCAACAAATGGATCGGGCAGTACGTGGCCGACACGGACAACCCGTCGCCGGCGATTCGCTCTCGCTGCCCGTTACGCAGCGCCACCATTGCGGTTGACGACGTGCCGGGTGAGGCGGGCTGGTACCGCGTGCGCATGAACGTACGTCCGCACTTCAAGTACATGGGCGCGTTCTTCTCGCTCGGGCTCGTTGGCAAGCTCGACAAGAAATAGCCGTGCCGGCAGGCAGGAGCAGTGGAGTTCGGGGCGCGAGTAACGTCCGCACGCACAACAAACCACGAATTGTGCAGTCAAAATCGGACAGGAGCAGAACATCACAGGGAGGCAGGAATCGCAGCTTGAAGCCGCAGTTCCTGCCTCCTGCCGCCTGTCTACCGCCTCCTGCGAGTAAGATTCTTTGATAGTTTTGACGTACTGAATAGTTTTGTTTCATTCTTGTCAATGTTTTGTACGCGGCGTATTGTTCCAGTGTCGCCACCGGGGCGCGAAGGACAAGATAACTAACCGAATTGTAAGATAATGCAACTTACCAGGAGAGAACCATGGCCAGCATGAAAGTGTTCATGAAGATTGACGGGATGCCGGGCAGCAGCAGCGACAAGGACCACTCCGACTGGTGTGACGTCCGCGGCTTCGAGCACCCGATGGAATACCCGTTCGACATGCGCGAAAACAAGGGACGTGGCGAGCCTGTCCACGGCGCGTGCAGCGTCAGCAAGGAAATCGACAAATCCTCGCCCAAGATCTTCGAAGCTCTGGCCAAGAAGAAGAAGGTGAAGGAGGTCGAAATCGAATTCTGGCGCGACAACCCGAGCGAAGGCGGCAGCGAGAAATACTTCACCATCAAGCTCAAGGACTGCCGCGTCGTCCAGGCCAAGCCGTACATGCCCACGGGCGCCGGCACCGGCGCCGAAGACGCCATGAGCCACATGGAACAGGTCGGCTTTGCCTACCGCCAGATCGAATGGACCTGGCTGAGCGGCGGACAGGTTCCGACCACATTCGACTTCAGCAACCCGGACGCGTAGTCAACGATTGCTGGCCAAAGGGGGCGGACTTGCAGCCGCAATTCCGCCCCCGCTCCAGCACAGGGGCACGGCATGTTTCAAAAACGCACGTTGTTTGAGCGACTCAGGAACCCCGAGGGAACCAGCGCCCGCACCATTGAAGAAGACACCACGGCGCTTACACGGTCGATCCTTCGCAACCTGACCCGCATACTCAACGCCCGTGCAGGCCAGGCGCCGGCCCAGATGGACTTCGGCATACCCTCCCCGAGCGAAATCGCCCAGGGCTACCCCGAATCACTCATCACAATGCAGAAGACGATTCGGTTGTGCATCGAACGGTACGAGCCAAGACTACGAGACGTACAGGTCATGCAGATTGAGAGCGACGACTTCCGACTGGCCGTACGCTTCCAGGTAACGGCACGCCTGGCAACAAGCAAGGAAGGGCGGCAGGTCAGCTTTGACACGCTGATGGACCCGTCAGGACACGTGAACTTGAATGCATAGGGCTCAGGAATTGGGGCGCGGGAATCGGTTTCCTTAGCCCAGGCCCGAAGCCCTGAATCATGGCACTAGAGGCGATCCTTGTTCAACAAGTACTATCAGGACGAGCTGGTCTTCCTCCGGGAAATGGGGCGCGAGTTCAGCGCAGCCAACCCGGAAGCCGCACGCTTTCTGGCCGAACCGGGCAGCGACCCGGACGTCGAGCGTATGCTGGAGGGTTTCGCGTTCCTGACCGCGAAGCTGCGCCAGAAACTCGATGACGAGTTGCCCGAGTTCACGCACTCGTTGACAGAAATGTTCTGGCCGCACTACCTGCGCCCGCTGCCCGCCACGGCCATTCTGCAGTTCGAACACACCAACAAGGCCACGGCCGACTTGAAGCGGTTGAAAGCGGGTATCGAGATCGACTCGACGCCCGTAGATGGCACCCGCTGCCGCTTTCGCACCTGCAACGATTTCGACCTCGTGCCCCTTGAACTGACGGACGTGCAGCTACGTCGTGAAGCGCCAGCCCGCCTGCGCCTTTCTTTCAAAGGCCCGGACAAGCTGCCGCTCGACAAACTCGGGCTTGGCCGCCTGCGATTGCACCTGTCAGGCGAGCCGACAGTCACGCGCGCCCTGCACGTGGCGCTGCTGCGCTACGCCAGGCGTGTGGTTGTGCGCGGAGGTGCAGGCGGCGACGCTGATCCGCACTTCGAGCTGCCGGGCAGTGCTATCCAGCCCGTTGGTTTCAGCGAAGACCAGGCCGTGTTTGGCGGTCCCGGCCCGAGCTTTCCCGGCTTTCGGCTATTGCAGGAGTACTTCACCTGCCCCACCAAGTTCATGTTTGTTGAAATCGGAAGGCTCGACGGCACGGCCACTTTCACCGGGGCGACCGGCTTCACGCTGGACATCGACTTTTCGCGCCTGCCGGACAACATGCCGCCGGTCAGCAAGGCAAATCTGCAACTCAACTGCGTGCCGGGCGTGAACCTGTTCGGCCACGATGCCGACCCAGTCCGCATCATGCCGGGGCGCACCGAGTACGCCGTGCGTCCGGGCGGGGACAACCCGGCGCACTTTGAGATTCACTCAATCGACAAAGTGTACGGGCTCGAACTTGGCAGCGCCGCCGAGCGCGTCTTCAACCCGCAATTCAAGTTGGCGCGCATCGGACGACGCGACGAGCAGTTCTATCACGCCCGCCGCCGCGAGTCGGTCACCGGCGGCAGCAGCGAGATGCTGCTGACGTTCATCGCGCCCGAGGACCCGGAGCAGCGCCCGAACATCGAGACTGTGTCCGTCGAACTAACCTGCACCAACGGACAGTTGCCGACACGCCTCGATGCGGGCGACATCAACGTGAAAACCGGCAACGCACCGATTTTCGCGAAGTACCGCAACATCACGCGGCCGACGCCCAGCGTGCCGCCACCCATGAGCGGCGACCTGCACTGGCGCCTGATCGCGCATCTGTCACTGAACTACATGTCGCTGCTCAGTGTGGATGCCCTGCGCAGCGTGGTCGGGCTGTACAACTTCCGCGCGCGGGTTGACCGCCAGACCGAACAGTCCCTCTCCCGCCTGCTGGAGGGTATCAAAGGCGTGAAGGGCGACCCCGCGTCGCGACTGGTGGAAGGCACGCCGGTGCGCGGACTGAACATCGAGATGCTGCTTGATGAAGAGCTGCTGGGTGGCGAAGGGGAAACGTTCCTCTTTGGCTCGGTGCTCAATGAATTTTTTGCGCAGTACGTGTCCCTGAACTCGTTCAGCAGGCTCACGATCAAAGGTGCGAAACGGGGAGAGGTCTGGCAATGGCCGGCACGGATTGGCAAACGCGCCATCCTTTAACAACCGAGCTGCTTCAGAACGCGAACCAGTATTCGTTCTATGAAGCGGTTAGGCTGTTACACGGATTGCACAAGGACGCGCCCAAGGTTGGATACCAGGGCCCGCCCGAGCGTGAGCGCATCCGTTTCCGTCCGCTGCTCAGCATGAGCTTCCCGGTCTCCGATATCGCGCATGTCCACGCCCTGGAACAACCGGACGGCGGCGAGCGCTATCGTCTCGACCTCACGTTCATGGGACTTTACGGGGCGAGCTCCCCGCTTCCCGCGTTCTATACGGAAGACCTGATCCGCCTGGAGGACGACGACAGCCTGATCCGCGGATTTCTGGATCTGTTCCATCACCGCCTGATCAGCTTCGTCTTCCGTGTCTGGGAAAAATATCGCCACACCGTGCAGTACGATCCCGCGGGCAAGGACTACTATTCCCGGCGCCTGTTGACGCTGCTCGGCGCGGCGCTGGAACACCTGCCACACGACGAAAGCCTTCGCCCCGGCCGCCTGCTGGGCTATGCCGGCCTGCTTACACAACATCCGCGCAGTGCCGCGTCTTTGCGCGCGTTGCTGGCGGAGCACTTCCCCGAAGCACCCGTCGAAATCGAGCAGTGCAAAGGACGCTGGTGCGAGATCAGCCGCGCGGAACGCAACCGCCTCGGCGAAGCAAACTGCACGCTGGGGCAGGATACGACCCTGGGCCAGGCGGTCTTTGACCGCGCCGGCAATTTCGGCATCAGCATGGGCCCCATGGACTTCGACGCCTACATGGAAATGCTGCCCGACACGGACAACATGAGCCAGTTGCGCGAACTGGTGGACGTCTTCAACAACGACTGCCTGGATTACGAAGTAACGCTGATACTGCGTGGCGATCAGGTCAGGCGCGCGCAACTGAATTCCCGAACCGAAGCGTACACAAGACTTGGTTGGTCCAGTTGGCTTGGCGAAAGCTCGGAACAGGATCAAACCGTAACTTTCACACTCAGAGGATGGAAACATGGTCGAGGTTGATCTCAAACGCCTGGTTGGACGCCTGAACCAATTCTGCACGCGCGCCCTTGAAGGGGCCGCGGGGAACTGCGTTTCGCGCACCAACTACGAGGTCACGGTCGAGCATCTGCTGCAGGCCATGATGGATGACCCGAACGCGGACATTCAGCAGGTTCTGCGAAAGTTTGAAATCGACCCAGGTCGGGTCAACAAGGCAATCACGCGCGACCTCGACAACCTGAAGACCGGCAATGCCGGACGCCCCGTGTTCAGCCCGCTGCTGACGACCTGGTTTCAGAACGCCTGGCTCGTGGCCAGCATCGACCACGGGCTCGCGGAAGTCCGCTCCGGCAACCTGTTAGAGGCGCTGCTCGGCAATCCCGCACGGCTTGCCTCCGGCGATTACGTTGACCTGTTCGCCGACATCAACCTCACTGAGTTGCGCAAGAACTTTGACAACATCATCGTCAGCTCGCGCGAGCAGGCCGCCTTCGCGAGTGCCAGCGCAGGCGCCTCAGGCGCTTCACCCGGCGCCGAGTCCAGCCGCGACGGCACAGCCCTGCAACGCTTTTGTCAGAACTTCACCGAGCGCGCCCGCAACGGCGAGCTTGACCCGGTGTTCGGACGCGACAGCGAGATCCGGCAGATGGTCGACATTCTGGCGCGCCGCAGAAAAAACAACCCGATCTGTGTCGGCGAGCCGGGCGTCGGCAAGAGCGCCGTGGTCGAAGGTCTGGCGATGCGCATCGTCGAAGGCGACGTGCCCGAAGTACTACAGAACTGCGATATCATCGGGTTGGACGTCGGGCTGTTGCAGGCCGGCGCGAGCGTCAAGGGCGAGTTCGAAAAGCGCCTCAAGGCCGTGATCGACGAGATCAAGGCCAGCCCCAAGCCGCTGATCCTGTTCATCGATGAAGCGCACACGCTGATCGGCGCGGGCGGCGCAGCCGGCACCAACGACGCCGGGCAGTTGCTGAAGCCGGCGCTGGCACGCGGCGAGCTGCGCACGGTCGCCGCGACAACATGGTCGGAATACAAGAAGTACTTTGAGAAGGACGCCGCGCTCGCCCGTCGCTTCCAGCTTGTCAAACTTGACGAGCCCAGCGCCGAGTTGACAACGACGATGCTGCGCGGACTGCGCGCGAATTACGAAAAAGCCCACAAAGTCGTCATCCGCGACGAAGCACTGGTTGCGGCAGCCGAGCTCGGCTCGCGCTACATCGCCGGTCGCCAGCAGCCGGACAAAGGCATTGACCTCGTGGACACCGCCGCCGCGCGGGTAAAGGTCGCGTTCATATCCAAGCCCGCCGAGCTCCAGGACCTTGAGCGCAGCATCGAAACCGACGCGCGCACCTTGAACGCCCTGAAGCGCGACTCGGAAACCGGCGGCAGGTCCGACGCAGAGCAGATGAAGGAAATCGAAGAACGAATCGCCTCGACGAAGATTGACGTCGATGCCTTCAAGACCCGCTGGGCCAGGGAGCGCGACCAGGCCCACAAGGTCGTCGCCATCCGCAACAAACTCAATGACCTCAGCAGCCAGAGCCCCGGCGGAAACGCCGGGGGCGAGTCCAGAACGGACTCGAAAGAAGAAGTCAAAGAAGCGAAGAAAGACGACACGCCCAAATTCGACCTGCCATCCGACCCGGCCGAGCTCAAAAAGCTCTTCGAAACCGAGCTCACGAACCTGCGCGAAATGCAGGGTCCGGAGCCTCTGGTCCCCGTCGAAGTCACCAGCGAAGTCGTTGCCAAGGTCGTCGGCGACTGGACCGGTATCCCGGTCGGAAACATGGTCGCGGACCAGGCCGCGCGGTTGCTGACAATGGAAGATGAACTATCGAAGCGTGTGAAAGGCCAGGACCACGTAATGCGGTCCATCGCCACGGGCATTCGGGCCAGCAAGGCCGGCCTGGGCAATCCGGACGCGCCCATCGGCGTGTTTCTGTTCGTCGGCCCGAGCGGAGTCGGCAAAACCGAGACCGCCCTGACTGTCGCCAACCTGCTGTTTGGCGGCGAGCGTTTCATGACCACCATCAACATGTCCGAGTATCAGGAAAAGCACACGGTCAGCCGTCTGATCGGATCACCCCCGGGCTACGTCGGCTACGGCGAAGGTGGGCAGTTGACTGAAGCCGTGCGCCAGCGCCCCTACAGCGTCGTGCTGCTGGACGAAGTCGAGAAAGCCGACATCGACGTGATGAACCTGTTCTATCAGGTGTTTGACAAGGGGATGCTGAACGACGGCGAAGGTCGTGAGATCGACTTCAAGAACACCGTTATTTTCCTGGCCAGCAACCTCGCCACGGACATCATCACGGAAGCCTGCAGCGACGGCGACCGCCCGGACATGGATGAGCTGGTCAGTATGATCCGCCCCCAGCTCAGCGCGCACTTCAAGCCCGCGCTGCTCGCCCGCATGAGCATTCTTCCGTTCTACACGATCGACCAGTCGGCCATGCAGATGATCACCGGGCTGAAGCTGAACAAAATCGCCCGCCAGATGCACGCCACGCACAACATGGCCCTGAACTTCGACCCGAAGGTCATCACCACTATCGCGGAACGCTGCAAGGAAGTTGAGACCGGCGCCCGCAACATTGACCACATCATCCGGGGCACGTTGCTGCCGCAGATGAGCACCAACCTCCTGCAGAAAATGAGCGAAGGGGACCTGCCCGAAAAGCTGGATGTAAGCATCGGTGAAACAGGTGAATTTGCCTTCGCATTTGGAGACTAGGGCCCGAAGCGAACGCCGGGGGCCGCCGAAGGCGCAACGAGAATGGTGATCGCTCACCACTGAGCACAAGGACACAGCCATGCCGGAAATCGCGATTACACAGGTAATGCAGTTTCACTCCGACGCCGTGGAAGATGGTGACCTGCTTGTCACGAAACTCGAAGGCGACGAGGCCATTAACAGGCCCTACGAGTTTCGCCTTGAGCTCGCCTCCACCAGGACGGACATTGATTTTTCTGAAATGATCCGCAAGACGGCCTGGATCGGCATCAAACAGGGCGTGCAGCTTGCGGGGCAGGACAAGCGCGCGGCGACGACGCTCAAGATCCACGGCGTCATCCAGAGCTTTGAGCAGGTGGGCAAAGAACTTGAGCTGGTCAAGTACCGCGCGGTGCTCGTTCCCCGCTTGAAGCGCCTCGCGCTCGCCCACCAGAGCCGCATCTTTCAGGAGAAGTCGGTACCGGAAATCGTGAAGTCGATCTGTCAGGAATACGACGTCGAAGTAGATACCGGCAAGCTTGGCAGTCACAAGGCGCGTGACTACGTTGTCCAGTACGAGGAATCCGACCTCGATTTCATCCACCGCTGGATGGAACACGAGGGCATTTTCTACTACTTCGTGCAGACTGAAGACCGCGAGAAAATGGTGCTCGCGGATTCCGCCGAAGGCTACGGCACCCTGCAAGGCAACGCCAAGTTCAGCTACAAGCCGTCACAGGACGACAACGAATCCCGCATCGAAGCCGCCGATACGGAAGAAGCGGCCGAAGACTGGTTCAAGGAGGAAGTCGTAACGGCGATCGCCGCCCGGACGAACCTGCTGCCCAAGAAGGTCATCCTCAACGACTACAACTGGGACGACCCGGATACCGGGCTCGAGTGCGAGGCGGACGTACACGGCGACGGTGTCGGCATAGTCTACCGCTACAACAGCCACTACCACACGAAGGAAGACGGCGACCGCCTGGCCGCAATACGCGCGGAAGAAATCCAGTGCCGCGAGCACGTCTTCACCGGGCGCAGCGACTGCCGCGGCTTCCGCGCCGGCATGGTGTTCGAACTTCAGGACCACTACCGCGACAGCACCAACAACGAGTACCTGCTGACCGAAGTGCGCCACCGCGCGACACAGGCCGTCGCGCTAGGTGGCAACGCAGGCGGCGGCGCAAGCTACAGCAACAGCTTCGTGGCAATTCCCAAATCCAAGAAGTTCCGCCCCGTGTTCAGCACCCCCTGGCCGCAGATCAAGGGTGTCATGCACGCCAAAGTGGACGGCGCCGACAACAGCACGCCCTACGCCCAGCTCGACGACAAGGGGCGCTACAAAATCAAGATGCCCATCGACCGGGGCGGCGGCGGCGACGGGCAGGCCAGCAAGTTCGTGCGCAAATCCGAGCCCTACGCCGGGCCGGACCAGGGCATGCACTTCCCGCTGCTCAAGAACTCGGAAGTCATCCTGACCCACGTAGACGGCGACCCTGACCGCCCCGTGATTGCCGGCGCGATGTTCAACAGCAAGAACTCCAGCGTGGTCGGCATGACCAACAGCACGCAGAACGTAATTGCCACTCCCGGCGGCAGCAAGTTCGTCCTCGATGACACGGTCGGCTCGCCGTTCATCAACCTGAAAACCAAGGACTCAAAGCTTGACATGAAGTTCGACGGAACGGACGGAAGCGAGAACATGTGCTTCAAGTCCACCGACAAGAACGAAGTCAAGCTGCACAGCGGCGACGAAAACCTGTACATCAAGTCCGCCAAGGATGACACCTACCTGCGCATGGGCAAGGGCGGCAATGAGGCAGCCAAGTCCGAAGGCAGCGTAACCGTCACCGGCGGCGAAAACGGCTTCTACCTGTCCACCAAGGGACAGTGGAACCAGTACGCTGAAAAAGACGCCAACATCATCATCAAGGGCAAAGAGAACAAGCAGGTCGGCGACGCCAGCGACTGGACCATCAAGGGCACCAGCGCCGAGTACAAATACGGCGACCACTTCACCTTCAAGGCCGCGTTGACCTACGGCATCGAAATCGGATTCACCGCCGACTTCAAAGCCGCCGGCGGCATCGCCATCGCGGTCGGCGCAAGCTTCAGCATCAAGGCCGGCGCGACCGTTACCATGGAAGCATCCGCCAGCCTCACGGTGAAATCCGCCAAATCCAAAGAGTACGTGTTTGACGGGCTGACCAACGTCGCGAACAAGGACCGCGAAGACAGCGTGGCCAAGAATTTCACCCTGGCCACAAAGCAGAAGATGCTGATCAAGGCGAAGGAAAAGGTGACGCTGCAAGGCAACGCTCCCTTCCCGCCTCCGGACCCAAGCCTGAAAGCGCGTATGGCCGCCTGGGCCACCAGCGCCATGGCGTCGGTCAAGAGCAAGTCTTCGACGGCCCCGCCGCCTCCCCCACCGCCACCGGTTCCCGGACCGCCGCCCCTGCCGCGGACAAAGATCGAAGTGGATGCGCAGAAGATTCTGCTGCTGTTCGATACCACGACAATGCTGCGCCTGGACAACTCCGGCATCACGCTGAAATGCAAGGGCAGCAAGCTGATTGTCGGGCCGACAGGCATCACCGCCAAGCCGATGGTACAGGGAGGTTAAACGTGAAGATCCGCAACCGTACGGATTTCCCGTTTGCCCCGCTGCTTGGGCGGGTGAACTTTCCTTCGCACTCCGTGACCTGCACGGTGAAGGCGACATTCCGCATGCAGCCGGACGGCACGGTCACGCCACTGACGGACCAGCCCCAGTTCGAAGGCGACGTGCCCAGCAAAGCGGAGCGACCGGAGTGCATCTACGCCGCCGATCTGACGCCGTTCAAGCCGAGGGCTGACCTGTTGTTGCGCGCCACGTGTTTTACTCCCGGCGGGCGTGGCATGACGACCTGCCCCGTGTCCTTTGGCGTCGGCGATTGGTCCAAGCAACTCGCCGTCATTGGCAACCGCACCTGGGACAAAGGCATCGTCTTCAACAAGATGGGCGCGCCTGAAGAATTCAACAACGTGGACCTGACCTGGGCGAACGCGTTCGGTGGCGCGAATTTCAAACTCAACCCCGCGGGCAAGGGGCGAAAGGACGGACACCTGCCGAACGTCGAGTACCCCGACGAACTGGTCAAGAGCCCCGGCAACCAGCCCACACCGGCGGGTTTCGGCCCCATCGACCGCACCTGGAAGCAGCGCACAGGCAGGCTTGGAACATACGGCAAGAAGTGGCTGAAAGAGCGCTGGCCCGCCCATCCGGAAGACTTCGACTGGGGCTACTTCAACGCGGCGCCCGAAGACCAGCAGGTTGAGTTTCTGCGCGGCGACGAGGAAATCACGCTGACGAACATGCAGCCGGACCACGCGGTCCTCAAGACCCGCCTGCCCGGTCTGCGCATACGCTGTCTGGTGCGACGCAAGGACGGCGAAGCACTGGCCGAGCACAATGTGCCGATGAACCTGGATACCCTGCACGTGGACGCGCAGCAGGGCACCGTCGCGATCATCTGGCGCGGTGTGAGCAACATTCGCGAAGAAGAGGGCGAAGACATCGCGGACATTCTTGTGTGGTCGGAGGCTCTGTCGGACGCGCCGGCGACCATCGACGACGTTCGCCCCTGGCTGGAGGAAGAACCGGAGGACGCGGACGCCCTTCCGCCGGAAGACGCGCTCGTTGCCGATGTCGGTATGCTGGAAGGCGAGGCCCTGGGCGAGGCCGTCACCGCCATGGGAAACCAGACCGCCGGACAACTCAAGGGCATGGCTCCCGCCGCCTTCGCCGCATCGGTCGGCATTTCTCCGGGCCTGTTTGAAGGCTTCGGCCAGATGCGCACTTCACTGAATGGAGTGGTGTCGCGACTGCAGGCCCTGGGCCGTCCGGTGCCGCCGGAGCTCGCCAGGGTAATGCATGAACTTGACAACAACCCTGACGTGCTGGCCGCCGAAAGCGACATGTTGATCGCCCAGGCCTTGTCCCTGCTGCCGGCCGCCGTCGCCCTTACCGGCGCGAAACTCGCCGCGAAAATCAGAAGCGGCGAAACACCGGATCGTGACTTCGCCGGTGCTGACCTTGCGGGTCAGGACCTGTCGGGCAGCGACCTTGCGCAAGCGGACTTCACGGGCGCGAATCTGGCCGGGGCAAATCTGGATGCCTGCAAGCTCGACGGCGCGCAGTTCGACGAAGCTAACCTGACCGACGTGAAACTGACCAACATCCAGGCGGACAACGTCAGCTTCGTCAGCACCGGACTGGAAGGCGCGGACTTCACCGGCAGCGCAATCAAGAACGCCTTGTTTGACAACGCGAAGCTGACGCGAGCGAGACTCGCCGGCGTTGCACTGCCTGCCGCATCCTTTGCCTCGGCCGACCTTACCGACGTCGACGCGACGGAGTCAAAACTGCGCGAAGCGGACTTCAGCAAGGCAAACCTGAGCAACGTCCGGTTCGAAAAGGCCGACCTTGCCGGGGCAAGCGTTATCGGAGCACGCTGTACAGGCGCTGTCTTCAAGGGCGTCAAGGGGACCGGGCTGCGCGCCAGCGAAGCCAATCTGGCGGGCGTTAACTTTGAAGAGTCCGAACTCGATGGTGGTATCTTCGACCACGCCAATCTTGAGGGGGCAAACTTCCGGTACACAACGCTGAAGGGCGCCATGTTCACGGGCGCGAACCTGGCCCAAGCGACGCTGTTTGGCGCGATCGTGCGCCAGGGCAGCCTTCGCAAGGCGAACCTCAGCGGTGTAAAGGCTGACAACGCGGACTTCTTCGAGGCCGACTTCGAAAAGGCGGACTTGACCGGCGCGTCCCTGGTAACAAGCAACTGCTACGGCGCGGCGTTCCGCGACGCGAAAACAGACGACGCGAAGCTGACTGAAACAAACCTGAAACAGACCCTGCTGGCTTGAACATGACGACCGAGCACAAACTGACGAAGCAGGACGCACTGGCGATGATCGCTGCCCGCAGGCAATCCGACTTGTCCAACGTCGACCTGTCCGGGCTCGAACTCGAGGGCGCGGATTTCACGGGAATGCGCCTTGTGAATGTCAACTTCGGTGCCTGCAACCTCGACGGCGCGAACTTCAGTGACGCAGCGGCCATGCGTTGCAACTTCCGCGGGGCGCGCCTGCGAAAAGCGGTCACGCCGCGCGCTGTGTTTGCCGACTGCGACTGGACCGGCGCCGACCTGCGCGGCGGCGCACTGGATGAAACCAGCTTCATCGGCGGCAATGGCAACGGCGCGAAGTTCGATCAGGCCTCGCTGGTCAAGGCGCGCTTCGCAAATATGGCGCTCGCGGGAGCCGACTTTACGAAGAGTGACGCGACCGCCTGCGGCTTCGACGGCTGTGCGATGGACGGCGCGATACTGGATGGCGCACGCCTGCAGCAGTCCACGCTGATCAAGGCGAAGCTCGGCGGGGCAAGTCTGCAAGGCACGGTCCTGAACCAGACCATGCTGGCGATGGCAGACCTGACCGGCGCCGACTTTGCCGGCGCGAGTTGTGACGGCGCGATCTTTGATGACGCCGACCTGCGCGAGGTAGTCGGGCTGCCGCAAGCACTGGATGCGTGCCGGTTTTCCGGGGCAGATTTGCGCGGGCTGGACCTGTCGGGACACGGCTTCGTCGAGTGCGACTTCACGGGCGCGAACTTGGCGGCCGCAAACATGGCGGACTGTACACTCGACAACGCCGATCTTTCCCGCGCGGTGCTCACGGGTGTCAACTTTGGCAACGTCCGTGCCTGCGGGGCTGCCTTCGGCGACGCCGAGCTCGGGGGCGTTGACTTGCATGACGCCAACCTGGCACACGCGGATTTCGAGGCCTGCAACCTGAATGGGCTGGATTTCGGTACCGCCGACCTGCGCGGCGCAAACCTGAACAATTGCATCATAGAAGGCACAAACCTGACCGGGGCCGTATTGCGCGGCGCGCAACTGACGTCGATGGATTTGCGCGAGCACGACTTCGGCGGCTGGCAGCTTACGGAAGTCGATTTCCGCGGCTCCGACCTGCGCGGGGTGCGCCTGATGAACGCCGACCTTACGGACGCCGGCTTTGACGCATGTCTGCTTCAGGACGCGGACCTGCGCGGCACACGCGCCATCGGCACCAGTTTCGCCGACGCGGACCTGACCAACGCCGATTTCGCCGGCGCGCACATCGAGAAGGCCGACTTCACCAACGGCAAGCTCGCGGGCCTTGACCTGTCCGGCGCGACGCTGCGTGAAGTCAGCTTCAACAACGTCGACATGACGCGGGTCGTCATCGACGGCGTGCAGGCGCACCAGTGCGCCTTTGAGTCATCCGACCTGCACGCCATGAAACTGACCGGCGCGAGCTTCGTGCTGTGCGATTTCACCGGCGCCAACCTGGAGGGCGCCGACTTGTCCAACTGTGACCTGGCACAGGCGACTTTCAACGATGCGAACCTCAACAGGGTGAACCTGACCCAGGCAAATCTGCCGATGGCCAGTTTCCACAAGACCCGCCTGGCCACTGCGAACTTCACGAACGCGCAGGCGCCCATGGCGATGTTCGTAGAGGCGGAGCTTGAGGGCGCGGCCTTCACCGGCGCCATGCTTAAAGAGGCCGTATTCAACCAGGCCGGGGCCCGACAGTGCGACTTCCGCAACGCGAACCTGAACTACGCGCTGCTGGAACACGCCGTGATTGAACTTGCCGATTTCTCGGGCGCCGATTTGAGCGGCGCAAACCTGCACGCCGCGCGCGAAGACGGCGCGAAGTTCAACGGCGCAGACCAGAAGAAGACCATTCGAACGGACGTAGACCGACTGGAGGCGGAAACATGGAAACCCAGACGCTAGGAAATCTGCTTACCGGCACCGACGTGACACTGACGCCGGCCACGGTGCTCGATGTACAGGGACGCAAATTGACTGTACTGACACCAGCGGGCGAATCGCCGGCCGAAAACGCGCTGGCATTCCCCTACACTCCGGTGAAGGGCGACACGTTGCTGGTGATCGGCCAGTCGGACCGCTGCTACGCGATTGGGTTACTGGCGGCGCAGGGCGACATGACTGTGGCCTTCCCCGCAAGCGCGACGTTCACCGCGCCGCGCGGCGAGATCCGCTTCAAGTCGGGCAAGGGACTTGAGCTGCACAGCCCCAATCTGCGGCTGCGCGCCGGCAAGCTCGAGTTGATGGCCAAAACCATCACAGAGAAGGCGGACAACGTCTATCGCGCCGTCCGGAAGCTGCTCAAGCTCGATGCCGGTCGCACGCAGACCACAGTAGAAGAAACGGCCCACACCAAGGCCGGTCGCTACGTCGTGAAGGCAAAGCAGGATGTGAAGATGGACGGAGACAAGATTTACCTTGGCTAATCGAAGCACGCTCACGCACCGAAACAGGAGACAGCCATGTTGCCCGCATCGACAAAGCAGAGTGGAACGTGCATGGGCACACCGGACGTTTGCAAGACGCCAAGCCCGGGCGGCCCGGTGCCGATCCCGTACCCCAACGTGGCGCAGTGCGCCCAGGCGCAGGCGGGCAGCTTTTCTCAGAAAGTGAAGTTCAGCGGCGCTAACGCCCTGGTGCAGACCAGCAAGATCAGCATGTCCAGCGGCGACGAGGCGGGCTCCGCAGGCGGCGGCGTCATTTCCAACCAGATCAAAGGCCCCTGCGAGTACAAGCTAGGCAGCAGCAAGGTAAAGCTGGAGGGCAAGGGCGCTGCCTACGTCACCGCCATGGTCGCGCACAACGGCAGCAACCCGAACATGCCGGCCGGCGCGCAAGTCGCGCCCAGCCAGGTCAAGGTGATGGTCGCCCCGTAGACGTGCCGTGCGCGATACGTACTGTTCAACACCCGGGCGAGGTCGCGAGTGCAACCCGCCCGGAACCGTTTTCATGGAATCCCTTCGCGAACTCTATCGCATTGGCACCGGCCCCTCTGCCAGTCACACCATGGGGCCGACACGCGCCGCCGAGGTATTTCTGGCCCGGCACCCCGACGCCGCGGCCTGGCGCGTTACGCTGTACGCCAGCCTTGCGGCAACGGGTAAGGGACACCTCACCGATGTCGCCATGCGGCACGTGTTCGACGGCAGGGCATTCAGCATTGAGTGGAAACCGCGCGAGCGCCTGCCGCTGCACCCAAACGGCATGAAGTGGGAAGCCATGGACGCCGACGGACACGTCGTCAGCGACTGGACGGTATACAGCATCGGCGGAGGCGCTTTGCAGGAGCCCGGCAGCCCTCCCCCACCCGACCTGTATATCCGCCACAGCATGAAGGAAATCCTGAGCTGGTGCCGCGAACAGAACATGCCCCTCTGGAAGTTCGTCGAAGAGCGCGAGGGCAAGGACATCTGGGACTTCTTTGCGGAATGCTGGCACGCCATGCAGGAGGCCATCGACCGCGGACTTGAAGCCCACGGAACTCTGCCCGGCAGTCTGAAGCTCCGACGCAAGGCGCACCGGCACTACGAGCAGGCCAAAGGCCGCCCCGGACCATTGCAGCGTACGGGGCTTTTGACCGCCTATGCACTGGCCGTCAGTGAAGAAAATGCCAGCGCGGGCAGGGTCGTCACAGCTCCTACCTGCGGCGCGTGCGGAGTACTCCCCGCCGTGCTGCGCTACCTAAAGGAAGTACTGAGTTGCGATGATCGCAAGGTCCTGCGCGCCATGGCCACGGCGGGCATCGTCGGCAACCTGGTAAAGACCAATGCCAGCATCAGCGGCGCCGCGGTAGGCTGTCAGGGTGAAGTCGGAACGGCCTGCGCAATGGCGGCGGCGGCGGCGGCGCAACTCATGGGGGGCGACCCCCGCCAGATCGAATACGCCGCGGAAATGGGAATCGAGCATCATCTGGGCCTGACCTGCGACCCTGTCGCCGGTCTGGTACAGATTCCATGCATTGAGCGCAACGCCGTGGGCGCAATGCGAGCAGTCGACTGCGCGGACTACGCCCTGTTGAGTGACGGCGAACATGAAATCCCGTTCGACACGGTCGTGCGCACCATGAAGGAAACCGGCGAAGACATGCAGGAACGCTATCGCGAGACCAGCGAGGGCGGGCTTGCGAAGCTGCACATTCCACCCGGCGTGGACCCCGCCGACCTGGAAGGGAATCACTGCGCCTGACCCGGCCAGATCGTGATTCGTGATTTATGTTGTCACATTGTGGCGCCGTTCCTAACGTGGCTCGCTTGCCGTGCGACTGAGGATTTCTTTTGGGCAAAAAGTACGTTCATTTGAGGCTGGGGTTGATTCTGGCCGGCGAAGCACAGACCCGGCTGATCGCACAGTATCTGGTTGAGACCCTGCAGGTACGCCTTGAGCGTTTCGAGCATCTGCACGACGCGGTCGAGTTTGCGAACCAGAAGCGCCCACAGGTTGTAATCGCGGACTTTGAACGCTTTGGCGCCGCCGGCATATACGGGCTGGCCGACCTGATGGAGAAGGCCGACGCGCCGGTAATTCTGGTGGTCCGTGACGTCAGCGAATGGGAGCGTGAGCAGTTCAAGGCGCTGGGTGTGTTCGCGGTCTTCGAAGGTACCTTCAGCATCAGTGTGCTGGGCGAAAAGGTCGAACTCGCGCTGAAGCGCCGCTGGCGCATCGGCAGCAGCGACCGCCTGCCCGTCGTGGGCGTCTAAGCGGTCCTGCCGAAGTTTCTTTAATTGTGCGAAGGTCAACCGCCGCACGCCACGGCGCAACGATAGCCATGACGCCACTGTTGAACCGGGCGCATGGGTGACAGGTAGGGTAGTCGGCTGGAGGCTTGCCGGATGCCCTGGAAAGAGACCTGTCTCGCCTCCCGCCCCCACCTGATTCTGCAGAAGAACCCTGAAACTGCTCTGACCTGCAAAGGATTTCAAGAAACGCCGATGCCGGCCAACCCGCGTCGGCGTTGTACGTTTCCGACACATCACCCCGATCGACGGTGCGCCGGGCCGGCGCTATCGTTGTGCAATCGCTGCGCTTGATCGTGTCATCCAACAGAACCTGCTGAACAGCAAAGGCTTGCGTAAATAGGGAGTCATCGCTAGGCTTTTGCCGCTCTACAAAACGCTGACAATTTGGGGTCGCACCAGTCCTTAGGGCTGGCAAGCGATCGTTGCGAAGCAACTGGCCCCGCGGAAAGGCCGCGGAGCGGATAGACATGACGGCCTGTGGCGGGCGGAGGTTCATTCATGCGCATCAACTTGCTTTCCATCCTGGGGTCTTTGCTGTTTCTGGTCGTCCCGGCGGCGCTCCAGGCTCAGGCCGATCTTACGGGCGTCAGCCCCAACCAGGGGCCAACTGCCGGCGGGCAATTTGTCACCCTCACGGGCACTGGGTTTACCGGCAGCACTGGCGTGGACTTCGGCGCCAACCCGGCGACAGGCCTTGTAGTCGTCAACGACACGACCATCACAGTTAATACACCGGCGGGCAGCGTCGGCCAGGTGGACGTCACCGTGCTAAACCCCGGTGGCAACGATACAGAGATCAATGGCTATGAGTACCTGGCCGGCCCCAGCATCGCGACGGTTGTGCCAAACGCTGGCCCCCTTGCGGGCGGAACCGGCGTGACCATCACCGGCACCGGCTTCACCGGCGTCACGGGCGTTACCTTCGACGCCGTTACCGGAACGGGCATCACGGTGGTCAACGACACGACCATCACCGTCAATACACCTGCTCACGCAGCCGGGCAGGTTGATGTCGTGGTCACACATCCGACTCTCGGATCAGACACCGAAGTCAGCGGCTTCGAATACGTCGCGGCGCCGATCATCACCAACATCAACCCGGCGACGGGCACCACGGCGGGCGGCGACTCCATTACGATCACCGGCAGCGGGTTCGTAGGCGTCACCAGCGTGACCTTCGACGGCACGCCGGGGCTGAACCTCAACGTGACCGGCCCGACCAGCCTGACCGTGGATACGCCCGCGCACGCCGCGGGCCAGGTAGATGTCGTGGTCAACGCGGCCGGAGGCTCCGATACGGCAGTCAATGGATTCGACTACCAGACACCCGCCAATCCCGCGCCGACGTTTACCGTCATGGGCGGCGGCGGCCCGATCACGACAGGCGGCAACCTGAACGTTGTGCAGGGCACCACAGTGTCAGCGGCGAACATCCAGATTACCGTGAATGACGCGAGTGTTGGCGGCACGCTGACACTGACCGCCGCCATCACCAACGTCGGCACAACGGGCATTGTGCAAACCCAGTTTGAAGGCAATTCCGTCCCACCTGCGGCGATCAACGCAAATCCCTCAAACGGCACGTTCGACACGCTTACTACACACGCTGTCACGCTGACGGCAAATGACGGCGTCAACCCGAACGTCGTTTTCACTTTCAATATCGTTGTCGGATCCGCGCCGACCATCACAGTCAGCCAGCCCAACGGCGGCGAGAGCTTCCTCGTCGGCGGCAACATGACGGTTACCTGGAGCAGTTCCGGCGTCACCGGCAACGTGGACATCCTGCTGTCCACCAACAGCGGCAGCAGTTACCTCCCAACGCCCCTGGCTTCGGCCACAGCCAACGACGGCAGCCAGGTCATCACCGTGCCGAACAACCCGGCCACGACCTGCCGCGTGCGCGTGCGCGACACCAACACCGGTCTTATCATGGACGATTCGAACGGTGACTTCACGATTGCAACGCCCGCGCCGGCGGCGGTAACCTTGTCAGCGCAGGGCAACCCGGGCAGCGGCACCGCCACCGCCGGCTCAAGCCGCACGGCGCTTGGCTTCCGCCTCAATGAAACAGGCGGGCAGAGCGCCTTTACCGTCAACACCGTCACCGTGCGCGTCACCGTGATTACCGACCTGAACGCCGGTGCCAGCGCGATCAACAGCATCAGCCTGCGTCGCGGCGGAAGTACGCTTGCCACCATGACCAGCGCGACCTGGACCGCCGGGGGCGGCGCAATCACGCTCAACTTCACCGCGCTCAACTCAGTCATCGCGGCCGGCGGAAACGGCGACTTCACGCTGCTGATCAGCTTCAGCGGGGGAGCGGTGCCTTCGCCGAATCCGATCTACCAGGCGGACATTACGCCGAGTGATGTCAACAGCGGCACAGGTGTGGCCGGCGCGAACATCACCGGGGGTACAATTACCCTGGTCGAGAAGCGTCCCGGCGACCCGCTGGACGAGGACGACGACGATGATTCATGCAATCTGTCCACACGCGGCGGTCCGGCCTGGCCGCTACTGTTCATGGGCATTCTGGGTGCGGTTGTCGCGCTCAGGCGCCGCAAGGCCGAAGCGTAAGATTTTGTGTCACAGCCGGAATTCAACAGCGTAGTTGACCCGGTGGCTTTCAGCGGACTATCTTGTTGACTGGTCAACTCGTACCTAACCTCGTATTGCGAAAGCACGTACAATGAGCACGAAACCGGGGGGCAACGTGTCAAAGATTTCAGGAATCGCGCTGGCAGTGGCCGCGCTAGTGGTCTCGGCTTGCGCAAGCGGCAAGACCATCAAACAGGGCACAGAAGAGTTCTCGATTCTCGAGGGCAAGTACTACGAAGCCCTGTCCCTGCAGGACAACGGGCAGTACTTCGAGGCGATTGAGGCATGGTCCGAGGTGCTTGACGATGAGCCCCGCTTCGCGCAGGGGCACTTCAACCTGGGGCTGATCTACGACAACCTGAACATGGTGCCCGAGGCGATTGAAAAGTACGAAATCGCCGTTCGCATCACCGAGGACATCAAGCCGGATATCGGCATCTACAGTCTGCACCTGGGCGCCGCGTATCTGCGCTCCGGGCTTGTCGATGAAGGCATCGACGCCCTGACCAAAGCCCTGGAAATCGACCCGTACAACCCGGCCATACACTACAACCTGTCGGCCGCGTACCTCGCGAAGTCCAATTACGACGACGCGCTGCGCCATGCCGACACGGCCGTTGATCTGTACGCCCAGCCTGATTCGAAGCGCACGGACGGGCTTGCCCAGGATGTAGACCGCGCCCGTTTGGGAAACTACCTGCTGCGCCAGGCCCGGTGCCATGTCGAGCGCGAGGAGTGGGACAAGGCGAAATCAACGCTTGAGCGCGCCAAGAAGCAGTGCAACGTAGATTCACCACGCGACATGATGACCAAGATTGAAGCGGCCGAGGAAGCGGCCGCCGCGGCGACGGAAGAGTCGTCGGACGAAGGGTAGCAATTCAGCGGGGGCGATCAGGCGACATTCGCGGGCGTCAGTTGCCCGCGCTTGTCCCGGAAGTGTTGGTCAGGAGTGTTATTGAATGGCGGGAACGCCCCAAAATCCGGCAGGCTCCGGTCCATCTCGCAAGCCCACAACGGGTGTACGGTACGTTCGCAGTGTTGCCCTCGCGGGCGGTGCGCAGCAGCCCGGCGCCGATCCCAGTGTGAACGGGCGGCAGCGGTCGGTGGCGGCCCCCGCAGTCTCGGGGATGCCTTCGCGCTTGGGACGTGACGGCAAGCGAAAACGCCTGGGCGAGCTGCTGCTTGAAGCGGGCGTCATCGACGAAGACCAGCTTGAGCACGCGCTGAAGATCCACCGCCAGACCGGCAAGCAGCTCGGTCGCGTGCTCGTGGACACCAACCTCGTCGAAGAGAACGAGTTGATCAAGTACCTCGCCATTAACCTTGGCGTCGAGTCGATCAACCTCAACGACGAAAACCTCCAGGTGCAAAGCGACGCGGTCCTCCAGATTCAGGAGCGCCAAGGGCGCCGGTTCAACCTGATCGCGTTTCGCCTTGACGACGACAAAGAGCTCCTGCACGTTGCCATGGCCAACCCGGCCGACGTGATTGCCATCGACACCATTAAGTCGCTGACCGGCAAAAGCGTGAAGGTGTACATCGGCTCGCGCATCGCCATTGCGGACGCGATCGACAAGCACTACGCGCAGCAGTACAGCCTCGACCAGATGGGCGAAGACCTGAAAAGCGTCGACGCCGAATTTGTCGAGGATTTGGATGACGACCTCGGGCTAGATAACGACGCGATCGATGCCGCAAGCAACGCCCCGGTCGTGAAGTACGTCAACGCCACGCTCATGGAAGCCGTTCGCCAGCGAGCCAGCGACATTCACTTTGAGCCCTTCGAGCGCGAAGTGGCCGTCCGCTTCCGCATTGACGGTGCGCTACGCGAAGTAACCGCGCCGCCCAAGCGCCTGATCAACGCGGTGGTCAGCCGTATCAAGATCATCAGCGGCCTCGATATTGCAGAGCGCCGCCTGCCCCAGGACGGTCGCGCCAAGCTGAAACTCGGCGACCGTGTAGTAGACATGCGCGTTTCGACCCTGCCTGTCGTCCACGGCGAAAAGGTCGTGATGCGAATCCTGGACAAGTCCGCCACGTCCATGGACATCGACAGCCTCGGCTTCGACCCGATGACACTCAAGGAAATGAAGCGAGTGCTTCAGACCCCGCACGGCGTCATCGTGCTGACCGGCCCCACGGGCTCAGGCAAGACCACCACGCTGTACAGTTTCCTGAAGCACGTTTACTCGCCCGAAATCAACATCGTCACCGTGGAAGACCCGGTCGAATACCAGTTGCCGGGCATCAATCAGGTGCAGGTGCGCGCGAACATCGGCATGACTTTCGCCGCCGCCCTGCGAAGCATTCTGCGACAGGACCCGGACGTCGTGATGATCGGCGAGATGCGAGACCAGGAGACGCTCGAGATCGCCGTGCGTGCAGCGTTGACCGGTCACTTAGTGTTCAGCACGATCCACACAAACACCGCCGTCGCTACCGTTACTCGTATGGCGGACATGGGGCTGGCGCGCTACATGATCACAAGCTCGCTGATCTGCGCGATTTCGCAGCGCCTGATCCGCATGATCTGCCCGAAGTGCAAAGAGCCCTACACGCCAAGCCCGGCCCTGCAAAATCAGTTGGCCCAGAGCTTCCGGCAGCCCAGTGTCGAAATTGACCTGTGGCGCGGGCAGGGGTGCGGCTTCTGCAACAACAGCGGCTATAAGGGGCGCCTCGCGGTACACGAATACATGACCATGACGCCGAAGCTGCGCGAAATGATCATCGCCGAGCGCCCGGAAACCGAGCTTGAGGAAGAGTGCCAGAAGAACGGCATGAGAACTCTACGTCAGAGTTGCTTCATGAAACTGCTGGACGGGCTGACGACCGTTGAAGAAGCAGTCAGTCTGTTCTACGAAGACCACTAGGCGGGTGACAGTTCGCGGGTGGCAGGCGTCAGGAACATTCCTGAAACCTGAAACCTGAAACCTGATCCCCGCCCCAAAGGGGCAAGATGTCCGGCCAGAGCTCAGTACGACTTGACGACCTGCTCGTCTTTACCCGCCGCGCCGAAGTATCCGACCTTCACTTGACTGTCGGCGTGCCGCCTGTGCTGCGCATTGACGGGCAGCTTCGCGCCATTGAAGGCTTCAAGCCGCTGATGCCCGCCGATACCCGCAGCCTGGCCATGGAGCTGCTGGATGAAGGGCAGATGGCAGTGCTCGAGGAAACCCGCGAGCTTGACCTGTCATTCGGCCGCCGCGGCGCCGGGCGCTACCGCCTCAATGTGTACTGGCAACGCGGCAGTATCGGCCTGGCCATCCGCGTTATCCGCAGCACGATCCCGACCATCGATGAGCTTGGGCTGCCGCAGGTCACCAAGCAGTTCGCCATGACCGACAAGGGGCTGCTGCTGGTGACGGGCCCCACGGGGTCGGGCAAATCGACGACCCTCGCGGCGATGATCCAGTACATCAATCAGAACGACTCCTGCCACATCATCACGGTCGAAGACCCTATTGAATACCTGTACCGCCATGAGCGCAGCATCATCAACCAGCGCCAGATCGGCGACGACACGCTGGGCTTCGCCCCCGCCCTGCGCCACATTCTGCGCCAGGACCCGGACGTCATCCTGATCGGCGAAATGCGCGACCTTGAAACCATCGAGGCCGCCATGACCATGGCCGAGACCGGTCACCTGGTCTTCGCCACTCTGCACACGACGGACGCCGTGCAGACCATCAACCGTATTGTGGACGTGTTTCCCACCAACCAGCAGCAGCAGGCGCGTGTGCAGCTTTCGTTCGTGCTGCTGGGCGTCGTCGCACAGCAGCTTCTGCCCCGGGTGAAGGGCGGGCGCGTGCTGGCCATGGAAATCCTGAAGGTGACGGCCGCCGCGCGCAACCTGGTGCGCGAGAACGAAGTCCACCAGATTTACACGATTCTCGAAACCGGCAGCCGCGAAGGCATGATCACCATGAACCAGTGGCTGTTCAACCTGTACACGCACGGCGAAATCAGCCGCGAAATCGCCCTCAACCGCAGCACCAATCCTGACCAGATGAAGCGCATGCTGCAACAGGGTGGGCGGCGCGGCGCAGGGGGCGGCACACAGGGCGCCACGGGCGGGGCCGCCGCGGCCATGCGCCCGTAGTTTATGCGAGCTCGGCCGCAAGTTGCTGGCGACGCGCGAGATCGGCGTACAGGCCGCCGCCGCTGCGCAACTCGGCGTCTGTGCCGCGCTCGGTGATGCGCCCCTGATCAAGTACCATGATCTCGTCCGCGTGGGCCACCGTGCTGATGCGTTGGGCAATGATCACCGTCGAAATCGACCGCGTTTCGCTTTTCAGATTGCGCAGGATGCGCTCTTCAGTGTCCGTGTCCACGGCGCTCAGGCAGTCGTCAAGAATCAGAATTGTGGGCGTTGCCGCCAGGGCCCGCGCGATAGCGGCGCGCTGCTTCTGCCCGCCGGACAGGTTTACGCCGCGCTCGCCAAGCATGGTGTCGTAGCCGCCGGGCAGACTCAGAACTTCTTCCTCGAATTCGGCGACCTTGACGGCGTTCCGGATGACCGCGTCACTCGAATTCCCGATTCCTGCCTTCCGAACAGCCAGCCCGATGTTGTTGGCAATCGTGTCACTGAACAGAAAACTGTCCTGCGGCACGTAGCCGATGAACCCGCGCAGTTTGTGCGGGTCATAGTCTTCGATGGGTCGGGCATCGATCAGGATGCGTCCCTCCGTGGGCGCAATCAATCGCAGCAGCAGGCTCGCGATTGTCGACTTGCCGCTGCCGACCTGCCCGACAATGCCCAGTGTCCGGCCTGGCTCGAGTTTGAAACTCACGTCCTCCAGCGCCAGCGGCAAGTCCGGCGCATAGCGCAGCTTGACGCTCTGGAACTCGATCTCGCCTTCGATGGCCTGCGGCACAAAGCCGCCGGGTACCTGCGCCGCGTCCGGCGGGGTCGCAATCAGCCTGTCAATCCGCTTCAGGCTGGCGCTGGCGCGCACAAACAGCATGGTCACCCAGCCAAGCGCGATCATCGGCCAGTACAGTTGCAGGTTGTAAAGAATGAAGGCCGCGAAGTCGCCCGCCGTAAAGCGCCCGCCCGCGATCTCGACCGCCCCGAAGTACAGAATGATCAGCACCCCCAGGCCGCTGAAACCCCAGATGCACGACTGGAACATGGCCTGGTTGCGCGCCTGGCCAAGCTTGTTCGCCAGGTACGTCTCGCCGTGATCCTGCAGCTCTTTGATCTCGAACTCTTCGCGGCTGAAGGCCTTCACCACGCGCGCGCCGGCAAAATTCTCCTGGGCGCGGGCGGACAGTTGCTCCAGGTCTTCCTGGCTGCGCAGGCTGTACTTGCGCACGCGCGGGTTAAACCAGATCGTCGCCGCGGTCAGCCCCACCAGCGGGATCAGCGCCAGCCACGTCAAAAGAGTGTTCAGACTGAACATGATCAGCAGGCTCGCCGGAAACAGAAACATCGTGCCGCCGATGTACATGACCGCCGGGCCGATCATCATGCGCACGGCCTCAACGTCGCTGGTCATCAGCGACATGATTCCGCCACTGCGGGTCGTGTCAAACCAGCGCGCCGGCTGGTTTTGCAGGTGGGCGTACATTTTCTTCTTGAGGTTGTATTCGGTGCGGCGGCTGATACGGATCAGGTAGAAGCGCTTCATGAAGGTGAACACGCCCAGCAGCAGGGACAGCGCGACGACGACGCCCAGGCAGGTCAGCACGAAATTCATGTCCTGGCGCATCTCGACCGGCAGGGCAGACAGGGCGAGTCGGCCGGCCAACCCTTCGTCGGTGTTGAAGCCCTGCGGCGAGGCCGCGTCAACGGACAGCTTGATGTAGATGGGAATGATCGTCTGCACCAGCGAGCCCAGAATCAGCGTGACCATGCCGATCGCGAACCACCCCAGGTTGGCTTTGTACTGCTCGATGATGAAGCGAAGAGTGCGCATGGGCTCCTGGCGCAAAGCCTAGCTTGCAAACAGGCAAGAATAAGCGCCTATTCCCCCGAAGGTAGAAGCAGTTTCTAAACGTTGAAGTAGGCGCTTAACGCTTGCCGATACAGTCGGCATGGAACTTACTGACGCGCAATGGGCCCTTCTGGAGCCCCTCAATCCCGTTCCCGTGCGGCGGGCCGACGGCAAGGGCCGTCCGTCCCACGCGCCCAGACCCGTCCTCAACGGCATCCTCTGGATTCTCCAGACCGGCGCCCGCTGGAAGGACTTGCCCTCGCACTTCCCGCCGTATCCCACCTGCCATCGCTGGTTCCAGAAGTGGCAGAAGGCCGGCGTCTTCACGAAGATTCTGCAAGTCCTCGCAGAGAACCTGCTGGAGCGCGGCGGCGTCGACGTGCGTGAGTGCTTCATCGACGGCAGCTTCGCCAGTGCAAAAAAAAAGGGTCCTGACGTTGGGAAAACAAAGCGCGGGAAGGGGACGAAGATCGTGGCAGTTACAGACAGCCACGGTCTTCCTGTCGCCATTAGCACAGCAAGCGCTTCGCCCCACGAAGTGAAGCTGGTGGAGCAGACTCTCGATGCCTCGCACATCCCCTTCGCGCCGGACAAGCTGATCGGCGCCAAGGCCTACGACAGCGATGGGCTGGATGCGAGGCTGGCAGAGAAGTACGGCACTGAGATGATCGCGCCGAACCGGGCGAGAAGGAAGAAGACACAGGATGCCCGGAAGCTGCCTGGCTACCGCCGAAGATGGACAGTCGAGCGCCTGTTCGCCTGGCTTCAGAACTTCCGCAGACTCGTGACACGCTGGGATTACCATGCCGCCAACTTCCTTGCCTTCGTGCAGCTTGGGTGCATCATCATCCTGTTGCG
>JAIOJA010000035.1 GCA_019912315.1 Planctomycetota bacterium
CCCCCCCCCCCCCCCGGGGGCCGCCCCAAACGCCTTCTGTGCAAGGGAAGGGCAAAGAAGAAGCTCCAGCGGGCAACGAAGAAGCTCGCCCACACCACTCCAAGAAGAAGGGCGGCCACGGGAGTGTGTAACCAACCGTAAAATTGACGCAGAACAGGGGCCCACGATTTCGTGGGCCTCTTTTGCATTTGGAGGTTCCCATGACCACCGACGTCACCAACATCGCGGCGATCTACGCGCGGTTCAGCTCGGAGCTGCAGGACGACTCGTCCATCGACTCGCAGGTTGAGAAGTGCCGGCAGTTTGCCGAAGCCAACGGCTTGACTGTCCCCGCTGACCTCGTTTTCACCGACTCCGCCATGTCAGGCCGGAATCGTGAGCGCGCTGCCTATCAAGAAATGATCATTGCCGCCAAGGACGACCCACCCCGCTTTTCAACCGTATTGGTCTGGAAGTTCAGCCGACTCGCCCGCAATCGCGAGGAGTCGATCCTGGTCAAAGGCCTGCTACGCAAGCGGGGGATCATTGTCCGAAGCGTGTCGGAGCCGGTGGACCCCGAGTCCGCTCACGGCAAGCTGATGGAAGGGATCCTCGAATGCCTGGACGAGTTCTACAGCGCCAACCTTGCCGCCGAGACCCGGCGCGGCCAAGAACAGGCAAACTCTGAGGGCTTCTGGACCGGCGGGCGTCCACCCTACGGCTACAAGCTCAAGAAGATCCCCGACCCGAAAGGTCGCACTGGCAAGGGCGGCCACGTGATCCAACGAACGGTGCTCGAGGTTGATCCGTTGCGCGCCAGGGTCGTCAAAGACATCTTCACCTGGTCGAGCCAAGGGATGGGGTTGCGCAAGATCGCTGAACGATTGAACGACGCCGCGGTGCCGACACCGGACAACGGCCGAGGCTTCGACCCATCCACCATCCGCGGCATCATCCACAACGAGACTTACACCGGCTGCCTGATCTACAACCGCCAGCAGTTCTTCCGTAAGAACGACGGCACCAAGACCAAGCGCAACAACCCACGATCAGAGTGGAAGATCAAGAAGATGCCGGATCTCCGCATCATCACCGATGACCTCTGGCGAGCTGTTGCTGATCGGCTGGGCAAGCGGAAGCCGAACAAGGCATCCACTGCACACCGGAATATCCGCTATCCCTTCGCCGGCATCATCAAGTGTGCGGACTGCGGAGCGAACTTCATGGCAATCAAGACCAGCCGCAAGGGACATACCTACGTCCACTACGCCTGCAGCTACAACCGCCGGCGCGGCTCAAGCATCTGCGCCAACTCCACCAAGGTTGATCAGGACACTCTGATGGATGCGGTGATGAAGGCCATGGAGGAGAACATTCTCGACGAGGCGAGCGTCGCGATCATCACCGAGGCAATCGAGAAGTTGGTCACCGAACACCGGGGCAGTCACGCCGCAGACCGGAAGCGATTGGAGAAAGAACTGAAGAAGTTGGACAAGGAGATCGAGAAGCTGTCCCGAGCGATGACCATTGCTACCGACGTTCCAGAACTAGCGAAGCAACTGCAAGAGAAGGCGAAACGCCGAACCACTGTCGCCGATGCACTGGATGGCATCAATTCACTGGTGAAGAAGGACTTGCTGGTTGGATTGGAAGACCGAGTAAGGGCTGAGATGGAAGACATCCGCGGTCTTCTAGCAAGCCAAGACGTGCATCAGTTCAGGCATGAGCTGATGCACCACGTCTCGGCGATCCTTGTGGATGCTCAGGGCCAAATGAGAATCGAGGGCTCCCTGGTGGGTGCCCTCGATTCTGTACTGAAATTGGTAGCGGGGGCCCGATCCGCACTTGAGTACAGAGTTTCGCTGAGTTGGACGTTGGGAGTACGGCTGTCGGCGTAAAAGCCCAGTAGCAACATGACTTCCGGGCTACCGATAGCACTCGTCAGTGCCCTACGCGAGGCTGATCCAGATCATGCGTACGGAAAACTTCGCTCGGCACTAACGCCAATTCCTCCACCCGTTTACTCAATTAGACTGACAAAAATTTCGGGGAGGAGCACAGCAGCATCGTGACGGCGAATCAATGAAGGAGGATACTCTACCTCAAAAACCGGAACGAAAACGGACCCTGTCCAAGGCGATCTGCTGGCGTACCTGCAGCGCCGCATGGCTATCTGAAATCCTCCTCTTCAATCAGAACTCCTTGCTCGTCGTACTCACGCCAGACACCTACTCGGGTACCTCTCTCATAAGTGCCCTCAAATTGAACAACATTCGTGCCCTCGTGATAGAACTTCCATGCACCATGCTCCTTGCCGTCACTACGAGAACCCCGTACCGTGACAACGCCAGCCATGTCATGTGATACCCAAGGCCCTTCAAGTACCCCATCAACGTACGTAGCTTCAACCTCAACGACTCCGTTGTCCCAGTAGAATGTCCAAACGCCCTGTGCGACTCCGTTTGAGTACTCTCCCTTCGCCTCTAATGTTCGATTCTCATGATACGTGCGCCACAACCCGGACCGAAGGCCTCGTTCGAACACACCCTCTTCCTTTGGCCACCCATCCTCATGGTAAGCAACCCATGGTCCATCTGGTACACCGGATTGGTAACTTCCTTGCGTCGCGACCCGCCCACTATCAAAGAATCCGACAAATGGGCCATTTATCTCACCAGAACTCCATGCGTTGACTACCAACAGTTGCCCCTCTCCGGAAAACAGCATCGCGGGACCGTGCTGGAGGCCCTCCTTGGAGAACCCAAGAGCAGAAACGCGGCCATCTTCATCAAACACTAACATTGGGCCGTGCTGCCTTCCGCTCTTCTGCCAGGCTAGACTACGGAGCGAACCGTCAGCGTACGTTGGGACAACCGCAACATCACCACTCTCGTACACTGGCGCGGGTTCTTGGCCCGTAACACAGCCTTGCAATTGCAACAGGAGAATGGTCCCCACAATCGGCAGGAACAGCCGAAGAATAGTCATTCGATTTAGACCAATACAGAGATGAAAGCGCATGAAATCCCCTAGGCGCTGGACTGGTTCAAGGCACTTCAATGTTCTACCTCGCAAATTTGGCTACCCAATTGCTTGCAAATGTGCCCATAGAGGTACACGCCGCCTGACGCTCAATGTTTGTTACCCTAGCTCAGCAACAACGATTCCCAAGCGACTCCTAATCGCACAACGGGGAATTGCTATCGGTGCAGCAGTAGATGCAAGTTTCCCTTGCTCTTCCTGCAATTCTTAGTGCGCGGTTTCGGTCATTCATGCAATTGGCAAACTGGGACGATCCGGGTGTCATACTCTCGCAGTTATGCTTATTGAGGATTCTTGCGACTTCTTGGTTGTGCCGATAGTCGCACTTCTCCTTGCATGACAAGTGAGAGATGTCGTGAACACAGGAATCACGTTTGAAGAAGTCTATTATGGCTTCAATTGCTTTATAGATAAGGTACACCGGAAGGAATACTACTTTGGCAACCATCCCCAGGCCGTCTGTGATGCAATTGTTTCCTCCCTTTGTCAGAATCTCTAATCGTCCGGCCCCTCCGAGGCTAGGCAAATTGCCCTTCTCCGGTGGGCCAAATGTCGGTGCCAGATGTATTCGAATGATGTTTCCTTTCGCATCCTTGTATTCGATGTAGATTCCCGGCCCGCCACTACCCCCACCTGGCGTACCGACACCTGTGGGTCCAACAGATTGGCATCCGACTGGGTCGGTCCGCGCAAGGGGCTGGCTGAGGGCGTAGTCCAGAAGATTACTCCACGGGCTTGCTGCTGGGTCTGGGGATGTCCAGCGGCCGAGGTTTATGTCGTACGTTCGGTTGTAGCAGTAGTAACTGCCGAGTTCGTTGCCTTCGACCTTGGCTAGCGGACCTGGAACACGCTTAACGAAGAACCTTCTACGCGCACTGGGACGCCACGGCCTAGACCCCCAGTTTGGCACAGTTTCACGGCGTTTTGGCGCGAATGTCCGCAAAGGCTATCTCCAGGCGGATTCTAGGCTGATTGCTTGTTCCTACCGAAATCCCGTCGTGCCCATTTCTAGGCGTTCCTAGGACTCAGCCGACTCAGTCCAGATTGTAGCAAACCGCTGTCGTTTCATCGCTGGCGGCGATGGCCTTCTTGCGCCCCACGATCTGATAGGGCAACCGGCCGATATTTTCGCCGGTGGCAGTGCTGAGGTGCATTCTATGGGGGGCAATCCGGTTAGGGGCATTATGTCCGGTCGAAACGACGCCAGCCTCAGTCGCCACGTTGAAAGTCAATAACCGCCCGACCCGGCCCCACCATTCGCCTTTGACTCGCTATCGGCGTCAATCGTGCATGCGCAAGCTCCAGGTACTTCGGTTCGATGTCGACGCCAATGGAGTTTCGGCCGGCGGCAATCGCGGCAGCCAGGGTGCTGCCGGTGCCAGCAAAGGGATCCAGAACGGTGTCGCCGGCGAATGAGAACATCTTGATCAAGCGCTCGGCCAAGCTCGACGGAAACGGCGCTGGATGTCCATTGCGGGTTGAGGCGCCTGGCAGGTCTGTCCATATTGAGCGGAACCAAGCTTGCATCTCGTCCTTGGTCAACATCGACAGAGCCTTCTGAATCGGCGACACTTTCCGATACCCCCCCGGCTTGCGAAAAAACAGCACGTACTCAGTGTCGTTCTTCACGATCGCGCCTGGCTGATACGGTTTGCCATAGAAGCCCGCACCGTTCCCCGCAGCTTCGGTTGCCCCATTGGCAATCTTGTGCCACAGAATCGGAGTTAGGCAATCAAGCCCGACCGACCGCACGCTGACTTGAATGTCGGCGTGGAGAGGCATCACGAGGTGGCGTCCACCTGCCTTTCGAGGCACGCAAACATCTCCGACGACGCAACAAACGCGGCCTCCAGGTACCAGTACGCGTGAACACTCCGCCCATACTCTCGTCAGCTCGCCCACGAATCCGTCGTATTGTTCCACGTCTCCTAACTGGCCAGTGGAGTGCTCGTACTCCTTCAACGTCCAGTATGGGGGTGAAGTCACGATGAGCTCGACGCTCCCATCTTCGACAAAGTCGATGTTCCGCGCGTCACCGAGACGCAAGATGTGTTTAGTTTGATTGAACGGGGCCGGCCATACGCTGGTACGCAGCTCCTCGTTGGCTTGCCGAAGCGCCGCAAGCCCCGCGGATGTGTTGTCGGGCTGATTGATTTGTGTCAGCATTTGACGCATGTCCCTTCCGACTGTCCCCGTGCACACGCGATCATACGGTCCAAGGAGACAAACTCCATTTAAGCAGCTGCGAAGTGTGTCGGGAAGGTTGTGGATTGCGAGGCGCGCCCACGGTCGCCACTTGTGGCTCACTACGCAAAGCGCTCTTCGTAGTTTCCCACAATGTCTCGAATGAACGTCTCGTAGTGATCTGGATCGCCCGGCTGGGGCGCTGGATCGTCAGTCCACAAAGTGGAGTAAGAGAGATTGTCGGTGGAGACGACGATGCATCCAAACGCCTCGAAACCTTCTCCAGATTGATTAGTTCGTCGATCGAGATGCCGCAAATGTTCCACGATGCTTTTGGCTGCGCCGGGTTGCCGGTGAGGCGTTATCTCCAGGTCCTCGGCAGAACCAGCCGACTTATTCCTAAGGGGTGATGCAAAAGTGTTCGCGATGTTTACAACCTCGATGCCTGCGGCGATGCAGTCCGTCCGACCCTTGTGGACAATCTCGTGAGACGAGCTCAGCTCGTCGAATAGCCGCGGCTTCGACTTCCCGTGTTCCGTCATCGTAGCCTTCGCCTCGCACGAGATAAGAACTTCCGACATCACCTTCAGTTGCGTGATGGCATCCGCAGGAGGAGTCAAGTTGCCGACAGGCTTCCCGATTGCGAGATCGATTGTCTTCGCTTTGCGGGAGCTTGGCCAGGTGTGGCTTAGGTTGATGCCGAACCCGATCTGACCGCGTCGTGCTTGATCGGCAAGGACCGGCGATTCAGCAAGCAGATCGTGGACGATGAGTTCGCAGAGGTAGATGGAGTGGGCATCGCTTCTGGGGTGCATGAGATAGCGAATGCCGGTTTTTCGATCGACATGTGACCGATCGTTCAACCAAGTGGCAAAACCAGATGGAGCTCGCATGGGCATCAGCTATGGCCTTGCTACTAGGGAAGAACTGCTAGATAGCTCGAAGTCCGCGCGGCATAGATTACAGCATTTCGCAGTTCCCTGCTTAGGTCCTCTACGCATCGCCGGAGCTTTTGAAATTCCCGGTCTCCAGGTGCCCCTTTTCGGGTTCCGTGGGCGAAATCATTTCGTCTTCGAATAAGGTGGTTCAAGTCACCGGCATAGGTCTCTACGAAACTGAAGCTCAGGCCTAGCCTACACAGTACTCGTTTCAGGACATCTGGGGTTACGTTGCCTTCCAGGTGAATGAGCCTATCAGCGTCGAATGTCGCTTCACTCTCGCGCACCTTCCATAACTCCTTCATCAAAACGGCTTGTTTCACTTGGCGTCGTACGGGCTGGGATCTCTTGAACTCAGCGAACTCCGGCGGCAAGTTTCCAGTTTTGTCTAACTCGTCAAACAGTTTGGTTGCTGCCGCTGCACCAAGTATGGACTCCAGGTGCTTCAGTTTGATCCTTTCCCTTGTCAACTCTTCCACGTAGATGGAAAAGACGTTCTTGCAGTAACCCTCGAAGTGGGCATAAAGAAGAAGCACGAGTGATTTCTTCAGAGTGTCCGAAACGCGGGAGTCGTCAATCGAAGTCAGCAGGTTGCGGATTTCGCGCAATTCGGCGCTCCGCCACTCCATTTCCCGTTCGATCGCTTCTCGGAGTTGTTCAATTACCACGTCTTCTCCGACATCTTGTTCTCAACAAACTCGATGCGGTCTTTCAGCGGCCCGGGATAATTCTTGCCTCCGCCAGTAGTGAGATCTCTGAAACTGCCGTCGTTTTTAATGTCCGTCATAACTGATGCTAACTGCGCCATTTGCGCGCCATTATCAGCGTTCAGAGAGTCCAGGTGACTCTGAATCCCAAGGCTAAAGGCTTCAAAGTGGTACACTAGGAACCGAGTAACAAAGGTCCCTTGGGCATTGATTGCAGAGAAAGACCTATCTCCAAGCGCTGTGTTTAAGACGTCAAACGTCTTCTTAAAACAGGCGCGATTGCCATCGAAGTCGAATGTCACCTGCTGATTCTCGACATCCGAAACTGCTTCCATGTATTCCGTTAGGAATTCCCCTACTTCGTGTATATAGGCGGCTCTCCAGTTCTTCAGTGCAAAAAAGCGTAGTACTAATTCTTGATCATACTTGGCCTGAACCTTGTTGTCAGAAACGTTGCTGATGCACAACTTGTACGCTGGATAACCGCTCATTTCTGCCAAGAAGTCATTGAAGGTCGTACTGAGCAATCTAATCGTGCAGTTACGAAGCTCCTGTTCGCTCAGCAGCTCTCCACCCGTGTTTAGACGCTTGAACATGAAATAGCGGAGGCGCTGATCGCTTTCTTTCCGAATGACCTCTACTCTGACGTAGGAGCGTTTGAGCCGGATTCGTAGGGAGGATGGCAAGTCCTGGTAGCTCTTTCCGTTCAGCTCCGGTGCAATGTCGCATTCCTCCAAACTGAAGCCGACCAATTTTTCCCCAGGCTCATCGAGCTTCTGTAGTTCACCACGAAAGTGAAGGTAGGAAGATAATCTCTGGAGGCCATCGATCAGCTCGTAGACTCCGTCCGCGGTTTCGATGACATAGAGCGGTGGGACGGGAAGTTCCAACAGAAGGGATTCGATGAAGCGAGATTGCTTGCCAAGGCTCCATCTGAAAAGTCGTTGGTACTCAGGCGAGATGATAAGCTCTGCATCTGCATACATGTCTAGCAGCTCGTTAAAGGACTGATCCAAACTCTTGGTGCGAACCGAAGTCAAGTGAGCTTCTAGCACTTCGGCGAGGTCACCGTTGTTCGCTGCGTTCTCTGGCGGCATTGTGTTCCCTGGTTTAGTGCGCTGCGCGGTATCCATCCAGATTCAGGAGAGTGAGGAGCGCAAACGCACTGCCTGTCCTATTACCCACCGGGCATCTGGTTATACCCAAAGTTCGGCACAGAGGCCAAAGGCTGGTTATACCCCGCTATCCAGGTCCTTCCTGATGTCGCATCCGAACCGGGCATCCCGCTTGCTTCCTTGCCGGCGGAGGTGCCAATCATGGCCAAACGAGACAAGTTCGCATTCCTTACAGACGAGATTGGCCAGCAGCTGGCGCTGGCACAGTCCAAGCTGGACGCAGCCAAGGGCGGTGGCAAAGCCAAGCTGACCGGCGAGATCGAAGGGCTGCAATTCGCCCTCGACGCCATCAAGAAGGTCTTCGACCGGCGGACCAAGACGCTGATCTGCCCGTCCGGCCACAAGTTCGACGTCGGGCTGTTCAAGAGCATCAAGGAGGGAGTGCCCTGCGCCGAGTGCGGGACGCCGGCCTTCAAGGTTTTCGGGAAGGCCAAGCCGAAGAAGCCGGTAGTCCCGGTCGCCCCAACGACCGCCGACATCGAGGACGCCGCGCTCCAGCGCGTCCAGCAGAAGCCTGCCGCCGGCAGGGCCAAGCCCCGCAAACGCGGCTAGCGAACGCACACGACGTGCCACCCCAAGCTGGTCAGTCCCGAGAAACAAGGCCGTACCGCTTAGATACAGGGCTGTTTCTCCGCTGTAACAACCCCATCCCATTCCGAACGGTTCCAAATTTGGTGACGCGGGTTCGGAACTGTTCCCCATTTGTAGGGCTTTGCTGGCATGTCGCGTGCTTTTTCCTTGGTGGTTCTTAACCCAAGGAGAAAGCCATGAAGACCTACCTCGTAGCCTGGGCTGGCGATCAACCAGGCGCTCAATTCGTGCGGGCCCTCGGCGCAGCAGACGCCTGCCTGCGCATCGATTTCGTTCCTTCTTTCCTTGTTTCGTGCGGCGATCACACATGGACCGGACGCGATGCTTGGACCCAGGAAGCGCTAGCCGTAGTGCTGGTGGACCTCGACACGGTTCTTGATCTGGACCTGACCGAGACCATTGCCGTCCTGGCAACCAGCAGGGGGAGGGTTGGCCGATGAACAATATCCGCGCAGTCGCCTATGCCCGAGTCTCGACCTTAGAGCAGGCGAACGAAGGGATCAGCCTCGCTTCGCAGCAGAAGCGCCTAGCCGCCCACTGCGTAGCAAAGGGTTGGGAACTGACCCAGTTGATCACCGACGCTGGCGCATCAGCTAAGAACCTC
>JAIOJA010000036.1 GCA_019912315.1 Planctomycetota bacterium
AGCGTCGCGATCATCACTGAGGCAATCGAGAAGCTGGTTACTGAACATCGGGGTAGTCACGCCGCAGACCGGAAGCGATTGGAGAAGGAACTGAAGAAGTTGGACAAGGAGATCGAGAAGCTCTCCCGAGCGATGACCATCGCTACTGACGTACCGGAACTCGCCAAGCAACTACAGGAGAAGGCGAAGCGCAGAACCACCGTCGCTGATGCACTGCACGGCATCGACTCATTGGTGAAGAAGGACTTGCTGGTTGGACTAGAAGACCGAGTAAGAGCGGAGATGGAAGACATCCGAGGTCTTCTAGCAAGCCAGGACGTGCATCAGTTCAGGCATGAGCTGCAGCACCACGTTTCGGCGATCCTGGTGGACGCTCAGGGCCAAATGAGAATCGAGGGCTCCCTGACGGGCGCCCTCGATTCTGTACTGAAATTGGTAGCGGGGGCCCGATCCGCACTTGAGTACAGAGTTGAGCTGAAGTGGGCCTCGGGAGTGCGGCTGTCGGCGTAAGAGCCTACTGTTGAAGGCTTTCCGGGCGATGATGAAGCCAGTTGATTGGATCGATCCCTCGACAGGTTCCGCGCTCAAACTGCCAAGACGGCATTTTCGGCAACGACAGGGGTCATTCCTCAACACTTCGGAAAGGACCCCTCAACTTCAAAGGAGTAGCTAAGCGAATCGGGGTCGAACGAAAATCCTGAAGCGCCTGAGCAGCCTCCATTCGATCCAAGTACTTTGAGTCTTCCGTTCCGGCAAAGCAGTGCCCCTCTACAATCAGCCAAGCATTGAGAAGCAGCTCACCTAAGAACACGTAGGCTCTTTCACCAGAAGCGGTGGCTTCGATGTCCACTTTTACAAGTCTGCCCACAAAGCGTTCTGCACAAATTCTTTCCATCTCGATTGCCGCGTCCGCATCATCCGAACTCACTATGTTGCCGAGAGCTACTTCTTTGGACTCCCCGCCATTGACAGCAACAAGTCGCGCCTCACCCTTTTGATTGATAGAGCTTAGAAATGCATAAAAAGGACTGGTTTGGTATAGCTTAACTGCGTGTTCCGGCGCACATGTTGCGATGACCGTGTTCGACGCACTCGCATCACCTTCAGACACCTGCACTTCGTCGGAGGCCGCGTGTTCGCAGCCACCCACAAACAGAAGCAGCAACGTTAGGGAGGCTGCTATACCATACACAGACGTTGAAAACATTTTACGTCTCCTGTGACTTTGAAGAGCATTCGTCATTAGCGCTCGACAGACCCCTCGGGTGCCTTGCCGTCAATCAGTTTCATACGATACTTACCATCTTCAGTTTCCTCAAATCTAGCCTCATGCCAAGTGTCGAACTCAAGAACTAAGGAAGGTTCGGTTGCACCGGAGTCAAAGCACTGTGCTTCGAAGTCGAAAGATGCTTTGTAGCCCCACTTTAGATCAACAAGAGCCTTCAATTGTTTTTTGTTGTAATCAGCTAACTCAGGTTGGAAGCCTGGTTGATCCCAGACATCATGGCCATTTCCCCCGTTGTCGTCGGAAATGGTGTCATAGCCACTATGGGGGTCTTCGCGCCTAACGTCATTATCCTTGTCGATACCTACCATTATAATTTCGTCTTTTACGCGTTTGCCCAACGAAGAATCCCAGTAACTGGCTTCGATGTTTGACGTCACATAATGCTTTGTCGAGCACTTTGACGGATCGCCTATGAACTCAAAGCGTATCTCGTATCGGTAGCCAACCGCCATCGCTAGAAAACCCTGCTCTGCATGCTTCTTTTCGGGATCGTATTCCGTAGAAGTACCGACTCTTCCGAGCCAACCAAGTACCTTGAATGGTCCGAAGTCAGCCTCTCCATAGCTATTGGCATCGTCTACGTCTTTGCCCATCCACTCGCCCCTGTGCTCCCTACGAAATTAACGTCGCTTTTGAGCTCCTAATGGGTGGAGTAAATCGCCTCCTCCGGACAACAAGATAACCACAGTCAATTAAGGCACGGCTGATCGCGACGCGGTCGATTGCGGACTGGTCATCGTGTC
>JAIOJA010000037.1 GCA_019912315.1 Planctomycetota bacterium
CCAGTTGATACTGGAGGTGCTGTTGTTCTTGAGTGTGACGCGGATGTCCTTGTTGGTACCGGTGTTGACCTGGCCGAAATTTCGCCACGGCGCGCTGGTGGCGGCATCGCCGCTGTAGAAGCGCACGGGCGTCACGGTGGGTGGCTCGTCGGATTCGAGCGCCTCGAGGTTCGGCGCCTTGATGTCGATGGTAAACAGCTTCTGGTGTGAATCAGGTGGAGTCGAGCTGTCCTGGACCGTGACAAGGAACTGATAGGTACCTGTGGTCGTTGGCGTACCGGACAGAATCAGGTCGTTACCCAAGGTAGAAGCAACGACGCCTGGCGGCAAACCAGAACCCACTGTCCATGATAAGGTCCCGGTGCCGCTCACGGCCTGAATGGTCTGGTTGTACGTGAAGCCGTCAATGCCCTCCGGCAGTGGGCTCGGCGTGCTGATAATGACAGTACCGGGCGCGTAGTTGAGCTGGATGGTGGGGACCATGTTTGAATTGCCTTGGGACGTGATCGTGTCATGGGGAAATGCCGAACCAGAATCCTGATAGCCGTAGCGACAACGATTCGTGCCTGCTGTACGGACGTAGCACCCTCCACCAGACGTGTAGCTGGTCCCGGTTGTAGAAAAGTCGAGAACAAGGTTCTGCGTCCCGTTCCACATAAACGGAGTAGAGAACGTGTAGATGTTCCAGTTGCCCACGCTGTAAGCGGTCGTCTGGAAGGTCTGCGGTCCAAACACCTGCGTCAGATTGGCCGAAGTCGTGTAGGTGGTCACCGCCGTATTCGAAGTATGCCCGACTCGGACGCGGAAATTGGCTACCGCCTGGCCTGGTACCTCCGCGCAACGCAGGGAGACGGAATTGATCATCGCGCCAGGAGTAACCCCGGCTGCGTTCAGATCGGCAACGGTGTAAATCGCCTCGCATCGCTGGCTGTAGTACCAGGTACTCATGGGCCAGCCGCTGGCGTAAGACGGCAGCCCCGGCGCCAGTGCGTCCGTACCGCTGGGAACAATGGCCGTCAATTGGGCCGGCAGTGAGCCCGCGAAAAGAACCACGCCTAGAACCAAAAGGGCGCCGGTGAGCCTGCCTGCTGTCTGTCCGTACCGCATGAAATCTCCTCAGTTGCTGCTGTCGCATGCCCCACGCATGCCGGCTGTCCTCATTCCGCGTGAACAAGAACATTCCACGCCTCGCGACGTGGTCCAGCGCGCCCCCACAGGCGCACTGGCGGATAGTCCCGGCCCCCAAGCCCAAGCTATCCGCTAACGACTCATGACCACTTGCCGAACGCCTTCGGGAAGTTGATCCAGTGTCTTTGCCCGCTCCCACAAACCGTCGAACAGCACTTGCATGTTCTCAGCCAGTCCACGGTTCGGCACCACCAGACCCATCGTTGAGCCGTCGTTTTCTGCAAGCTCCACGATGGCCGTGCGGCCATCTATCACCATGAAGCGCAAAGGAACGTTTTCAATGAAACGAACTGCGCCATTGGTCTCTTCCGCATTTTCGATAATCTGCGGGGCGTAAACTGCGTCATTGAGCACCGACGAGTCTATCAGGTAGCGCAGTTTCACGCCGCGCCCCATCATTTCGAGGTCTTTGTCGGTGTCCGGCCCCATCACCATGGGCGCCCGCACGGCGATGACCAGCTCGTTCTCCACCGTGTCGAAGGCGTCCGAGACCACGCCGACGATCTGCCCGGAGCGCACGAGGCGAATGCTGAGACTGCCCGGGTCATCCGATGGCGAATCCGGTGCCTTGCGGGCCAGTTCCACCATGTCACCGCGGGAGTCAGCCAGGGACTCCTCCACACTACGACGATAATTTTCGAAGGCCTGTTCGGGCGCGATGCCGCGATACAGCTTCAGGTCACCGAGCACCAGTTCGGCGAAACCGCGCTCAACCAGGCTGCTTAACGCGCCGTAAACCTTGCTTTGCGGCACACCGGATTTGCGCACGACGCGCGAGGCTGGCGCACGCGTTTCGCCAAGTAACGCGAGGTACACCTGGGCCTCATAACCGCTGAGCCCCATTTTCTTGAGTTTCTGAATCCACTCGTCACGATTCACAAAGATCTCCGACGTCAGATACGACATTGCCGAGTGACCGACGATGGTCCCTCGAAACGGTGTCATCTCACGTGGGAAATCACTCGTTCAGTGCCGCCCGGGAACATTCCTGGCGAGCGAAGCACATGCCCGTGTCACGGGTCTTGGCGGATCGGTACTCGTTCAGAAGGTGACGCATTGCACCGCTTCTACTCTGGCCCACGTGTCGGTACAACCATTTTCGCTGAATTTCACTTCATTCACCAGTGAAATATCGAAAAGTGGCCCACAGTAGGGCGGGAAAGCCGGGGGAATGCGCCGGAAGCAGGCGCGTGCGACCAGACACCGGGCTAACCGGTTTTTTAGAAACGAGCAATTCTGAGTCCCGCCCGAGACCGGAATCGTTACGCCCGTCACGAGGCACAATGGGATGCCAGAGACGCCGAGAGCCCCCTTGCGGGGGCTCCGGATGCGCGGGTTTGAGCCCGTGCGTGTGCTAGAGGCCTTGCGTCGTGGAAACAGCCTTCCACTCAAACGCGCCGTTGGGTTGCTGTCCCCTGGGCACGTCCCGGGTTTTTACACCCGATGGCAGTTGAGCGGCGTCGACTCCGCTAAGGTCTGACCAGTGCTCGCCTGACTCTCGTCTTGCGCTCACCTGCCTGCTCGAAGCAGGAGGTCAAACCCCGGAGAGAAAACTTGCAGGCTCTCTCTCCGCAACCCGGTACTGCACTACCGCGCTGCACAGGAGTAACAGTACCCCACCAGAAAGCGAAATCCAGCCGTGTCGGTCTATAGTTGACATGGGGACAAAAAGACGTTTGCCGACACACTCATCGGCGCTTTCCGACATTCCATCGGCTCTACTGAGGCTTCTTGCCGTTGGTCTTGGCGTCGCTGGCTTCGTAGGCATCGATGATGCGCTGCACCATGTCGGCGCGGACGATGTCGCTATTACCGAGGCGGCAGACGCTTACGCCTTCTACTCCGTCCAGGCGACCGATGGCATCCAGTAGCCCCGAACGTTGCCCTTCCGGCAGGTCCGTCTGGCTTACGTCGCCCGTGATCACGGCCTTACTGCGACGCCCGAGGCGGGTCAGGAACATCAGCATCTGCTTGGCCGTCGTGTTCTGCGCCTCGTCCAGCAGGATGAACGCGCGGTCCAGGGTGCGCCCGCGCATGTAGGCCAGGGGCGCGACTTCGATGACGTCGCGTTCCATGTAGCGTTGAATCTGCTGCATGGGAAGCATCGCACCCAGCGCGTCGAAAATCGGGCGCAGGTACGGGTTCACCTTTTCCTGGAAGCCGCCGGGCAGGAAGCCCAGCTTCTCGCCGGCTTCCACGGCCGGTCGCACCAGTACAAGCTTGCTCACGTTGCCGTGAATCAGCGCGGCCACGGCCATGCTGGTCGCCAGGAACGTCTTGCCCGTGCCGGCCGGGCCGACACCGAACACGACGTTGTCGCGTTTGATCGCGTCGAGATACAGCTCCTGCCCCGGCGTCATGGGCTTTGCGCCCTGTAAGCCTAGCGGCGCGATTTCCGGGTTGCTGTCACCGTCAGGGGTGTCGAGTTTCAGGAGAGCGCTTTCGACATCCTGGGTACGGATCTGCCCGTACTTGCGGACCTTTTCGATCAGCGCCAGCAGCGCGACGTAGGCGTCGAGCACGCCCTGCTCTTCACCCGCAATGCGCAGGTTGTTGTCGCGGGCGAATACTTTGACATCAAAGTGCCCACGGATGATTTTGAGGTGGCGGTCGCGTTCGCCGAAGAGGGCGTAGGCCTCTTCCTTGTCGCGTAGACGAATCGATTTTTCCATGAAATTAGAAGAACGGTTGGAGCGGCGACGCTCTAGTGTTTTTCCCATGTGCTTATTCTATCGCTTCAAGGCGTTTCTGCCACACCCCATCCGGGCTGTTAGCCGCCTGTGGAAGGGTTGTGCGAACCGCTGCCGCCCCCCACTATTACGCCGGCCACAGGGCCAGGATCACCAGTATTAACGGCCCGGTTAACATGAAATTATCCATGATATCCATGATGCCGCCGAAACTTGGCACGAGCTGCCCACTGTCCTTGATGCCTGCGGCGCGCTTGAAAGCGCTCTCCACAAGGTCTCCGGACTGGGCCGCGATCCCGACAAAGAAGCCGAAAACCGCCCCGTACCACCAGTGAACGGCAATGGGTTGCAGCGCACCCGTCGCCCATTGCGCCCAGGCGAAAGCAATCAGTCCGCCGCCGGCGCTGAACAGCAGGCCAAAGATCGCGCCCTCGATGGTTTTGCCCTTGCTGAGGTGCGGGATCAGCTTGTGACGCCCGAATGCGCTGCCCATCAGGTATGCGCCGACGTCGCCGAGGCGGCTGGCCGCGAGCAGGAAGTACACCAGCCACTCGCCGGCTTCGGGGATGCGCCGCAGCCACAGGATCAGCCCGATCGGGAAGATCACGTACAGGAAGATGCCCAGGTTGTTCGTGATGCGGGCACTGATGTTGGAGACATCCGCGCGCGTCAAGCCGATCATCGGATAGATCACGCAGGCCAGCACCGGCAGCAGCAGCGTGAAATTGCGGAACGCGGGCGGCAAGGAAAACAGGTAGTCAGGCTGCCCCTCGCCCCACAGAGATCCAAACGCGCCGATGGTCGGCGGCTCCGCCACGAGTTGCACGTAAGACATGACGATGATGACGCTGACGTAGAGCAGCCCGGTATCGAGGGGAAGCCCGCGATACCGGAACATGCGCCCAAGTTCATACACGCCGCCGCAGCCCATGATGAGGCAAATCGCAAACAGCCCCCACGTAAAGTGCAGGTAATGATCGAGTGCCAGCACACCGATCAGCGCAAAAAACAGCGAAAAACCAAACAGGAACCGTGTGCCCATCGCGCCGAACGATAACCGCGTCAGGTGTCCGGGCAAGACGCTGTTGAGGATTGAGGACTACTCGGGCAGGGCTGGCGCCGCTTATTCGTCCGACGAACCTGTGCGGAATTCCAGGCGGTCGTTGAGGCGCAGGGGCTCCAGATAAAACTCCTCGGCCAGCCGCGGCTTCAGCTCCGGGCTTTGTTTCAGCAGCGCACGCACTTCCTCAAGGGCCGGTTCGTCGTCGCCGAGTTGCGCCATGGCGCAGGCCTTGTAGTAGCGTGGCTCCATGCGGGTTGGGTAGTCCACCAGCAGCGTATCGGCGCTGTGCAGGGCTTCCGTGAAATCCTCGTACTGCAACAGTCGATGCACTTTGGCAATCTCAAGTGCGAACTTGCGCGCATCTTCTGTTTCGTCGCTCTGCTCAAGTTCGCCGTTCAGCATGTGTACCCACGCCTTCATACGGTATGCGCGCTCATCAAGGGGCGCGGCTTTCAGCATCACTTCAAGCTGCATCAGCGCGCCCGTGTGTTCTTCTCGGGTGAATTCGATGCGGGCCATATGATACCTGGCCTCCACGGCGTCGGCGGCGTGCGGGTCCAGGTTCTCGACGATCTCATTGAGACACTTCCAGGCTTTCTTGTTGTGTCCCAGCAGGATCTCCGCCCGCGCAAGCTGGAGCATCCCAAACGTAGTAATGCGGTCGTCTTCAAGCTCCTGCATGATCTTGCGCGCCAGCTTCGGGTTGCGGCGTGCCAGGTGCAGGGCGGCCGTCAGCTCCGCGGCGCGGGCATCGATATGCGGGTCCAGGGCCGCGTTTCCCTCCACCACATCGTCGATCAATTTGGCGGCTTCGGCGCGGTCGCCGACGGCAAGGTGAGCCTCGGCGAGGTCCAGGCGCACTTCCAGTTGCAGCACGCCCTGTGCCTCCAGTCGACTAAAGCAGGCAATCGCCTCGCCGTAGCGCTGCAATGACAGATAGCAGTGCCCGATATCCCGGTTGATGCTGACATCGCCGGGACGGTCTTCCAGCACCCTTCGATAGTAACTCAGGGCCCGGTGGGGCTGCCCGTGGTCGAAGTACAGGTCGCCGAGGTTCAGCAGCACGCTGGCGTTGTTCGGGGTGATCTCGAGCATCCGGCGATAGCATTCGACGGCTAGGTCGGGGCGCAGCTTACCTTCGGCCAGGGCGACGGCCTTGATCCACAACGCGCCGACGAAGTCGCTGCTTTCCGCCAGGGCTTCGTCGGCGTGGTGGATGGCAAGGTCGTCATCTTTCAGCTCATAGAAGGCGAACTCGGCCTTCAGCTTGTGGGCCGGCGCCTTGAAGGGCGAAGTCTTTACGGCGCGGTCCATCAACTCGGACAGTGCCTTGCGCACTTCGTCCAGTTTCAGCCCTTCCAGTTGCTCCATGCGCTGCAGGCGCCACAGGGCCAGGCCTGCCGCGGCACTGACCAGGTCTGCCAGCCCGGCGTGCTCGTGTCCTGGCGGGACCTTGCGGATCAGGTCAATCAGGCGACGAATACGGTCCTCGGCGCGGTTGTCGTCCGGAGCCGGCGACTCGACGTCGAGAAAGTCCGGGTGCAGGCTGACGGCTCCGCGGTGTGCGATCAACGCCCCCAGCCAGTCGCCCTCAACTTCCGCGCGCAGGGCCTCGCGATTGCGCATTCGGGCGACGGCTTCGCGCCCCTCGTTGGTGCGGCGCTCGTCGTCGGTGAGAGTGTGCAGCAATTCGGCGGCGTCGGTGAACAGACCCATCTGGCTCAACAGGTCCAGTTTGCGCAGCTTGGCGTCGAGATCCACGGGGTTGGACTCGATGACGGTGTCGTAGTCCTTCAGGGCTTCGTCGAACAGCTCAAGGCGCTCGAGGGTCAACGCGCGGTTGTAGTAAGCCACGCTGCGGTTGGCGTCGCGGGCGATGGCGTTGGTCAGGTGGTCAAGGCTTTCCTTGTAGCGACCCATTTCCCGCAGCAGGTTCCCGTAGTCGTTGTGCAGGCTGGGGTCTTCGGGCAGGCGCTCCAATCCCTTCTGGTACCACTCTTCGGCGCCACTCAGGTCGCCCGTAAAACGGAAGGAGTCGGCAATCTCGTTGTAAGGGCCTGGATGCTCAGGGGCGAGTTCGTAGGCCTCGAACATCAACTGCATACCCTCGGGGCGGCGTCCCAGGCGGGTCAGGCTGCGTCCCTTCCACATCAGGACCTCGGCCAGGGCTTCGACTTCCGGATCGGCCTGGCCGCGCAGGATTTTCTCGGCGGCGACAAAGGCCTCGAGTGCTCTGTCCGGGCTGCCAATCTCGGACAGCGCCAGCCCGCGCTTGAAGTGTGCCTCGGCGTGTCCCGGGTCCATCTCAAGCACGCGGTTAAACGCGCTGATGGCCCGACGCGTCTTGCGCAACTCCAGGTAGCACGAGCCCTTCCATAGCAGGATATCCAGCGGGGGGATGCCCGCGGTGCCGGCCTTGGTGAAGTGGTCCAGCGCGTCCTGGTAGCGCCCGATCTCGAACAGCGCCTCGCCCATGGGCAGGTGTATGTCAGGATCGAAATAGTCGCGTTGGACCGCGCCTTCGAAGTATGAGACGGCCTCGGAGTACTTGCCGCTTTCGAGGGACTCCATGCCCCTGTGGAAGTAGTCCGAGGGCGTGATCAGGTTGTCATCCATGGCTACCGCAGACTTTCGAACTGTTTCCAAAGTACCGTCCGGCGACGGGTTTGGAAGGACAAGGTCGGTATTCCGATGGGCTGCCGAAGGCAACGAAACCGGCGACGCACTGCGTTGGCGAGATAATTCTGACGCACAGATTGCAGCGATTGGGGCGGGTGATTCATATTTCGCAGTTTGTGGAAAAGTGGTTCCCTATGCGTGTTTTATGTTTTATCGTTTTGATCGCTCACTTACCAGAAGCCGGTGCGGACATGGCGGTACGACGCAAATCTCTATCAACGGGCGATATTGCCCGACACTGTCAGGTAACGCCTGCGACTGTTGTTAACTGGATCAAGGGCGACAAGCTTGATGTCTACACCACACCCGGCGGGCAGTACCGCATGGACGTTGGCGACTTCGTGGACTTCCTGCGTGACAACAAGCTGCCCATACCCGAAGAGCTTCAACCCAGCAACGAGCGCCGTCTGCTGCTGATCGACAACGACCCCGAGGTGTTGGAGAAGGCCACACAGACCATTGCCCAGTCCTTGCCGACAGTCATCCTTGAGGAAAGCGACAACGGCTATGACGGGCTGATCAAGCTGGGTGGTTTCAGGCCGCACGCGGTAGTGCTGGATCTGAACTTGCCGAACATCGACGTGGCGGAGGGCGTGCGGCGCCTGCGCGCGAACCAGGACACGCGCAACATGTTTGTGATAGCCGTGGGTGGTGACGATACGGACGCTGACGTGATGCGCAGGGTGCGGCGCATTGGCGTGGACGCGATGCTGAACCGCCCGCTCAAGTACGACGAGCTGACCCGCACGCTGGCGAGGCTGTTGAAGCTGCCGCTGGGGTAAAGTTCTGCGTTTCGCGCTGACTGCCTCCGAATTGTGGAACCTGAACTCTGGACTGGAAAAGGTGACGTAACCAACGGACCGCCTTGCCTTTGCCCCCAATTGCGCCTTGTCGGAGGTTTCCCGGTTCGTATCTTGTGCGTTCCCCTGTACGAGTCCTGAATCGGCCCCCACGCACGGGGGCATAACCCGACATAAACCGCGGAGATTTCCGGATGGCCATCACCCTGAATCAACTCATGGACTTCATGGTCGCGCAGGGCGCCAGCGACTTGCACTGTGCGGTCGGGCGAAAGCCTGTCATCCGCAAGTCCGGGCACCTCAAGGACGTCAACGCGCCGGAGCTCACGGCCGCCGACACCATCCGCCTGGTCAAGGAAATCGCCCCCGAAAAGAACATGAAAGAGTTGCAGGAAAACGGCAGCACGGACTGGGGACACGCCTTCGGCGACAAGGCCCGCTTTCGCTGCGCCGCCTTCAAGCAGAAGAATCAGGTCGGCATGGTCATGCGCCAGATTCCGAACCGCCTGCTGACGTTTGAGCAGATCGGGCTGCCTGAAAACACCAAGCGCCTGCTGGACCGCCCCCGCGGTCTGATTCTCGTGACGGGCCCCACCGGCTCGGGCAAGACCACCACGCTAGCCACGATGATCGACTGGATTAACACGAATATCGACCACCACATCATTACGGTCGAGGACCCGATCGAGTACTACCACCAGCACAAGAAGTCGATCATCACCCAGCGCGAACTCGGCAACGACGTGCCGAGCTTCGCCGAGGGTCTGCGCAGGGCGTTGCGCCAGGACCCGGACGTGATCCTGGTCGGCGAAATGCGCGACCTCGAAACCATCGGCGCCGCCATCACCGCCGCAGAAACCGGGCACCTTGTGTTCGGTACGCTGCATACCACCGGCGCCACACGCACGGTTGATCGTATTATCGACGCCTTCCCGACCAACCAGCAGGAGCAGGTCCGCGCCCAGCTTGCGGTTTCCATGATCGCGTGCATCAGCCAGGCCATCATGCCGAAGGTCGGCGGCGGGCTGATTGCGGCCTTCGAGGTCATGGTCAGCACCAGCGCCGTAGAAAACCTGATTCGCGAAGCCAAGACCTACCAACTGAACTCGGTGATCCAGACCGGCAAGAAGGAAGGCATGGTGCTGCTGGACGATTACCTGTGGGACCTCTGGAACGCCCAGAAAATCACGCGCCTCGATATGTTCCGTAAGGCCAGCAACGTCAAGGAATTGCGCGAAAAGTACGACGCCTTCCGCCGCGGCAAGGGCAAACTCTGGGATGACGCCCTGGTGGCGGAGGAAGAAGCCAAGATCAGCGGCGCGGTCGCCGCGCCGCCGGCCGCTGCTGCTGCTGCTGCCTCACAACGTCGCGCCAACTAACGTAGGATACACGCAACAGGACGGAGCATTCCCATGGCCAAACGCCGCAAGCTGCTGGGGCAGATATTAAAGGAAATCGAACTCGTCACCGAGGGTGATATCCAGGAAGCCTTGGCCCGCCAGAAGAAAGAGGGCGGGCTGATCGGCAAGATCCTCGTCGGCATGGGCTGCTGCTCCGAGGGCGACATCACCATGGCGCTCGCGGCCCAGAACGACATGAACTTCGTTGATTTGAGTGAGCTCGACATCCCCATCGAGCTGCTTGACCTGGTCACCGAAGCCCAGGCCCACACCTACCGCGTGATTCCGCTCGAATTCGACAGTGACACCAAGACTCTGGTGATCGCCATGGACGATCCCACCAAGATCGTCGTGTTCGACGAGCTGCAGTTCGCGCTACAAAGCAAGATTCCCGGCGTACGCATTCATGGTGCCCTGGCCAGCGCCGAGGACATCGACAGTGCCTTGCAGAACTTCTACACGGAAGGCGGAGGCAAGGGCGGCTACGAAGATGACGACTTGGCCGAGTTCATTGAAGAAGGGCAGTACAAGAAGGACGCCGTAACCCTCGATGCCGACGAAGCGGACGCGCCAGCCGTCGTGAAGCTGCTCAATTTCCTGCTTGCGACCGCAATTCGTGACCGCAGCAGTGACATTCACCTTGAGCCCTTCGAGGACCGCTTCCAGGTGCGCTATCGCGTGGACGGCGCCCTGCTTGCCATGGAGAACCCGCCCAAAGAGCTGGCCCCGTCGTTGATCAGCCGCATCAAGGTGCTCAGCAAACTGGACATCGCCGAGACGCGCCTGCCGCAGGACGGACGCATTGAGCTGGTGCTGGAGGGTCGCAGCGTTGACTTGCGCGTAAGCACGCTGCCGACAATGTTCGGTGAGAGTTGCGTGATGCGTATTCTCGACCGCAGCAACGTCAGCCTTGATCTCGACAACCTTGGCATGAGACCCGAGGACAACGAGATGATCAAAGCCCTGATCGCCAAGCCTAACGGCATCGTGCTGGTTACGGGCCCCACGGGCTCCGGCAAGACCACCACGCTGTACTCGTGCCTCAACTACATGAACAGCCCGAACATCAAGATCATCACCACGGAAGACCCCGTGGAATACGACCTGCCGGGCGTCATGCAGTGCCAGGTGAACGAAGAAGTCGGGCTGACCTACGGGGCCGCACTGCGTTCCATTCTGCGCCAGGACCCGGACATGATCCTGGTGGGCGAAATTCGCGACCGCGAAACCGGCGGCATCGCGGTAGAAGCGGCCCTCACAGGCCACTTGGTACTCAGCACCCTTCACACCAACGACGCGCCCAGCGCCACCACCCGTATGCTTGATCTCGGGCTGGAGAGTTTCCTGATCGCTGCGACGCTTGAGGCGATCGTCGCTCAGCGCCTCGTGCGCAAGATCTGCAACAACTGCAAGGACTACTACGAGCCCGAGGCAGAACATGCCATGGAACTCGGACTGCGTCCCGAGGCCATCGCTGGCAAGAAGTTCGCCTACGGCAAGGGTTGCTCGCGCTGCAACTCCACTGGCTACAAGGGTCGCATGGCACTGTACGAAATGTTCCGTATCAACGATGAAATCAAGCAGATGATCATGGACGACGCCAACGTTGCCGCGTTGCGTGAGGCCGGTCGCCGCCACGGTATGCGCACCCTGCGCGAGTCGGGACAGCTTGCGATCTATGATTGCGCGACGAGCATCGACGAGGTGATGCGCGAAACGCTGGTCATGGAATAAGTCAGGTTCCAGAGGATCGCCAGCGGCGATGTTTGCTGGGTCTTGTCCTGCAAGACCGCAAAGGTTTCAGGGGTCAGGGCGAGAAGTTCCGCGCCCCACTGAATCCTGACCCCTGCTTTTCCCTGAAACCTGACACCTGAAACCTGTAACCTGAATTCAATGGCCGAATCCCCTAAATCTGCACACGGCAACGCGATTCTCGCCGCCACCGGGCTTACACTCGCGGCGCTCACGATCGCCGGTGCGGTGCTGCGTTACACTTTCGATGACGCACTGTGGACGCAGGTTTTCTTTGCCGTTTCCATCGGCGGACTGGTGGGTTTCTCGACCAACTGGGTTGCCATCAAGATGCTGTTTCACCCCCGCGTCCGTGTCTTCGGCGTGCAGGGTGTCGTGCCCTCGCGCCGCCTGGAACTCGCCCGCAGCGTTGGCATCACTCTCGAAGAGCACCTGATCAGCGGCGACCGTATGCACAAGCTGCTGGTCGGCAGTGGCGCGATCGACGAAGCCATGAACCGCCTAGCCGCCGGGCTGCCGCAACTGCTGGACGACCCCGACACGCGAGAGCTGGTGTCGCGCGAAGTCGGCAGCACGATCCAGGAAACCATGGGCGACGTGATCGTCGCCGCCAAGTCCAAGCTGAAGGAAAAAGCCCGTGGTAATTTCGCCGCCATTGTCGGCGGCGGAACCGCGGCCGCGTCCTTGGGCCCACTTGCCGGCGTGATGGCTGCCGGCGCAATTAAGAGCGGTATGCTGGACAGTATCGTCGACAAACTGATCGACAACATGGCCGATGAAATGCGCAAGGACGGCGGCATGGACGGCGCGGCCCGGGGCATCGTGAAAGCGTTGCCGGCGCGGGCCGAAGAGATTCTTTCGGACAGGAAGCTGCGCGCGAAACTGAGCGAAGTCTTCGGCGGAATGGCCGAGGAACTGGTGAACGCGATCGACGTGGCCGGGCTGATCGAGCAGGAACTGCTCGCCCGCGACGAAGGCGAACTGGAAGCGCTGATCGACCGTGTCGCCGCCAACGAGCTGAGCTTCATCCAAGTGGCGGGCGGCGGGCTCGGCATGGTGGCAGGGCTGGCGCTGGTCTGGCCGTGGCTGTTGATCCCCATCGCGGGAGTGTTCGGCATCATGGTGCTGGTGGCGCGCATGGCAGAAAAGAAACACGCCCTGAGGCGCGAAGCCGAGCAGTTCGCCGACGCGGTCGTGCAGCACGTACCAGCGCAGCCCGAGTTGCCAGCGCCGCATGACCATCCGGAGCAGATGCCTGCACCCGAAGAGTCTGAGCCGGTAAGCGCATCCACCGAAAGCGAATCGTCCTGATTGGAGCGCGAAGCGTGAGCGAGCGGCAGTCGCCGAAGGCGACACCACTTCGTCGCTTCGCGACGCCCCCCTCGCTTACCTTGAATCGGCTTCCGATTCATCGGCAAGTTCGACCTTGTCGAATGCTTCGGGCTCCAAGACCTTCGAGTTTCGCCGAAGCCAGAACCAGACACCGGCTGTGCCTGCGGCGGTTACGCCGGCCACTGCGACGATGATCCAGACTAACGGGGGTGCGCGCCGATCGGGTGGGGCGGGCAGGACGCGCCGGAATTGCTCGTAGGCCTCTGGCGGGTAGACGGTGATGTCGTCAAACCAAGCATGGGCCCTCACTTTCATGCGATGGCTGTCGCAGCCAAGCCCTAAGGCCATCACGGGCGGGGCGGGCTCGCGGAAGACGGCCTGGTAGTCGCCGGCGATGTCGCGCACTTCGTGGAACCAGCCTTCGCCCTTCGTGCGCAGATTGATCACGACAATGCGCCCTTCACCGAAGGTCGCATCCACGGCCTCCGTCGACGATAGATCACCCCCGAACGTATAGCAGATCGCTCGCGAAGGCGGCGTCACGCCGGTGGCGTCCCCGACTTTCTTGCGCCAGCTGAGCGCGGCGGGCCCGGCGTCGTCCCAGCCGGCGTCGAAGCCCACCAGCAGGCGGGCGGGGAAGTTGTCGAACTCGGGGGAGAACGGGCTGGATGCGTCAAACGTGCGCGCAACTTTCCAGCGCCATGCAATCAACGGCTCGGCGGTGGGGTCGAAGTCGAAGGCGCGCCACAGCAGCCCGGCACTTGAATCGCTCGACAGTTGCAGCACTCCATCGACGACAGCGTGCCGCAATGGATGGATCGAACCTTGAACGTTGTACAGCTTCCAGTGCTCAGCCGCACTTTCGTCCGGAAAGTCATCCAGTACGCGACCCTTGATCGGCACGGCGGGCGGTACGTCCAGCGCCTCCGTGGTAACGGCATGGCGGGACTGCTGACCGGTGCAGCCCGCGACGAGCAGTAACAATACCAGCCAACGCTTCATGCCCGCAGTTTCACTCAATCTGGAAACCACGAAAGCACCAATCCGCGAATTGCACGCCCCCTGCAGCGATCAGTCGGGGTTTACTTCGTCCTTCACGCCGTCGTTGGTTTCCTTCTGGTCGTTCAGCAGGTTGCGGAAGCCGTGCAGGATGTCGTCCAGCCCCTCCCACTTCTTCACCTGTTCCTGAACGGCCTCGATGATGTCCGCGCTCAGGCGCTGCTGCTTTTGAAGCTCGACAAGAATCTCGCGCCGCTCGTTGGGCTTCATCCCCACTTCCAGCACGCTTTCAAACAGCGCCCGCGAGCGCTCCATGCTGCCTGGGGTGAACAGCCCCGTTTCCTGCAGCAGGCGCCCGAAGGCGGCCGGGTTGAAATTGGCGTCGGGCCTGGCGCGCGGAAGTTCGAGTTTCAAGTTGGCAATCAGATCGCCCGTATGACGCGGGACGTCCGCCTCATCGGCCTCCTCGAGGCGCACCAGGGGCGAGTTCAAGCGCTGTTGCAGGTCGCGTTCCGCGGCGCCGATCGCCAGCAGCATCCGCACGGCCTGGATGCGGGACTCCTGCGGCTTGTTCTGATCTTCGCGCTCAAGAAAGTTGTAGCGGTACACCTGAGCGAACACTCCGAAGCGGCTGAGTACAACTTCCGCATCACGTAGCAACTGGTTCTGGCGCTTGTAGGCTTCATCCAGGTCATTGCGCAGGCGCGAGCCCTCCTCATCGCGGAAGTCGAGCAGGTTGGCCTTTTCCAGCGTTTCGCGGGTGGTGGTGATCAGGTCGTCCTGCAGGCTGGCCATGCCGCTGATCGTGGTCTTGGTCTGGCGAATCTGGCTGCTGACCTTGGCCCGCAACTCGTCCATTTCATACAGCTCGTAGGTCAGAATGGTGTGGTGCTTGCTGCCCTGGAACTGTGGCGGCGATTCCTCATCGACCTTCACCTGGTTCAGGTCAAAGCCCTGCACGTATATCTGCACGGCTGGCCGCGTGCCGGCCGGTATGCGCTCGTCACCGATCAGTCTGGCGAAGTCGAGTGTGAAATCCGTGCGGACTTCCTTCAGCGGCTTTGTTTCCAGGTGCTTGAAAGACTCCGCGAAGGGCAGGTACTCGCGGAACTCGGTTTCGATCTGGAACCGCCAGAACAGTTTCGCGGCGCCGATGCCGTAGTCATCCACCAGTTCGAGCTCGATGGGCAGCACGGCATCTTTGGTGATGTATACCAACTGGTTTGAAACCAGCGGGTCGCCGCTGAACAACACGCGGACGGTGGGTGCGGTGTCCTCCTTCACCTGCATCAGGTCGCCGATCGTACGGCTGTTTTCGATGCCCTGGTCATCCACCAGCTTCAGGCGGTAGCGCGACATGCCGAGGCGCAAAGCCGGGATGCGCGTTTTGTAGTGGTTGGCACCGGCGCCCTGGTCCGTGTCGATGGCAAACCGCTCGCTGCTGCCGACATTGTAATCCACGGTCAGTATGGCGGCGTCGGGGCCCTCAAGCTTGAGGGGCTTTGTCGTGCTGAACTTGAACTCGACCTCCGTGCCCGCGACGGCGTCAATCGGCAGGTCCTGCGTCGTGTGCGACGGTATCACCAAGTATTCGGGGTACTTGAAGGTCAGCTCAAGGGGGCTGTCGAGTTCGGGCGCGGGGATCACACGAAGGGTGTACGGCCCGGCCACCGCGTCGCCCGCCTTGACGGTGATCTGCTCAAGGGGATTGATGATGCTCATCTTGTTGTAAGAAAAGAACACGGACTCCGTGTCGTCGGCACCCATGGTCGTGCTGCGCTCCATCGGGCGGGTGATTTCACGCCCCACCTGTACGTAGCGCCCGGACTGCGGGTCTTTCTGGAAGGTGCTGATGACGATTTCGGCCTTGTCGGGTGTTTTGCCGCTTGGCCTGGCAATGAAGCGCAGGTCGCTGTTGGCGGCGACTTCGTAAACGCCGGTTACGCCGAGCTCGTCGATGCGTTCCTCTGGGTCGAAGGTGAAGTTGATGACAAGGTCTTCGCTGGTCGGGTACTGCGACACCTGGTCGCGGGTAAGCACCAGCACCTCGAGCTGTGTCTGCGTCGGCCATTCCGGGCCGCCGCCAAGGGCGCGTTTGACCCACGTGCTCATGCTGTCGCGCGCAAACCAGGCGTGCCCGAACAGCAACACCATCGCCAGTAGACTGCCGGTCACCATGTACAGCAGGCGGCGTGACGCCACGGCTTCGTTGAATTGGAGGCGCCCGGCGATGTCAAAGGACTCACCCACGACGACGCGAATCATGTCCTCGCTGGCGGCGTCCTTGTAGCGTTCCTGATTCTTCAGCATCTGGAGCGAGCTGATCAGGCGGTCGTTCAAAAGCGGGTACTCGCGCTCGACCAGCAGCGCCAGGTCTTCATCGCTGAGCGTCCGCGTGAGGGGGTAAATCAGCGAACGAACCGCGACTACCAGCAGAATCACAATCGCCACGACCAGGAACGCCAGGCGGATCCCGCCCGGCAGCTTGAGCAGCAGGTCGGTGTAATACAGCCACAGGGTCAGCCCGGCCGCCCAGATGGTCAGCTTGGCCAGCCCCCACGAGAAGAACATCAGGCGGATGTGCCCGCGAAGCTGTCCGAGTTTTTTCTCAATCAGGGTCAGACTCATCTACCGTTTCCTCAGGTCCAGCTTCAGGTAATTGCTTTCAATCTGCATTCGTGCTTCGCCGGGCGGGCCGTACAGGTTGCCCTTGTAGGTGAGGATCAGCCAGTGTGTTACGGGCGGCGAGTTCTTGATCACCGACGAAACATCGAACCGGAACGTGTAGTACTCACCAGGGTCCAGCCAGACTTCGCCCGAGTGGTCCACGGACGGGTCCGCCATCGGGGTGACGGGCTGCGGGCGAATCAGGTTGTTCTCGGCCCATTTTTTGTCAGGCAGGTATTCCGATCCGTATGAGCCCGAGATCATGTACACCGGGCGCCCGAACGCGTCGCTGGCGTCAATGGCGCGGTTGACCTTCACGGGCACATAGCTGTCGTTCACAAGCGTCGCCTTGAGTACCTCGAGTTCGCCGGGAGTGGACTCGATCATCAGCTTCAGCAGCGGGCGCGGCGGGTTAGGCAACTGCCCCCGCTCGACCGAAGTACAACGCCCTTCGCCGATGACGAAGCCCTGGTCCGAGTCGAGCCCGTATACGCTTGCGCTGCCCTGCCCCACGGAAATCTGGGTTTCTACGCCGTCGCGTGTGATGCCGATACTCAGCCCGCCCTGCTCGATTTCAACGCGGCAGTGCGGCGTAATTACCGTGAACGGGCCTTCGCCGATGCCGCCCGGTTGAATTTCGAGGCGCCGCATGAAGCCCGCGTCCAGCCTGGCCGTCCGGGTCTGCGTGAACCGGAACTTTGTGTTCTGGGCCAGCTCAATTGTTGAGTACGTGTTGTTCACACCGGTCGGCAGCCAGACGTAGGCGTCGTAGGCCCCTGTGTCCGGCGGCTGATCGCCCTCCCGCCAGATGTGCAGCTCGGAGCTCTGGACGACGGCGCGTCGCTCGCCAATGCTGAGCGACGGGTTGTGGTACATGATCTGCCCGATCACGTCCGGCGCGTCCGTGCCGACACCGGGGCGGCCCACGGCGATCAGCACCGCGATGGCCGTAATCCCGACCAGGAACGCCAGTATGAACGAACGTCGTGCCATCGCGTGGACGCCCGGAATTGCGCCCTGAAACTGGCCTTCCTTTTTCATGCGCGCGCTCAGGCGCTCAAAGCTGCCCCGACGCGGTGCGACTTTGCGGACCGCCTGGTGGATCTTCAGGTGTTGCCGGATTTCTTCGAGTTCTTCCTTTAATGCGGGCTCGCTCTCGATGCGCTTTTCGAGGCTTGTTTGCTGGTCGCTGTCCAGTTCACCCAGGGTGTAGCCAAGCAGGCTGACGCCGTGCAGGGGCTGTGTTGCGCGCTCGTCGTCAAGCATTCTTCACCCCCTGCGCGGGTGCCTTCACGAAGCGCTTCAGTTTGTCACGCAGCTTTTTCTCGGCGTAGTAGACACGCGACTTCACCGTTCCAAGCGGAATCTCAAGTGCCTCCGCTATCTCGCTGTAGGTCATGCCCTGATAGAAACTCATGACCAGCACCAGCCGGTGCATCGGGTCAAGGTCCAGCAGTCCGCTGCGCACGCCGTCCTCTATTTCGCGTTTTTCGGCTTTCGTGTCCGGCGCTTCTTCCTTGCCTGCGGCCATTTCCTCGATCAGTTGGACCGGACGGACGGCCGCGTAACGCCCACTGGTTGTGGCGCGCGGGTCGTTTTCGGACAGCGCGTCCACGCGCCCGGAATCAAGCAGACTGTCACTCTCGATGTCGACGGCCCGGCGCACCGATTTGCGGCGGGCTTCCAGGTCGATCCAGCAGTTACGTCCGATGCGGTAGACCCAACTGGAGACTTTCAGGTCGTCGCGGAAGGTCATTGCCCCGCGCCACACCCGCATGAAGGTCTCCTGAAGCAGGTCCTCGGCGCGCCCGTCGTCCCATGAAAGGCGGTAAAACAACGCGTAGATGCGGCGGTAGTACTTGTAGAACAGTTGCTCAAACGCCTCCATGTTGCCTCGTTTGATTGAGGCCATGAGCTTGCGGTCCTGGTTTTCGGAGGCCGTTGCCATGCTGCTCCGTGCAATGTGCAAAACTAATACGCGCCGCGGTGGCCCACGGTTCGCGTAAATCCAAGATCACATCCAATTTAGGCCTTCCGTCCGCCATCCACAAGCGCCCTGACGTGCTTGACGGCACAGTCCACGGGGGCTTTCATAGTCCTCATGAAACTGTTATTCCGCCTGATTGGGCTGTCTCTGCTGCTTGTAGCGACTGTGGTCGCTACCGCCGGAATCAAGGCCCAGCTTTCCGACCACCTTCCAGCGCCCAGCTACGTCAACGCCGTCAGCTACAAGGATGGCGACTGGAAGTGGAGCGAGGCGAAACAGGGCACTGTTAAAGGAAGGGCCACTTTCAGTGCCCGCCGCCCACAGCAGCCCCTGGTGATATATCTGGTTCGAATCGGCGATGACGGCAAGCCCACGGAGCAAGGGCTGTTCGACGCGCCTGCCACACTGGATGTCAGCCAGCAGGGTGGGAAGTTCGAGCCCCCGTTTGCTGTGCTGGTGCGCAAACAGAGCGTGAAGTTTCTGAACGACGAGGAAAAAGAGATCAGCCACAACGTCTACTTCCTCGGCGATATCGAGGCCGACCTGGGCATCTTCGATCAGGGCGACAGTCGCGAGCACGAATTCAAAGAAGCCGGGGAAGTCAGCGTCCATTGCAGCATTCACAAGCGCATGGACGCCAAGTTCTACGTTGCACCCAGCCCTGCCTACGCCGTAGTCGAGGCAGACGACAGCAGCTTCGAGATCAAAGGCGTGCCGGCAGGGCGTTACAGACTCCACACCTGGCAGAAGCAGAAGCGGTTTAAGGATTTCGAAACCACGGTAGAGGTGACGGACGGCGGAACAGCCAACGTGACCGTGGAGATGAAGCGATGAATCGGATTCAGCTTCTTCTCGTTGGCCTCGCCCTCACGGCGATTTCAGGCTGTGCCAGCGCGCCTTCGTACCCGCCGCCGAAAGCGGACAGCGGGCAGATTCTCGTACAGTTGAACGGCAAAGCAAAAGAAGGCGTCGGCGGGCCCAAGCGCGAAACCGTCGAGCAGGAATATTCCCGTACCCGCGAAAGCGTGGAACAAGGCAAAGCCTTCGAACGCGTGGACTACGAAGAGCTTGAAGAAGTCATCGTTGTTGTCAGTTCGGGTTTGCCGATACTGGAAGACACGCCGATAACGGATAAGGCGACCGTGACCCTCACAGTCAACGGAGATGGCTTCGATCGGTCGCAGGTGGTATCGGGGCCACTGTCCGTTTTCCGAAAAGTGCTGTCGGGCATCAGGATTCGAAACGAACTTGATCATCCGTTGCTCATCTATGGATTCAGCAAAGACGGGGATTCTTTCGAAGTCGAGGTGCCGGCCAACGGCGAGGCTCAGGCGAACGTGATCCAAGCCGGGATCTACGAAGTCTACTGTGAGCAAGACGAATCGATGTCCTGTGTCTGGCATGCAGTCACCCGCGGAAAGGTGTGGTCAGGGCCCTCGGACGAACAGGCATTCTTTGACCGGCTTCCGGCAGGCACATACGAGGTACTCGTGTACCCACCGCGTCTGCCCGTTTGGTCGAGAACTATCACTGTGACAGCCGGCAAACGCGAAACCGTAACCGCCGACCTCACTGTCAACGACCTGCCTAAAGTGGGTGAATGAGTCTTCGCTACAAGGCGCTGATTGCCGTGGTTGTGCTGGTCGCATTCCTGACCGGCTTCCTTGTGGTAAGCAGCAGCACGCTGTTCGAGAAAGACGCCCGCGAGCGCATCAACGAGGACCTGCAAAAAGACCAGCGCATCCTCGACGAGCGCATCACCTTCTCGGCCGAGATCTCCAAGCAGGGCATGCGCGCCGCGGCCGCCGACCAGGGGATTGTCGAGTTCATCCGGGATTCCCGCTTCGGTGATCTCGGTGACAACCTTATTCGATTCGCCCCGGACTGGCGCCGCGATGCCGGCGCCGAAATCGCCATCTTTGCGGTCGATGTATTCACCGCAGAAGATCGAAACGCGACGGTGCTGGCCAAGGTCACGGAAGATCTTCTGATCGTCTGCTTCAACACGGAAACCGAGGCGGACCAGGGCCGAATCATGCAGGACCCGGAGTTGCTGAAGTTCATGCGCGACTTCTTTCAGCCGGCCTGGGACGCGGGTACGGCCAAAGACCTGCCGACCTCCAAGGCAGCCGTCCTGCCCGTCGCGGGCAAAGTTTACCTTGTCGTGCAGAACTACCTGTGGGTCAGTATCCAGGCGATGGAGCCGGTGGGGGTTGGCGTTGTCCTGACCGAGCTGTCGCGCGACTGGTTGCTGCGCAGCGCGGACGATGAGGATCCCGATGATATTGAAAAGATCATCTTCACAGGCGACGCCGTTGCTTCCTCTACCCTGGACGAGCATCAGCAGGCGGAGGAGATCGTCCAGCACGCCCGCGACTCCGGCATGATCAAGGAAGACCACGTGCGGCGCGACTTCGAATTTGAGGTCGACGGGGAAACCTACCTCGGCGTGGCCTTCAGCAGCACTCTGTCGCCGCAGGACATGCCGAACCGCCCGGGCTTTGTGGCATTCAAGAGCCTCGACAAGGAGCTGCAGCCATTTGTGGAGCTGCGGCAACAGGTGTTTCTGATCGGCGCGGGACTGGGTCTGCTGGCGGCCGTCCTAGCGTACTTCGGGGCCTATCTCGTGATTCGCAAACTGCGACGCCTTGAGATTGCCACCACTCACATCAGAGAAGGAAAGTTCGACACGCAGGTTCGCATTCGCGGTCGCGACGAGTTGGCCAAGCTTGGCAAAGCTTTCAACGACATGACCCACGGGCTGAAGGCCCTGGGCATGTACACACACGACACTCTGGCCCGCAGTGTGATGGACAACCCGGCCTTGCTGGGAACCACCAGTACACGCGAAGAGGGCAGCATTTTCTTCAGCGATATCAAAGGCTTCACCAGCATCAGCGAAGGCATGAGTGCCGAAGACTTGACGAGTCAACTGAACGAGTACTTCGCGGCCCTTGGGACGAAGCTGAAAGACGAACGCGGCTACGTCGACAAGTTCATTGGCGATTCGATCATGGCCTTCTGGGGCCCGCCCTTCGTAAAGGAAGGCGACTACGCCGTGCGCGCCTGTGCGACCGCCATTGAGTCGTTCAAGGTTGCGGCCCGTCTGCGCGAAGAGTGGGGCAGGCAGAACAAGCCCCTGTTTTACCAGCGCATTGGAATCGCGACCGGCGAAGTCGTGGTCGGCAACATCGGCACGGATACGAAGAAGAATTTCACCGTCATCGGCGACAGTGTGAACCTTGCCAGCCGCCTTGAAGGAGCGAACAAACTGTACGGAACGGAAATTCTTACTGACGAGCGGACGTTTGAACTGGCGAAGGCGTTCGTGCTCTTTCGCGAAGTAGACCAGATCAGGGTCGTCGGAAAGAACAGGCCTGTGCGGGTGTTCGAGCCCTTTGCGCTGGTGGGTGGCGAGACGGCCGTGTACGCCACGCAGTTCACGGGCTATGAGCAAGCCTTGGTGCACTATCGCGCGCGCGAGTTTTCCCAGGCCGTGGACACGCTGGTTAAGTTCCTGGAAGCACTCCCGAACGACGGCCCCGGCAACTGGCTGCTGGAGAAGTGTCGCGAGCTTCAGGGATACACGCCGGAGAACTGGGAACCGGTCACGATCGCGACCAGCAAGTGAACGAATCGCGGGAACCAGTGAATCACGTTGTGCGTCTAGTTGCTGAAGGGATCAGAGCCATGACGCTCAGCGATGCACAACAGGAACTGCTTCACGCCTGGGTTGATGGTGAGACAACCGCCGTGGAAGCACATGTGGTCGCCGGAGTTCTTACCACCCCCGCCACCGCTCAAGATGCCGCAGAATACATCCGCGAACTCAAGCGCGTTCGCGAACTGCTTGCGACACACGGCGGCGTGCCCGCACCGGAGGGGCTAACCGAGCGCGTGCGGCAGGCGCTGCGCAAGGATCGCCCCGAAGATGCCCCGCTGCTCCGATTTCCCATCACCAACTGGCGCACGGCCCTTGTCGCGGCGGCGGCGGTCGTTGTTGTCGCGCTGGCGCTGGTGTTCGCGCCGCCGACCGGCCAGACCGTAGCGCTTCCAGAGGTTGCCTCGATTGCGCCGCCGGCCGCCGCGCCCGACCAGCACGGTGACAACGGTAGCGCGCCGCAGGATCGCGGAGGCGCGCCGAGCGAGACCAAGCCGGAAGACACTGCGCCGCCGCCTGCGCCTTCGCGCGACGAGTACGAGCGGGCAGCGCCGGGCGTGCTGCGTCTGGACAAAGGGTATGACGCGCCCCTTGAGGTCAGCATCAATATGAATCGCTCGCGCCGCGCCGGCGTGCTGCAGGTGTACAACGACATGCTGGTGGTAGGCAGTCTTCATGGCGACGCGCGACTGCTTGATGAGGGCTCGTCAGGCGGTGACTGGAACGACGGTGACGACTTCGCGGGCTACGACTTCAGCGTGTATGATGGCGTGGAAATTGACGTACCGTCTGAACGTCTTCCCGGGCTGCTGTCCGCTCTGAACCGCATGACCAACGACCAGGGGTACGGCGAGGTGATTCTGCCCGGCTACATGCGCGCGGAGGTTGGAACCCTGAGCACTGAGGTTCACGCGCTGCAATCCGCAACGAATGATCTCGCGTTCACGGGTGACAGCGGCAAGGAAAGCGCGGCCGGCGCCCAGGGCTACCTTCCGAACGACGTGCAGCGCGAAAGCCTGCGCCGCCTCGCCGATGACCTCGACGCCGTGAAACTGGACGCGCGCCTTTCCCGCCTGCTGGATGATGACGAAACAGACACGCGCCATATGGCGGCCGTATCTCGTAAAGTCAAACTTGTCATACACTTGCGCTGATTTCGCCGATTGCCGCGAATTTTCCCCGCGAGGCGGAACCAGATTGCCCCGATTGCCGTCATACAAGTACGGTGGAACCCCTTCCGCCGTGTGGCAGAAAAGTAAGGTGAGGCAATGCACGACCCCTTGAATGAATCCCAGCGCGAGTTGCTGTCCGCTTTTCTCGACGGTGAGGTCACCGACGCGGAGAAGCAGGTTGCCGTTGAGCTACTGAAGCGTGAAGACGCGCGCAACTACCTTGATTCACTGCGCGCCACCGCCGCACTCGTCACGAACAACGCTCCTGTGCGCGCCCCGGTCGGCTTGTCCGGGCGCGTAATGAACAGTCTGAAGAACGACTTCAAACAATCCGTGGACCCGGGCTCCGAGCCTTTCACCGCGATTCCGCGTATTAGTTGGCAGGCGCCGATCTGGGCGGCGGCGGCTGTGGTAATCGTCAGCGTCGCGATCATGTTCGCCCCGGGACTGTTCAACAGTAAGCCAGAGTCAAGCTCGATCGCGCGGGATGTGCTGGACAACCTGCCGACCGGAGCCCCCGTTGTAGATGGCGAACCGTCTGATCAGGGTCCCGTATCGGAGTTCGGGCGCGAGCTCGAGCTTGAGAAGTTGTCCGAAAGCGAGCGCGAACTAGGCGAGAATCTGCACAGTGCCGCATCGCCGGAGCATGCCGCGGCCGATGAAGTCACGAACGATGCGTCCGAGCCCGCCGTCAACAGCCGTGCCCGCCGTGCCGGCGCGCCGAAAGGTGCTGGTGACGATGACTTGCGCAAGGAGAGCGCCGAGGAACGCGGCAAGAACGCGGGCGAAAAGAAAGAAGACTCCAAGACCGAAGGCGGCGAATGGGACGGTGTCGGCACCGGCGGTGGCGGCCGCGCAAAGGCCGGCAAGGGCGACAAGGATAAGGATCACACCGGGGGAGAAACACCTCCGCCTGCCGTACCCTCACCTCCGGCCAATCGTGACGGCGGCGACGATCAAGCGGATGATCCCAACACGGACTCTTCCCGCAGGGAGCTCGACCGCGCCGCCGACGAGGAGGAAGAGGACCAGCAGCCCCGGCGGAATCAGGCCCCGAAGGGGGATGCCGCCCCCGGTGATCAGGCGCCGGAACAGCAGCCGTCGACCATTGAGTTGAGCCTGACCGAAGGCGCGACTCTGGCTGCGCAGACCGACGTGCTCTGGATCAGCAAACTGTACGGCGACGCCAGACTCGACGACGCCGACAACGAAGTTGAAAGTGTGGAAGTTGAGGTTGACGCCGACAAGTTGCCCGAGTTGATGGCGGCCCTGCGAAAGCTGGCCGTGGACCAGGGCTACGGCAGCGTCGAAGGCGGAGCAACCCATGATGCCCTCAAGGCGCCTGCCGACGACGCCCGCGAGCCCGAAGAATCAGCGGACAGTGCCGGCGCGGCACACCGCATTTCCGGCTATCTGCCCACGGACGATGCTTCCGGGCGTGAGGACCAGGCGCTGAAGTCCGAGAGCAGCGGGAAGGTCCGCGTCGTCATCCGGTTGAATTAGAGGCGCGAGGAGTTCAGGGCGCGTAGCCCGCGTGATTAGTGAACGGGACAGGCGCGATGGCGTCTGTCCTGTTTCATTTGGCCGGTTTACACTTGCCCCGTGAGTGAGCCCGACCCAAGAACATTCGACTGGCCGATCCCCGAGCCCGGCAGCCCCGATGAAGAGGCGCTGAACGAGTCATTGCAGTACGCGGGCGAAGGCATCCAGGAAGACCTGCGCGAGTTGCCCGGTGACACGGCGGCGGCGTTCGTCGGGCTGTTGTCGGGCTGCTTTGATGAATCACCCGCGCCCACGGAATCCGTCACGGCGCTTGAGCGCCTGTTCGCCGGGGCCGACGATATCGGCGAGTTTGTACGCCTTGCCCTCACGCACAAGCAGGGCTTTCGCCGGTTGTTTCAACTTCTGGGGCATTCCCGTTGGCTCGGCGGCTACCTGGTGCGCCACGGGTGGCGTGAGTTCATAGCGGCGGACGTCGAAGAACTGAACGCGCCCGTCACGCGCGAGCTTGCAGCCGCATCCGCCCGTGAACGCATTCGCGACGGGGAGGAAACGGGCGCCGCATTGCGCCTGAACCACCGGCGTCTGCTCACGCGCGTGCTGTACCACGAGGTCATCGGCAGACGAGGTATCGAGGAAATCACGCGGGAAATCAGCGAACTCGCCGATGCCGCGCTTGAAGTCGCCCTTGAGCAGGCCTACGCGACGCTGGAAAGCAAACGCGGGCTGAAGCGCGCGCCGGACTTCCGCTTTTGTGTGATTGCCATGGGCAAACACGGCGCCAATGAGCTCAATTATTCGTCCGACATCGACGTGATGTTTCTGTTCGACGGCAGCGGCAGCGGACGCCTGGACGGGCAGGGCTATGCCGTCAAACTGGCTGAGACGCTGATTCCGCTGCTGGATACGGCGACCGAACACGGCAACGTATTTCGTGTGGACACACGCCTTCGCCCCGAGGGTTCGCGCGGGCGCCTGACGCGAGGGCTTGAGGCAACCGTTCAGTACTACTACAGCTTCGGACGAACATGGGAGCGGCAGGCCCTGATCAAGGCCCGCGCCTGCGCCGGTGACCTTCCGCTTGGCAATGAGCTGATCCGCCGCCTGCAGGGGTGGATCTACCGCAAGTACCTGACGATTGAGGAAATCAACGAGATCAAGGGGCTGAAGCGCCGCATCGAGCAGCGCACCAGCGATCGCGACGAGGCCTTCGTCGATGTGAAAACCGGCTTCGGCGGCATTCGCGATATCGAGTTCGCCACCCAGTTCCTTCAGTTGCTGAACGGTGGACGCATTGAAAGCGTGCGCCAGAGCGCCACATTGCCTGGCCTGCAGGCGTTGGCCAGCGCCGGCGCATTGCGCGAGGACGAGGCAAAGACGCTCGCCGACGCCTACCGCTTTCTGCGCGGCGTGGAGCACCGCCTTCAGGTCTGGGACGGCTTCCACACCCACGCCCTGCCCGGTGACGCCGCCGAACTGAAGCGGCTGGGGCGCGCCATGGGCTACGGCGGTGGCACACTGGACCCTGCCAGGCGCCTGGTACACGACCTGCAATCCCACACGCTTCGCGCGCGAGGACTGATGCTGCGCCTGTTCGCAGATCTGTTCGAACAGCACCCCAGCGCCGCAGAAAGCAGCCTGGTTCTTGACCCTGACCTGAATGAGCAGCAGGCCGAGGCTGTGCTCCGGGGTTACCGCTTCAAGGATCCCGGCGTGGCCTTCCGCACCATTCGGGAGCTCGCCCGCGAGAGCGAGGCCGGCGTCTACGAGGCGCGCGCGCGCAAGTACCTGGCGTCAATCATGCCGGCGCTGCTGGGGTATTGCGAGAATTCGCCGGACGCCGACTTCACCCTGCGGAATTTTGAGCGCATTACGTCGGCGCTGGGCGCCAAGACGATTCTGTTCGAGCTGATCGCCGAGGACCCGCGAGCCCTTGCGGTGTTCGGCGCGATCGCCGCCAACTCGGACTGGCTGACAGACATTTTGTCGCGCCGTCCGGGGCTGGTGGACGAGTTTCTGGACGAGTTGCAGACCTTTGGTTCTCTGGACCGCGCGGCCCTGCGGCGTCAGCTTGCGCAGCGGATGCAGTTCGCAAGCGACGCGCTCGATGCGTTCTTCTGGGAGCGCGACGTTGAGTTGCTGCGCATCGGCCTGTTTGATTTGACGGGGCGTACGCCCTTACCCGAAACCTTGCGCGAACTGTCGGCGCTTGCGGAGGTGATGATTGACGCCGCGCTCGATGTCGCGATTGGCGAAGTACTGGACCGCGCCGGGCTGACGTTGTCCGGCGACCCGCGCGAGCACCTGGCGGTGATTGGCATGGGCAAGCTCGGCGCCGGCGCCATGAACTACGCCAGCGACCTCGACCTCGTGTTCGCCTACGATCCGGGCGCATTTGAGGACCATGGGACCGCCCAATCGTTCTATGCCAAGGTCGTGCGCAAGGTGCTGAACCTGCTTAGCTCAACGGGCGAGCGCGGCAAGCTGTACGAGGTGGACCTGCGCCTGCGCCCTCGGGGCGGCGCCAGCACCCTGGCGGTCACGCTGGAAGAGCTTGAGCGCTACCTGAAGACCGAAGCGGGCTTCTGGGAACGCCTGGCGGGCTGCCGCGCGCGGGTGCTGAACCCGGACGGCGTCGCCGGCTCGCAGGCCGTGCGGATTTTCGAGGCGTTCGTGTACGGCGGCGAGAGCGATGCCGGGCAGACGCTTGCCATGCGGCATCGCCTTGAGCAGGAGTCGTCAAGCAGCGCGCTGAAACGCGGCGTGGGGGGGACGCTCGACATCGAGTTTCTTCTCGCGCACCTGCAGCTCAAGCACGCGAAGTCGTTTCCAGCCCTGCGCCAGCCTGATCTGTGGGAAGTTCTGGAAGTCGCGCGCGAGCACGAAATTGTGGACGCGCGCGCTTACGACATGATCGCGGGCTCGTACGCGTTCCTGCGGCAGGTCGTCAACCGCGTGCAGATTCTCGACGGCGTGTCGCGCCACGAGTTGCCCGAGGACGAGGCGCTGGAAGTGTTCGCCATGCGCATGGGCTACCGTCCCGGAGGCGGGCTGAGCGCGAAAGACCAATTGATGGAAGAACTGGATTGGCACCGCGGCAACGCGCGCGCGGCATTTCAGCGGTTCGTGGTGTGAATCAGTCGGTCTTGTAGCTCTCGCCCTCTTTCAATTTCACGGGGCGGTCCTGCGCGTCCAGAATGGTCGCGATCATGACCTCGTTCGTGGCGCCGGGGTACGTGAAGTCGATTCGCACTTCGCGCCCGCCGAGGTCCTTCATGGTCTGTCCTGACGCGTCGCCGAGCGTTTCACTGCTGGTCTCACGTGTTTCCGCCACGCCGATATCGAGCTTTAGCAGACGCGGACCAAGGCGAAAGTCCTCAATGGTATCCAGGTCCGGTACGTAGCTCAGGTCGCCAATCGGGTCGCCCGGTTTGTGGATGAACCGGGAGGACACGCGCCGCCCGCGCCGGAACATCATCACCTCAAACAGTGCGCGATCGACCGAGCCTCCGATGAACGTGATTCGGGCGCTGTCGCCGACCGTCACTTCAACGTGCCCGGAAATCCCGCTGTTCTTCGCGCCCTTCAGGGTCTGGATGCGGTACTCGTATGTGCGTCCAAGGGCGACATCCTTGTCGGTCCATTGCAGGTCGCTGCCGTTGACTCTCGCCACTTCCGACAACCCCGCCGCTTCCTTGCCGCTGCGGTAGATCACCACCATGTCCACTTTGGGCGCCGGCGGCAGGCTCCATGCCAGGCTGACCGTCTCTCCGCCTGCCAGCGCCAGCGGTGCGTCAGGCATCGGCAACTCCGCAGGCTGCGCGTTTGTACGCGTTCCCAGCACGGCGAACGCCGCCAGACACATCAACAGAAGTGGAAATCGTGCCGTCATAGCCCCGATTGTGGCTTGTAGTGGACCCGTCGGGAATGCCAAATCCACACCATGGCACTGGGACGACTGATTACACCCGAGATTTCCGAGATGCTGCAATCCGGTGATTACACCGGCTTTCGCGCGCTCTCGGATGAACTGCACCCGGCCGACATGGCTGAGGTAATCGAATCCGTGCCCGCCGAGCGCCTGCTGGTGGCGTTTCTTGCCCTGGCTCGCAACCGCCAACCGGAAGTGTTCGAGTACCTCGACCCGAACACCCAGACCCGCCTGCTGGATGACTTCAACCCGGACGTCATGTCCCGCCTGCTGAATGACCTGTCCGACGACGTGCGCACGGACCTGCTTGGTGAGTTGCCGGCCCAGGTAACCCGCCGATTGCTGGAATCCCTGAGCCCCGAGCAGCGCAAGCGCGCCCTGGCGCTGCTCGGCTACCCGGCCGACAGCGCCGGGCGCCTGATGACGCCCGAGTTTCTCCACGTGAACGCCGACGCGACCGCCCTGGATGTGCTGGCCAAGGTACGCCGCCTGGCCGACGAAGTGGAGACGGTGTACGTGATCTACGTGATTGACTCCGCCAACACGCTGCTCGGCACCGTCAGTTTGCGCGACGTTGTGATCGCCAGAGAGCACCAGAAGGTCCGCGAGTTCATGACCGAGAACGTCGCGCACGTCACAACGCACGAAGATCGCGAAGACGCCCTGACCCTGATGCGCGACTACGACCTACTGGCCGTGCCGGTGGTTGACTCGCAAGAGCGGCTGGTCGGGATCGTGACTTTCGACGATCTTTCCGACGTGCAGGAAGACGAAGCCACGGAAGACATTCTGAAGATGCACGGTGTGGCGACACAGCAGGACGACTACTTCACGGCCACGTACTTCAAGCGCTTTCGCAGCCGCGTGATCTGGCTGGTCGCCCTGGCGGTGGTCGGAACCGGCAGTGTGCTGGTGCAGCAGGTATACAACCCGGTGATCGCGCAGCTTTCGTTGCTGGCGGCGTACATCACGCTGCTTACCGCGAGCGGCGGCAACGTCGGCACGCAGAGCGCAGGCATTCTGATTCGCGCGATTTCCACCGACGAAGTGGACCGCCCGCGCCTGACCCGCATCTTCTTCGGCGAAATCCTGATCGGTGTGGCGCTGGCGCTGACCCTGGCGGCCATCGGCACCGGGCTTGTCTTCGCCCGTGGCGCCGATCCCAACGTACTGGGCGGCCACGACGTATGGGAAGTCGCGACCATCGTAGGCGTTTCAATGTTCATGGCGGTTTTGACCACGAACACGCTGGGTGCGGCCATTCCCCTCATCATGCGGCGCATCAAGGTGGACCCGGCCGTTACCGCCGGTCCGTTCATCACGACGGCGGCGGATATTGTGACGGTGCTGGTGTACTTTAACGTGGCCCAGGCGATCTTGCTGGACTGATCACCGGGCGTTGAGCGTGGCCTTCTTGAACAGGTCGTCCCAGGCGGCGATAACGCCCCGGGCCTTCAGGTCTTCCCCGCTTCGCAGCTTGCCGATCTGGTCGTTGCGCTCTTTCGGGAAGCGCATACTGACCTTGGTGTCACCGCCCTTGACGTGCGCCTCTACCGTTTTGCCGTCGCGCAGGTTGTCGGGCGTGTCGAAACCCCAGGTGGAATCAACGCGCTCGACCACCAGTTCGACTTCAAAGCTGGTGCTCCTGTTCGCCTCGATCAGTTTTTCGCGGTCGCCCGACATTTTCGAGCTGTCGAGCAACTGAGCGAGAATCGAATCGAAGCTGCCTCCCGCAACGGGTGCCGGCTCTGTGGGGGTCTGCACCGGCGTGGTTTCAATCGGCACCGGATCATCAAAGGCGTTGCCAGCGTCGGGCTCGTCGAACGCGCTCTTGCCGGTGTCGCGCTCGATAGCCTTCGAATCCCAGGCGTCCATGGGGTTGTAGGCGTCCAGGGCGTCGCGACCGCCAGTGTTGCTGGCGGCGAACACGTCCGAAACATCCTGGTCGGCAAACGCGTTGCTTGCGGCGTTGTCCATGGAGTCAGACCGTGCCACTTCATGCAGCACGTCCGGGCTCACTTCGCCCTTCTCAAGCTTCTGCTCATACTGATGCAGCACGTCGGCCATCTGGCTCATCGCGCCGGCGCGTGTCGCCGGGTCTTCGTCCGGGGCAGCCTGGCGCGTTTTGGTCGCCCCGCGTCGCGCCTGCTTGTCGAAGAACTCGCTTCCCAGTATTTCCGCGGCGGCGGCGCTGCTTGAAACGGGCGTCTGGCGGTTTGACTTCGGGGCCGCTTTGACGGCCGGCTTTGACGCCTTCTTGCCGCCACCCTGGCGATCCAGCAACTCCTGGTACGCGGCGTCGAAGGTCTGCACCAGGTAGGAGAGGTCGCTGAACATGGCGTCCAGTTTCGTGAGGTCGCCGGTCATGCCGCTGTGTTCGACCAGTATCTTGCGCTGGTCAATACGAATACCCGGGTGGCGCGCCACCACGTACAACAAGGCCTGTTTGACCTGCGGCATGTTCAGCAGGTCGTGAATCCCCAGCAGGTCCTGGCCCTTGATGATGAACGCGTCATCGAGCTGGCGGTCGCCGGTCTGCACGTCCTGCCCGCCGAGTGCCTTGCCTACCTTGGAGAAGAAACCTTCCTTATAGAGCACAAGTCCCTGCGGCATGGGCGCGTTTACAGTTGCGTGGTGCTGCGTGTAAGTGCTGCGGTTCTTGCCGCTGCCGCGGACGACCGTGTTGAGACCGATCCAGGTGGGGCCGAACCACCCCTGGATGGTCGGGCGGTTTGTCGCCCCCTGCACCTGCAAGTTGTGGTTGCGGGCGAATTGCAGCCACGCTTCACGGATCTTCTTCTGATGATTGACGGACCAGATCACCAGGGCGATGACACCGGCAATGACGGCAAAGACAAAGCACATGCCGATGGAGTCGCCGACCAAAATAATGGAAGCAAGTGAGTGCATGGAGTCAGTGTACATTTCCGCCATCCGGATGCCGCTCCAACTGTGGGTGTCGTTTGTAGCGTTCGTGGTGTCCGGCTCAATGAGCTGTCGGGTCTGTCAGACTCCAGGGCCCGCGCCTGGTTGGCATCGCCAGCGCCTCTTGCAGGCTCACAAGATATTCCGCCCGCGGAATCTCGCGCGCGCCGAAACGCTCCAGGTGGTCGGTGTGCACCTGAGCGTCCACAAAGTGAAAGCCCCACAACTTGAGCTGGTTGACCAGGCTGACAAAGGCGATCTTGGATGCGTCCGGTGCATGGGCGAACATGGACTCGCCAAAAAACGCCCCGCCCAACGACAGCCCGTACAGCCCGCCGACCAGCTTGCCATCCTGCCAGGCTTCGGCGCTGTGGGCGAAACCCAGCTCATGCAGTCGCGTGTACGCCTGCGCCAGTTCATCCGTGATCCAGGTGCCCTTCTGCCCGCGCCGTCGGGTTTTGCCGCAGGCCTCGATCACGCCGGCAAAATCCGTGTCGAGCCGGATTTCATAGGGCGCCTTGCGCATGGTCTGGCGCAGGCTGCGGGAGACCCGCAAATCGTTCAGCGGCAGCACCATGCGCGGGTCCGGGCTGAACCACAGCAATGGCCAGCCCTTGTGGGGCCAGGGAAAGATACCGACGGAGTACGCGGCCAACACGCGCTCCGGCGAAAGGTCACCCCCGACAGCCAACAGCCCGTCCGGCTCGGCTTCGCAGGGGTCGGGAAAAGCGATTTCGGACGGAAGCTCGTAGACGGGCATTGGTACAGGTTACCCGCCGACACGACACGGAACACTATGGGGCCGCGCGCGGTATTCCTGTCAGGCGGTGCACGCCGGCGGTACTTAATGGCACAATGCTGCGCCCTATAAGTGAGGTTACCCATGCGTATTTTCGAGCCGCACATCCACATGATCAGCCGCGTCACGGACGACTACGAGAAAATGGCCGCGGCCGGCATCACCCACATCACCGAGCCGGCCTTCTGGCTGGGTCAGCCGCGCACCAACGTCGGCACCTTCGTTGACTACTTCAAACATTTGACCGAGTACGAAGTCGCCCGCGCCGCCGACTACGGCATCAAACACTTCTGTACAATCGGGCTGAATCCGAAAGAGGCCAACGACGACCGCGTGAACAAGGACGTCATGGCCATCATGCCGGAGTGGGTCAAACACCCGCTGTGCCTGGCGATCGGCGAAATCGGGCTCGACTCACACACGGAAACCGAAGAGGAATTCCTGCGCCAGCAGCTCGACCTCGCCAAGACCAGCAAGATGCCGATCATGGTGCACACCCCGCACCGCGAGAAGTTCAAGGGCACCCAACGCATCATCGACATCTGCAAAGACGTCGGCATGGACCCGGACTTCTGTTTGATCGACCACAACAACGAAGAGACGATTCCCATCACCAAGGAAGCGGGCTACTGGGCCGGACATACCGTTTACCCGGTAACCAAGCTGAGCCCGGAGCGTGCTACGAACATCCTCAAGAAATTCGGCACAGAGCGCATGATGTTGAATTCTTCAGCCGACTGGGGCCCCAGCGACTGCCTCAATGTACCCAAGACCGTCGGCGAACTTCGCCGCAACGGCTTCACCGAAGAAGACATCCAGCGCGTGGTATGGGACAACCCGTTCAACTTCTACGCCCAGTCAGGCAAGCTCAACGAAGAGCGCGAAAAGGTCAAACACACCTTCCTGCCCGAAAGCGTGGCGGTGTAGCACAAGCCAAGGAGCCCCTACCGCAAGGTCGGGGCTTTTTCTTTGTCAGGCTCTGCGGTCCCCGATTGCTAAACGGTGAAGTATTCGATCAGGGCGATCACGAGCCAGACTAACGAAACAATGCCTATCACAGCCGGTATGGCGAGAATGAGCATGCAACTCAGATCACCGCCACACCCTCGGGCAGTCTGATTTTGAACCGACTCAAAGTCCTGCGCCATCCAGTCCGCTAGAAAATCTGGCGGATACTCAAACTCGCCGCCTGTCTTGATCAGCGCCGAGACCTGTTTCAGAGACTCCGGTGGCATATGGTGGTCAGTCAGAATGACGGACTTCGCCATCTCCTCGTCCGTCTCCGGCATGAAATCGCACTTGGAACATGGCGTCCACGCGCCGAATTTCTCTTCCCCACACTTGATGCAGACAGCCATCGTCATGATGCGATGCTCTCAATTGCGGTTTTGCAGAACAATCAGAACGTGTGAATGAACAGGCCTGAGCGCAGTTTGGGTTCGAACCAGGTGCTCTTGGGGGCCATGATCTGGCCGGCGTCGGCTATGTCCATTAGCTGCTGCACCGTTACCGGGTACATGCTGAAGGCCGCGGCGGCTTGGCCTGAGTCAACCAACTGCTTCAGGTGGTCCGTGCCGCGGATGCCGCCTACGAAGTCGACGCGGTCGCTGGTTCTTGGGTCGTCGATGCCGAACAGGGGTGTGAGAATCTGCTCCTGCAAAATCTGTACGTCCAGGCGTGACACCGGGTCGGCATCTGCGGGCGCGTCGAGCTTCAGCCCGTGCCACTTGCCGTTCAAATACATGCTGACGCGCCCGGACTCTGTGGGCGTGGGGTCGGCGTCTTCGGTCAGCTCGCACGTGAAGCCGACCTCGTCGAGCATCTCCTCGGCGCTGCGCCCGTTCAGGTCATGCACCGCGCGGTTGTAGGGCAGAATCTTCAGCTCGCTGCCGGGGAACATCACGGTCAGAAACCAGTTGTAGTCTTCTTCGCCCGTGTGGTTCGGGTTGGCCTTGGCTCGCTCGTTGGCGACGCGCACGGCGCTGGCCGTGCGATGATGCCCGTCTGCTACGTACAGCGCGGGGACATTCGCAAAGGCGGCGGCCAGGCGGTCGGCATGCTGCGCGCGCCAGACGGTGTGTTGAATCCCGTCCGGCGCGGTGAAATCAAACAGAGGCGCGTTGGCAATAATGGCTTCCACGGCCGCGGTGACTTCCTTGTCGTCCTTGTACGTGAGAAACACCGGCCCAGAGTTCGCGTTCAGGTCGCTTGTTAAACGCGTGCGGTCATTCTCTTTGTCCGGGCGCGTTTTCTCGTGACGCTTGATCAGCCCGGCCCCGTAGTCGTCTGCATGGCACAGCCCGACAACGCCGCGCTGCGTGTGGTCGCCCATCTTCTGCTGATAGACGTACAGGGTGGCTTCGCCCTCGCGCACGAGCGCGCCTTCACTCTGCAGGCGTTTGAAATTCTCGACAGCCTTGGCGTAGACCGCGTCGCTGTGCGGGTCCGTGCCGTCGGGCAGGTCGATCTCCGCGCGCACGACGTGCAGCATGCTCAGCGGGTTGCCCTCGGCCAGCTTGCGCGCTTCCTCGGTGTTCACGACGTCGTAAGGCAGCGACGCCACCTTCGGCGCGAGCTCCGGTGTTGGTCGTAGGCCTTGGAAGGTACGAATGCGCATCAGTTCACCCGGCCTACGTAGTCTTTGCCCGCGAGGAAGTTGCCGACTCCGCGGCAGATGATCTCGCCGACTTTTTCCTGGGCGTCGATCGTGCTTGCGCCGAGGTGCGGTGTGCAGACGACTTTCGGGTGCATCACCAGCGGGTTGTCCGCGCCGGCCGGCTCTTTCTCATACACGTCCAGCGCGGCGCCGGCGACCTTGCCGGATTCGAGTGCTGCCAGCAGCGCCGCTTCATCCACCAGCCCGCCGCGCGCGCAATTGATCAGGCGCATGCCCTGCTTGCAGATCTCGAAGGCGTGCTTGCCGATGATGTGTTTGGTCTCGGGCATCATGGGCGTGTGCACAGTTAGGAAATCCGCTGCCTTGATGACATCGTCCAGCGGCAGCAGGTCAACACCGATTTCCTTGGCGCGCTCTTCGTCGATCACGGGGTCATAGCCGATAACTTTCATCTTCAAGCCGAGCGCGCGGTCAGCGACGACTGCACCGATGTTGCCAAGCCCGACCACGCCGAGAGTCTTGCCGGTCAGCTCGACGCCCTTGTAGCCGCGGTCCCATTCTCCTCGGTGCAGCTTCTCATTCGCCTGCGGGATATGCCGCGCCAGTGCGAACATCAGCGCCAGTGTGTGCTCGGCGGTCGTGACGGTGTTGCCGCCCGGTGCGATCAACACGGCAATGTCGCGCTCTTTGGCGGCCTTGGCGTCGATATTGTCGTAGCCCGTGCCCGCCCGCCCGATCACTTTCAGGTCCGGGGTCTTTTCAAGAATGTCGGCCGTCACCTTGGATTCGCTACGCACGATCAGACCCGCGCAGCCCTTGAGCTTCTCGACCAGCTCGTCACCGTTCACCGGCGCGATCTCTTCAATCTCAATGCCCTCAAACCCGCGCAGCACATCCACGCCCTGCGGGTTCAACTTTGCTGAAATCAGTACTTTCATAACGCCACCCTTCGATTCACCACAGAGATCACAGAGGCCACAGAGAACAAAGTTCTACTCCGCGTTCTCTGTGTGCTCTGCGGTTACTTTGTCAGTCTCAGGTACTCAGCCTGCGCCGCCTTCAGTCCCGCGCCGCTTTCGAATTTCAGCCCTGCGTCCGCAAGCACCACTTCCAGTGCCGCCAGCAGACCCATCGTGTCCACGTAGTCGTAGTTGCCTAAATGCGCGAGGCGGAAGATCTTGCCCTTCAGGTCGTCCTGCCCGTTCGCGATGATCGCGCCGAACTGTGTCTTCAGCCCCTTGATCACCTTGCTGCTGTCCATGTCACCAGGGGTTCGGACGGCCGTCACGCTGTCGCTTGGCGCGTCGCCAAGCAGCTCAAGCCCTAGTGCCCCCGCGAACGCTCGCGACATGCTGGCAAGCTCGCCGGCGTTGCGCACGAGGTTGTCGACACCGGCGTCCAGGATCCACTTCAGGCTGGCTGCTGCGGCCGCGATCAAACTGATCGCCGGCGTGAAGGCGGTCTGGTCCTTGGCCTGGTTCTTCAACTCGCGGGCGATGTCGAAGTAAAAGCGTTTGTTGCCCTTGCGCTCGCCGAGCATCTTCTCGGCCTTGGCGCTGACACTGAGAAACGCCAGCCCCGGCGGCATGGCCATGGCCTTCTGACTGCCGCAGACCACCAGGTCCAGGTTCCAGGCGTCGGTCTGTACTTCGTGGGCGCCGATCCAAGTGATGGCGTCGACGCACATCAGGCAGTTGTCGCGCTTGGCCACCAGCGCCGCGATTTCGCGCGCCGGGTGTACGGTGCCGGTGCTGCTTTCGCTGCCCTGCACAAAGACGGCGCGGCAGTCCTTGTTTTCGTCCAGCGCCTTCTGCACGGCTTCGACGGTGACGGCCCGCCCGTGCTCGACGACGATTTCGATGACGTTCGCGCCGTAGGCCTTGTTCATCTTGACCCAGCGTTCGCCGAATTTGCCGCCATTGACACAGATGACCTTGTCGCCTTCCTCTATATAGTTGGCAACGCAGGCCTCGAGGGCGCCGCTGCCGGAGGACGCAAACGTAATCACGTCGCGGTCGGTCTTGAACAACTGCTTCAGCCCGCCGCGCACAGTGCGGAAGAGTTCGATGAAGGCGTCGGTACGATGGTGCATGGCAGCTTCGGCCTGGGCAATCTGCGCCTCCGGCAAAAGCGCCGTCGGGCCGGGCGTAAGCACGCGGTTTTTGGGTAGCATGGCTGTCTCCTTGGGCGCGATAGTAGGGCGACGAGGGCCCTGTGTCCAAGGTTGGAAGCGATTCTTGGGGCTCGTGCGTTTCAAACTTGAAGGATTCGAACTTTGTCAGGGCCAATCGTATGAAGTTTCAGGATTACTACGAAATCCTCGGTGTGGCGCGAGATGCGTCTGAGGATGACATCAAGAAGGCCTACCGCAAACTTGCCATGAAGTGGCACCCGGACCGCCATCAGGATGATGATCGGGCGGCGGCCGAAGAGAAATTCAAGCGCATCAACGAAGCCAAGGAGGTACTGACCGACCCGGAGAAGCGCGCCAAGTACGACAAGTTCGGGCAGAACTGGGAGCACGGTCAGGACTTCCGCCCGCCTGAAGGCGGCGCCTGGCAGACCATGAACCCCGAAGAGTTCGACAGCATGTTCGGGGGCGGCGGAGGATTCAGCGACTTCTTCGCCAGCATGTTCGGTGACGACATGCGCGCCAAAGCTCGAGGTGCGCGCGCACACCGGCGCTACCAGGCGCGCGGGGCCGACGTGAACGCGGAGCTGCGCCTGACGGTCAGCGACGCGATCGACGGCGGCAAGCGCGAGTTCGGATTGGGCACTGTGCAGGCGTGTCCCACCTGCGGCGGGACAGGCGAGTTGGACCAGCACGTCTGCTACACGTGCGCCGGCATGGGGCGCGTGCGCGGGCGCAAGACGGTCGAGCTGAAGATACCCAAAGAAGTGCGTGACGGGCTGGTGCTGCGCCTCAAGAGTCTGGGCGAACCGGGTGTGGGCGGGGGCGAGACCGGTGACCTGTACCTGACGATCCGCCTGCAAGGCGACGCTAACTATCGGCGCGAAGGCGCGGACATCTACGCTGACGTGCCGGTCGCGCCATGGGAAGCCCTGGAAGGTGCCAAAGTCGACCTGCGCACACTCGACGGCACGGTGACACTGAACGTTCCGCCGGGCACCAGGTCCGGGCAGCACCTGCGCATGAAGGGACTGGGGCTGAGTCACGAGCAAGGCGGCCGCGGCGACCTGTTCGCCGTGATTCGACTCGCCCTGCCCGAAGAGCTCAGCGATGAGCAGAAAGAGCTGATCAAACAACTCAAGCAGGCCGGGGCGACCGAAGTGAAGGGCGGCGCCAGGAGGCAGGCATGAACCTGATTACGATCCGGGGACGAAGCTACATCACGCTGACCGAAGCGGCCGAGTGTTATCGCGTTCAGGTGAGTTGGGTTGAAGAAGTCTACGAGTACGGGCTGCTGGGTGCGGGCGAAACTGTGGAAGAAGAGATTGCCGTGCCCACGGAAATGCTGGATCGACTGGCTGAAATCCGGCGTCTGCAAAACCAGCAGGGGGTCAACCTGGCCGGCATCGCGATCATTCTTGATTTGCTTGGGCGGTAGCACGTGCGGAACGCAGGCGTGTGACGACCGCGAGCGCTGTTAATGCACCCAGCAGAACCAGCAGTCCGCCGGTGTTTTCGCCCGTGCTGCAGGCGTCGTTGTCGCCGCCGTCGCCGTCGGGCACGCCCACCAGGCCTAGGTCCACGCCGCACGGGGCGTTCACCACCCAGTTAGCGTTGCCGGTGGCGCCAACCTGTGCCTGCACGTTGATGCGCAGGCTGGCCTTGCCGGAATGCGTCATGGGCACGGCCGCGACATCACCGGTGCCAGGGTTCGTGAATGTCGCAAGTATGGTTCCGGTGCCGCCGGTGGTGTCGATGAATTCGATCTTCTGGATATTTGTGCCGGTGCCTTCGAAGCGCAGGAAGACGGTCTGGCTGCTTGAGCCAAAGTCCAGTTCAAGGCTGTTGGCGCGGGTACTGCCGGACGGGACGCTGCCGCTCCAGAACGCGAACTTGCCGACGGCCAGTTTGAGCCCGCCGGCGGACTTCACAAATTGATCCTGCTTATCGAAAGAAATGGCGCCCGCGCTGGTGGTGATACTGCCATCGTAGTCGCTGGCGGTGGTGCCCTGTGCCGTTTCGATCTCGATTGCGAAACAGTGCACCCCGGAGTAGCTGCCATTGAGTGTGACGACAGCGGTGCCAGGCGCGGTAACGCTGGCGCTGTCAATGCTGGTGGGGCTGGTCTGGGCGCTGCTGGCGAACCCATCCACGTCGATCAGACTGATGAGCAATCCTGAAGACGCGCCGGTTTGCAGGCTAACGTTGAGGGTCCAGCTTTGCAGGGTGCCCCCGAAGTCAACGTCGTACAGGTAAGTCAGACGCCGATCGGAAGGCACGGAGCCATTGAGGGTATCGCTGGACTGGGCGGCCAGGATGCCGGCACAGGAGAGGGTGAGGCAGACGAGGGCCAGGCGCAGCATGTTTCTCCGATCTGTACCGGGTATTCAACGAAGTTACAACGCCAGAGTTGGGCCTTACCATCCCTTGACCCCGAAACGCCCGTGGATACAGTGATTCCGGTGGGTGCGGCGTGACGCCGTGAACCTGGTCAGGCCGGAAACGGAGCAGCCATAGCGGGCTGTTGCGGGTGCGCCCACCACCTATTCAAGCGGATGAGCGATGCTCGTCCGCTTTGCATTTGCCGGTTGCCTGCGGTGCGCTATTTGTCGCCGTTGTTCTTCTTGGGCGGGACCTTGAAAATCTTGGTGCCGGGAACACCCTCGCGCTCGAACGTGACGACGAATTCCTGCACGCCTGCGTTGTAGTCGGTGCGGACAATGCGGCGCACGTCGCTCATGCTGGCGACCGGCTTGCCGTTGATGGCCTTGATGATGTCCCCCTTGCGCCCGCCGCGTGAGACCACCGTGTGGTCGTCCGGCACGTCGTCGGTGATCTGGATGCCGAGCGGCTTGCCCTCGCGGTCATGCACGACCTTGGCGTACTTGGCCATGTCGTCCACGTCGATGTTCTTGTAGTCATCGGTGCCAAGCGTCCAGGTATCGGTTGCTTGGTCATAGACAGATTCTTTGGGGCGGGTGTCAACGACTTCGACGTCCGGGTTGGGCGGGGTTTCCTCGGGCAACTTCAGCTTGCTTTCGCGGGGCTTTACGGACTTGCCCATGCTGTTGATGTCCGGCAGTTCAAAAATCTTGGGGTCGGGTGACAGCTTCACTTCATAGTAGCGGTCCTTGTACTTCGGATTCCGCGAAGGAGCCTTCATCAGCACGTGGTCCCAGTTGATCTTCAGCACCTCAAGGTCATGGGCCGCAAGCTTCTTTACTTTGTCGTCCATGGCTTCGGCGTATTCTTTGAAGTGCATCCCGCTTTGCAGGATCAGCGTTGCATTGCCGGCCTCTTTGGAAATCACGATTCCCTTGGCGACGCTTTCGGGGCCGGTCCAGAGGCGCAGCACTGTAAACTGGGAATTGAGCCACTTCTCCAGCTCGGCCTTGAGCTGTTCGTCCGTGGGCTCAGGGTCCACTTTCTCGGAGAAACTCAGAGTGTAAGTGCCCTCGGCGGTTTCGCCGGTGGTGCCATTGGCAACACGCACGGTAACAACCGATTCCTGCGGAGTGGACTTGTTGAAGCGCAGGTTGACCGTGCGCCCGCTTTTGGCGCTCAACGACACGCCCGCCGGCACGGCCCCTTCCAGCGTCCAAGTATACGCGGGAGTGCCGGAGCCGCCGGCGGCCGTCAGGGTAGCTTCCTTGCCAAACGTGCCGGCCGAAGGCGAAACCGATACCGCATCCGGGCGCGCAAGGGGGGACAGCATTGTGTCGCGATAGAATTCGTGGTCGGCCACCCCGGCGACATCCTGTGTCTGGGTCCAGCTTTTGCGGGGCACTTTGGTTTTCGGGGATTCCACGCGCGCAAGCACGTCGGCCCGGTCTTCCTCAACATCGGAGAAGAACGTGTAGCCCGCAAATGCGCCGCCAGCCAACACGATCAGGTTGGCTAGCCAGATCAACGCGCTGAGTTGCGGTCCTTTCATTGATGTTCTTTTACTTTCTACGCTGTTTCAGCGCGACCTAGCGACTCATTTCGGCTGCGGGGCTGACCGGCTTCTGGGCCGGCTTCGTCCCGTCGTCCTGAAGCATGAACCAGGCGCCCAGCACGAGGCACGCCATCAGCCCAAACAGTGACAGCAGCACCACGCCCGTGTTTGTTTTCCTGCCTGCCGCGTTGTTCATCCCGGATCCTCAAGTTGCCCGTGATTGATACGCCCGGCGGGCAAACCCGTTGCCGGAAATTCAGTCTTCTTTGCGCAGCGCGGTCAATTTGTGATGAATGGCCCATAGCAGCTCCTTCAGCCCTTGCCCGCTGACACCACTGATCAGGTGGACGGGCTGATCCAGCAGTCCGGACAGGGCTGCTGCGCGTTCGTTGGCACCGGGTATGTCCGCTTTGTTCGCCACGATTATTCGGGGTTTGGCCGCCAGATCCTGGCTGTGGTCGCGCAACTCATTCAGGATCACGTCGTGATCCTGCTTCAACTGTTCGGGCTCGCCTTCGCTGACGTCGATCATGTGCAGCAGCAGACGGGTGCGCTCCACGTGGCGCAGGAACTGGTGCCCGAGCCCGCGCCCCTGTGCGGCGCCGGCAATCAGCCCTGGGATGTCCGCCATGACGAAGCGGTTGTCCTGGTCCAGCTCAACAATACCGAGATAGGGGGACAGGGTGGTGAAAGGGTAGGCGGCGATCTTCGGGCGCGCGTGAGTGCAGCGTGCCAGCAGTGTGCTTTTGCCGGCGTTGGGCAGCCCCACAAGCCCCACATCGGCGATCAGCTTGACTTCAAGGCGCAGCTTGCGTTCTACGCCGGGGTTGCCGTCCGTGTGCTCGGTGGGGGTCTGGTTGGTGGACGTGGCGAATTGCTTGTTGCCGAAGCCGCCTTTGCCTCCGCGGGCGACGACAAATTCCATATCCGCATGGTCCAGGTCGGCGATCTGGACGACTTCGGTTTCGACCCGCTGCTCTACAACGTCTTCGCCGGACGCGCCTTGCTCCGTGAAGGCTTCTTCCGGGGCGTTGGCCAGGTCGAGGTCGTCCGTCGCAGACGGATCGTCCGGGCCGTCCACCTTTTCGCGCAGGTCGTAGATGATGGTACCGACGGGCACTTCAACGACTTTGTCCTTGCCGTTCTTGCCGTGTTGATTCTGCGCGCGCCCTTTTTCGCCGGGCTCGGCCTTGATTTCACGGATGTTCTGGAGGTTGCCCAACCCGTTCAGGTGGTGGCTGGCGCGGAATATGACGCTGCCGCCGCGCCCGCCGTCGCCGCCGTCGGGTCCGCCCTTGGGCACGCGGGACTCACGCCGGAAGCTGACGGCGCCATCGCCGCCGCGCCCGCCTTTGACACGCAACTCATGCTCGTCAACAAACATGGCAGGAGAATAGCAAGCAAAGCGGCGAACAGGAGCCCGGGCGAAGGGTATCGATCGAGACGCCGGTTTGCCTTCTACGCGTGAGCCCCGCCACGTTTGTTGTCGACGCTCTGGATTGTCTATCTGCGCCCGGTGGGCAACGTGTAGCCTTTGCGGTCGGCGGGAGCGTGGAAGTAGCCGCTTTGGGGCTTGCCTTCCAGCCCGCTGATGTGGGTGACTTTGTCGCCGACGTATTTGCGGAATTCGTCGAACGTCACCAGTCCGTCGCGGTTGGCGTCCCCCTCGCCGCCCAGGGCCTCGAGCGCGTAGCTTGAAAACAGCCCGTGGTTCAGGTCGTCGATTTCGAGCGCGGGCATGTGGTTTTCCGATTCCACCTGCGCGTCTGTTGCGCTCAGGACGATGCAGCTTGTGCCGCGGGCCTGCACGTTCGCGATCAACGGATCAAACAGGCTGCCCGTAGTGCCCCTTTCATGCAAGGCCGCCAGTTGCGCATCGGTGATTGCGCAACGCTTGTCGCCGGGCGTCACGAAGCTGCAATCAAGCACCAGGGTCAACGTGCGCGGGTTGTTTTTGAGCAGCGCATCGAGCAGATCCTCGATGGCGATCAGCTCAAGTTCTTTGGCGCCGGGGGGCTGTGCCGTTACCAGGGCCGGGCGGAGTTGCGCGTCCACGGTGCCAAGCCCCGAAAAGACCAGGTAGACGTCGTCATTGTAGCGAGCCAGGGGCGCGAGTTCGCCCGCGGCATCCAGCACGGAGCGCCTGCTTGCGCGTGGTCCCGTAAGCGAGCGCAGCGCGCCCTCGGGCACGGAATCGTTCCGCGCGTCGATTAGCTGTGCCGCGAACGCCTGGGCGTCCTGCGTGGCGAAGCGGCTCAGGGGCAACGGGGGTTGTCCGGTGCCATCGACACCAATCACCAGGGCGACGCGACGCCGTATGCCCTCAAGGAACTCGGGTGTTCGCGACGTGTCTGCCAGGTCGCCTGTGACGTAGCGAAGGGCGGATTTCTTGGCCTCATTTTCCGCGATGGGCATCAGCAGCCCGGCGATGCGGGTCCAGTTTTCCTCGTCAAAGTGTCCGGGTGTGCTGTAAATGCTGAACAGGTTCCAGCCCTCATCCCAGTCGTCGAGGCTGCGGATTATGGTCTCGGGCGGTTGCAGGCGGAAGCTGTCGAGCTCGATGTCGCGGGTGGTGGGGTAGGCGCGCAGGTCCACGTGCAGGTTGGCGTCGAAATCCTCGTCGGCGACCCACCAGGAGATGATCGGGCTGACCATCCACCAGATGAACATGTTCCAGCCATAGGCGCCGTTGCTGTCCACGTAACCGACGTCCTGGCGACGCAGTGTCGGCACGATCACGACATCAAGCCCCTGGCGCAGGGCGGCGGTCTGCAAGTCTTCGCGCGGGGTGTCGGGCGTCGCGCCCTCGATCGCCTGGATCGACTCGAACATGCGGTACTTGCGCATGGTGTCGAGCAACTGCGCGTGCAGCCCGTCGGTGCCGTTGAGGCGTGCTTCGTCGGGGACCAGCACCCAGCGTGTGGTGTCTTCGACGTTGTAGCGTTTTTCGTCGAGTTCCAGTGCGCTGCGGAAAGGGGCGAGCCCGACCCGCAGTTTCAGGGGCTGCCAGCCCTCGGGGATGATCTTTTCCTCCTTCACGTCGGCATCGAGGTCCGGGACCTCGACATTGCTGCACGCGCCGAACACGCAAAGGGCCGCCGCCAATGTCAGGAGCGCCGCCAGCTTAGTCATCAGAGCCTTCGTCTTCGCTTAGCTTGAAATCGTTCGCGCAGCGGAAGCCGCGCCCGTAGCTGCGGTCAAGCAGTTGCGCCACACTGTTCTTTGCGCGCCGGGCGTACCGGAAAAACAGCTCCGGTCGCAGGCCCGGCTCGGCGCCCTTCACTACGGCGTGGTTGTCCCTGATGTCGCCCGTCCATTCCGCCACGTTGTTGCCCAGGTCCCGCACGCCGAGCGGGCTGTGGTCCCATTCCGTGGTGCCGACTTCGCGAGGTTCCGACACGCCGCTCACGGGGCCGTCTTCGCGGGCGCCGAAAGGGTAGTCCCGGGTTTCCGCGAGTCCGCCCTGGCGCGGCGCGCCGGCGGCAATTTCCCATTCGTCGGCGCCGGGCAGGCGCCGCCCGCTCCAGCGCGCGAAAGCGTCCGCTTCGTACCAGCTGACGCCGGCGACCGGGTGTTTTGCAAGGCTGGTGTCATAGCCGCCCTCGGCCCAGGCGGCCGGCCCGGGTTGTCCCGTGCTGTCCTTGAACAGCGACAGATAGGGGCGGGCGTCGGCGTGCCACAATTTTTCTTTGGTGTATCCGCCGTCGTCGATAAACGCCTTGAACTGCTCGTTCGTCACGAGGTAGCGATCCATGAACACGAAGCTCTGGTGGTCCACCGTTCGCTGGGGGTTGCTGTCACCTTCGCGATTGCTGCCTACAATGAACGACCCGAGCGGCAACAGCACCAGTTGCTCCGACACGGATTCCGTGGCTATGCTCAACTTGATAGTCGTCAGGTCGGCGCGGATTTCTGCGATCACGGCCTTGTCGGTAATGTACTCCAGCGCGCGCTCAAGCAACTCGCCCTTCACGCGGTTGTCCTCCGCTTCCGTGCCTTCATTGTACAGGGCCAGCCCGAGGCGTCGCCGCGCGTCGTCGCGGTATGCCAGCGCGCGTGACTTGAAGTCCGGGTCGGTCAGGGTTGGAAGCATTTCCACATAGCCGTTGTAGACCTCGGTTAGTTGCTCGGACGTCGTGGCGCGCGTGTCCGTGAGGTGCAACTCTTCCAGTTTGGCCAGTTGCAACATGCGCGTGAGCTCGGCGCGGTCTTTGTCCGTGGCGTATTCGCTGGTTTCGGCTTCCTTGAGCGCCGCCAGGATTTCCGATTGCGCAAGCCCCCAAGCCTCTTCCGCGACGGCATTGCGGGCGCCCGACAGCAGACGGTTGAAGCGGGACTGTTCCTCGACTTTCTTGTTGAGGATCGTGCGGGTGTCATCGATTTCCGGCGCAAGGCGTCCAGTGCCGGCGGCTGTGTTCAGCATCAACTCGGCGACGTCGTAGCGGTTGGTGTCCATGGCGCGTATTGCGAAGCGCAGGGCCGCCTGCGCCTTGATGGTCAGTGCGTCGGCGCGCAGCTTGTCGCCGGCGTTGCCTGACACGTTGATGGCGATCGCCTGGTCGGCCAGCGTGATGGTCTGGTTCAGGTTGTGGGTGGCCTCGCTGTACTTCGACGCGTCAAGGGCCTGCGCGGCCTTGAGGGCCGTGTCGGCGCTGGTAACCAGCGCGCGCAGCTTCTTCAGGTCTTCGGCTGTGTTTTTGCGCTGTTCAAAATCGTCGAGCCAGTTGTCGATCTCGTTGATTGCCTTCAGGGCCTCCGCCTTTTCGTCGTCAGCGCCGTCGACGCGAATCGCGCCAACGGCCTCGAAGCCCGAGCGCGAGGCGCGGTAGGCCTCGTCCAGCGTCGCCAGATCTTCACCGTTGCGTTCGCGGTCTTTGGCTGTCGTCAATTTGTCGTTCGCTGAGGCCAGGGCGTCTCGGAGCTCGCTCAGGCGACGTTCGCGTTCCCGGGCTTCCGCGGCGGTGTCGGCCTGCTCGCGCAGGGTCGTCTTGACGGTGGCGATAAGAACGTTGGCGTCCACCTGAAGGGTCTGCGCCTCCTCGCTGTCCGGGTTCAGCGCCAGCGCACTGCTGGCTGAGCGACTGACATCGAGCCCCAGGTCCTCGGCCCTCGAGTAATCACCGGTGTCGAAGGCCGTTTGTGCTTCCCGATATTTGTTCCTGGCGCCCGCAACCAGCTCGTCGGACTGCTGCACTTTCTGTTGCTGGAAATACTGCGCCACGCCGATGCCGCCGGCAATCAGCGCGCCGAGTACCAGCAGGCTGGTGATCACCATGACCTTGTGGCGCACGATCCATTTGCCGATCAACTGCCCGATCGAGTATTCGACGGCCGCCAGGGTGCCGCCGGCCTGCCAGCTTCGCAGGTTGTCAATCAGTTCCTCGGCCGTGGCGATACGCTTGTGCGGCGCTTTCACCAGACACTTCATGGCCAGTTGGTCGAGTTCCGGCGGGATGCGCCGGTCGGGCGCGCGCTTGGTCGGCGATTCTGGATCGTGGTTCTTGACCTGGTCCAACACCTGCGCGCTGGTCTGTGCTGTCCATGGAGTCTGCATCGCAAGCAGCTCATACAGGATGACACCAAGACTGAAGATATCCGCCTCGGGACCCATGCTGTTGACTTCGCCGCGGGCCTGCTCGGGGCTCATGTAGCTGGGTGTGCCGAGGATGCTGCCCACCATGGTGCGCGCGGCGTCGTCGTCCTGGCGGTCGCTGCGCACCTCGCGGTCGGCGGTGTCTTCCTTGCGCCCGACGATCTTGGCAACGCCCCAGTCCATGATCTGCACTTCGCCGAAGCGCCCAACCATGATGTTGGCGGGCTTCAGGTCGCGGTGGATGACGCCCCGGGAGTGCGCGAATGCCACGCCTTCGCAGACCTTGATGAAGACATCGACCAGCCGCGCGAGGGGGTAAGCGCGGATGGCGCTGGGATCCTTCTTCTTGAGTCGCTTGATGATACTGGACAGCTCCTCGCCCTCTACCAGCTTCATGGTGAAGTACAGGTTGCCGCGCCCGTCCACACCAATTTCATGGACTGGCACGATGTTCGGGTGCTCAAGCTGCCCGGTGATCTGGGCTTCTTCAAGGAAGCGTTCCACGAGGTCCTTGCGGTCGAGCATTTCCTTGCGCAGGACTTTCAGCGCGACGCTGCGGCGCAGATCGTTGTCCTCGACCTCGATGACTTTGCCCATGCCGCCGCGGGCGATTTCGCGCACGACAGAATAGCGCTTCTTTTTGCTGGTTTTCTTGAGGCGCGCCAGCGCGCCGCCTTCGGGGCTGCCGATCTTGACGCCCTGGCCCAGGCCCATCTGCTGGCGCAGGTCGGCCAGGGTCATCTCCTTGCCGGTGATGACATCGCTGCCCGCGCCAGATTCACTCTCGTACCCGAGCTTACTATCTGTACGGTTGCGCAGTCCGGGGCGTGCGATTTCGCCCGTCGCGAACGCCGTGCGGCTTCCCGTGGTCACTTCGCTTACACCGGAGTCGTCGGCGATCTCCTCCATTGTGACGCTGTTTTCGTCAAACTCCGTGCTGGCATCCGTCGGGAACTCACCGGGCAGCGTGACGCTTACATCGACGTCGGAATCGTCTTCAATACCGCTGGCCGGTTCCCCCATGTCGCCTCTCGGCGGAGCGGTCGCCACGAAATCTTCGGGTTCTTCGTGTTCTTGGAGATCCTGCTCACCCCTCAGGCTTTCGGAATCAAACAGCGTGCTTTCTTCCATCGGGCGCGGCGGCGCGATGGAGTCTTCCATTAACTCCGGCGGTGTGACGCTCAGGTCCGCGGGCGGGCCGAAGTACGCGTCGTCGGCCTGCTGCATGACCTCGCCGACGGCACTGTCAACCAGATGGGCGGAGACTTCGTCGGATTCGTCGATTTCCGCCGGCACAACCGGGTCATCGTCGCCGAAGGCCGCGAAATCGTCGGTCGCACCCTTGCTGGCGCGCAACTCGAAGGGCGCGGGGGCCATGCGTGCGAGGTCGGACTTGTCGACCGTGTCGGTCTTTGTGTCTGTGGCGGTGCGTCCCGGATCGCGCGGATAGGTTGCGGTGTCGCTTCGGGTGTCGCGCGCGTCGGACTCGAGGGGGCGGGTGGGGCGAAGCTCCGCGACGGCCTCTTCGCCGGTGAAAGTTTCGGCGCTTGAGGGCTCGTCGGCAGCCATGACAACTTCTTCATCGTCCACGAGGTCGTCAATGTTGAGGTCGCCGAGAGCGGTGTCCATACCGCCGAGGTGCGTGTCGGACACGTCGCTCGCCTGCGGAGTCAGCTCCTGCTGCCGCCCGAAGCCCTCGACGTAGCGCCCGCTGGGTGTGCGCTCCAGCAAGGCAGGCCTGGCGTCCTCGTTGTCGAAAGCCTCAATCTCGGGGCGCGAGTCGCTGTCCTCAAAAAGGCTGTCGCCGCTCTGGTCCGCGGGTGGAGGCAGCTCCATTTCAAGATGGGAATCCGCCGACGGCGCGTCCTCCACAGCGTAGGTTGGCGGCAGGGGCTCCACCAGGCGTGGCACCTCGGCAAAGCCCTCGTCGTCGGGCTCGGGGGAGATTTCCACATCGTGGACAGCGTGAAAGCGCTCTGTGTCCGGGACACGGGCACCTTCCTCAGGTTCCAGCACGCGGGCGTCGTCGTCGTCCTCATTGCCCAGGCGAGCGGCGAGATCCTCAACCGTGTCCTCGGGGCGGGCGTCAAGCAGCGCGAGCGCGGCCTCAACGCCTACCCAGCCCTTTTCGACGGCCAGTTCGTGCGCGCCGAGGTCGGGTTCGACGGCGTCGCGTTCGCGGATTTCATGCCACAGGGCGTCAACCTGGGAGTCGGAAAGCAATCCCCGCTGGCGCGCGCGTGTGAGAAACAACTCGTCGAGCTTCTGGCTCATGCGTTACTTGAATTCCACGGTCCGCAGCACGTTTGTCCCAACTGCTCTGGATAGAATCGTTCGTTCGCCAAACAGCACGTAGTATTGCCCGGTTGACTTGTCATACAACCCTGTTGCGCCGGTCGTGTTATTGGCCACTGGCGGGGGGGTCATGTACTGCCAAGTCGGGCCGTTGGTGCCAAGCACGATGGCCTGCAGTCTCTTACGAGTCGCAGGCGCATGAACTATGCGCGAGTACTCATCATCAAAGAATCCGGCACTGGCGTTTACATCTTCTTCTTGCCCTGTGTTTGCCACACTCAGCGCCGTCCAACTGCTGCTGCTCAGACTGAAGGAATAGATCTGCCGGTTGGAACCGGAAACGACGCTATGCCCGCCACAGACCAGCACTCGGTTCTTGCGGCTGTCATAGCCGATTGTCGCACCGTAGCGGGCATCCGGTGCGGATCCGCCTGTGCCGGTAATCTGTTGCCATGTGCCCGGAAGCCCCGCTGATACATCCAGATACCAGAGGTCATTCTTCGCTCCGCTTGCGTCAACGCCGCCGAACATCCAGATGCGCTCGTTGGTTTCGTCCCAGTAGATTGCGGCGTCGCGGCGGGGAGAAGGCAGCGTGCCACCCGGGCTCAAGAGGGTCCATACGTCCGTGCTAGTGTCAAAGGCCCATACCCTGTTCTCAAGCCCTGCATTGCCGGAGCCCGGAGCACCCTTGTCGCCGCCGAACATGACGCAGACGGAGTTCAGTTCATCGAATGTCATGGCCGAGCCCCACAGTGGAGGTGGTAGGGCGCCAGACGCGCTCTTGCGTTCCCAAACTGGGTTGGTGCCGAAGGTATCAAGCGTCCATAGTTCATTGCTGGGGCCATAGTCGCATAGACCGCCGTAGATCACGCCGATGCCGTTGTCCATGGTTCCGCATGCGGACTTGCGCCCCTGTGGGCGAATGTCGATGGCGTTCTCGGGAAAGAACTCGTTGGTGCCGCCTTCGTCGAACCACCAGAGGTCGCCAAATGTCTCACCGCTTTCAAGTTGTCCGCCGTACAGGTACACGTCGCCGAATCCGGTCTTGATGAACGCGGCATCACCGCGGGGGGCCGGCCGCTCTGCAGTCGGCGTGAACACGGTCCATGCGGCAGTTCCGCTGATGTCGATACGGAACAGGTTACTATCGTAGTTTGTCTGGTTGGATACGCGTCCGCCGAACAGGTAGATCTTGCCGCTGTTCCAGTAGCACGAACCGTTGCGAATCCCGACAGTGGGGAAGCTGCCGGTGGAAGTCAGAAGTCGCCACTTGTAGTCCGACTCTCGCAATTCCCAAACCTGGTTGATTGCAGAAGTCGTTCCGTCTGCGGCACCGATGAAGTAGCTGCGATTGTTGGAGTCGTCGTAGCAGTGGGCAACCAGGGAGACGTCTGCCGGCGCCAGCGACTGATCCTGGGTCGTCTCGGGGGTTTTCCACTCGTCTGCGTCGGTATCGTAGATGTACGCAGTTGTCTTGTCCTTCAGGATGACAGCTTCTTCGCGTCCGAAATCCCACCATGTGTGGAATCTTGTCGTGCCCGAAAGCTTTGGGGCCTTGCTCGTGCTGCCGGGGCTGAGCTTCGTCCACGCTGGCGGCGACGCGCTAGCAGCACCGGTAAGGTCCAGTTCATACACCTCGACCGGATCAAACGCCCCCTGGCCAATGAACGCAAGCAGGCGATCATTGACCTCATCGCTGATGCACATGATGCAGTTCGAGGACTTGGGAAGCACCGTTGATTTCGATACTTCCTCGTACACGCCGAATTCTGGAGCGCTTGTTATGTCGACCCACAGCGCGGCTTCGTCATGGACCACACGTGCGGTTTCGCTTCTACCACCGACAAACCAGACGCGATCGTTGAATGGGTCCCATACGGCGCTCGCATCGCCTCGCCCCATGGTCAAGTTGCTAGTTTCTTGCCAACTGTGCCCGTCGCCTGAGATGTAGACGTCGACAAACGCCGTCGGGTTCGGCGAATCATTGGCCGTGGCCTGAATCGTCACCAGGCGATCCGTGCTTGTAGGAGCCGGTACGTAAAGTCCGGATGTCGGGTTGATTGTCCCAAATGGTGTGCTGAAGAAGCTCCAGGTCACGGCCTGGCTGGCCTGTGGCGGCGACACCACTGCGGTGAACTGAATCGGTTGTGATGACTGAGCCGCCGAGATGGTGACGCCTTCCGACGGAGTGATGGTCACACCAGTGGGGGGTAGTGTGGCATTGGGCTGGAGACTGATCGTAGCTGACGCGGTCACCGTCGGCGCGACAGCGCTGCGGGCGGTGATGATGATTGACTGAGCCGTCGAGCTGGTGAGGGGCGGTGTATAGAAGCCGAACTGACTGATGTTGCCCGTGGTGGGCCCCGACACCGGGCTCATTTCCCAGGTCACGGACGTGTTGGCATTGGATGGCACGAAAGTGCCCGTGGTGAACTGCTGACCGGCGCCGCCGGCGTAGACGACTGCCGAAGGCGGGGAAACCGCAAAGCTGGTCGGCGGAGGTGCTACCAGTTTGATCGAGTAGCCGCCGAACACCGACGCCTGCACCTGGCTGACGGCCTCGATGCGCACGATATCCGGGCTCGGGAGCGTCGCCGGCGCCGTGTAGAAGCCGAAACTGTTTACGTTGCCGACTGTACTGTTGCCGGAGCCCTGGTCCGCGCCGCCCCAGATGATACGCCAGTTAACGCCCGATGGGGCGTTGCCCGGCGTGACCGTGGGCGTGAATTGCAGCGACGAGCCTAGCGCCAGGTCCGGGTCGTTCCAGGCGGGAGGGTTGTTGGGATCGGGCGCGATCGTCACACCGGTTGGGTAGGGCTGGATGTTGATGCTGACCCAGTCGTACGGAATGGTCGGATCAACGCAGAAGCCACGGATCTCGGCCGAGCCGCCTGGCGGCACAACCGACGGCGCGGTGTACAGCCCAGTCGGGCTGATGGTGCCGTAGGCGCTGCCGTTGACAACGACCCAGTTCACCTGCTGAGGAGCGGTCGTGGGAGTAACCTGGGACGTCAACTGCACCTGCGTCGCGACCAGCGTCTCCGGGACCGGCGACTGAATGTCGATCAGGGTCGGCTGGTCGCCCCAGTACAGCGTGTGATAGTGCCTGACCGTCGTCCAGTACAACGGGTGATCGATCTCGCAGTAGAGGGTCACATACTCCGAGCCCGCGGGCACGACCGCCGGAGCGTCGTACCGGACCCAGTCTGTGCCGACACCAAAGTCCATCTGGTTCGAAACCGTGCCCGCCGTGCCCGAAAAAACCATGGGCTGCGCCAGGTGCCGCACGGGATCTAGTGATACCTCGTTGCCGAGTTTACAGGCGATCTGGTGTTGCAGGTTGACCACGCCCCCGCTGGTGTGCGTCGCCGTAATGCGCACCAGGGGATTGCCGTTGATCGCGTCGGCCAGTGCCGTGCCGGTGTCGTCCGCGTTGCCGGCCGCACCGATATATACGACGGTGGTAAGACCGCCCGTCAACCCGTTGAAATCGAACTCAAACGCCTGGGGCCCGTTCAGCCCGTCATCGATCGTGAAGGTGTCGCCATCGGTGATAAGCCCAGGTACGTTCACGGTGACCGAACCGGTCGCGTATTGCAGACCAAGCCCGGTCGCCGGGTCCAGCAGCGTGCCGTAGTCGGCGCCTGTCTCGAGGATTTTCCAGAACGTCTCAAATCCCACGGCGCTGGAGGGGTTGATCAGATGGTCAAGGTAAACCGTGCCACCCGGCGTGACGGTGACGATGTCTGTCGGAACGCGGGCGTCATTCGTTGTGAATATGTCAATGCTGATCGGCGTGGCGCCGGCGGCGTTGTTGATGATTGGAAACGCGCTGGTGATGAAGTACGCGCCGGCCAGTTGCGCGGGCACAATCCCGCCGAGGGGGTCGTCGGTTGGTCTGACGCGCAGCACCACGGCGGCCTCATTTATGCTGGGGAACGCAAGGTTCGTGTCCCAGACCAGCACGTTATCGGCACCGAAGGGGCTGGAGACCACGTTGCCGGGATCGCCGAACACGAAGTCTGCGGCATCCAGCGCGGTCCACACCACCGTGCCGGCATTGATGTCTGTGGTGAACTCGATTTCAAGACTGACCGGGTGGGAATTCTCGTCAAAGACTTTGAACACGACCGGCACGTTGCCCGAGTCCTGCAGGATATCAACGCTGACGACATCGGGTGGGGCGTTGCCGATCACGGTGAAGCTGTCGGTGGGCGTGAACAACCCGTCATTCGAATCTCTCGGACGCAGCACCAGCACCACATTCGTTTCCGTGACGGCGCTGCCGAAATCCGCCAGCGCGTCCCAGATGATCTGATACGGCGTCGGGCTTGGGTTGGTCAGGAAGGGCCCGGCAATGGAGGGCACAAACTGGTTCACCAACGTCGCCGGCAGGAAGTTCGCCCCGCCATCGATCGAGTACAACACCTGTACGATCGCGGCGTCAGACTCGTCGTCGGCAAGTGTAATGTTGATCGGTACCCGCCCCGTGAACGTCTGTCCGTCGTAGCTGTCCAACAGGCTCAATTGCGGCGGGGCGTTGATGGAGTTGTCGATAGGAAACGGCCCGGCCACGACCGGCGGCCCGACCGTATCGCTGCTGTATCCGGAAGGCCTGTCCCGTGGCGTCAACTGGATGCGCACTTCGCCGACGAAATCCGACAGGGAAAGCTGGCTCGCCCAGATGAACTGGCCAGGCGAGCCGGTGGAACTCGTCAGCATGTTGACGGGCGGGTTGCCCAGCAGTTCGTACGTGGGCGACAACGGGTCTGTGTCCACGGGGATGAAATTCTGCCCCTGGTCGATGGAATACTTCACGTCAATGCTGGCGAGGTCGCTGTTCAGGTCCGTCAGGTTGAAGCCGATCAACACGACATCCGTGCCCGTGGCCTGCACGCCGCTGATGGACGGCGCTTCGTTGCCTGCGATCTGGTTTGTCAGCATGGCCCAGCTTCCCGCCCCCTGACCGTCATCCGCGCGGATACGGATGGTGATATCCTGCGTAACGTCCGGTCCCAGGTCGGCCGCGAAATCCCAGTCAAACACGTGGGGTGTGCCGCCGGCGCTTGAGCCAAGTGCGGTGGTGCCGTCGCCACCGCCTTCAAAGCATGGCTGAAAAGCGCCCGTCCCTACGGCGTACTGGACATCCACGCTGCACGGGTCGTTGTTGGCGTCGATGATCGTGTAACTGATGGTCGCGGGTGATACTTCGCGTTGCAGGGCAGTTACGATGACGGCCGGGACGACGTTGGTTGTCGGGGTGGTTGAGCCGCCTCCGTCTTTCTTCCCGTCGTCGTCGTTGCCGCTGAAGCCGAAGATCGCGCCGACTGAGCCGCCGCCCGCCGCCACAAGTCCCGGCCCGCAACCCGTGGTGAAGACCGTGCCCCCAAGCGCGCATACGCCAACCAGCATGAGTAAAATGCGCTTCATGGTCTCCTCCGGTATGCAGTTGCTTGCGTCACGTAGTTTAGCGGGCGTTTCAGGGAACGCCAATGCCAGAATCTTACATATAGCCAAACAGTTTCGTTAGATCGCACAGATGTTACTGCCATCTCGCGGATGTTTCGACAATCTTCGTTGGATCTCCGCGCTCGGTAGTGAGAGGGGGCACTGCGATGTGTCGCGCGGACTGACGGGAAGGAGTCCCCTCCCCGCACGGGGTTCTAGTCAGTGACTTCGCTGCCGCCGGCAGGTCCGACCAGGTCCTCGAGGCGGCGCAGGTCGTTGATCAGCACCTCGGCGCGCGGAGCGTTTTCCTGGTCCAGCAGGTTCAACTCGTCGGCGGCTTCCAGCGCGTCCAGTGTTGCCTGGCGCGCGTCGATGAAGTGCCCGCGCTTGAGATGTATGCGCGCAAGGGCCGCCTTGGCCTCGACATATTCAACCAGTCTAAATCGCCAGTCTTCACCAAGCAGGCTGATTGACAGCACGGCCTGGGTCTCCGCCGTGGCCAGTCGCCCCAGCGCGAAGTGCACGTGCGCGCAGTTCAGCGCGCCGCGTGCGGCCTCTCGCATCAGCCCGGCGTCCCGGGCAACTTCTCGGGATTGGTTGTATTCGCGCAGAGCATCCGCATGTCGCCCGGCGTGTCGATGCAGGTCGCCTGCCATCTCGTGAACCGCGTACGTGTGCAAACGACTGGTTTTCACCGACAGCAGATTGCGGGCAGTACGCAGTTCGCGCTCGGCCCCGTCCCAATCGCCCTTGCCCATCAAAATCTCGACATTGGCAGGTGCCGTGAAGCCCAGCCAGTGTTCGCGACCCAGGGCTTTGAACTCGGACGCGGCCAGTGACAGCGGCACGCGCGCCTCGCGCCAACGCCCTTCGTCGATCAGGAGGCGCGCCAGATACAACTCAAGACGGGCCTTGCCGAATCGGTCCCCTGCTTCGTGGTAGCGATGCATCGTCGTTTCGAAAATCTCGCGCGCCTTGCTGTGCAGCCCGCAATTGGCGAACACGCAGCCCGCGTGCTCCTGGATCTCGGTCCAGTGCGTGTCGTCGGCGCCTGCCTTGAGGACTCCGTCCACCGCGCGCAGCGCCTCCCGGAACTTGCCCTGCCGGCTCCAAACGTGCGCAGCCACCGCCTTCACCAGCAGGCGATACTCGCTGTCCGGGCATTCGTCGCCCAACTCGTCGGCGATGCGGATCGAATCAGCGGCCGCGTCCGGGCGCCCCATCTGGATGAAAAAGCGTGTGCGCACCAGCGCAAGGCGTAGATGCAGCGCCTTCAACCCAGCCGTCCGGGCCTGGTCAATCAGCCCTTCAACGATCGCAAGTGACTGTTCCGGGTTCTGCTCGTGGTCAATCCTGATGGCCGCGGAGCCGATCCCCGCCGTGAGCTTCGCGCCAAGGTCGCTATCGGCGTCCGTGACCTGACGGTAGATGCGGTCGGCGTCTTCGGGGCGTCCTGCGGTTGCATAACAAGCGGCGGCTCGCAAAAGATACGCCGTGGCTCGCTGATGATCCGGTACCAGCGCCGCGAGAGTTTCGATCAGTGCCGCTTCGCGTCCCGCGTTCTTCAGTGATCGGGCATAGTTAGCGGCAAGTTCAAGGAAGCGGATCTCCAGCCCCAGAAATACAGAAGCCGCAGGATGAGCAAGGCGTGCCTCGCGTGCCTGCTGCGCCAGCAACTCGGCAAGCGGCGCAAGCTCTTCGGGGTTCTTGGAATCAAGCGAGCCCTGCAGCAGGCTTTGAATTTCCGACGTGGGCGTCTGCATCGCACGGCCGATTGCATAAGGACGGGTTGTTAGAGAATTTACGTTAGCCCGTCGCCCGTGTTAGGCAATGCAAATAGGGCTTTTTTTGCAGAATACGTGCAGTGTGGTCGCTCACGCTGCCTCAGCCCATCCGCCTGCGGAACCCCGCGAAACCTGCCACGCCGATAAGCGCGAGCCACAGCAAACCGGCGTCTCCACGGGTGGCGCACCCGCCGCCGCCGCCCGTCACGCCTGATACAGGCGGCGACGCCTGGAGTACGTTGATTTGAAACTGCTGAACATCGGAGCCGAGGCCGTTGGTGGCTTGGACGGTGATCATGCCGGTCGTGCCAAGGTCGCCCTCGCCTGGCGTGCCTTCGATCGTGTGTCCGTTCAGCGTCAGCCATCCGGGCAGGCCCAGAACGGTTACGCCGGGAATGGGCGCGCCGCTGACGGCAAAGCTGTAAGACCAGAGCTGTCCGACGTAGGCGTCAAGTGTCGGCGTCGTCGTGATGGTTGGCGCCGACTGCGGCTCGAAGCGCATGAAGATGTCGCCGGCGTACTGCAGCAACTGACCGTTGTTGTCGAAGTAGGGGCTGTACGCTCCGTTGATGATCTCCTGTGGGGCGGGGCTGGTCGGTCCGGCGATGCTGGCGCAATACCAGTTTGCATCCGGCTCGGGTGGGCCGCTCTGGGGCTTGTTGCTGTCGCCGTAGCGGAACTCGATGCTGTTATCGTTCGTGTCCAGCACAACCTGCACGTTGGCGTAGGGCGTCGCGAGCTGGAAGCCGGTGACGAAGCAGGGCACCTCGTCCCACTCGATGGTCAGTACGCCGCCGCTGAATTCCCAGCCGATGCCGTCGCTGCCGGTGGCATTGGTCGGGTAGAGATCGCGCCAGAGGGGAGCGATCGTCAGCCCGGGCGCCCAACTGGGGAACGGGATAGAGCTGTCCAAAGTCCCCGCGCCGCCTATGACGATGAAGCCGTTCGAGCACACCTTGAACTCCGTGTAGGTTGTGCCGAAGTAGTCAAAGCTGAAGCCGTTCGGGCTGATCGCGCTCGACAGTTCGTCGTCGCCCAGCGCAAGCATGGTCGGGCTGCCGAGGCGTTGAAATGTGCTTGTGCCTGTTGTCAGCGAGTATGACTGCGCATCGAGGCACAGCGGGAAAAGCAGTGTGGCAAGCATGAGGACGTACTTCATGGTTCTCTCCGTGTGCAAGGCCTACGCGCCCCTGCGTTTCTTCGTTTCTGGTTTGATCTGCTCGGCTGGCGTGGCGCTGGCCCACAGGCGATCGAACGTACTTGCGAGGGTTTGCGCCATGTATTCGTTAGGCACGATCAGCAGCTGCCATGAGCCGTTGGGCTCCACCATTTCCAGCACGACGACCTTGCGGTCGTATACGGAAAAGCGCATCGGCAGGTCCGGCGCGAAACGAACATTGCCCATGGCGTTTGCATGGTCCAGGAACCGATCTCGCTGGGCAGGGTCGTCAAGCAATGACGTCTGCAACAGGAAGCGAGTGCCCTTGAACTTGCTGCGTTCACGTCGCGCTTGTTCGTCGGAAACTTTGGGCACGGCCGGCGGCGTCACGCACATCAGCGCTTCTTTGCTTTCGCGCGCCAAGTTGCGCTGAAACTCCAGTGCGTGGCGCGACGCAACGAGGCGGATACCGAGATTGGTCGGGTCGCCGGCGGGCTCGGGCTGCTTATTCGCGACGCGCTCCATGGCCTTGCGTGCGATGTCGAGTTTGAACTCCGACTCGGCCCTCATGTCTTCGATCTGTTGCTCAAGGCGGCGCTGGTGATTGTCGAGGGCCTGTTGCACCGGCACGCAGCGGTAGGCCTTTTTGGTCCCGAGCACGAGCTCGGCGAACCCGCGTTCTACCAGCCCGGCCAGAGCTGTATAAACGCCGCCGCTGGGTACGCCGCTGTTGCGCTGGAGGCGGGAGACCGGCGCGGCTTCTTCGCCCTGCATGGCGAGGTAGACCTTCGCTTCGTACTGGGTCAGGCCGATCTGGCTAAGCGCATCGATGAGTATCTTTTCGGACATGCCGGGAGAGTAGCCATATTTTCACTCTTTGGCAAGAGTGAAAATATGGAAGGTGCGGATGAGGAACTTCGCTGACCGAGTCACCCTGAGAGAAGCGAGCTCGTGGCGGTGTGTTTCTGTACATCAGTTCGGTCTTTTTCCATTGTGCTGAAGAACACGCGCATGAACGTCCGATAAAGCGGCGTACAAGGCACCGTTGCCCCAGGCGATGTGCAAGACGAGGCTCAGATTGTGCAATAAAAGGGTTGCAGTATTTACCCGCATCGATTCATTAGCAGGTGCTAACTGACAAGCGGGGCGACCGGTCGGCGGCTTTCTCGTAAGCTTCAGCACCGACAACAGTTGTGACGCCATGCGCGGGATGTCTTGAACACCCATTGACCACCGCTTTCGCGCCGCTAGCATCGTCACACTTCGCTCCACGAGGAGAGAACACATGAGATGGGCACTGACACGCAAGCGCGGCGCGCCTGACGGGCTGTGGATGAAATGCCCGTCCTGCGAGGGCATGGTCTACCGCAAGGTAGTCGAAGAAGCCCACAACGTATGCCCTGAGTGTGGGTTCCACTTCCGTATTTCCGCTCAGCAGCGCATCGAATACACCCTGGACGACGGAACCTTTGAGCCACTGTTCGAGAACCTCGAATCCGGCGACCCTTTGAGCTTCAAGGGCAAGAAGTCCTACAAAGAGAAACTTCAGAAGGCCCAGAAAGCTACCGGGCACAAAGAGGCAGCCCTGTTCGGCACTGCCGAAATCGGTGGCAAGGAAGTGGTCTTCGGCATCATCGACCCGAACTTCATCATGGGCAGCATGGGCAGCGTGGTAGGCGAAAAGATCGCCCGTGGCGCTGAACACGCCCTTAAGCACAAGCTGCCCCTGATCATCGTCAGCGGCAGCGGCGGCGGCGCCCGCATGGAAGAGGGCATCCTGTCTCTGTTCCAGATGGCCAAGACCAGCTCCGCCATCAAGCGCCTGCAGGATGCCGGCGGGGTCTACATCGCCGTGCTGACCAACGCCACCATGGGCGGCAGCATGGCAAGTTGGGCGGCCCTGGGTGATATCACGATCGCCGAGCCGCAGGCATTGCTGGGATTCGCTGGCCCGCGCGTGATCGCGCAGACCGTGCGCCAGGAGTTGCCGAGCGGCTTCCAGACCAGCGAATTTCTCGTCGAACACGGGTTTCTTGACCAGGTTGTGCATCGCAAGGAGTTGCGCCAGCGTCTGGTAAGTCTGCTGCGCTACACCTGCGCCGACATGAAGGCGTTTGAGAAGCAGACCGTGAAGCAGCGCCAGACCGCCAAAATCAAGGCCGGCCCGGCGCCGGTGCAGGGCTAGCGGCCGTTCACCAAGCAAACGCCCCCGACGTGTGTCGGGGGCGTTTTTGTTATCCCAGGCACATGGAGCAGTAGAGTTGCGGGTTTGTTGACGCTGTCTTTTCGTCGACCTTCTTTACCGGTGTGGTGTGTGGGGCCGACTTGACGAGGTCCGGGTTGTCTTTGCATTCCTGGGCGATCTTCTTCATGCAGTCGATGAAGTAGTCGATGGATTCTTTTGATTCGGTCTCCGTCGGCTCGACCATCATGGCGCCCTGCCCGCCGGTATTCTGTGGCAGCGGGAAGTAGACCGTCATGGGGTGGATGCCGTAGTCGATCAGGCGCTTGGCGATGTCCAGCGTGTGGACGCCGTTTTCCTTGTCCTGTTTCTTGTCCGTGAACACGACCTCGTGTGCGTTGGTGCGGTCGTGGTGGACATGGTAATAGTCGCGCAGCATGACGCGGATGTAGTTGGCGCCAAGCACGGCATTCTCGCTCATGCGCCGCACGCCCTCGCGCCCGAGTTGCGTCATATAAATGTAGGCCATCACCAGCGCGCCGAAGTTGCCGAAGAAGCTGCGGACTTTGCCGACTGTGTCCGGGCGGTCGTAGTCATAGGCAAAGCTGCCGTCGCCGTTCTTCTTGATGCGAGGCGTCGGCAGGAATGGTGCGAGGTGTTTGCGCACAGCGATCGGACCGGCGCCGGGGCCGCCACCGCCGTGCGGCACGCTGAATGTTTTGTGCAGGTTGAAGTGCATCACGTCGATGCCGTAGTCGCCGGGCTGGACGATGCCGCTGATGGCGTTCATGTTCGCGCCGTCCATGTAGAGCTGCGCGCCGACGCCGTGAAGCACCTCCGCTATCTCGCGCATCTTGGGCTCGAGAATGCCGAGTGTGCTGGGGTTGGTGATCATCATGCCGGCCGTCTGGGGGCCGACCTTCTTCTTTAGCTCTTCAATGTCGATGTTGCCGTTGGCCGCTTCCTTCAGCGTCACGGCCTTGAAGCCGGCCATGGCTGCGGTGGCCGGATTCGTGCCGTGCGCGGCGCTGGGGATCAGGAACTCCGTGCGCTGGTCACCTTCGCCCTTGGCTTCGAAGTAGGCCTTGATGCACATGACGCCCGTGAGCTCGCCGTGCGCGCCGGCCGCTGGCTGTAGGGTGACTTCGTCGAGACCGCTGACTTCGCGCAGGTAGTTCTCAAGATTCCACATCAGCTCAAGGTGCCCCTGTACGTCCTGCTCCGGCAGGTAGGGGTGGGCCTTGGTGTAGCCGGCCTGTGCCAGCAGGGTCACGTTGATCTTGGGGTTGTACTTCATGGTGCATGAGCCGAGCGGGTAGAAGTTCTTGTCCACGCTGTAGTTCTTGTCAGCCAGGTTTTTGAAGTGCCGTACGAGATCGAGTTCGCCGATTTCGGGCAGGCGGGCGGGCTCTTTGCGCAGCTTGGCACCCTTGAGGGCGTCGGCGATGTCGACTTCAGGCACGTCCAGCTTCGGAAAAGTCACGCAGCGACGACCGGGCTTGCTCAGCTCAAACAGCAGGCGGTCGGCGGGGTTGGTTGGGATGTTGCTCATGGTATGGCTCCAGTTGGGAGTTAGGAGGCGGGAGTCGGGAGTGAACTGCGAACAGCCGACACGTGTTGCCTGCCTATGCTCCGTCAATCTTGTCAATCAGCGACGAGAGCATGCGTCCAATCTCGTCGTACTCTGCAATCAGCTTGCTGCCCCGTTCTGCATCGACGTACTTGAAGCGCACGCAAAGCTCCAGGGCTGTTTCCATCTCGGCTTCTGACCCGTGTGCCATGATGAGGAACTTCACGTAATCCTTCTTGTATCGCCTTCGTTTGTAGCCCTCGGCAATGTTCATCGGCACTGACGTTGATGCACGCCGGAGTTGGCTGACCATTCCGTACAGCTCATCCTTCGGAAAACTCCGTGATAGCGAGTGGACTAGTTCAGCCGCATCCATCGAACGTTGCCAAACCATCAACCCGCGAAATCCATCTGACGCCATGGAATTTCCTGTAGTTGTAGTAACTCCGGTCTCCCGCCTCCAAACTCCAGACTCTTACGCCAACGCGGCTGCGTATTTGTCGATGTCTTCTTTGGTGGTCAGTTCGGTGATGGCGACCAGATACTCGCCTGCGCTACCCATGTTGACTGCGTCGAGGGGCAGGCCGCCCATGATGCCTTGCTGAATCAGCTTCTTGTCCAGCCCGGGTTTGGTTTTGATTACGAACTCGTTGAAGACGGGCTGGTTGGGGTAGGCCAGCTCTACGCCGTTCACGGCTGTCAGCGTTTTGATTGCGTACTGGGTTTTGCTTACTACTTGCCGCCCCAGCTCAACGAAGCCGCCCTTGCCCCAGGCCGCCAACTGAATCAGTGCGCGCAGTGCGCAGAGGGCCTGGTTCGTGCAGATGTTGCTGGTGGCCTTTTCGCGGCGGATGTGCTGCTCGCGTGTTGCCAGCGCCAGCGCGTATGCCCGCTTGCCGTCGCGGTCCGTCGTTTCGCTGACGATGCGACCGGGCATTTTGCGGACGTTGTCTTTGCGGCTGGCGAAAAAGCCGAAGGCCGGGCCGCCCATGAACATGTGGTTGCCGATGCTCTGGCCTTCGCCGACGCAGATGTCGACGCCGGCTTCTGCGGGTGTCTGCAACACGCTGAGGCTGACGGCCTCGGCGATCACCTGCACCAGCATGGCTTCGTTGTCGTGGGTGGATTTGACCAGTGACTCGACGTCTTCGATCACGCCGTAGAAATTCGGCGACTGGATCGCGACGACCGACGCCTCGCGTGTGAGCGCAGCCTTCAGCTTGTCCGCGTCAACGCGTCCATCCTTGCCCGCAGGCACCGTGACCAGCTTCAGCCCGGATGTCTCACAGTAGGTCTTGACCGTGGCCGCGTACTCCGGGTGGATGGCACCGGCCAGAACAACTGTTTCGCGGGTTTCCTTGCGGAATGCGTCGGCCGTGAGGCGATAGCCCATCATCACGGCTTCGGCCAGCGCGCTCGCGCCGTCGTACATGCCGGCGTTGCTGACTTCGAAGCCGGTGAGGGCCGTGATGCAGCTCTGGAACTCGAAGACGGTCGTCAGCGTCCCCTGGCTGCATTCCGGCTGATAGGGCGTGTAGGCCGTGATGAAGTTGCCGTCGTAGAGGGCGATGTGGTCGGCGAGCGTGCTGACGTGGTGGTTGTAGATGCCGGCGCCGCGGAAGAAGGCGTAGTCGTTCGCGTTCTTGGTCGATTTCAGCAGCGACTGGATATGCCGCGTGACCTCAAGCTCGCCCATGGAAGGGTTGAGCTTTACCCTGTCGCCGTCGGGCTTGACGCGAATGTCGGCGGGGATGTCACCGTACAGGTCATCGATGCTTTTGACACCGATGGCCTTCAGCATGGCCGCGCGGTCTTCGTCTGTGTGCTGGATGAAAGGCATGTGATCCTCAGGGCTTGGGGCTTAGGGCACAGGGCTTGGGGACAAAAGCTGCGGTTTCCCGAAGCCCCATGCCCCAAGCCCTAACCCCGGCGCGCTTGCGCGCCTAGTGCGCTTCTTCTTCGAGTTGCTTCTCGTATTCGGCGAGGCTCTTGGTGCCGTCGTTTAATTCGTCGGCGTTGTCGGGCTTGACCTTGATCAGCCAGCCTTTACCGAATGCGTCGGTTTTCAGGGCACTGAAGTCGTCGCCGTCGACGTCGCTGTGGACTTCGGTGATCTCGCCGCTTACGGGGCTGATCAGGTCGCTGACCGCTTTCACGGACTCGATCTCGCCGAAGGCTTCGCCCTTGGTGACTTTGTCGCCTGCTTCCGGCAGGTCGACGAACGTCAGGTCGTTCAGTTGGTCCACGGCGAAGTCCGTGATTCCGATCGTGACGGTCCCGTCGCCTTCAAGGCGGCCCCATTCGTGGGATTCGAGGTAGCGGGCGTTATCTGGTCTTGCCATTTTGGTTCTCTCGTGTTGCGCCCGTCTCCAGGCAGGGTGAATGATGATTGAACAGCAAATAGCCAATTACCAATGCACTTGGGGCTTGGCTGAATTGGATATTGGTCATTCGCTGTTGCCTTACTTCGCTGTTGCCTAACGTTACTTCTTTCCCGGTCGCTTATAAAACGGCAGAGGCACGACGAGTGCCTTCTGCCCGTTGTCGCCGGGTTTTATGGACTTGGTCTTGCTGCGGAACGGGATTTCAAAACTCATCCCGACTTCGCCCATTGTGGGCGGTACGTAGGCCGTGGCGATAATGTCATCCAGCCACGGCGCGAGCGTTCCGCTGCAGATCTCGCCAACAACTTTGCCGTCGCGGATGACTTCCTGGTGCTGGCGCGGAATGCGTTTGCCGACGACATTCAGCCCGACCAGCTTGCGATCGAGCCCCTTCTCTTTCAGGTCGAGTGTCGCCTGCTTGCCGATGAAATCGTCCTTCTTCAGTTTCACCGCCCAGTCCAGCCCGGCCTCGAGCGGGTTGGTAGTGTCGTCGATCTCATGCCCGTGTAGAGGCATGCCGGCTTCCAACCTGAGTGTATCGCGGCAGCCAAGACCGGCCGGGCCGACGCCGAGCCCCCTGCCCACGTTCATGAGTTCTTGCCAGAAGTGCGCGGCCTTGTTGGCGGGCATAATCAGCTCAAAACCGTCTTCGCCGGTGTAGCCGGTGCGCGAGACGATCACTTCGTGCTCGCCGAGTACGTTGCCGCGAGTGAGGTAGTAGTACTTGAGAGCTTTGGTATCGACTTCGCTGATCTTGTTCAACAGGGCCACACTTTCGGGGCCCTGCATGGCGATCATGGCGTAGTCGTTGCTCATGTCGGTGATGTCGACGACGAAGCCCTTGCGCTCGCGCTCGATCCATTTCCAGATGACGTCGCGGTTGCCGGCGTTGACCACCAGCAGGGTGCCTTCGTCGCCCATGCTGTAGACCAGCACGTCGTCGAGAATGCCGCCCTGGCCGTTGAGGATCAGGCTATAGCGGATCTGCCCGGGCTTCATGGATGCGCGGTCGTTGGTGATGATGCGGTCGACCAGCTTCATGTGGTCGCGCCCGCCGATCCAGTAGCGCCCCATGTGGGAGACGTCGAACAGCCCGACCTTGGTGCGGACGCGCGTGTGTTCTTCTTTAATATTGGTGTAGGTCACCGGCATGAACCAGCCGGCAAAATCGACCATGCGTGCGCCGAGTTTCTCGTGCTCTTCACGAAGCGGTGTTTCGCGCATGACTTACTCCAGTGCAGCGGGGCCCATGCTTTTGCCTCTTGCAGCCCAGAACGTCAATGTTTTCGGCGCTACCCCGGGGGTGAATCCTTCTTCCATATGCGGGTGGCGTCGCCTACGGGGTCGTCGGAGGGGACTTCGCCGGTGTCCATGTAGCAGATGGCGTCGCGGACGTGCTGCAGGCTGCCCAGCAGGTGCACTACATCGCCCGTCTTCATGGGCATGTCCGGGGCCGGGTGTTCAATGACTTCGCCGCCGCGACTGATGGCGATCACGTTCGCGCCGGTTTTTGTGCGGAGATGCATGTCCGCCAGGGTTTTGCCGTTCGCGAAAACACTATCGTTGACCTGGTAGCTTTCAATCTTCAGTTCGCCGAGCTTGCCCAGGTCCGCCAAGGTGTTTCGCGGCACCGTACTGCGCCGCGCGCTGAGTTGGGTCCGCTCGCGCACGATGGCGAGTTCGCGGTCTATGATATTCCGCGGCACGTTCATCAGGCGCAGCACCCGGGCCATGATCTCGACCGCAGCCTCAAGCTCGCCGCTGACGACGTCCGTGGCCCCCCTTGCGAGCATCGCCAGACCTTCCGCGTGATAGCGCGAGCGCACGATGATCGGCACCTCCGGCGCGCAGCGCTTCAGAGTGTCCAGCGCGCGGTGGGCGGCGGCCGGGTCGTTGATGGTAAGCACGAACGCCTTGGCGGCGTGAATCCGCGCGTGCTCAAGGGCTTCCTGGCTGGTGACGTCGGCGTAGTAGGCGGGTTCTTTTTCCTTGCGGGCGGCGCGCACGGTTTCGGCGTTCATTTCCAGGATGATGTACGGCACGTTCACGGTCTTGAGCGCGCTCGCGACCATGCGTCCGCCAACGCCGTAGCCCGCGATCACAACGTGATTGCTGATTTCCTCGTGCGCCTTGGTGGGTTCATCGATTGCCCGCACTCCAAGCAGCCTCTCCAGTGGGCGCAACAGACGCGCGCCCGCCGCCAGGTGCGGACTGAAACGAATCACCAGCGGCGTAATGAACATGGTCAAGATCGCCGCCGCGGACAGGAACCGCACTTCGCCGTTCATATCCACCAGCCCCGAGTCACCCGACGCCGCGTTCAGCACCACAAAGCCGAACTCTCCCATTTGCGCGAGCCCCAGCCCCGCGATCACGGCGGCGCGAGCCGGGAAGCGCATGAACAGCGCAGCTATGGTGGCCAGGAACGACTTCCCGAAGAAGATCAGCAGAAAGATCCCGACCACCAGCAAGGGGTTGTCAAGCAGCACCGTGTAGTCAAACAGCATCCCCAGGCTGATAAAAAACAGTCCCGTCAGTACGTCGCGCAGGGGCATCACGTCCGTAAGCGCCCGCGTGGCGAAGGGCGAGTCAGCAATCACCACGCCGGCCAGGAACGCGCCCAGGGCCAGCGAAAGCCCCGCGTAGCCGGTGCTCAGTGCAATGCCGATACAGATCGCCAGAATCGCCAGCACGAAGCTTTCACGGCTGCGGGTTTTATCCACCCGCGCCAGCAGAAACGGCAGCACCGCGCGGGACAGCAGGTACGTGACAACCACCGCCGCGGCCGCCAGCCCGAGACTGACACCCGTCTGCTTCAGCAGGTCCATGGCCGAGCCGCCCCCCGCGAGCACGGGCAGGGTCAGCATCATCGGTATCACGCACAGATCCTGGAACAGCAGCGTGCCCACGATGAAACGCCCGTGCGGGGCGTCGATTTCGCCGCGGTCGGCCATGCCGCGCAACACGATCGCCGTGGATGACAATGACACGGCGAACGCGATCGGCAGGGCCGCACGGAAGTCCCAGCCGAAAGCCATCGTCACGCCGGTCGCTGCCGCGACTGTCAAGCCGACTTGTAAAGACCCGCCAATGATCAACGGTTTGCCGATGCGCAGGAATCGCGACAGCGGGAACTCAAGCCCGATGGTGAACAGCAGCAGTACCACACCGATCTCGGCCAATAGGTTGATGGTGTGGGGGTCCTCGATCAGGGTGTGCCCGAAAGGCCCGAAGGGTCCGCAGATCGCGCCCGCAAGCAACAGCCCCGTGACGGCCGGCAGGCGCAGGGCCGCCATGGCCAGCGAGGCAACCACGCCGGCGCCCAGCACAATCCCTATATCAATAAGGAAGCGAAACTGGCTGAGATCCGAAGAAGCAAGGAAATCCATGGGCCACCGTTATAGCCGTCGCGTCAAGACCTTCCAACTCGCACCAAAACCACTTGCGCGGTGCTTGAACCCTGTGGGCTGTATCCTATGACTAGTGGCTGACTTGATTTGCACTCACTTGAGGGAGACCATGGTTATTGTTCCGTCCAAGCGCGTCGCGAGCATCGGCGCCTACGCCTTTGCCGCCGTTGATGAGAAGGTTGCCGAGCTGAAGGAAAAGGGCATCACCCCGATCGACTTCGGTGTTGGCGACTACGCCGACCCGACGCCTGAGTTCATTCGCCAGGCCTGCAAGGACAACATCGACCGCCACGCGACGGATGGCTACCCCAGCTACGTCGGCTCGTTGGAATTCCGCACCGCGGCCGCGAACTGGCTGAAGAAGCGTTTCGGCGTGAGCATTGACCCGAAGACACAGATCGCCAGCACGATCGGCAGCAAGGAAGGCGTGTTCAACTTTGCCGAGGCCGTGATCAACCCCGGCGAGTACGCCATTGTGCCCAGCCCCGGCTATCCGCCCTACAAGCGCGGTACACTCTTCGCCGAGGGCAAGTCGCACTTCGTGGCGGTGAATCACGACAACCGCTGCGAGTACGACCTGGACAGCATCCCCGCCGACGTACGTCAGCAGGCGCGCATCATGTGGATCACCACGCCGAATTCGCCCACGGGCCACGTCGCCAGCATGGATTGGCTGAAGCGCGCCTACGAATTCTGCCAGGCCAACGACATCATCCTCGCCAGCGACGAGGCCTACAGCGAGCTCTACTTTGAAGACGCGCCCCACAGCGCGCTGGAGCTCGGCGAGGACAACAACTACGACGGCATTCTGCAGTTTCACAGCCTCAGCAAGCGCAGCATCATGACCGGCTGGCGCGTGGGCTGGGTGGCCGGCGACAAGCGCATCGTCGACATTTTCAAGAAGGTCAAGACCAACATCGACAGCGGCACACCCAACTTCGTGCAGGACGCGGCCGTCGCGGCCTTGGGCGACGAGAAGCACGTAGAGGACCTGCGCAAGCTCGTGAAGGAAAAGCGTGACCTGATCTGCAGCGCATTGAAGAAGCTGGGGCTGCCGGATTGCACCCCGCCTGCCAGTCTCTACATCTGGCAGAAGGCGCCGGAGGGCATGAGCGGCGAGGACTTCGCGACCCTGCTGATCGAAAAAGCTCACTGCGTAACAACACCAGGCGAGTGGCTAAGCGACGAAGTCAAGGGTGACAACCCCGGCGCCGGGCACGTACGCTTCGCGATGGTGCCGAGCCTGGAAGAGGTCAAGCAGGCCGCGGAACGAATTGCCGCGCTGAAACTCTAACGACGGCATGGGGCGTGACGCGGCAAGCGTGGGCCCATCCCGCGTCACTTGACTAGTCGAAACTAATCCGCCCTACTGCCACTAGCACTGAATTGGCTTGATTCGCCACGCCAGCCGAATCACAGCAAGTTCAGGATTGCTGTCTGCAATGCAATCGTTAGTACAATGGTGCACCTATGGACTGCCAGTGCTGCAACAAAAAGCCCGCGCGCATCCGCATCTGCGATGTGGAAGAAAGCGCCATTGAGGAGCAGCTCAACGTCTGCCCCGACTGCTTCAATCTGATCAAACGCTACATGTTCGACATGAACAAGCCGCTGATGACCACCGTGGACGTGATCGCCGAAGTGCAGGGGCTGCTTACCGCAAGCGGTGAAACGGCACTGGCCACGCTGCCGGAAGCGGGCGGTATCACGCCCGTGAAGTCCGCGCCCGTGCCGGCCTGCCCGGAGTGCGGCATCACGCTGTCGGAGTTTCGCGCCAAGGGGCGCTTCGGCTGCCGGCGCGACTACGAAGTATTTGCCGAGCACCTGGACCCGCTGCTTGAGCGCATCCACGACGTCCAGCCCGCCAGGCACGAAGGGCGCCTGCCCGCAAGTGCCGGGCGCATTGAAGTGGTCGAAAAGCAACTGAGCCTGACCGATCTGCGCAAACGTCTCGCCGCCGCCGTGGCCGAAGAGAACTACGAAGCAGCCGCCAGGCTGCGCGACCAGATCAACGAGTTGGAAAAGCAGCCCAAACTGGGAAAGACCGGTGAGTGAAACCACCTTTGAAGGGTTCCCGCATCTGCTGGGGGAATGGCTGAAGGGCACAGGCCCGGATGCCGACGTCGTGATCAGCACCCGCGTGCGTTTCGCGCGCAACGTGCAAGGCTACCCTTTCACCGGACGCGCCAGTGAGCAACAGCGCAGCGACGTGCTGAAGGTGTGCGAAGACGCCCTCAAGGAAATCCATCTTGACCGCAGCGTCGTAAACATCGAGCTCGACAAAATCGAAGACCGCAAACGCGAAGTGCTTGTTGAACGTCATTTAATAAGCCGCGAACTGGCCAACGGCGAGGGGCCCCGAGGGGTTACGTTCGGGCGCGGCGAAATGCTGAGCATCATGCTCAACGAGGAAGACCACCTGCGCCTGCAATGGATCAAGTCCGGCTTTGACGTGGATCGCGCCTATAAGGCGCTGTGCAAAATCGACCGGGCGCTGGAAACCGTCATTCCCTATGCGACCTCCGACCGCTACGGCTACCTGACGGCCTGCCCAACCAACGTCGGCACCGGCATGAGAGTCAGCGTGATGGTGCACCTGCCTGCTCTGACGCTGAAGGAAAACATCGACTACGTATTCAAGGCCGCGCAGCGCATGAACCACGCCGTGCGCGGGCTTTACGGTGAAGGCACGCGCGCATTCGGCGACATGTACCAGATCAGCAACCAGACGACTCTCGGGCGCAGCGAGGAACAGATCGTCGAAGCCATCAAGGCGATCGTGCCGAAGATTCTTGAGTTTGAGCGCCAGCGTCGCGGGCAGTTGTATACCGAAGAACGCAGCTTCGTTGAGGACAAGGTCCTGCGCTCGCTTGCGCTGATGCGTTCTGCCCGCCGCCTGAACGTGCAGGAGATGATGTCGCACCTGTCCATGCTGCGCCTCGGCATTGACCTCGGCATCATCAACGACGTGCCCATGCGCACGGTGAACGAGCTGTTTATCCTGGGGCAGCCGTCGCATTTGCAGGTGAACGAAGGGCGCGACCTCCCGCCAGCTGAGCGTGACACCCTGCGTGCGGACCTTGTCCGCTCGCGCCTTTCCGCGGGCACCAACTGATGACCGAAAGTACCTACCGTGACCCGAGCCGACTCTTCAGCGTAATCGTGCCCGAAGGTTTCGAGCGCGACCCGCGCGCCAAGAGCTTGGTGTTTCGGCACAAGGAAATCGACGGGACGGTCACCGTCAGCTGCCTGCGCCATCGTGCGGATTCCGGCAAAGTGAACCTGTTCGACGCCCTGCCAAGCCGCGACGGCATGCAAAATGTCGAAGAGACCGAGCGCGACGGGATGAACGTCGTCTACGGCGATTACCAGGGTGAGCTGCAGAATCGCACCGAGTACTGGCGCTGGTGGACGCTGCAGCGCGGCGCCATCGGCATTGTCGTCAGCTTCAACGGCGCGCCGGATACAGCGACGGAGACGCGCGTCGACAAGCTGGTGGAGGGCATTCGCATTTCATCCCACCCGCCCGTCAGCGTGGAGGACTTCACCCAGCGGGCTGCGAACGTTTACGCCGCGACGCTCGACAAGGCCGAGCCTGAAATCGCGCGGCCGCTTGAACTCAACACCGGCGGCAACGCCGTCCTGCGCCTGGAGAACGCCTACATCACCTATCTCGACGCCTGGGATGCGGACAACCAGACCGACCCGGACGAGCAGCTTGCCCAGTGGTTCGAAATGCTGTGGGGTGAGCAGGACAAGGAGCTCGGCGCGTTCGAAGACGTGCGCGGGATGATTTACCCGGTCGTGCGAGGCTGGGGCTACGGGCGCGAAACCAAGGTGCCGGTGCTGCGCCGCACACTCGTCGACAACGAGCTTGAAATGCTGGCCGTGCTCGACACCGGGCGGACGCTGCGCTTTATCAGCCGCGACGACGTCGAAAAGTGGGACGGTGTCAGTGAGGAAGACGTCTTCTTCTTCGCGCGCGAGAACCTGATGGCCCTGGCCGAAGACCTGCAACTCCAAACCCTGGCCGACCCGGACGGCCACCCCAAGGCCGTGATCGTCGCAACCGGCGACAGCTATGACGCGTCAAGACTCGTGCTGCCGACGCTGTATGAGAAGCTGGCCGAAGTGATCGGGCCGAATCTACTCGTGGGAGTGCCCAACCGCGACTTCATGATCATCCTGAACGCCGACGACAATGAGCTGGTCACCAACGTTGCCGCGCAAGTGAAAGCCGACGCGCAGCAGCGCCCCTACCCAATCAACGGCAACCTGTTCAAGCTGACCAAAGACGGGGTGGAGGCGGGGTAGCTGCCGCTGTATTCTCCCGCCATGACCAAACCTCTCGACGTAATCGCAATCGGCAACGCGCTGGTGGATGTGCTTACCCACGCGCAGGACGACTTCCTTATTGAGCGCAAGATCGAAAAAGGCTCCATGAGCCTGATCGACGCCGACCAGGCCGAGAACCTGTACTCGCAGATGGGCCCGGCCGTCGAAGTCTCGGGCGGCAGCGCGGCCAACACAATTGCAGGCATTGCGTCGCTGGGCGGCAGCGCCGGCTTCATCGGAAAAGTCGCGGACGATCAGCTGGGCGCGATTTTCAAACACGACATCACGGCGCTCGGTGTGGAGTTCACCACCAAGCCCATGCGCGAGGGCAAGCCAACCGGGCGCTGCCTAGTGTTCGTGACGCCGGACGCCCAGCGCACCATGCAGACTTTCCTCGGCAGCGCGGGCGAAGTCAGCCCGGCCGACATTGACGCGGAGCAGATCAAGCGCGCTAAGATCACCTATTTTGAAGGCTATCTCTGGGACCAACCGCCCGCGAAGGAAGCCTATGTCAAGGCCGCGAAGATCGCCCATGAGGCGGGCAAGAAGACCTCGCTGACACTCAGCGATAGCTTCTGCGTGCACCGCCACCGCGCGGAGTTTCTTGAGCTCGTGGACGGGCACGTGGACGTGCTGTTTGCGAACGAGCAGGAAATCATCGCGCTGTACGAGACCGACAACTTTGACGCCGCCGTGCAGGCCGTGCGCGGCAAGTGCGACATCGCAGTAATCACCCGCAGTGAAAAGGGCGCCGTGATCGTAACGCCGGATGAGACAGTCGAGGTCGCCGCGCACCCGGTGGACAAGGTCGAAGACACCACCGGCGCCGGCGACCTGTTCGCAGCTGGCTTTCTGTACGGACTCACACAGGGCAAGCCCCTGGCCGAGTGCGGCAAGATCGCCGCCATCTGCGCGGCCGAGATTATCTCACACGTAGGCGCCAGGCCGGAAGCGGACCTGCAAGCACTGGTGGCGAAGCATTTGTAGTAGTTGGAGCGCGAAGCGTAAGCAAGCGGCACGCGCCGAAGGCGCGAATTCGCCGCTTCGCGGCGCGCCCCTCGCCTACGCTTCGGGCTCCAAATCTTACGCGCCCAGCAACTCCAGCAGCCTCACCGGGTCCGAGTCACTGACGATCATTGCCCTTGCGTTGCGATGTAGAAAATCGTGGGCGTCCATGTTGTCGGCCAGCTCTAACAGCTTGTCCCAGTAACCGTTGACGTTCAGCAGTCCGATCGGCTTGTCGTGCAACCTGATCTGTCGCCAGGTCCAGATTTCGAACAGTTCATCGAGCGTGCCGATCCCGCCGGGCAGGGCGACGAACGCGTCCGACAACTCGGCCATCAGCTTCTTGCGGTCGTGCATGGATTCGACGACATGCAGCTTCTGAATGCCCGTGTGGGCGAGCTCCTTGTCGGCCATGCTTTGGGGGATCACCCCTTCGACATAGCCTCCGGCATTCAGCGCCGCGTCGGCGACTACACCCATCAACCCGACATGCCCGCCGCCGTAGACCAGCTTCATGCCGCGTTTCGCGACCAGTTCGCCGAAAGCCCTGGCGGCCTGCAGAAACTCCGGTTTGTTCCCCGCGGCCGCGCCGCAATAGACACAGATCGATTTCATGCCCCCAGTATGGCAACGCTTGTCGCCCCAAGCGACCGCGCCTAAACTCCCGCCCATGCTGCTGTCAGCCGAGACCTCCAACAGCTTCGAGCCCGCCTGGGTGCCCATGGCCGTGCTCGGCGCGATCATGGTCGCCACTTACCTGGTGATCGCGTTCGAGAAGTTCCACAAGTCGGTGACGGCGATTCTGGGCGCGATGGCTGCCGTGATCGCCGCGCTTGCCTTCGGTCTGTTCGGCAAGACCGGCTATCCTGTGATCCACGAAATCCTGGGTCACGACCTGAACATCCTCGGCGTCATCATCGGCACGAGCATTCTGGTCGATACGGTAGGTCGCAGCGGGCTGTTTCAGTTCATCGCCATACGCGTGGTCAAAATGACCATGGGCGAGCCGAAACGTCTCTTCCTCTTTGTATGCATCCTGACCTGGCTGTTCGTAAGTCTGCTGACACTGGCGCCCGGGTCGCTGCTGATGGCGTCGCTGGTGCTCGTGATCTGCAAGACCCTGGGCTATCACCCGAAGCCTTACCTGATCGCCGTCGCCATCGTCGCGAACAGCGCGGCGCTAACCACCTTCAGCTCCGGCATCGCGACACTGATGATCGGCACCAGCGCGCAGATTCCGTACGTGCATTTCTTTATTGGCAGTACGCCGCTGGCAATCGCTACCGGCGCGGTCGCCTTCTTCGTGCTGGTGAAACTCTACGGCAAGAAGCTGCTGGCAGACGCAGCCGCGGCCGGCGACCCCGCGGAGCTGAAAACCAAAGTCGCCGGCTTCGACGAATGGGCCCTGGTCAAAGACCGCCGCATCTTCTGGCGCAGCGCGATCGTGCTGCTGCTGACCGTAGTCGGATTCGCCACAGCCCAGATGATCGGCGTGGGGCTGGATTTCATCGCCATGTCCGGCGGCATGATGGCGCTGCTGTTCTGCGCCGGCGACCCGGAGCAGGCAATCAAGAAAGTGAAGTGGAGCGTCATCCTTTTCTTCGTTGGCCTGTTCGTGATCGTCGGCAGCGTGAAGGCGACCGGGCTGCTCGAAATCACGGCCGACGCCCTGGTCAGTATCGGCGGCGGGCAGACCTGGCTGCTGGTGATCGTGCTGGGAATTTTCGTGATGCTCGCCAGCGGTTTCGTCGACAACATTCCGGTCACCGCGACCATGCTGCCCATACTCGACAAGATATCGTCTGAGAACCCCGCGCTGGCCGAGCCGCTGTACTGGACGCTGGTCGGCGCGGCAAATTTGGGCGGCAACGGCACGCCGATTGGCAGTGTCGCGGCGGTGGTCGCCCTGCACGCCCTTGAGGCTGAGCGCGGCGAGAAAGTCGGCTGGGGCGAATTCATGAAGGCGGGGATGCTGATCCTCGCGATCCAGGCGGTCATGGTGATCGGCTATGTTCTGTTGATGCACAGTTTCGGCTGGTTTCCTGACCTGCCGAAGTACGCCGGGAGATAGAGATGCCGGACAACCCATTGAACGACGAGCTGCACGAAACCATGTCGCGGTTCAAAGCAGCTACCAACGCGACGCCGATCGAGCTGCCGGAAATCAAGAAGCCGGGCAAAGTTCTTGTCGTGTTTGACCAGTCCAACCAGGACGAATTCACGGCCGCAGTCGGCGCGCAGGTTTGCCGCTGGTACGGGGCGACGGGCGTGCTGACTTTGCCGAAACCTGGCATGGACGTGGAATCCCGCCGCCAGCACCTCGAAGCCATGCAGGCCAAAATGGAAGGCGCGAACTGTGAAATCGCACCGATCCAGGATGACGAAGACCCGGCCGACCGGATCATCGACGCCATGAACGCAGCCAAGGCGGAGTTCATAGTAATGGATGCCCCCTGGGGCGAGGATATCACCAAGCTCGGGCGCGACTCTGTTGGCAGCACCGCTGAGCGCGTGCTGGCCCGCGCGACGATACCTGTGCTGTTCACCCGCGAGCCGCAGCCGGATGTGACCGCGCTGTTCAACAATCCGCTCGTGAAACTGCACGTGCGGCAACAAGAGGCGCCGAAGTCGTTGGCGACGGCATTCAGCCTGTGCGGCGCCAGGTCAAGCTTTCATGTGCTGTTCGTGGTGGACGCGGCGGCGATGGCGGAGGCGATGGCATTGCTCGGGCATGAAGTGGACAAGAGCAAGCTGACCGACGCAGCACTGGTCGCCGACGCGCAGGCCGCCGCAGGCTCACTGGTTGCAGCCGCGCAGCATTGGGCCGCGGACAACAGTGCCAACCTCGATGTCGAGTTCAAGATCGGCAGCGACCCCGACGTGACAGCCAGACACGCGAATGACGGCCAGCACCTGCTGGTGATCCCCTGCCCGGCCGACCGAAACTCCAGCGCCTATTCACGGGCGCTGACGGTGCTTCGCCTGAGCTCCGTGCCGGTACTGATGGTGTAGTTCGTGTGTCGTGGTTCGTGAACTGTAAGAGGCCGGGCCCCGCGCCGAACCACGATTCACGACGCACAATCCACGACTTAAAGGGTCAACGTAGACTTGCGGGGTCCGGTTTCATAATCCCGTTATGTTCTGGCAATCCGTTCGTGGTACCGTATATCCTCGCGTTATGGACACGAAGACCGCACTCGCATACGTACGCGAGTTTCTTTCGATTTATTGGGCCAATGAGCACGCCCATGAAAAGTGGTCGCGAGAGCTTGAGGCCGCGCACGGGCTGACGGCCAAGCAGTACGGGCTGCTGCGTGCCGTGGAACGGTCCGACGACATTACCACCACAAACCTGACCGACCTGCTGGGCAAGGCGCAGCCCGCCATCACCCAGATGCTGAATCGCCTTGAGAAGAACGGCTACATCACCCGCGAAGTCAACGCGCAAGACAAGCGCAAGCGCGAATTGAAACTCACCAAGAAAGCCCAGAAGGTGCTCGATTCGGTCGAGCCCATCGGGCCTACTCGCGTCGCCCAGGCGATTGAACTTGCCAGTGAGCGCGAAGCGGGTCAGGTTGTGAAGGCCATGGAAACTCTCAGCGAGTGGATGACCAGGCGCAAGGCCATGCGATAACACCGGCGTTTGCGTCGACAAGTCCGTATCATGCCTGACATGGCCAGCACCGAGGAAGACCTCAAAGCAGCCTACGAATTCCGCCACGCCGTGACACGCGACGCCGCGTACCAGATGCTGCTGCCCAGCGAACGAAGCGAGTTGCACCGACAAGTCGTTGACCACCTGAACCACGTGCTGAGCGAAGAACAACGCGTCACCTCAGGCGCGGAGATTCTCGCGCACATTGATGCAATCAACGAGCCGGAAACGCTTGGCCCGCTCGAGCTCGCTTACCTGAAGCGCGCTGCTGGCCACGCGATTGAGACACACCAGAGCCTGCCCGCCATTGAGTACCTGGAACGAATCAGGGCGCACGAACTGGCGGATGTCGAAACCCGCATGGATGCTACGCAACGATTGGGCGCGACGCTGCTGGCGCTTGGACGCATGCAGGAGGCCGCCCATGCCCTGAGCACTGCCATCGAGGAAGCGCACGCAGTCGCGCCACAACACCTCGGCAGTCTGCGCGGCGGACTCGCGGGCGTGTACATGGAAAGCGGGCGAACGGAAGAAGCGGGCGAGTTGTTCGAGCTTGCGATTCAGGATAGTCGCGCCGGCGGGAATGACCTGGCGCTGGGCCGCGCTTTGACCAACCGCGCAATTCTATACCGGCACATCGGCAAAGATGTCGATCACGAGTCGCTGCTGAAAGAAGCGCTGGAAGTTCACCGGCGTGTCGGCAATCGCTCCAGCGAAGGGTTGACCCTGATGGCCCTGGGCGGAACTTACCGCACGGGTGAAGACAACGCGGGCGCGGAGGAACTCTACCGTCAGGCACTCGCCATCTTCCGTGAGCTTGGAGACCGCCCGCTGGAGGCGCAGGTCTGGGGGAACCTCGCAAATGTCTACTTGGTGAGCGACCGTAACGATGAAGCCGGACAAGCCTACGTACGCGCACTGCGCGTCATGCGCGAGTTGGGTCGCCGCCGCAACGAGGCTATTCTGCTGGGCAACTACGCACAGTTGCTTCAGCGCCAGGGACGACTCACGGCGGGGTTGGCCGCTGGCGCGCGTGCGGTTTCGATACTTGAATCCCTGAATGACTTGATGCTCTTGCCCCCGTTTCGCGCGATGCACGCGAGCAACCTGACGCTGATGGGAGATTTCGAGGGTGCGGAGCGGCACTTTCAACAAGCAGAAAACGAGCTGTCCGGCGACGCGAACGTCGGTGCACTCGACCACCTGCTGCCCGCAAGATTTAGATTTTTCATTGCGCGCGCCTGTGGTGGTTTCGGCCCCGGGCGAGACCCGGCTGCGCGCGAACTTTCAATGCTGGGCAAGGCCGAAGCAACAATCACACGCCTTCGAAACGCGAACAAAGCCAAGTCGAGTAGCCTGACCAGCGTGATCAACCGCAGCGTTATCAAGCTGTCGGCACATCTGAATAAAACGCGTGAGCAGCTCCAACGGGGTTCGGCAACGGGACTGTTCAACGGGGGGTTGCTGCAGAGCCACGCGCCAAGCTGCCGCAAGGCCCTTGTAGCCCGGCTGCTTGAGCTCGCGCCGGAACAGTTGCGTTGGATGCAGCTGCACGAGCCGGAGGTGTACGCCGGGTTGGTGGAAGGTATCGACGACTTGCCTGCGCCGGACTGGCGCAGCCCGGACATCCCTGCGTAAAAAACAAACCGGGAGCCTTTCGGCTCCCGGTGCTTGGTTCACTCAGCTGCGTCTAGCGTCCGCCGCGGCGACCGCCGCCCATGCCACGACCACCCAGCGAATCAAGGTTGCCGCCTTCACCAAGCAGGTCCGTAAGGGTGGACACCTGCGCGGTGGAAAGCTCCGCCTTTACAGCTTCCAGCGACGCGTCGCTGACGGCCTGCATCTCGGTGCCCCAGTCGAACTCGATGCCTTCATCGCGGGCTGTGCGACCGCGTTGCATGACCTCACTGCGCTTGGTGTTCATGTCGGCGAGAATCACGTCGATGTTGGTCTTCTGCACTTCCGTAAGCCCCAGCTCCGTGCTGAGTTTGTCCAGAATGGTCTTGTTGCGCGCGGCCATCATGTCGGCCATCTGCTTTTCGCGCTCTGCGGCCCGGGCCGCCCGATCAGCCTCATCTTTTTCCTCCATGGCTTTGCTGACGGCTTCCTTGAAAGCCGCGGAGTCCGGGTCGGCCGGGATGACAGCACCTCCGTCGACACCGCCGCCGCTGTTGGCAACCACCGGCGCACTTTTGAGTTCGTTGATGCGCTCGTTCAGGTTTTCATACTTTGTTTTCAGGGCGTTGTATTCGTCGGCTTTGACCATGCCCTCCATGCGGACTTCCATGCTGCCAATATCGGCCCGCAGGCGCGCAATCTCGTCTGAATGGTCTGTACCGGCCGAAGCGTCGCCAACGTTTTGCAGCAACGGGGCGTCCACAGCCACCTTGTTGGAGGCTTTCTCCGGCGCGCCGTAGGTGGCCGCAACATATCCGCCACCGGCGCCGGCGATCACGCTGGCGAGAACCGCAATTATCAACATGCCTGATTTCATAACCTGTCTCCTTGATGCGCTACTCGCGCGAAACTGTCATCCAGTTCATCCATACGTCCACATCGGTGCCGTCGCGGAACTCCCCGCTCGGCGCCCAATCCTCAGGGGCGGATCCCACGATCATCACTCCGTCCAATCGTTCACGCTGCTGACTGTCGAGCAGCGCCTGAAGTTCCCGTCCGGTTTCGTTCGCCAGGCTCGCGAACTGGTCGTGCATGCCGTGCATGCCGTGCCCCTCGCCGTAGTAGCTGCCGATTAGCGCAACGGCTTTATCTCCGGCGTCGGCAAGCAACTTGCGTACCTCGGCCTCTTGCTCGGGGCTGAGGTCGATCTCTTCGCGTAACGCGGACACCGTCGCATCGGCCTCACGGGCGTGGTGTTCGCGCACATGAGCAATATGACGCTCGCGCCACTCGTTCATGCGGGCTGCGTCACGTGCTTCCAGCAATGCTACGACTGTTTCGCACAGCGCGTCGTAGCGTGCAGTTTCGAGTTCGGTGAGGGCGGCATCCATGCGATTGCCCTCGCGCGTCAAATCCGCAACCAGCGATTGTGTCGGCAAGGCGGCATCCAGTTTGTCAGCACGCGCGCGCAGGTCGCCCAGGTCGTTGGCCGGAGCGCGGGCGTTCAGCGCAAACAACGCGGCTACAGCGCCGCTGGCGAGTGCCAGGACCACAAGGGCCGCCACCCGCCCGAACGAGCGAAGGGGCCCCAGGCTCGAGGCGACCGCACCGTGCGCCTCGATAAATTCCAGGACCCCATCGCGCGCTGTCGGGGGGACGGCAGGCTTGGAGCTGCGAATCAGGTTGTCGAAATCAGTTGCCATGAGTTCTGAGTTCTGGGTTCTGGGTTCCAACCTGGGACCCAGAACTAGCAACTCCCCTTATGCTTCTCCGCCCAGTTCCAGCCACGCGGTCTTGAATCTTTCGCGCGCCCGGAACAGGCGTGATTTGATCGTTCCTTCGGGAAGCCCCATCGCTTCGGCGATCTCGCGCACACTGAGACCTTCCCATAACTCAAGCACCAGCGTCTGCCGGAACTCGTCAGGCAGGCGACGCAGGGCCTCATGGACCAGGTCGTCGCGCTCCTGCCCTTCGCGCGGGTCGAGCATCGGGTCGTCTTTTACGACCATCGGGCGCTTGTGCCTGCCCCACCAGCGCTTTACCTCATTGCCGGCGATGCGGCACACCCACGCGTAAAAACCCGAGCGCCCCTCGAAAGTCTGCAGACTGCGCGAAACCCGAAGCCACGTTTCCTGGGAAACATCGTCGGCCCCCGGCGCATTGCGCCCCATCATCAGCACGATTTGCCGAAACACGGCGTCGTGATAGCGCTCGAACAGATTGTCAAAGCTGCCGGGTCCGGATTCTCGGTTGTCATCCGTGTGTGGACCCGGCATTTTTGTCCCAATGCGAGTAAGTGACCCGGTACTTACGCCTGTGGTTCCCCGAATCCCGAAAAAATCCGGTCGTTTCCGGGCAACCGCTTCGCGCTGGCGTCACAACAGCCAACTACATACCATCAAACGCGATGACTAAAGAGGCCGCTGATCTTTACCGCAAACTCGTCACCGAGCACGGGATGCCGGAAAGCAACTCGCTCAGTGAAATGGGCGGCAACTGGTATCTCATTCCCGAAGAACTGAGCACCGACCCCGATCAGCCTGTCAGTACCGCCGTCTTTCGCCCGCTGACGCCTGAGCAGACGGCCGCCGCCATGGCCCTGCACGCCAGTGAGTGGGCCCTGACGTTCGTCAAACCCGAGAACGAGCAGGAACCCCGCAGCAAGGACCCGCTTGCGCGCCTGAAGCAAGTGCTGCGGGAAGCCTCCCTGCGCGACAAGTCTTGATCGCAGGCAGGTTCCTTTCGGTGCGGGGCGCACCCTGTACCATTGAAATCGCGGGTTAACCTGTTGCAATAACAGACAAAGAGCCTGTGGGAAACTCCGTGGAAGACACCGAAAAAGTTTTTGATCGCGAAGCGACCCGCGAAGATCTTAAGCGGGCCAAGGAAGGCTTCTGGTCCAAGATGCACGATTTTATCGGGCGTGTGCCGTTTGCCCGGCAGGCCGTCGCCCTCTTCTATATGATTAAGGACCCCAAGGCTGACCTCGGCATCAAGGGGGCCGCCGTGCTGGCGTTGCTGTACTTCATTTCACCGATCGATGCTGTTCCGGACGTGATTCCAGTTGCCGGGCTGATGGACGACGCTGCGGTCGTCTCGGCGGCGCTTGCGATTCTGGGCGGGTTGATCAAGCCATACCTGCAACTGGCCGACGACTGGTACCACAAGGGCGCGAAGTTGAAGGACGAGCCTGAGGTGGTGAAAGACGCGGAAGTCTTATCCTGATGATCGCTTGACCTTGCGTAGCGGCTGCCTGATTCTAAAGGTTAGCCCGTGCCTGATTTACTTGTGAAATCCATGAGTAAGACCGACCCGCCGCTGGCGTGGCTGCGCAGGCAGTTGCTGGCGATCGATGTGGTCATCATTGGCTTTCTTCTTTTCCTTATCGCATGGTGTCTGCTGAGCCTGGTGGCGCCGGGGGTGCGTCTTTACCCGTACGAGGCGCAGTTCGCGTGGGCCGAGATTCCGACCTGGTCCCTGATCGGGCAGCTTACGCTGATCCTGGGCGTGTACGTGATCGCCCAGCGCTTTGGGGTGTATTACCACCGCGTGCACACCAGCACCGGCGACCGCGCGCCGAAGTGGCTGAAGGTCGCGAACATCATTTACGTCTTCATCCCGATCCCGCTGATTCCGCTGGTGTTCAACCTGCTGGGGGCATTCATCGCGGGCGTCAGCGGCGCGCCGGGCGTGGAGAGCCACCCGGCCTTTGATCCGGCCGCGCACTACGACCCCGCCGCGACCTGGTGGGACCTGTGGATGAAAGACGCCGACATCAGCATGTTCGGCGTCTACCCGGCCGCGTGGTTCCGGCAGTTTCATGCGCCCTGGTCGGTGGGTCTGATGATGGTGTGCTATCTGAGCTACTACGTCTCGCCGCTGATTGCCGTGCTGCCGCAGATACTCAAGCAGGACTGGCCCATGGTGCGGCGCTGCGCGGCGATGTTCGGTGGCGCGCTGATCATGACCTACTTCGGCTACATCGCGATCCCCGCCACCGGCCCGCGTTTTGAGGGGACGTTCGACGCCTGGATCGCGACTGACAGCTGGGTCGTCTGGTGGCAGCGCCTGCTGGACAACGCGGAGGTGATCCGCTGGGACGCCTTTCCGTCCGGGCACGTGGCGATTGAGACCGTCGCCTGCGTGCTGGCGCTGAAATACCACCGCAAGGTCGGACTGGCCTATCTGCCGTTTTTGATCGGGCTGCCGGTCGCGACCGTATTTCTCGGCTACCACTATGTCACGGACGTCGCAGCAGGCTTCGCATTCGCGGCCGCCGCGTTCGTGCTGCTGCAACCGGCCGTAACCTGGTGGGAATCCATATGGGCAAAGCCGGAAGCCCAGCCCTAGCCCGCGTTTTTGGGAGTGTCCACGAAGACGCCGTCGACCATGGTCAGGTGGCGTTGCGCGCGCTGGGCTATGTTTTCGTCGTGGGTGACGATCAGGAAAGTCTTGCCGAGCTCTTTGTTGAACTGGTCGATCAATACGAAGATCTCGTCGGCCGTCTTGCTGTCGAGGTTGCCTGTCGGCTCGTCGCAGAAGACGACGGCTGGCTCGTTCACGAGTGCCCGGGCCAGTGCCACGCGTTGGCGCTCGCCACCGGATAGGCGTGACGGCACGTGGGTCAGGCGCTCACCCAGCCCGACGCGCTCAAGCAATTCGATGGCGCGGTTGCGGCGCGAATCTGCTTCGCGCATCCACTGCAGGCTGCCGCTTCCGATGCGCGCCGGCATCATCACGTTCTCGAGGGCCGTGAAGTCGGGCAGCAGGTGGAAGGACTGGAAGACAAAGCCGAACTCGCGGTTGCGTACCTTGGCCGCGGCCTCGTCGCCGAGCTTGGTGATGTTGCGACCACGATAGAAGATCTCGCCGGCCGTCGGCGTGTCGAGCAACCCAAGCAGGTGCATCAACGTCGATTTGCCCGCGCCGCTTGAACCCACAATGCTGGCGATCTCACCCTCGAACAGTTGAAAGTCCACGCTGCGCAGCACGTGCAGTGTGGTCTCGCCGGACTTGAAGTCGCGGCTCAGGCCCTTGCATTCGAGGATCGACTCGGGGCTTTGGGCCTGGGGCTTGGGGTTTGGGGAAGCCTCTTCAGTAACTGCTTGATCGTTCATGAATTCTCTAAGCCCTAAGCCCCATGCCCTTGCCACTTCACGCCCTGATACGTGCCGCGGCGTTTCAGCTCATCGGAAATCGCCTGGTAAATCTGCATCTTGCTCAGCCCCCAGCGTGGCGCGATCACGCCACTGTCGCTGACTTCGCCCACCAGGCGCTGGATCCAGACGTCCGGGGGCATGTGTTCAAGGCAGTCTGCGGCCAGCTTCACGTGGCGTTCCAGAGTCGGCGCTTCGAAGTCGCCGTTGGCGTACTGGCCTGCCATCACGGTGTTCTCGTACACGTACATGTGGTGGAACTTGATGCTGTCCGGGCGCAGGCGGGCGCATTCCTTGATCGTCTCGAGGATCATCTCGTCCGTTTCGAACGGCATGCAGCTCATCAGGTGCAGGCACAGGTGGGCGTCCGGCGCGAACTCGCGGGTCAGCTCAACGGCGCGGACGGTCTCATTGTGCCCGTGGGCGCGGTTGACGTAGTCGGCTGTGGCGTCGTGCATGGTCTGCATGCCGTACTCGACGCAGACGAAGGGGCGCTCGATCTCGTCGCGCTTGGTGGCCCACACTTCTGCGCTGCCGTCGGCGTAACTCTGGATCAGTCGCAGCTTGGCTTCATCAATGCAGTCCGGGCGCGTGCCGATGCTCATGCCGACGATATCCGGCGCGCCCAGGGCTTCGTCGTAAAGCTCTTTCAGGCGCTCGACCTTGTCGTAGGTGTTGGTGAAGGTCTGGAAATACGCCAGAAATTTCGACGCCCCGAAACGCTCGCGGTAAAAGCCTTTGCCCTGCTCAAGCTGATCCGCGATGCGCGTCACACCCGTGCGCAGGGCCGGGCTGAAGCTGACGTTGTCACAGAATGTGCACCCGCCCGTGGCCTTGCTGCCGTCAATGTTCGGGCAGGTAAAGCCCGCATCAAGGGTCAGTTTATAGGCCGGTTCTCCAAACCATTGCTTCATCAACCGGCTGAAAGGTTTGTAGTATGGCTGACGGGCCAGCTCGGATGTTTGCAGGGTGGGCATGAACGCACTCAGGTTGAAGGTCGCAAGTATAGCGATCCTGCTGCTGACAACAGTGGGGGGATGCGCCAGTGCGGGCAATTACAAGGCCGCGCCCGTTGAGCCTGAGGTGCTGCCGGAATACGCGCTTGAGCTTGAGCTGCGCGGCGAGCCTGAATACGACGAAGATCGCTATGAAGTGAACCTCGGCTTCGAGCTGCGTGCCGAAGACGAGTTCTCCTACAACGCCATCGTGCAGGAGATTGTCCAGGAAGTGATCTATGAGCGCTTTGACGGGCGGAAAATCCGCGAGACGCTGGTGCTGGTGGAAGCTTTCAAGCTCAGCCGCGTCGGGCGCACCGAGCAGGGCGATGTTGTTTACCGCCTCCCGAGCTTTCAGCGCGACAGGCACTATGAGCGCGGCTATTTGTCCGTCGGCCCGATGATCAAGACGATCGACGTCTGGCGCGTGGTGCGTTTCTATCCCGGCTTCGTGGAGGGCGCCGACTGGACGGACCTTGGCTTCGCGCACCTGCCCCAGAACCGCACAGGCAGTTTGATGACGGACATCCCGGAAAACTTCAACGAGAGCCACCAGCGCAACCACGACCACCGCGGCGTCGTGTTGCAGGACGACAGGCAAAGCGGCAAGTTTTACAGTATGCGCTACCACTGGTGGCGCGAGCCTACCGGCAACCGCCCGCAGGCCACATTCACGTTCGCCAAGTACAAGCGCCCACCCGACGAGCCAACCTGGCTCAACACCACAATCGACCACGGCACGCGCACATCAAGCGCCGGCGAGTAGTGATGTCGCAGCGATGTGGTATCGTTTCCAGGCGGCAGGCGGCAGGCGGCAGGCGGCAGGTCACGCCGTGCGGGCATGGCCCATGAAATGGGCCATGGATAGGGTGGTCAGTTCAGCAGCGATTCGCGCCCCTTAGGGGGCGCAGCTCATTTCCACAGGTAGCGTTCGTCGTAATCAACGCCGTGCCGATCCAGGAAGTCGATCAGTTCATCTTTGAAGCTGACCTTCTTGTGATGCTCTTCCTGCTCCTTGATGTACCGGACGACATTGTCTGTCTTGGATTGGCTCACACTGAACGCAGCGTATCCAGCTTGCCATGCGAACCTCCCAGTCGGTTTCAATTCGTCATTGATCCACTTGGACGAGCTGCCCTTGATTTGTCGCAGCACATCCGCCAGGGACACGTCGGTTTTCAGGCGACACAGAATGTGCACATGGTCCTCGACGCCACCGATGCAGATCGGATCGCCACGCAGGTCTTTGATGATGCCGCCGATGTAGCCGTAGATTCGAGGTTGGCCTTCCTTCGTGATTAGTGGCTGGCGGTCTTTGGTGCTGAACACGAGATGGTAATTGAGATTCGTGAATGTATGCGACATAGCGCGATCCTCGAAGCCGCGCCCCCTTAGGGGCGCAAACGATTCGGGTGGCCATGTTACCCGCGGCTGAAGCCGCGGGCTAACGATCCAAGGCCCATTTCATGGGCCGCTTGTGTCCGAGTTTGAGGATGCTGTGCGGTTCCACTTGGACATTTGTACTCTTGGACTGTTGTACTGCCGCACGGTTGCAAACCGGCGTCTGATCCGTAGAGATGGCGGGTCTGAAGAGGACTTCAACCCATGAACGAAGAATTCCACTACAAGAACGGCGAGCTTTACTGCGAAGACGTGCCTGTGCAGCAGATCGCAGCCAAGGCCGGCACGCCGGTTTACATCTACAGTCAGAACCACTTCCTGAAACAGCACGAGTCGATCGTGCAGGCCTTCAAGAACGTCGAGCCCCTGGTCTGCTACAGCGTCAAATCCAACAGCAACCTGGGCATCCTGCGCGCGATGGCGCTTGCGGGCTCGGGCTTTGATGCGGTCAGTAAGGGCGAGATCTACCGCGCACTGCGCGCCGGGGCCGAGCCGAACAAGATCGTCTTCGCCGGCGTGGGCAAGACGCCGGATGAAATCGACTACGCCCTCGAGCAGGGCATACTCATGTTTAATGTCGAGAGCGAAGCCGAGCTCGACACCATCAGCAAGGTCGCGGCGAAGCGCAAAACCGAGGCGCCGATCGCCCTGCGGATTAACCCGGACGTCGATCCGAAGACACACAAGTACATCAGCACCGGCAAGCGCGAGAACAAGTTCGGCATTGACCTGTCACGCGCAGAAGCCTGCGCCAAGCGCATCAAGGAATTGAAGAACCTGCGCCTGCGTGGCCTGCATATTCATATCGGCAGCCAGATCACCCAGGACGACCGCCACGCGGAAGCGATCGACAAGGTCACGCCGTTCATCAAGAAGCTCAAAGAGCAGGATTTCCCGCTCGAGTTCCTGAACGTCGGCGGCGGATACGGCATCAGCTACCACCCGGGCGAGGGGCTGCCCATCAACGATTTTGCCACCAAGATGGTCCCCAAGATCAAGGCGCTCGGTTTAAAAATGCTCTGCGAGCCGGGGCGTTTCATCAGCGGCAACGGCGGCATACTTGTCACCCAGGTGATCTACGACAAGCCGAGCGGCGACAAGAACTTCCTGATCGTCGACGCTGCCATGAACGACCTGCTGCGCCCCAGCATCTACCAGGCTTACCACCTGACCTGGCCGGTCAAACACAAAGGCCTGGCCGACGGCGCGGCCTTGGGTGACAACTCGCTCCTTGAAAAGGAAGAAGCGATCAAGGACGGCACGACCTACGACGTGGTCGGCCCGATCTGCGAATCCGGCGACTACTTCGCGCTAGGCCGCAAGCTGCCCACCATGAATGACGGCGAGCTGCTGGCCGTGTTCAGTTGCGGCGCATACGGCATGGCCATGGCCAGCAACTACAACACGCGCGGGCGACCGGCCGAAGTGATTGTCGATGGCGACAACTACTGGGTCGCGCGCGAGCGTGAAACCATCGAGGACCAGATCCGTGGCGAGCGCCTCACCCCACGCGAGCTCAACCAAGCGAAGGCTTGACCCCGTCGCGCTGGTGATCGGCCTGACCGCCCCCGACACGGGGCTGTCGCGCCGGGGCATGTCAGCGCTGCATCGTCTGCGCATGCTGCAGCTGCGAGCTGTGGCCCAGTCCCGGGGCGCTTTCGTCAAGATTGAGCCGCGTGACAGGCCGCCGGTTCTCGACTTCGGCAGCATCGGGCGCGATTCACCCCTGACTCACGATTACCATAGCTTGGTCCTGTTGGATCTAATCACCGACTTCCCGGAACGCGGGGCGGAGCTGCGCGCATTGCTGCAAGCTCGGCGCGCCGGGCTTGACGTGTCAAATCTGGCGGAAGCTCTCTGGCGCGACGACGGCGGAGAAGCGATCGCAGCCGCTGCGAAGCAGCACAAGCTGGATCTGCACCTGCTGGCCGGCACACTCTGGGTTGCGCTCAAGCCGTTGTACGAGGGCGTTGCGGCCGCCTTCACGCGCCATGTCAAGCCGGAGGCAGGCTGCGAGGATTGCCCCGTCTGCGGCGGACCGGCCTGGGCTCGCTGCGGCGATCGACTTCGCTGCGCCGTGTGCGAAACCATGTGGCACTGTGATACATCGCAACGCGGCTATCGCGTCGCCGAAGGGCCCCAGGCGCGCGGTGTAAACCGGCTCTATGACGCCGTTTCCGGGCAGCGCCTTGTCGATATTGAAGATGCACTGATTGAACACGCATTCGATTCCGGTCCCCTGACCGAACTTTTGCAGTTGCTGGAGAGCCCGGTTTCATCCGCAAATGGTTGAATAGGAGGCTTTCGGGGCATGACAGCGCATGCTGAAGCCAGTCGAATTTGAAGCAGTCAAGAAGGGCGCCCGCTGGAAGGTCTGGGCGCTGGTGCTGTCGTCCGGCGTGCTGATGACTCTGTCGCAGCCGCCCTTCGACGTGCCGGGGCTCGGGCTGATCATGCTGGCTCCGCTTTTCATTGTTCTTCCGCATATGCGCGCGCGCGGAGCAATGTTGGCGGGTTTCATCGTCGGGATGCTCTACTTCTGGATCGACATGTGGTGGCTCGGGCAGATGGTCACGGACCCGGACAGCGAGTGGATCGTATTCGCCATGTTCGCATTTGTCGCAACCGCCATGGCGGTCTACTACGGCGTATGCGCCATGGTGATCCGCTGGCTGCTGACGCGCCGCGCGAAGCACGCGGTATGGCTTGTCCCGCTGGTGTGGCTGGGCTTCGAGTTCATTCACGAATTCAATACGCCGGCGCCCTACCCCTGGATGCCGATCGGCGTGTCCATCACTGAGTTCACGTGGTTCATCCAGACGGCCGACATCTGGGGGACATACGGGCTGAGCGCGGCGCTTGCGTTCACGTCGCTGGGCGTCGCTTCTCTTGTTCGACTCGATGGCGAAGAGGCAAAGTTCAAGCTCGTGCGCACGCCGTTCCGCCGCTACGTGCTGCCCGGCGCGGCGCTGTTGTTTGTCGGCGCGAGTTGCGTGTATGGCGCGATCCGCGTCGCGCAGATCGAAGCTTCTGAAGTCGATGACGGACCCGTCATCGCCGGCGTACAGGCGAACCTCTCACAGGAAGTGAAAGTACGGAACGATCCATTGCGCCTGCCAACCTCGTACCGGGATCACCTCGACCTCTCGCGGCAGGCCGCGGACGACGGCGCTGAGCTGATTCTGTGGGCCGAGACGATGGTGTTTTACGGCGCTTCGCGTGACGGCCTGACGCGGGGCAACGAGGAGAACTCAGCGAAGTTGTTCGTTGACGGCGTCCCGCGCGAGGAGCTTCTGGGCGGCAGCGTCAAACTGCCCGACGGCACACGCCACATGGTGTCGTACATCGAGAACCTGCGCGCGATGGCCGCGTACGATTTCCGCACGCCGATGCTGGTGGGGGTTCTGACGGACATCCCCGACGACGAGCGCACCGAGGACTGGAAGCGCGACACCTACGACCTGCGGAAATACAACACGGCGATGATGATCGACGCGCAGGGGCGGGTCGCAGCCACGTACGACAAACGCTATCTGGTGCCGGGCGGCGAGTACATTCCGCTTGAAGACGTCGGCTTTATTCGCGAAGTCATTATCGGCTACGCCGAGGGTTTGCAGGGCTACGCCAGTCGCGTCGAGCGCGGCAAACGTGAAACTCTTTTTCGCCTGCCCAGCAAGTCCGAGCGTTTGCAGGGGCGTGACTGGGCGTTCACGAGCAGCATCTGCTACGAGTATGCCTGGCCCGGTTGCTACGTCGAGTTGCACGAGAAACCGGACCGCTACCCGGACTTCCACGTCAACATCAGCAACGAGGGCTGGTTCAACCAGAGCGCCGAGCTTGACCAGGCGGTTGACTACCTGCGCCTGCGGGCGATTGAGTCGCGCGTGCCGATTGTGCGCGGAACAAACACGGGCGTCACTTGCACCATCGACGCGACCGGGCGCGTGCGCGACAGGCTGGTGGTTGACGGCAAAGACCGCGAAGTGGCCGGGCTGCTGCTGATGAAGCCGCCGGTGCTGGAGTCCCCGAAGCCGACGCTGTTTGTTTCGATGGTCGGTCGCGGGCTGGGCTACCTGTCATTGGTTGTCATTCTGGGCATAATACCGTTGATGATCACCGGGCGCGCGCAGCTTTACTGGCGGCGTCGCAGGGCGAAGGTGGCTGAGATCAGGCAGACGAAGAAGATCGAGAAAGAATGAGCCGCGTGTTTTCAGGGTTGTGCATGGTCGCCGTCGCCGCGCTTTTGGCGTGGGGCGCCATCGTCGCCCAGGATGACCCGATCCTTGAGCCCCGTGACGCGCCCGTCGCCTACGAGCGCGTCGAGGCGGTGCTGCCCTATCTATCGTCTTCGGTGCCGGAGCTGCGCCTGAAGTCGGAAGACGTCGTTGAAAAGGCCGCCGTTGCGCACTTTGACAAGCTTGTTGAAGCTCTGCCCGCACAACCGCGCGCCGGGCGCGAAGTGCTGCTGCGCATCCTCGCGAATACGTCGCACGATGGCCGGGTAAAATTGTGCCTGGACACTCTCTGCCGTCGCGATGCCAGACGCGCGGAGCGCACCATCGCGGCCAGGGCGCTGCGCAACAGTGACGGCGACCGCCTGCTTGAGTTGATCGAAAGCCGCCTGAAGCTGCCGGAACTCGATACCTACCAGCGCGCCCAGTGTTGCGCCCTGTTGGGCACGCTGTCGAGCGCGCGGGCGCAAGGCGTGGCCGAGGAAGAACTGGCGAACGCGCAAGGCGGGCTGATCGCCTTCGCGGCCGAAGACGCCCTGCTGCGGTCAACCATCGCGACGGCCTTTGCCCAGCCCGCCTGGGGCCGCTACCAGGCCCGCCACCTGAACGCGCCCACGGTCACTTTGCGCGATTTGCAGGAGGCACTGGACAAGCTTGCGCTGCCACGCGCCGCTGACCGGGCCATGGCGGAGCTACGCCTCGCCGACATGATCGGTGAAGACACGCGCGTGTACCTGGCCCTGGCGCGCAGCCCGTGGCTTGAGCGTTCGAGCTTTGCGCTCAAGCAGCTCGTGAAGCAGCAGCGCCCGGAGCTTCAGCTTGCGGTGCAGGCGGTGATGCTCGACCAGGTGATGACCGGTGAGCAGACGATCGCACTGATGGCAATGGATGTCGCGATTGCCGGTGCGCCGCCCACGGATGCCGAGATGGAAACTCTGCGCCCCGTGATGTCCGTGGACTCGGAGGCCCGTCTTGAAGCGATTCTTGAGAGCATGGGCAGCGACAGCAACCTTGCCGCCTTGCGCGAGAGCGACCGGCGACTGGAAGCCCGGCTGCGCCCCCTGCTGCTTCGACGCGGCGCCTTTGACGATGAAGTCCGCGCGCTGATGCAGGAGCTGCAGGGCGTGAAGCGGCGCCTCGAACAGGTCGAGGGGTTGTGGGAAGGCGGCTGGCGCCGCGAGTTCCAGACCGAAATCCTCGGCACGTCGGGCGGATAAACCATGAGCGACCTTCCCCGCTACGGCGTACCGGACGGCGATGCCGAGAAGCGCGCCTATGCGGCCATCGTCGCCGAGGCCTTTGCCGGCGAGTTTGAAACCTTCAACGCGTGGGTGCACGACTTCGGCGCTGACGTGCGCGTTCTGCGGGATGCCGGCGTCCTCGGCGGGCTTGTCATCTACCGCATGGGCCAGTTTTTTGGCGGCGTCAGCGTGCCCGCCTGGGGGATCGCCGGCGTCGGCGTGCGCCCCGAGTTGCGCGCCAAGGGCTTCGCGCATGAGCTGATGCTGGCCAACCTGCGCGAATGCCATGACCACGGCCCGCCGATCAGCACGTTGTATCCGGCCGCACCCAAACTGTACCGCAATCTGGGCTGGGAGTTCTCCGGCTCGCGCACGGCCATCGGCGCGAACCTGCACGAGCTTGCGTTGCGGGACCACGGGCTGACACTTCGCCCGGGGACGCCGAAAGACGACGACATTCTGGGGGCCCTGTACAGTCGGAGCCATCAGTATGAAAACGGCTGCCTTGACCGCAGTGACCGGATATGGGGGCGTGTGCGTCGCGTGCCGGTTGATACGCCGCTGTTCTGTTACATCGCGGAGCGCGACGGCGTGCCCGAAGGCTACACCCTGTATACTCAGAAGCGCGCGACGCCGAACAGCTTTCGCTATGACATGCTGGTGCGCGATTTTGTGGCGACGACTCCCGCGGCGGCTGGCGCGTTGATCGCGCATTTCGCGCGCAACCGCAGCGTCGCGAACCGTGTGCAGCTATACGTCGCGCCGGACGCGCCGGTGCTGATTGAGCTGCTTCGAACGCAGGAAGTTGCCGTCGAGCAACGAATGCACTGGATGCTGCGCATCGTGCGCGTCAAAGACGCCCTTGAGGGGCGCGGCTATAACAGGCACGTCCGTGCCGACGCGGCCATCAGCGTGATTGACGAAGCGCTGCCCGACAACAGCGGCGCCTGGACACTGTCACTGTCTGACGGGCACATGACCGTCCGGCGCGGCGGCCAGGGGCCAGGCCTGGATATCCGCGGGCTCGCGGCCATGTATAGCGGCAGCATGGGGCCGCCGCAGTTGCGTGCCGCCGGGCTGCTTGCCGGTGACGACGCCCACGACTCTGCGCTGGCAGCCATGTTCGCGGGAACGACGCCATGGATGCCCGACTATTTCTAAGTGCTTGAAATGCGTCAGACTTCCATCAGCATTCGCATCGGGGACTCGATGCATTCCTTGACGCGCTTCAGGAATGTCACAGCCTCGCGCCCATCAACGATGCGGTGATCGTAGCTCAGGGCGAGGTACATCACCGGCCGGACCTTGACTTCGCCGTCAACCACAACAGCGCGCTCAACGATGTTGTGCATGCCCAGGATGCCCGACTGCGGCGGGTTCAGAATCGGCGTGCTGAGCATACTGCCGTAAACGCCGCCGTTGCTGATCGTGAACGTGCCGCCCTGCATTTCGTCGGGGGTGATCTGGTTGGCCTGCGCGCGTCGCCCGAAGTCGTTGATGGTCTGCTCGATTTCGGCGAAGCTAAGGCGCTCGGCGTTGCGGATCACCGGTACGACCAACCCCTTCCCGCCGCCGACGGCCACGCCGATATCCTGGTAGTTGTGGAAGATGATGTTGTCGCCGTCGATCTTCGCGTTTACCTGCGGTATCAGGCGAAGGGCGTCAACTGCGGCCTTCACAAAGAACGACATGAAGCCGAGCTTGATGTCGTACTTCTTCAGAAACTCGTCTTTGTACTGGCTGCGCAGCGCCATCACTGCGGACATGTCGACTTCGTTGAATGTCGTCAGGATCGCGGCCTGCTGCTGCGAGGCAACCAGGCGCTCTGCGATGCGCTTGCGAATGGTGGACATGCGCACCGCTTCCGTTTCGCGCATTCCGCCGTCATTACCCTGCTCATGGCCTTCGTCAGAGCGTGACGGGCCATCGTCCGCTTCGCCGCTTGCACGGGGTTCTTCAAGCGCTTTCTGCACGTCTTCCTTCAGTATGCGCCCGTCCTTGCCGGTGCCCTTGATGTTGGCTCCGGAAAGGTCGTGTTCTTCCATGAGGCGCCGGGCCGCGGGCATGACGACCGGGTCTTCGGCGGATTTCTGTTTGCTGGTCGGCTTCTTGGCTTTCTTTTCAGCCTTTGGCCCGGTCCCGCCTGCGGCGTGCCCCCGGGCTTTCGGCCGGGGCTCTGTCTTTCCGTTTTCGTCGATGATGGCGATGACTTCGCCGACGGGCACCGTGTCGCCTTCTTTGAAAAGCAGCTTGCTGACGACGCCTGCGCCCGGCGCCCCAAGTTCCTGGCTGGCCTTGTCGGAATCCACTTCGACGACAGGCTCGTCTTCCTCGACGCTGTCGCCTTCCTTCTTCATCCAGGTGCCGATGATGACTTCCTTGATGGATTCACCGACGCTGGGGATTTTCAGTTCCATTGGCATTTGTTTGTCCCGTGTGGACCGAACTTAACCGAGTGCTCGATCTATCAACTCCGCCTGTTCCTTCTTGTGTCTGCGCGGCGAGCCGGTGGCGGGGCTGGCCGCGATGCTGCGGGCGATCCACTCCAGCCTGCGCTCGCCATTGAATGCTTTGTCCCAGTGCCAGCGCATATGCACGCATGGCCCCATGTTCTCGTGCTCTTCCTGCACCCAGTAGACAGGCGTGCCATCCGGGCAGCAGCCCGCGATCTCCTGCAGCGTTTCGTCCTTGAGCGGGTATAGCTGCTCGATGCGTACGATTGCGACGTCTTTCCGGTTGCGCTCGCGGCGCGCGGCATCCAGGTCGTAGTAGACCTTGCCGCTGCACAGTAGCAGGCGCGAGGGTTTTTCATCCGCCCAGTCGTCCGGGATGAACTTCCGGAAGCCGCGATCCGTAAAGTCTTCCAGCGGCGAGACGCACTCGGGGTGGCGCAGCAGGCTCTTGGGGGTCATTACAACAAGCGGCTTCAACCAGTTGCGTTTCATCTGGCGCCGTATCATGTGAAAGAACTGCGCGGGGGTACTGGGGACGACGACCTGGATATTGTCGTCCGCGCTCAGGTTCAAGAAGCGCTCAATACGCGCGCTGGAGTGCTCGGGCCCCTGGCCCTCCATGCCGTGGGGCAGCAGCATGACCAGCCCGCTCAGGCGGTTCCACTTTTCCTCCGCGCTGACAAGGAACTGGTCCACAATCACCTGGGCTACGTTCCAGAAATCGCCGAACTGGGCTTCCCACAGAGTCAGTACGTCGGGTGAATCCAGACTGTAGCCGTACTCGAAGCCAAGAACCGCGATCTCTGAAAGCGGGCTGTTGCAGATGTCCACCTGCGCCTGGTCTTCCACTACGTGGTTGAAGGGGCGATAGACCGAGCCGTTTTCCGTGTCGTGCCAGACGCTGTGCCGGTGGGTAAATGTCCCGCGCTCGGCGTCCTGGCCTGTCATGCGGATGCGTGTGCCTTCGGCGGCCAGGCTGACGTAAGCCAGTGCTTCTCCTGCGGCCCAGTCCAGTGGAGCCTCGCCGTCGCCCATGGAGTTGCGCCCGGCGACAAAACGTTCGAGCTTCGGGTGCAGGTTGAAGCCCGCCGGCACCTTGGCCAGCGCGCGCAGGTAGCTTTGCAGCGTTTCGCGCGGCACGGTTGTGTCCGTCTCTTCGCGCGGCTCGTGCCCGCCGGTGATTTTCGACCAGCCTGCTTCCACGTCGTCCTTGCGGAGGATGCGGCTCTGGCGGCGCGCGGCCAGTAGCTCTTCATCGAAGAAGGCCTTCGGGTGCGCCATGATTTCCTCGGCTTCGCGCTCCGAGATGCCGCCGGTTTCAAGCAGGCGGTGCAGGTAGCGGTCGCGCACTTCTTCGCGCTGGCGGATTTCCTTGTACATGAGCGGCTGGGTGAAGGCGGGTTCGTCGCCCTCGTTGTGCCCTCGCAGTCGGTAGCAATACATGTCGATCACCACGTCGCGCTGAAACTTCTCGCGGAAGTCGAGCGCCGTGCGCACGGTCTGCGCCACGGCCTCGGGGTCTTCGCCGTTCACGTGCAGAATGGGTATCTGAAGCATCTTGGCGATGTCCGTGGCGTAGGTGCTGCTGCGGGCCTCCTGGGGCAGGGTCGTGAATCCGATCTGGTTGTTCAGCACCACGTGGATCGCCCCGCCCGTGTGGTACGGGCCAAGCCCGGACAGATTGAAAGTTTCCTGCGCGACGCCTTCGCCAATGAAGGCCGCGTCGCCGTGGATAATCAGGGCGGCACCCAGACGTTTGTCGAAATCGCCCGCGCGATCCTGCTTGGCGCGCACGCGGCCAAGGGCGATCGGGTTGATGAATTCGAGATGGCTGGGGTTGAAGCAAAGGGACAGGTGGATCTGCTTGCCGGTCTGCGTCGTCCAGTCGTTGGAATAGCCAAGGTGATACTTCACGTCGCCGTGCTCGACTTCAGTTTCGTAGTCTTCGAACTCGGCGAATATCTGGCGGGGTGTTTTGCCCATGATGTTCGCCAGCACGTTCAGGCGTCCCCGGTGCGCCATGGCGAGGACGATTTCCTTTACGCCTTGTTCGGCCAGTTTTTCGATTGCCAGGTCAAGCAGTGGAATCAGGCTTTCGCCGCCTTCCAGGCTGAAGCTCTTGCTGCCGATGTACTTGGTCTGCAGGAACTTCTCGAAGGTAACGGCATCGTTGAGGCGGCGGAAAATGCGGATTTTTTCGTCGCGGGTGAGTTCCGTGTGGTTGCGGGTGCTTTCGACGCGTCGCCCGATCCAGCTTGTGACGTTCAGATCGTCGATGTGCATGAACTGCACGCCGATGGACCGGCAGTAGGTTTCCTGCAAGTGCTCAAGCACCTTGCGCGGCGTGTCGAGCCCGGGGGCGGCGATGGTGGTGCTGACGATCTTGCGGTCCAGGTCGTCGTCGCGCAGTCCGAAGTACTCAAGCTCAAGCTCGGGGATGCTCGGCAAAGACCGCCCCAAGGGGTCCACCTGCGCCAGGCGGTGCCCGCGCGCGCGATACACGCGAATCAGTCGGTCAACTTTCTCTTGCAGGGCGGCGACAGAATATGCATCGGTGTGTTCGCCTCGTGCGCTCGCCGCGGGCGGGTTGAAGATGCTGCGCGTCCGGAAGCCGGGGCGTCGCACGGCGCCGTTGCCGCCAAGGGTCTCGAAGTACTCGCGCCAGCGCGCGGGCACGCTGCCCGGGTCACGGACGAAATCCTCGTAGACGGACTCCATGTATGCCAGGTTTTCGCTGTCCATGTTGTCTCACCAGGCGCCTGCGCCGGAATTCTAGGTTTGCTGTGCAAACCCGCCACAGCCCGCGTGTCATCGTGCAGTCCGCTCAAAGCGGCGGCGGTTGCCCATCGCTTCCGCTTTTCGTGGGAAATTTTATCCGCTTCACAGGCCTACTCCCGGGCAGGCAAGGCGCGATTCGCACAAATTCGCCTGCACGGAATTACGACAACCGCCGCGATAGTTAAGGGGCACAAGACGGCGTTGTCGCACGGTCCCTTAAACTGGATCGAAACAACGGAGGCGAATCATGGGCAGGTTCAACAAGGTGCGCGGCGTGGGAAGAAAGGACAAAGAAAACCAGGCGTTGCGCGACCGCATCGCCGAGCTTGAAGACGCGCTCGCCAGAAAATGCGGCGACGAGCCCGGCGACGCGCCGACCAGCGACGCCATGCCCAAGGCGAAAAAGCGCTCGCGCCGATACACCCACTACGACCTGCGCAAACTCGCCTACGACTACTATGAGTTCATGGGCGGCGACGTGATCGACATGAAGATCAACAACGAACGCGCGAAGTGCCGCGCCTTCGCCAGCCAGATGCGCGTGGCCGAGGGGCGTGACCACTTCAATGACGGCGCCTGGGGCCCGAACATCACTCCCTATGAGGAACGCATGGGCGGTGCGCTGATCGCCCGTCTGATCAAGCAGAAGGACGCCCTGCTTGAGAAGTACAAGCTGATGATGAAAGAAAGCCTCGATGAGCAGTACGAAATCAGCGAGGAAGCGGAAGAGGGCGAGGCGCCGACGGTGGACTTCAGCGGCCTCGGGGCTGTGCGCTCCGACACGGGGACCGGCGTGCCCCAGCGCTTAACCTTCAGCGAAGATGAAAAGCAGCAGTACCTCGACGCCCTGACGTCGCCGACCGAACCCCCGGCGCCCGCCGTGGTGGAAATCATGGACGCCTTGAAGGCCTGCGCCGAGGACCCGCGGCGTATGACGCCGGACGTGAAGGACCTGTTCGACCGATCGAGGCTAATTCTGGAACAGGCAATCAAGGACGGTGTCATCCCGGAAGAAGTGGTGCGGGAGTACCGCGAATTGGCCGACAAGAAGGCGGCAGCCCGCGCACGAACACCGGAGTCACCGGCAACGGAAAGCCCGGCGCCCCAAGCTGTCAGGTGACGGACGTGGGTCGCGTTCGGGCTGTATTCGTGTGAACCCGTGGCTGATCAAATCCGGCGCGTCGCGGCGTGCGGCGGTTGTCGTTTTGGGGAGTTGGTGAACGCCGCTACCATGCTAGAGTCACGCCCGTCGCCACCACTTCAAAACCGGAAGGATGAACATGAAGCTTCGATTGGGTGCAACCCTGGTTGCCATGGTCTGTCTGCTGTCCGCTACCGCCTGCGAGAGCGTCGGGCGAAGCGGCGGCTCGGTCAAGGATGTCGTCAGTTCGCGCAGTATCGAGCGCGCCCGCCTGCACAGCGCGAGCGACATCAAGGACGCGTATGACTCGTCAAGTGGCGATGCCGACGAAGTGCTGCTGCTGTTCCTGAACGCGTGCCTGCTGGTCGAGGAAGACAAGGAAGCGGGGGGCCAGGCCATCGCGTACCTGAGTCGCAAGAACGACCAGGCGAACGATGCGGGCAGCCCGACCGGCGTGAAACTGAGCCAGATGGCCTCTGAGGGGCTGCGTCGTATCTGGGAAAGGCCGGAACTCATTCGCAGCTATTGCGGTGGTGATGGCGCGGATTTCAGCATGGGCAGTCCGGAAGTCGTTGACCTCAGTATCAAGGACACCCAGAAGGTCAACGATACCACGCGCAAGTACTTCCTCTGGAGTACGGGCAAGGATAACGCCTCGCCGGTTTCGCTGCGCAGCGAAGGCGGACGCTGGTACGTTGACGAGTGGAGCAGCCTGCAAACCGGCGTAACGGCGCGCTAGGCGTACCCCATGACGGCTGCCCGCGCGGGTGCCGCACAGCACCCGCGCGGACGGCATGGGCAATGCCGATTTCGAAAGGGCGGGCCACGCTTCCCCGATTCGCAACACCAGATGTCAAGAATCGCTTGTCGGCATGTGCGCATTGGCGAGGCGCGGGGTACACTTCGTTCAACACCAACGGAGGTTCCCAATGATCGGCTATAAGGTACTCGCCAAGGACGGACTCAAAGGCCCTTTCAAGAAGAGCTCGATCCTGAAAGCTATCACTACCGCCAGCCTGCCCTTGCAGGCGCGTCTGCTGGACTTGCAGACGGGCATGTACCTCCGTGCCGCGGAGCTTGTGGGCGAGGAAGTTGAGAAACGCGAAAGCGCACGCCGCGAGCCCGAGCCGGTCCCGGCAGCAAAACCGGAGCAAGGCGGCTTGAAGCTGGCCGAAGAAGCTGGTGAAGAATCGCCCGAGGAAACCCCAAGGGTGGTGCTGGTCGGCAAGATTCCGCTGAAGCGCGTGCGTCTGCCCAAGCCGCGCAAGCTGGCCCGCGACACCAACGAGTTGGAACTGAACTATCCGGCCGCTTGAACCAATCCGGGGCGAGTCGTTAAGCTACGGGAACTCCGACTCGCCCCTGGATTCCGCCATGATCGGCTACAAGGTTCTAACCAAGCAGGGTCTCAAGGGACCCTACAAGAAGTCTTCGATCCTGAAGGCGATCACTTCGGCGCAGATTCCGTTGCAGGCCCGCCTGCTCGACCTGGAGACGGGGCGGTACCTGTCGGCGGCGGACCTGGTGGGCGAAAGCGTCGACCTGGAAGCCCAGGCTTCGTTTGAAGGTGATAAGACCGACGACAGCAACGAGTTGCGCCTCGATGAAGAGACGGGCGGCAGTGATTAGCCCGGCTGAAATGCCGCATACAGAGTCAGATCAAATGGATTGCGCGCGCCAGGTCGAATCTGAATCGCAGCGCCTTTGCCGCGTCGCGACCCGAACCGCTCGGGTGCGAATTCCCAACTGTGAACGCCGTCGCCTTCGCCCGTGTACTCGCCCTTGCTGATCATGCGAAGCAGCCCCCAGTCGCTGGCAGACAGGTCAACCAGGACCTCAGTTTCGGCGCGTTCGCCGCCACGGACCAGCGTTGCGCCGCCTTCCTCCTGTCGCCAGTGCGCCGACACGAACGCATCCCCGCGCGACGAAGTTGCTTCCGCCCCGCCGGCCTGCAGGCGGTACACGCTCAGCATGGGCGGGGCTTTCAGGCGCAACTCGAAGCGCACGTCAACAGTCGGCGAGTGCTCGCCGAACAGCGCGTCGCGAATCGGCGCGCCCTGCGTCATCACTTGCTCAAAGTCCTTCAGCGGCGTGGCCAGGCGGCGGCTTTGCACCTCCACGTCTGCCAGCGCGGCATGGTCCCGTGCCACTGCCCAGATCGCGCCCGACGCCGGGTTGAACAGCCGGGCGACGTCTTGCGGCGCGGCATCCTGCTCGGCGACCGGGTCAAAGGGGAATCGCTCTTTCAGCCTGTCGGACCAGAACCCGAGTACCTGCGTGTCCCAGGCCCGCGTGATCCGCTGGTCCTCGGCCTCGAAGGCCTCCAGCCAGGCCGCCCCGGATGCCTGATAGGTCCGCGCGGCGGTGTCATCGTCGCCGTCCGCGTGCGCCGCCTCAGCCTGGGTGAACAGTTCGGCGCCCTTGCGCCCGTATTCCGTGTCCGAAATGCCGGTGGACTTGCGGTAGCTGTCCCAGGAGGCGCGGATGGCCTGGGCTTCGGCGTGCAGGCGTTCTGTTTCGGCGGTGGCGCGCTTGCCGTCGATGATCGCGATTCCGATGAACGAGCTGCCGGCGATCAGCAGCATGGTCACGACCATGAACAGCAGGACCTTCCAGCCGCGCGGGCCGCGCTTGGGCTCGGGTGGCGCCTCACCCAGGGCCACGCCGCGGGCGGTGTCAAGTCGTCGCAGCTCGCTCTGCTCGTCTGTTGAGAGGCGGGCCGTGAGTTCCTTGTGCCTGGCTTCGATCTGTTCACGCGGGGCGCCGACATACAACCCAAGCACCCTGTGCGCTTCTGCGATGTCCATGCCGCGATTAGACGCCGCCCGCGCACAGCCCGCAAGTCAGCGCGCGCTAAAGCCGCCGGACGCGCTCGGGGATGTCCGGGACATGCTCAATGACCTTGGCGATGATTTCATCGGGCTTGACGCCCTCGGCTTCGCCCTCAAAGTTCAGGATCAGGCGGTGCCTCAGGCTCGGGAAGGCGCATTCGCGAATATCGTCCGCGCTTACGTTGTAGCGACCGCGTGCCAGGGCGACCATCTTGGCGCCCTTGATTATGGCCTGGCCCCCGCGCGGACTGCTGCCGACGCGCACAAACTGCTTCACGATACCGGCGGCCTCCGGGCTTTCCGGGTGCGTCGCCAGCACGAGGCGCGCGACGTATTCCATCAGGTGTTGCGCGATGGGGACTTGCTCGGCCAGGGCGCGCATTTCCATGATGCGCTTGCCGTCCACGACTTTACCGGCCTGCGACTTGTTTTTGCCGGTCGTGCCCTCAAAGATGCTGGCGAGTTCGGCGACGCTGGGGCTTTTGACGTCGAGCTTGAACATGAAGCGGTCAAGCTGGGCTTCCGGAAGTGGGTAGGTGCCTTCCATTTCGATGGGGTTCTGTGTGGCCAGCACAAAGAAGGGCGGGTCGAATTTCAGCGTCTTGCCCGCGAAGGTCACGCTGCCTTCCTGCATGGCCTCCAGCAGCGCGCTTTGCGTCTTCGGCGTGGCGCGGTTGATTTCGTCGGCCAGTATGATGTTGCCGAAAATCGGCCCCTTCTGAAATTCAAAGCGCCGGTGTCCGCCTTCTTCGACGACGATGTTGGTGCCGGTGATATCCGCGGGCATCAGGTCCGGCGTGAACTGGATGCGGCTGAAACTGACATCAACCGCGTCAGCGAGGGTGCGCACCAGCATGGTCTTGCCCAGCCCCGGCACGCCCTCCAGCAGGATGTGCCCGCCGACGACGAAGCCGATCAGCGTTTTGTCCACGATCTCGCCGTGCCCGACGATGACCTTGCCGATTTCGTTCTTCAGCTTGGTGACGGTTTCCGCGAACTCTTTAGCCTGTTGTTCGATATCCATGCTGTTCTCCGGCGCTGTCTGCGGGATAATAGCGGCCATCACCGCCAATGTGACCAACTGGAAGTTATTTCCCTCTTGGTGCAGTCTTAACATTGCCTTTATCTACTGGAACTAACTACTTGCAAAGGAATGACGATGCCCGCGCAAGCCAATAACCTCGCCCGGGGCCTTGAAGGCCTCAAGCGGAACCTGCTGCACGTGGGCAAGCTCGCGCTTGAAGAGCTTACCAAAGCCCTTGAATCCTATCGCGCGCGCGATATCGCGATGGCGCGAGAGGTCGCGCAGACCGACAAGATTCTCGACGCCAAGGAAGTTCGTGTCGAGGAAGAGTGCCTGCGAATCATCGCCCTGCACCAGCCGGTCGCCCAGGACCTGCGCTATCTGGCCAGCGCGCTGAAGATCAATCAGCTCATTGAAAACACGGGCGATACGGCCGTGAACATTGCCCGACGGGCCGAGTACCTGGCCACGCGCCCGCCCTTGCCCGTCGAGGTGAACATTCCGACGACGGGGTTGCGAGTGATCGAGATGTTTGACCGCGCGTTGCAGGCCTTCGTGCAGCTTGATGAGCTCGGCGCGCATGAAGTGATCGACATGGACAACGCCGTTGACGTCGCCTACCGCGCCGATACGGCAAAGATGATCGAGGTGATGGAACAGCACTCCGATCAGATTGAGGTCGCGCTGAACACCATGCACCTGGCCCGCCACCTGGAGCGTGCGGCCGACCGCGCCGCCGACATTGCCGAGCAGGTCCTGTACATACTTACCGGGGACATCGCGAGGCACACGGACTGACATGAGTACAGCCACCATGGCACAACGCATCCTGATCATCGAGGACGAGCCGGACATCATCGAGGTCCTCAAGTACAACCTGGAGAAGAACCACTACCAGGTTTTGACGGCTGAATCCGGCGAGGCCGGGCTGGCCGCCGCGCGCGAAAGTTTACCGGATCTCGTGCTGCTGGACCTCATGCTGCCCGGCATGGACGGACTGGAGGTTTGCCGCAAACTGCGCGAAGACCCGCGTACCCGCGACCTGCTGGTCATCATGCTGACCGCCAAGGGCACGGAGGCCGACATTGTGGTCGGGCTTACGCTGGGGGCGGATGACTACATTGTGAAGCCCTTCAGTACTTCCGAGCTGATGGCGCGCATCAAGGCCGTGCTGCGCCGCGTGGAGCCCCGCGAGGGCGAATCCGCGGGAGAGACCCTGAAGGCGGGCGCGATTACAATCGACATGGCTCGTCACGAGGCACGTATCGAGGGCAAAGCGATCGAGTTGACACTGAGCGAGTTCAAGCTGCTGAGCTTTCTCGTGAAGAAAAAAGGGCGCGTGTTTACGCGCGACCACCTGCTGGACGCGGTTGTGGGTCCTGATGTATTCGTGACGGCGCGAAACATTGACGTGCACGTGGCCGCCCTGCGCAAGAAGCTGGGAAAATACGGCGGCTACATTGTTACCGTGCGAGGGGTCGGTTATCGCTTTGAAGAAGTATAGCGTCTGGCGCTCCCGTCTGTTCTGGCGCCTGATAGCCATGAACGCCGCCGCGGTGATTGCCTTCCTGTTGATCACCAGCGCCTACCTCGAATTCGAGCTCAAGGACCTGCTGCTCGCTGAATCCACCCGCGATCTCGAAACCCGCGCGCGCATGGCGCGTGAGTTGCTTGGCGGCTCCGACGGGGACATGCAGGCAAACGTGCTGCGCGCGGCGGAAGTATCCGGGACGCGCGTCACGGTAATCACCCGGGATGGCGCGGTCAGGGCCGACTCCGAGGCCATGGCCGCCGACATGGACGACCACGGATCGCGCCCGGAAGTGTCGCAGGCACTGAAAACCGGCTACGGCTCCGCTATCCGGTTCAGCGGCACCCGCGGTGCGGAATTTCTGTACGTCGCCATCGCGGACACGGACAAACCGGAAACCGATGTCATTCGTGTCGCTATGCCCATGCGGCAACTGTCGAGACGCCTGGAGGTCGTGCAGGACTCCATCTACATCACCGTCGGTGTGTTGCTGATCGTGGGGTTGGCACTCAGCTTCGTGCTGTCGCGCTACGTTGTGCGCCCCATAGAAGTCATGCGTGCCGCCGCCGGCGAGTTCGCCAGGGGTAATCTTGACGTGAAAGTCGAAATGGCCCGCCGCGACGAGTTGGGCGAGTTGGTGGGCGCGTTCAACAGCATGGGACGCGAGTTGCAGAATCGTGTCGGACAGCTCGAGGCCAACCGGCGGGAGATTTCCACTATCATGGACAACATGTCCGAAGGGCTGCTGTTGGTGGACGCCACGGGTAACGTCGTGCTTGCCAACAAGGCGGCGGCGCAACTGTTGAACGCCGGCGATGACTCCATGGAGGGTCACGCCCTGTGGGAGTCGGTCCGCCTGCCCGAGGTGGACGAGTTGCTGGGCTCATTGCCAAAGCTGACCGAACCACGCCGCATCTGGGTCGAGGATCGGACCCACGGCGCGCAGCGTCGCGTGCTGGCCTTCGTCGCGACGCCGCTGTTCGACACGGCCGGCGGCGAGCAGCACGCCGTCATCCTGATCAGTGACGCGACCGAGGACCAGAAGCTGCTGGAGATGCGTCAGGATTTCGTGGCCAACGTCAGCCATGAGCTGAAGACGCCGCTGACGAGCATCAGCGCCTATGTGGAAACGCTGCTCGACGGCGCCGCGGACGACGAAAGCGTGCGCGAGCCCTTCTTGCGGAAAATCCAGGCGAACACGTCGCGCCTGAGCAAGCTGGTATCTGACATCCTCAACCTGTCGCGTCTGGAAAGCGACGTGGGCGAGGAATCTCGCCAGCATCTGGACCTGAACGAACTGGCACGGGACTGCGTCAGCAAGCACCGCGAGGGTGCCGACGAAAAGGGCGTAACCGTGACACTGCACCCGACCGACAAGCCAGCCGTGGCGCTGGTGAACGAGGAGGACATGCTGGAGGCGCTCGACAATCTGGTTGTCAACGCGATCAGCTACACCCAGGCGGGCGGCAGCGTGGAGGTGCGCGTCAAGCGGTCAGAAACCGGGCTGGTGCTCGAGGTGGCGGACACGGGCAGCGGCATTCCGCAGGATGCGCTTACCCGCGTATTCGAACGCTTCTACCGGGTAGACAAGGCGCGCTCGCGGGCGCTGGGCGGCACGGGGCTGGGGCTCGCGATCGTGAAGCACGTTGCCATCAAGCATGGCGGCAGCGTGAAGGCCGAAAGCGAAGTCGGCAAGGGCAGCACTTTCCGCATCACGCTGCCCGCTTCGAAGGGCTAACCCGGACTACTTCCACTCGAACTCTTTCGCGCCCTTTCGGCGCCAGCTGGTGCCGTCCGCGAGTTCGTAGGCGTCAATGATCGGCTTGATGTCCTGCCGGATACAGCGGCTTGAGCGCGAACGCCCGGCGGGCTCTCCGGGCTCGTCAATCTGGAACATCACGTAGCGGGCCGACGTGCCGAGCTCGCCGACGGTCGGGTCCACGGGCACCCACTGGCCCAGCCACACCTCGGCCCAGGCGTGATAGCCGAACACAGAGACGTCGCCCCTGTCGGAGCACACATAAACAAAGCCGCCGATGTTCCGTGCCGGCAGCCCGGCCGCCCGCGCCAGGGCGACGAACAAGGCCGCGTGTTCGGTGCAGTCGCCGGTGCACTCGTCGTAGGCCTGCCTGGCACTCGCGCTGCCGGTACTGCCTGAGCTGTCTTCAAGGCGCTTGTCCGCAAAGCGCATGATGGCACGGGCGAGGCTGACGCTGTTGGTCTTGCCCTTGGCGAGTTTCGCGGCCTCGCCGGCCAGTTTCTCGTCGTCACACTGGCACATGGCCGTGGCGGCGAGGTACTTGCTGACGTCGTCAGGAACATCGGTCAGGGGGTAAGCCGGCGCGTCGAAGTCACGCGTGAGCTTCTGCGATTTCAAGCGCAGGGCGTAGCCCTCGTCGTACTGGATGACTTCATGATAGGCGTTGGTCTCGGCGATGGGCTCCACGCCTTCGGTGTCGTCGTGCTCGAACTTGAAGTGGATGTCGAGCTGCGTGAGGTTGCTGTCATCGAGAATCGCGATGTTGGCCTTCATCACGTTGCGCAGCGTGATCGCCTCGGGTTTGAACGGGTCAGGGATTTCCTTTACGCGCTCCAGAGTGAAGCCGCCGACATCCTCAAACAGCAGAGGCATGTCGTCATCGCCAAAGATCACCGTGGCGGCCCGCCCACCCTTGACCAGGCTGACTTCCGTGCCTTCCACGAGCGTCTTGTCGCTGAGTTTGCGTTTCACGCGCCCGCCGACGGTCCAGGTCTGCTCCAGTAGAATCAGCTCGTCTTCCTCGACGGTCCAGAACTTGAGTTGCCGGCCCTTCTCCAGCTTGGCGTCTTTGAGTACGTGCCACGCGCGAAAGTCGCCATATACGGTCTTGTCGCCGTACTCGAGTTTTGACTTCAGCGGTTTGCCGCCGTCCACAGTCTCGGTGACTTCGGCCGAGTCCTTGGCGAAGACGACCTCGACCTTCTTCTCCTGGTCGCCGTTCTTCGTGACATCAACCTCGCGGATGAACCGCCCGTCGAGCTCATACCAGTAGTCGGTGACACTGTTGGTTTCAAAGGTCGCGCCGTCGAAGCTGCGCTTGATCTGCACGTAGCCGACTTCGTGTTCGTGGCGCACGGTGCGACCATCAAGCTCGACCTGACGCACGGTGGTCTTCACCCAGCCGATGTTCGATCCCATGTAGAAGATCAGGAAGCTGTAGTCCTCGGTGGCCGGCAGGCCGGTGTCGGCGTCCTGTGCCTGCGGCGCGAGCGAGAAAGCCAGCAGCAGCAAAAGACTGATCGGAAGTCGCAGTCGGTTCATGGATCACCTCATGGTTGCGGGCAGTGTAACAAAAGCCCGGATGGAGGGTGACACACCCGGGCACCGGCGTCGCGCGTGCGTTTTTCCGTGATCGGCGTATCCTCTGGTGATGAGCATTGCCCGGGATCTCCGTGAGCTGATCAGCTATCGCGAACTTGTCACCGTGTTCGCGCGGCGGGAAATCCGTGCCCGCTACCGTCATTCGCTGCTCGGCGCCGGCTGGGCGGTTGCCCTGCCCGTGGGGCTGACGCTGATTTTCACGTTCGTGTTCGCGCGCATTGCGCCCGTGGACACAGGCGCCGTCCCGTACCCGATTTTCGCCTACATCGGGCTGCTGCCGTGGCAGCTTCACGCCAACATCCTGAACGGCAGCGTCCGGAGTCTGATCGACAACCGCAGCCTCGTCATCAGCGTGTACTTCGCCCGCGAGGTGCTGCCGCTTTCCCGCGTGGGATCGGCCTGCTTCGATTTCGCGGTCGGAGCGACCGTGCTGGTCGGACTGATGGCCTGGTACGGCGTGGCGCCTGGACCGGGGCTGCTGCTGGTGCCGCTGGTGCTGTGCGCGCAGGTGAGTTTCGGCGCCGGGCTGGCGCTGTTCGCGGCCGGCGGGAACCTGCTGTATCGCGACGTGCAGTACGTGTTGCAGGTGGTAATCACCATGTGGATGTTCGGCAGCGCCGTGGTGTACCCGATTCCAGAGACAGGCTGGTTCATCTGGCTGAAATACGTCAACCCGATTACGCCCATGCTGGATGCCTACCGGGGGCTGATCGTCGGCGGGCGCTGGGGCTTTGACCCGCCATTCTATGTCGCTTGCGGCATCAGCCTGTTGACGCTGGTGCTGGGCTGGCTCTGGTTTCGCAGGGTTGAGCGCCGCTTCGGGGAACTGGCATGAGCGAGCCGGTCATGCGCATGGACAGCGTCTGGAAACGCCTGCGACGGCGCGCGGAGGTCAGCACCCTGGCTGAGCTCGTGTCCGGGCTGCCGAAACGCCTGACGGCCCGGCGCGATGAAGACGGGCTGCGGGATCACGAGTTCTGGGCCCTGCGCGACCTGTCCCTGCGACTGATGCCCGGCGAGACGCTGGGCATTGTCGGGCCGAACGGCGCCGGCAAGAGCAGCGTGCTGAAACTGCTGTACCGGATTTTCCGCCCGGATCGTGGCAGCGTACACGTCAACGGACGCGTCACCGGGCTGATCGAGCTTGGCGCGGGCTTTCACCCCATGCTGACCGGGCGCGACAACGTATTCATTAACGGGGCGATCCTGGGGCTGAAGCAGCGGGAGATCCGCCGGAAGTACGACAGCATCGTCGAATTCGCCGAACTGGCGGACTTCATGGACATGCCGGTCAAGAACTTCAGCAGCGGCATGTACGCGCGCCTGGCGTTCGCGGTCGCCGCTCACGCCGACCCGGCCTTGCTGCTGGTGGACGAGGTGCTGGCCGTCGGCGACGCCAGCTTCCAGAACCGCTGCCACGAGTGGATCGAGAGGACCCGCCGACAGGGATGCGCGATCGTCATGGTCAGTCACCAGATGAACGTGCTGCAATCCGCCTCGCGTGTCCTGTACCTGAAAGCCGGGCGCGCCGTCGTGCTGGGCGCGCCGGAGGCGGTGATCGAGCGGTATCTGGGGGATCAGGCCGACCTGACGCACACCGCGGAGCATTCCGGTGACGACGGGTTGCCGCACGCGGACCTGCTGGATGCGGATGGCAACGTCATTGTCGAGTCGCCGGCGCACGTGCCGGTCAGGTTCCGTGTACACGTGACACTGCGCGAGCCTGTGAAGGGGCCTGTGGTCGCGCTGGACCTGCTGCATGAGGATCCACGCTTCCGGGTTTCGACACCCGGGGCAAATCTTGCCCAGTTGTCGAGCTTCGGCACTTTGCGTGACGAAACGGTTGTCGGCGCCACCAGCTTTGAGGTTGACGTTGCGGGGCTGCATCTGCCCGTCGGGCGTTATCGTGTCGCGGTGACGGTCAGAGCGCACGACGCATTCGCCGCAACTATTCGCAACGAGAACGCCCTGCGTTTCGAGGTTGTGCGCCCGTCTGAAAGCCCGTCCCAGGCCCTGATTCACCTGGAGCAGAAATGGCGCCTGTGCGCGGCTTCAGCGGCAAAGGCCGGGCAATGAACGGGCAGCCGCACAATCCCGCCGTCTATCGCGCCCTTGCCGCATCTGACATCGACCTGCGGCGCGCGCGGGAGGCCCGCGTCGTCCTGGCGAATGGTGAGTTTGTCGCCGCGCATTGCGTGTCACAGGGAGTCGATCCCGCCCGCGTTGTAACGCTGTTTGAGCCAGTGGACCGCAGTCTGTTCAGCCCCGATGGCGCGTCCGACGGCCCAGACGGGTCCCCGCGACTGGTCACGCAGGCCGGGCACGGCCTTGAGACAGTGCTTCAAACCTGCGCGCTCGTGGCCAGGCGCCAGCCCGGTTTGAAGCTGCTGGTGCTCGGCAAGTTTCCAGGCGAGCTGCCGGACTTCGCCGTCGCCGTGGAGGTTGACAGCGACGAAGAACTGGCAAAGCGTCTGCGCTGGGCGGACGCCGTGCTGGTCGCGAATGCCGGCAGCACAGGCCTGATCGCCCGCGGCTTCGCCTGCGGCACGCCGTGCATCGCGCCCGACGAGGCGGCAGTGCATGAAATCGCGACGCACCGGTGGGACAGCCTGCTGGTGAAGCCCGCCGCGCAGCCCATGTCGGAGGCGATTCTGACGATTTCTGATGCCGGCACGTGCGCGCGGCTTGGCGCGCCCGCCCGTACTTCCAGCGAGCGCTTTGACGCGCAGCGGATCGCCGAACGCGAGCGACGTGTACTCGAGTTTGAGGCGCGCGAAATGCTGCCGCCTGTGTCCGTTGTGCTGCCCACCTACAACCGCGCCGCCATACTGGAGGCGGCCGTGCGCAACGTGCTGGAACAGGACTATCCCAGCCTACGACTGATAGTCGTCAACGACGGCAGCACGGACGGCACCGCGGAGTTGCTGGGGCGACTTGCCGACCCGCGTTTGCAGGTGATCCAGCAGCAGAACCAGGGGCTGCCGCGCGCCCTCAATGCCGGCTTTCGCCAGGCCGCGGGCGAGTACTGGACCTGGACCAGCGACGACAACGCCTTTCGCCCCGGCGCGATCCGGGCCATGGTGCGTGAGCTGGAGTTGCAGCCGGAAGCCGGGCTGGTTTATGCCAACGCGTACATTCGGGACGACCAGGGCAACCTGCGTGAGTTCGTGGGCGGCCCGCCTGAGCGCATCGCTGAAACCAACTGCGTCGGGACCTGCTTTCTGTATCGCGCCGAGGTCGCGCGCCGCACCGGAGAATACGACCCGGAATTCACCCTGGTTGAGGATCACGATTTCTGGTTGCGCCTGCGGCGGCACGCCCCGCTGGTTTGGCTGCGGAGGTTTCTGTACGAGTACGCGTACACGGCGGACACAATGTCGCGCTCGCGATTTCTGGAAGTACAGAGTCAGCGCCTGGCCCTGCTGGAGCGCGAGAACGCCGGCACCCCGGGCTGGAGCGACCGGAAGGTGGAACTGTTATGCCGCGATGCCAGTTTCAGCAAGCAGAACCGGCTGCCGCTTGCGGCGCTGCGCTCGGCCCTGCGAGCTTTGCGTGAGCAACCGGGCAATCGCGCAGGCTGGAGGGCGCTGCTGCGCGCGGTAATGCCGCGCCGCCTGCTGAAGATTGCACGGGACGTCAGGGGGCTCGATGCCGGTTGACCTGTCAATAGTGATCGGAACACGCCCCGAAGCGATCAAGTGCGCGCCGGTGTTGCTCGCGCTGCGCGACCGCGGTTTGGGCGTGCGCATCGTTGCCAGCGGACAGCACGCGGAGCTTGCGGACGACGCGCTGCGGACGTTCGGGCTTAGCGCGGACGTGAACCTGCACTGCATGGGCGACGACGGTCTGACGGGGCTCGCCTCGCGCCTGATGGGCGCCATTGGAATTGAGCTGGCGGCGCACAAACCGCGCCTGGTGATTGTGCAGGGCGACACCACAACCGCCATGATCGGGGCCCTGGCGGCCTGCTACGCGCGCCTGCCGTGCGCCCACATCGAGGCCGGATTGCGCAGCGGCAACCTGCACGCGCCGTGGCCGGAAGAAGTGAACCGTCTGGTAACGGATCGTCTGGCAAACCGGCACTATGCGCCCACGGCGGGGGCGCGCGACAACCTGCTGCGCGAGGGCATCCCGGCGGACTCGATTGTTGTTACGGGGCAGACCGGCGTTGACGCCTGCCTGTGGATGGCGCGGGCCATGGGCGACGCGCCGCCGGGGCGGCTGGCGGATGTGCTGCCGGCGGGTCGCCTGGTGTACGCCACGGCCCATCGCCGCGAAAACAAAGGGGGGCGGATCGCGCGTCTGCTGCGTGGCGTGGTGGGCGCACTGGATGCTTCCGGCGCGACCTGCCTGCTGGCCGCGCATCCCGACCCGGACGTACAGGAAGAAGTGCGGCAGGTTTCGCACGAGCGCCTGATCGTTACCGCGCCCTTAAGCTACGCGGAGTCGGTCTGGCTGATCGCGCACGCGGACGTGATTGTAACGGACAGCGGCGGCATCCAGGAGGAAGCGCCGTCGTTCGGAACGCCGGTGCTGGTTGCCCGGGACGTCACGGAGCGCCCGGAAGGGCTCGAGGCCAGTTTCCTGCGCTTGGTTGGCACGGACCCGGAGCAGGTTCGCGCCGCGCTGCATGAAACACTCATCGATACCGGATTGCGTGAGCGCCTGCTGCGGCACCCGAATCCTTACGGTGACGGGCAGGCGTCCGAACGCATTGCACGCGACATCGCGGAGTACCTGACCCTTGAGCCATAAGCGCAAAGCCGTGCTGTGGATCGGCCGCATGATCTTCGGCGAGAACTACCGTGTTCGCGAAGTCGAGCTTGCCACGAGGCTCAGCGAGCAGGCGGATATCTTCGCCCTGGACCACACGGCGGAATTCGCGGGCTTGCGTCCGGGCATCGCGGACAAGCTGCGGATGCGGTTGAATCTGATTCGCTCGCCCCTCGAAGTCATGCAGTCCGGCAGCCTGACGCGCTTCCGTATGCCTGTGGCCGCGGGCACGGGGCCTTTGCTGGGGCCCGCCGCGGCGGACTGGAACGAACACCGCCTGCGCGGTGCGTTGAAACGCTTCGCCTGCGACAGTGTTTATTTGAGTACGCCGTTTTTCTTCCTGCCGCAAAAGCAGCGCGACTACCGCGTTCACTTTGATGTGATCGACAACTTTCACGACCAGTGGGCGAACACGCGCACGGGACGGTTCCGGCGCGCGTTTCATCGCGAGCAGTTGCGTCGCGCCGATACCGTGTCGGCCTCCAGTCTGCAATTGTGCGACTATGTGCAGCGCCTCGCGGATCGCCCCGCCGTCTACATTCCGAACGGCGCGCCCCTTGCGGACATGCGCGACGCCGGGCCCGGGGCGCACTCCATCCGGGCGCACTACGGGCTGGAGAATCGTTTTGTTGTCGGGTTCATAGGCAACCACACGATGCCGTTCTACGGGCTGGAGCGCCTGGTGCGCGCGTTCGTGATGGCGCGGGAATCGCGCCCCGAACTGGCGTTGCTGATCGTCGGACCCGACGCCGACCGCGCGCTTCGCTATTGCAAAGGAAAACAGGACGGCGTTTTCATCGTCGGCCCCGTGCCGCCCGGTGAAGTGGCCGCCTACTTCCATGCCTGCGATGCCGGCGCGCACCCCTACGACCCGCGCCCCCAGACTCACGATGCCATGGCGCTGAACGTGATCGAGTTCAGCGCCGCCGGCAAGCCCGTGCTGGCGAATCCCCTGAAAGAATTCCAGCGCCTGGCCCTGCCGAACGTGCGCTTCACGGACAGCGCCGAGATTCATGCCTGGGCGCGCGCGCTGGCGGATCGTGACAGCTTCGCGCCGTTTGATCGCGACGCGCTGCGCGAGCATGTCGCGCCCTTTGACTGGGACCGCTCGGCAGGGTTGCTGGCGGGCACGCTGGGCATTCGTGGCGAGCCGCCCCCGGCGCAGGAATCAGCGCCGCGGCAGGAAGTAGTGCATTTCCACCGCAAACCACTGCCGGATTACCACAGCATCGAGAAGCTGTTTCGGGCCTTGAGTGACGCCATGCTGCCTCATGCGGAAGTCCGGCGCGAGCAGTGCCCTGAGGTCAGCCGGGCGATCCTGCCGCGCCTGCGAAACCTGCGCTGGGCGAAACGGGTGCAGGGCGAAGTCAATCACATCACCGGCGACATTCATTATCTGGCGCGGGCTTTGAGCGGCGAGCGCACGGTTCTGACCGTACACGATTGCGTGGCCTTGCGGCGCGCTACGGGGCTGCGCCGGTGGCTGCTGCGCAAGCTGTACTTCCAGTGGCCGGTGGCGCGGGCGAAGATCGTGACGACGATATCGCAGGCCACGAAGGACGAGCTTGTCAGGCAAACCGGCTGCAGCCCTGACAAAATCCGGGTTGTTCCCGACTGCCTGTCTTCGGCGTTTCAGTATTCGCCGAGCCCGTTCAACGCGGCTATGCCGACTGTCCTGCTGATCGGCACGCTGCCTCACAAGAACCTGGAAAGAACTGTTGAAGCGCTGGCACAGTTGCCATGCCGTCTGCGCGTGATCGGTCGCCTGCCACAGCGCCAGCGTGAGTTGCTGAAGGATTCAGGGCTTGAGCATTCGACAGATCAGGACCTGACGACAGCCCAGATGGTTCGGGCGTACATCGACAGCGACGTCGTCGGATTCGCGAGCCTGTATGAGGGTTTCGGAATGCCGATTCTGGAAGCCCAGGCGACCGGCCGCGCTGTTGTCACGTCCGACCTGGCACCCATGAGCACGGTCGCCGCCGGCGGCGCCTGCCTTGTTGACCCGTCAAGTGTGGAGAGCATACGTGCCGGCTTTCAGCGCGTGTTCAGCGACGCGGGATATCGTGAGAAGCTGGTGGCCGACGGCCTGGCCAACGTCGAGCAGTATCGACCGCCGCGCATCGCGCGCATGTACCTGGATATCTACGACGAGCTGCGCCGAGGCGTGTCTACTCCCGCGCCCAGCTAAGGATGACCCAGGCCTCGCGGTCCGGATAGATCTCAAATTGATCAAACTCGCTGGTGTACATGACCGTGTCGCCGGGCTTGAGCGCCGCCGGTTGCAGGTTGTCGCGGGCGACGCCCGTAATTTCGCACGCGCCGCCAAGACACGTGACCAGCGTGAAGCCCGACCATTCCTTGCCGAGTCGTCGCGCCATCTTGACCCGTAAAGACCTGACACCGAACGGCCCGTCCGCTTGCAACAGGGCGTCCTCTGTGTCGGACATCTGGATTTCCGGCAGCAGCAGGTCGAACTTTGCGGCCGACAGGCCGGGCGCAATATGCATCTCACGGGGCAGGTCGCGCGGGAAATCCCACAGGCGATAGGTGACGGGGCAGTTCTGCTGGATCTCAAGCAGGGCCAGCCCGGCGCCAATGGCGTGGATCATGCCTGCGTTGTTGTACAGGTAGTCGCCCGGTTTCACCTGTCGCGCGTTCAGCAGCTCGATCGGGTGCCCGTCAGTCAGAGCGTCTTCGAACATTTCGCGCGTCACACCGGGTTTGAGGCCCTGGTAAATCACGGCCTCGGAATCGGCATCCAGGACAATCCAGCATTCACTCTTGCCGCGCGAAACCATGCGCCCGTTCTCGCGCTTGTCGTCAGGATGGTCCTGGATGCTCAGGGGCTGGGCCGTGTCAAGCAGCTTGACGGCCAGAGGAAAGTCCGGCAGGTCGTGCCTGGCGGCTAGGTCACCCAGCAGTTGTCCGCGCCGGTCGCGCATCAGGTGATGGATTGATTGTTTGCGCCACGCGCCGTTGGCGACGACGCTGACTTGCCCCGGCATGTCCGCCAGCTCGATGCTCTCACCGGTTCCGGGCGGCAACTCGTCCGCGATATCCGGAAGAAGCGCCCGCAGGCGCGAGCCGGCCCAGGGCTTCGGCACGGCGATACGATGAAAGCGCACGGGGTAGCTCATGCCCCCAAGGTACATTCCCGCGCGCGGTCGATACACGTGTCGATTTGAGCGGGCGGACCGGCTAGACCTTGCGGTGGGTTGTGCGTGTGCGCTCGGAGCCGTCGGGCAGGGTCACGATTTCGTAGTCGCCGAACAGGTTGGGCGCCTCATTCTTGAGCAGCCTTGCAACGTCGCAGGCCAGGGCCCGGATCTCGGCCTCGGCGTGGATGTCGCCGCGCAGCTCAATGAAGTGCCGCCAGGCGCGCACGTTGCCCGTTACGAAAATCTTTGTCTCCGTCGCGTTCGGCAGCACGGCGCGCGCGGCCTCGCGGGCGGACTTGCGGCGGGCGCGAATGGTCTTTTTCTTGAAGTACTTGGCGACGTTTTCATCTTCGGCCACGCGCGAGCGCCAGTCGGCGATGGACAGGTTGTCGTGTCCTTCGACCGGCTCACCGAAGGTGAACTTTCCGCTTTCACCTTCGGCAAGCTGCTCTTCGCGCAGAGCGATATCCACCAGCCCTTCGGGAGTGGCAAATTTTTCCGCGAGTTTGTCGGTCAGTTCGCCATAGACCTTCAGGCTTGCGTCGCAGAAGTCCTTGAGTGACTTCTCGAGTTCGGCGTCGCCCTGCACCGCCGGCGGCACCACAAACTGCGCATCGGTTTCGTCAACATACCGCTGGCTCAGCTGGCTGTAGGCAAAGCCTGCCCGGTGGCGCACAAGCTCATGGGTCAGGCTGCGGCTGACACCGGTAAGCAGAAGACTGAAGACCGCATGCTCAAGCACGCTGCCGTGCCCCACGGACATGATGTGCCCCAGGTAGCTGGCATTGTCCTTGCGCCCCTGCTTTTCGCCAAAACTCATGTAGCAGACGCGCCCCGCAAGCTCCGGGATGCGCTGTGCGGCGTTGTCCGTGTCCGTGATCCAGTTGTCGGCTTCGTTATCGAGGAAGCGCTGCACTTCCTCAGCGGGCATGACCTGCTTTCCGACCAGATAGATATTCGCGCGATTGAAGTACTTTTGCATGGGGCGGACTCTACAAAGCCCTACGCGCGCGTTAGGGTTGTGGATAGGTGTCGGAAAAACCGGCGGTGGCTCGCGGTGCCGCTTCCGACTGGCGCTGGTTGCGTAAGCGGCGCTGCTAAGGCAGCATGGAAAGGCTCACTTTCAACTGTTTGGCGCACGCCGCATATGCTCGGCAAATCCGACACCAAGGCAATGCAGGAAAAACTCGACCTGTTGCAGGCGGAGAACGAGCAATTGCGCCGCAAGCTTATGCTGCTTTCGGGCGGCTCCACCATGGGCAGCATGACCCTGGGCAATCTGACCAGCTTTGGGCAGTCGCGAATCAGCGCGCCGCAGGCGACGATTGCCGGGCTGAGCGTTTCCTACCTGATTGTGGACAACCAGTGGCGCGTTATCCGTATGAACACGCGCATGGCCGACTTCCTGAACGTTGACAAGAACATTGTCAGCCGGAAGCCGCCGCTGGCAGAACTCGACGGGCTGGAATGGGCGCCGCACGTGCTGCAAACCCTGTTGCAGGATGGCGCCGAAAGCCTGAACGAAGAAATCTTCGAGGCCGAGCGTCCGAACCCCGTCACCGGGCGCAGCGAGTACTTCCAGTTCAAGGCGGTCTGGTCTAACAGCCAGGGCACCGTGACGGTGGAGGACGTGACGCGCCTGCGCACCACGCGTCAGTTTTTCGAGCGCCTGGTCAGCCCGCGCATTGTGGAGCGCCTGCTGGACAGCGCCGAGGACCCCTTCCTGTCGCACAAGCGCAGCATGTCGGTGCTGTTCGCGGACCTGCGGGCCTTCACCACATTCTGCGAGAATGTCGAAGCGCCGATCGTGCAGACGGTGTTCAACGAGTTCTTTGATATCTGTATGCACGCCCTTGAGGCCAACGACGCTACGCTGGACAAGTTCGTCGGCGACCAGGTGATGGCGCTGTTCGGTGCGCCGCTGCCGACAGTGGGGCATGCCTACAACGCGGTCAAGGTCGCGGTTGATCTGCAACAGGCCATGCAGCGCACCCGTGCGCGCTGGATTGAACAGGGACTGCTGCCCCGGGCGCTGCTTGAGCTTAGCCCGGAGATTTTGACTCTGGGCGTCGGCATCAACAGCGGCGACATGCTGCTGGGAATGTTCGGCAACCAGAAGGCAAACCAGTACACGGTGCTGGGACATCACGTGAATTTGGCCGCCAGACTTTGTAGTTTTGCGTCGGGCAATGAGGTGCTCGCGTCAATCGGTACCGTCCAGGAAATCAGCAGGTACGCCAAGGAAAACCCGGCACGGATTGCCATACCGATCAAGTTCCGGACCAAGGCGCAAATTGAAGTGAAAGGCATCGCGGAGCCTGTAACGGTCGCGACGCTGGCATACGAGCAAGCGTGACAGGCGGCAGGCGACAGGAGGCAGGGATCACCCCTGAAACCTGATCCCTGACCCCTGCCGAAAGGCAACATGGCGGGCGGGGCACAAAACAACCAGAACAACAGGCCGGGAGCGCGCCGCGCGCCGCTGCCCAAGGCAAAGCTGCCGGGACAGGGCCCGCAGGCGCGGGCGCGGCAGGTAAACGCGCCGCCGCCGGCCAAGCGTCCATCCTCGCCCCTCAAGGCGCCGGGTGGCAAACGCCCGTCCTCGCCGGTTCAGCAACCCCCCGCGGCAGGCACCGGACAAACCGACGCGCGCAAGCCGTCCGCGCCGGTGCAGTCTACGCGCCGCACCAGCAGTCCGGTCAACAAGCGCAACACGAACCCCGGCGCCGATGAACCGGCCCGTCCCAAGACAAAAAAAGAGCCCGCCACGATCGAAGAGTTGATCCCGGTGCTGGTACGCCACGCGGTCAAGCGCGACGAAGGGCTGCAGATCAGCGAGTTCGACGCCAAGTTTATCCCGCGCATACGCGCGTTCGTGCCTGAGTCTTTGCAGCGCATGGAGAAGGAGATCATCAACGAATACCTCGTTGATATCGCCCATGCGTTGTACGTTTCCATTGTCGTCGGGCAGTTCGCCACGCGCCCCGTGCTTTGCGGCGTACGCGCGGCCGAGCTCGCAACGGACGTGATTGAGCGCGTCATGCAGGACATCGACGGGCAGGAAGACAAGCGCATCACCCGCATTCGCGCGGCGAACCTGCTGGTCGGACTGACCCTGAACGCTGTGCGCCTGCTGGAAAGCGCGTCACTTGGCAGCCAGGACATCAAGAGTTTTACGGATAAGTACGAGCGCGCGGTCATTACCACCTACGGGTTGAAAACGCAGGCCGAGGCCACGGGCGCCGCGCCCTGGGTCGGCGACAAGAGCAGCCCGCTCGACAAGCGCATCGGTCGCGCCATCAACACCATGAGCAACGTGTTCGGCGATTACATCGGCGAGCACGGCACGACCATGGACGACGCCCAGTACGACGAAGTAATGGGCGAGTTCGACAACTTCATGGAGCGTTTCGCGCCCTACATTGAGGGCGGGCGCAGCGGCGCCGAAGAGCGCCGCAGGAAACTCGCGCGCGGCGGCACGGCGCACCAGAAGACCGCGGCCAAAGTAGAGCCCCTGGACATTCGTGAGGTTCGCACACGCCCCGCCGGCGTGGAAATCGTCCTGACCGACGCGAGAATCCTGTTCGTTTCGGCGGCTGATGCCAAACGTATTGGCGCGGCGGCCGAAGGCGAAATCGACGACACTGCCAAACGGGAGCGCCAGGCGCTGGAAAAGCGGCGTCAAGAAACAGGCGAAGGGCTTGAGGAAGTGGACGAGGACGCGGCGATGATCGCCGAAATCGAAGCCCAGATGAAAGCCAACAAAGGCAAGAATCTCTAGCCCGGCAGCATGATGGACAGCCCGCCGTCCACGATGAACGTGTGCCCGTGGACCATGCTGGTGTAGTCGCTGCACATGAGCATCACCGCGTCGGCCACATTCTCCGGTGTCACCAGCTTCTTGGCCGGCATCCACTGCAGCGATTCCTCGATCATGGCTTCCCGATTCGGGAAGTGCTTCAGCGCGTCCGTGTCGACGACGCTGGCGCTGACTGCGTTCACGTTGATGCCCTGGCTGGCGTACTCGACGCACAGGTGGCGCACCAGGCTTTCGAGCGCGCCCTTGCTTGCGCCGACGGCCGCGTAGTTCTGGAAGGCGCGGATGCTGCCGAGACTGCTGACGGCGACGATGCGTCCCGTTCCTTTGCCGTCTTCGCCTTTCATCATGGGAATGGCGTGGCGCGAAAGCGGCAGCAGCGCATAAGCGTTGATGTCCAGCGTCCACTGCCAGTGATGGTGGGTGAGCTCGGCGGGCGGCTTCAGCACGCCGCTGGCGGCGTTGCTGATCAGGAAGTTCAGCCCGCCCCACTTTTCCTTGATTTCGCCGAACATCTTTTCGATGTCGTCGTCTTTGGCGACATTGCCCTTGAGCATCAGCGGCTCTTTGCCGCCGCCTGCGTCCATGATCGCGTTGCGGGCCTCTTCGGCGGCGCTGCGGTTGCGCAGGAAATTCACCGCAACGTCGGCGCCGGCCTTGGCCATTTTGACAGCGACGGACAACCCGATACCTCGGGTGCCGCCGGTGATGAAGACTTTTTTGCCCGCGAAGTCGAACATGACTGAATCCGGACCAACTGTCGCCCATCAGGGGTGAGCGATATAACCTGAAAGTCAGAAACTACCAACAGCCGCCTGAGGCTGAAATCAAGGCGAGCGGATTGTAGGAAGGTCTGTGTCCATGGGCAAACGTGTGCTGACGGGTTTATTCGCTGTGCTGGCAGTTGTGGTCGCCCTGCGCACGGGAAGCGCACAGGACGCCCCCGAGCCCGCACCGCAGCTGGACAAGCCAGCTTTCAAAGCCGGCAAGTTCCTAACAGAAGGCGACTACGAGCACATACGCGACGCGCTGGAGTACCTCAACCTCAAGCCGGAAGACCTCAACTACGAGAAGAAACACCGGGACGACCGCCTGAGACTACAGGTCTGCGACCGCGCCCTCGACGAACCGCTGGCGGTGCCGGGGATCGCGGAAAGCGCCACGCAGGGATTTAGCATCAACAGCCGCCCAACCAGGCGGTGTATGCACGCGGCGGAATTGCTGGACATCGGAACTTCACGCTGGCAGCCCGGCGAAGCCTTCATGGACGGGCGACGGCAGCGCGAGCTTTCAGATGAAGTCAACCGGATAGGCCGGGCGCTTTCGAACGCGCAAAAAGCCCGGATCGAGAACGAAGACCAGGGGCAGCGCATTCGCGCCCGGATAGCGGACCTGGAAGCCAAGTTGGAAGAGGCGCGAAGCGAATGGGACGCCGATGTACTCGCCGCCCTGTTCGGCGCGAAGCCGGAAGGCGTGCTTCCGTTTGCCGATGACCACAAGGAACTGTTCCTGAGCGGGGGATTTGTCGAGAACTTTGCAACCGCTGCCGACTCCCTGACGCGTGCCGGCAGGCGCCTTGGTCGGTTAGAGGCGGCTGCATTGGCGGCTCGCGTTCCAGCGCTGGTAGCGGAAATCGAGTTGTCCATTCCAGGCGGAATTGTGAGCCCGGAGGCCACGGAAAGCGACCTGTTCGGTCTGGGTGAGCGCGCACATCTCGACGGTGTCCTCGTGTCTGCCGGTCGGGTCTCGCACATCCTTGAGCACCTCGGAAACACGTGGCGGCGAACAGTCGGCCTGGTTGCGGACAACTATAGAGGAACTTCAGACCACGAACTCGCTGGCGTTACCGGAAGTGTGCTGGCGGCCTGGCAGAGCGAATGGGGGCGGTTCGTCATTGGCGGTACGGGTCCCAACACATACGAAGGCGACGACTTCATCGGTATCATCGATCTTGGCGGTGACGACACCTATCGCGGGCGCGTGGCTTGTGGAATCGGGCTTGAGGGGCGGGCGCCTATCAGCTTTGTGCTCGACCTTTCCGGTGATGACCGCTACCTGGGCGAGGACTTCACGCAGGGGTTCGGCTTCCTTGGCGTCGGCATCCTGCACGACCTTGGCGGCGGCGATGACGTGTACAAATCGCGCTTCTGTGCGCAGGGTTGCGGGCTTTGCGGCTATGGCGAACTTTACGACGACGGCGGCGACGACACCTACACCAGCGACTCCGGCGCGCAGGGCGCGGGGGTCTTCGGCTACGGCCATTTAATAGACCGCGCCGGCAACGACGTCTACCGCGGCTGCCGCTACGTGCAGGGCTTCGCTCAGGTGATGGGTGTCGGAGTGCTTACGGACGGCGACGGCAATGATCTCTACTACGCCGGCGGCAAGTATCTGCATGAGCCGCTGTTTAACGATCGCTATCAGTCCCTCAGCCAGGGCTTCGCCATCGGCAACCGCTACGGCGAAACCGGCGGCGGCGTTGGCATGCTGCTCGATGAAGGCGATGGCAACGACGTTTACCAGGCCGATATCTACGGCCAGGGCAGCAGTTACTGGTACTCGCTTGGCATGCTCGTGGACGAAGGCGGCAACGACACCTACACGCTCGGCCAATACGGGCAGGGCGGCGGCATTCATTTAAGCGCGGGCATACTGGTCGACCTCAAGGGCAACGACAGTTACACGAACCCGCACGGCGTCGGGCTCGGCGGCGCGCACGACTGGGCCGTCGGCTGGCTGATCGACCGTGAGGGCGACGACCTGTACCAGGGCAACGGGCAGGGGCAAGGTTTGAACTTCGCGGTCGGGATCATGATGGACTGCGCGGGTAACGACAGCCATTCGACCAACCACGCGAACTCGATCGGGCACGGGCACAACAACGACATCAGCCTGCTGCTCGATTTCGAGGGCACGGACGTCTACGGGCCTGAGGAAGTCAAAGACGGCCAATTCACCCAGCGCGGCAAACACGCCATGGTCTACGACGTGCCCGAAGGCTGGTTTTCGGGTATTGACACGTCAACATTGCCAACAAAACAGGACCCGCCGCCGACCAAAGTTGTGGTCCAGCACATCCTGATCAGTTGGAAGGGCAAGAACGAGCGCGTCACGCTGAAGGATGGCGACCGCACACAGCCCCAGGCCGAAGCACTCCGTGATGAAGTACTGCGCAAGGCCCGCAAGAAGGGCGGTGACTGGGCGAAGCTGCAGACAGACCACAACGAAGACTCCGTGCCGGACGCCAAGTACACAGTCGAACAAGAGCGCCGCATTTTCGTGAAGCCGTTTCAAGACATGGCTCTGAGTCTCGGCAAAGGCCAGATCGACTGGTGCGAAAGCGAGTTCGGCTACCACATCATCAAGCGCATCGAGTAGGCCTGCGCCTACGCGCCCTTTGCGATCTTCGCGATCAACGTTACGTGCGTGATCAGGTCGTCCTGCACGCGGTAGATGGCGACGGCATTGCGGGTCTTGTTGTCGGAGCGCCCAATCACGGTTTCGTCGTCGATGACCCAGTCGCCGCCTGCAATGCGCTTCGTGATCAGCGCGATCTGGTGCGGGTTGGCTTCGAACAGCCGTCCGTAGATTTCGCGCAGTTGCGCCACGCCTTCGCACACAAGTTTGCCCGTGCCGTCCGTGACCTTCACGTCCGGCGCGTAGGTAGCCGCGAACGCGTCAAGGTCGCACATGCTGTAGGCATCCAGCTGCTTCTGTACCACTTGCTCCGGTGTCATCTCGTTCTCCGTGCGCCGGTCAAATGCGGGTCTTTCGCGGACGGAAAATATCGTAGCCGGCCCCGATGCGCGCCTCAAAATACTCCACTGCCCGCTGGTGGCTCTCCGCCCCCCTTGGCGACAACTCAAGCAGATTCCGATAATGCACGGCGCCAATCAACGGCATGACCCGCATGTTGCGGGATGACTCGACCAGCTTCTCGGCCTGCGCCAGTGCCTTGCGGGCCTGTGCCTTGCCGCCAAGCAGGCGCCGCGACTGGGTGTCGAAAATGCGCGCTTCCAGCTCGCTGCCCCCGGACTCGCTGAACCGCCCTTCGCCGTGCAGCGCGTCCAGGACGCGGCGTCCGTGCTCAAGAACGTAGTGCATGGTCGTATACACCTTCTCGCGCGGCACACGCCCACCCTCCAGGTAGTCAAAGGCGCGCCGCAGGTAGTCGGCATCTTCCATATACACGCCGACCATCACCAGGTTGATCGCCTTGAACTCGTTGTGACCGCCGTAATCGAAGGCTTCGTCCGGGCTCATCAGCCCCGCATACAGAAGCGCCATGGTCAGCGAATCCTGGGCCGCGCGTTGGCGCCCTTCGCCCTGAACCTGCGGGAACCAGCGCTTCAGCAGCGCCAGCCCTTCGTACAGGCGCCCGGTTTCAACCATCAGGTTGCCGCAAAGGCAGGCCAGATGCGCCCAGGTCGGCCAGGACGTGCCTGCTTCACCGGCCAGCAGCATCGCGGCTTCTCCGAGGCGCAGCCCGTCGTCGCTTCGGCCGGCCGCGCCCAGCAGGGTCACCAGGCGGGCGGCCTCCTCCAGGTCTGGTTCTGCGGCGATCACGCCTTCGCCGAGTATGGCTCGAAAGCTCTCCTGCTGGTGCGCCAATGCGGCGTCATGATCGCCGCGCAAGTAGGCGTAGTGGGCCTTCAGGCGTGTATGGCGGCGTTCAAGTTCGGGTTCTCGGCACAGGCGCGCGACCTGCACGGCGGCACGGGCGATCTCCTCGGCGCGATCGACGTCCATTCGCGCGAGCGCCTTTTGCAGGTCGTCCAGCAGCTTGCGGTAAACAGGCTCGGCGTGGCTGTTCATGCGGATGCGCAGGTCCTCGAAGTGCACCAGCGCGTCGTTGAGCTGCCGCAGCACGCCCAGGTGATGCTTGCCGGTCAGGGCGCCGAGGCGCATCCGGGTCACCGCGTTCATGGCCTCGACCAGCTCCAGCAGGTCGCCCGCCATGCTGGTCGTGCCGGCGGTGATGTCGCTGGTCCAGGGCAGGCCCTCGCCTGCGAGCAGCCAGCCCGGGTTGACGCCCATGCGGGTGACCAAGGCCGCGCAGAACTCGGCTGGAATGCGCGAGCCGCCGGCGTAGCGGTGTACGTTGGTCAGCGGCGTTTCGGTACGGCGAGCGATTTCGGATAGGCTGAAGGTGCGGGTAATCGTTGTGAGTCGCTCCTGCAGCGCCTCGGGGGAGTCCTTCCGCTTGTGTGATTGCGCCATCGTTAGCCTTCCGCATGCGGAATAGCAAATGCGGCAGCTAGTCGCAAATGATCTTCCGGTTTCGGTATGCTTGCGCGTGTGAAACGGGGATGGTTCGGATCAACCTGACGACCCCGGTCACGCAGCGCGCCGCCGTCGGGTCTGTCCGCCGCGGTCGCTTGCCCGGCTAGACCTTCGGCGGCACCCGGGGCGGCGCGCGACAACCTTCTGGACGGGCAGTGCGGTCGCCGTCCACCCAATGCAAACGCGGGCACAGCAGTGCCCGCGTTTGCATTGGTCGGTGCTTACCTGCTTGGGTCTTCGGGCTGGTAGACGGTGCCCATGAACAGCACGGCACCCGTCGCGTCATCCGTAATGAAAAACAGGAATGGGCGGTCGCACGTCATTTCGAACGGCTTTGGCGGCATTCCGCCGGCGCGCATGTCGGCAATCGTAGCGGCCGCCGCTTCGGTGCCTTCTTCATTCACGATCACCCGCGCCTCGTGAAGTACGCGACTGAGGAAGATCGGGCCCATGGAGCTTTCGCCCATGCGGGTAAAGTCGGCCTTGCCCAATTCGAAGGCGGTCTTGATGCCTGCTTCCTTCAGCACATCGTTCAGTGTCTCTTTGTACTTCATCTCAAAGCGCGGCAGCTTCAGCACGCCTTGTCGTTCCCGTGCAAGGCGCCCCCATTTGGTGACGTCTTCGGGCGTCAGTTTCTGGACCAGCGTATCCAGCGTGGCGGTATCCTTGGGAAGGACGATCAGCATGGATGACTGCTCGTCCGCGCCGTAGGGGAGTCTGGCCAGCTGGTGTCCGTCAGTCTCGCCGTACGCGATGCGGTCGGAGCGCATCATCAACTGAATCTTCTTTGTGCTGCCATCGCCGTTGTGCCAGTCGCCTTCCTTGGTGTCTTTCTTGTCAAACTTGTCCGTCCAGGCGCCTTTGAAGTAGATCGCGTTGATCAGGAACATCACCGTTGTGTCGGAGACTTCGTCGAGCATCCTGGGGATCAGTGCTTCCGTCCTGTCGCTGATCCAGCCGTTGATGGCATCAAGCGTCTTTGGGTCGCCAAAGTCGGCCACGCGCGCCTCGCTGTCGAAAGACTCGACAACCTCGTCGGCGTACTCCTGGCCTATGCTTACGCGCGCGGGGTCGGCCCAGACCGAGTTTGCGATCTTCAGCTTCACGTCCTGGCGACTGTTGAGCTCTTTCAGCAGGGCCTTGTTCGACTTCGGCACGTCGATGCCGTCGAGATACATGGCCTTGTCCATTTCGGCGCGGGTGTCGCCGCCCGCACCCTGGCGGACCATCTGGACACAAACGGCGATGCTGGTGGGCGAAATGAAAGTGTTCTCGCCGTTCTTGTGCAGCTTCCTGAACAGGTCCACGCCGAACTTGTTGTGTGCCACGGCAAGCTCCCTGGCTTCCGGCGCAACCGCCGGTTTTTGTTTCTCTTCGCCGGCCTTCGGATTACCGCCAAATACGATGCAACCCAGCAGTGTCAGCGCGGCGACGCCCGCCAACTTTCCAGTCTTCATATTCGCTCCTCGTCAGGGTCTACACTAGAGACAAACGGGCCCGCCCATTGCCGCGGGAAATATCAGATTATTCCAGGTCCTCGGGCTGATAGACGGTCCCAATGAACATGATCGAGCCGGTGTGGTCGTCCGCGATCGCGAGCAGGAAAGGCTTGTCACAACGGACGCTGAAGCTGCGCGGTGGCGCGCCTTTCGACATCGTGACCACCGTGGCCGCTGCGGCGACGGTCCCCTCTTCGTTGACTTCAATGATCGCCTCGTGAATGACCTTGGAAATGTACAGCCCACGGCGATTATCGCTTTCAAAGCCGGAGAAGTCGGCCTTGCCGTTGTGGAACGCCTGCACCATGCCGAGCTTTGGCAGATCATCCTGCAGCTCCTTGCGATACTTCATCTTGAAGCGCGGCAGCTCAACGGTGCCCTTGATGCGCGTCGCGCTGTTCTTCAGCTTCTGGAACTCGGCGCTGGTCAGTCCGCTGACGATACTATCGAGTGACTTGCCTTCCTTTGGCACGATTAGCCACATATAGACTTCGGACAACGGCCCGGGCTGTTCCTTCTTGACTGCCGCGGGACCGTAGGGAAGCGCCACAATCTGCACGTCGTCGTTTTCAGCGTAGCGCAGCTCAAGTTTGCCGGATTGCATCATGCTGACTTTCTGTGTGCTGCCGTCGGCGCGAGTGAAGTCAGCCTTTTCGGTCTTTTCCTTGTCAAACTTGTAAGTCCAATCGCCCTTGAAATAGATGGCGTTGGCCAGCAGCGCGACGATTGACGGGTCGAGTTCTTTGAGCATCTCGGGAATCTTCTGCTCGGTTTTGTCGCTGATCCAGGTGTTGATCACGTCCTTGGTTTTCGGGTCGCTGAAGCTGATCGCGTCGATCTCCGCGTCAAACTGCTTGCTCACGTCCGTCGCGAAGTTTTTGTTCAGATTGAGATTGGCAGGGTCGGCCCAGATGGCGTTGGCGACGTTCAACTTGACGTCATCGCGCCCGGACAGGGCATCCAGCAGCTTGCGATTGGCGTCGCCGACTTCGAGCGCGCCGACGTGCATGGTCTCGTTCATTTCGGAAAGCGTCTCGCCCTTGGCACCGCGACTGGTCATCTGCAACGCCATGCCGATGCTGGTGGGCGACAGAAACGTGTTTTCGCCGTCCTTATGCAGGTGGCGCAGCAGATCAAAGCCGAATTCGTTGTTAGCGGCTGAAAGTTTCTTCGCCGGTTCCGGTGCAGGCACCCGATCAGCCTCCGAGGTCGCAGCCAAGGAAGCCACAACCAAAGCCGCAACCGCAAAAAGGGCAAACACTTGTGCAATACGCATCACGTCCTCCAGAATTAGGTCTGCATTGAGACGCGATATGCGTCGGCCGGTTCCGAAAATTGAAGGAAAGCGACGGCTACCAGGCGAGGACTACAACCCACTCGGCCAGCATTGCAATACCTACACACGCGTAGCCCCATGCCTCGCCTGGGTTCCCGGTCCGGATCACGCCGTCGTCGCCGGGTGTTGGTTGCCCGTGCATGTAGCGGATGGGGATGATGCGGCTGCGATCCCGGCGGTCGTACAGGGTGTCGAGGTACTCACCCTCCTGCGCGTCGTAGCCGAGGATTCCCGCGTCGTAGCTTGCAGACCAGGTGTTTCCCGCGTCGTCTGTGAGGCTCATGTTGAAGCGGTAAAACTCGCTCGGCTGCTGCATGCTGCCGGGCCTGCTGTGGAACTCATGAACCGTGATGGACTCAATGCACCCCGTGGCCACGTTGGCGTGCTTGAGGATTCCAATGTCCCGCCGGGCGACCAATGCGCCGACTGCCATCAGCCCAAGCGCCGCAAGCCATGCAAGGATTGTTACCAGCAATGCAAAAGAACCGAACCGGCCTTGGTCGAGGTACTTGACGATCGCCACGAGCAGCCCGCCCAGGAACAAGGCGACTATGCCGAAGACCCAGGGCATGCCGAACATCATCCGCATCTTGAGCAGTGGGCTCACACGCCAGATTCGACCCGCTGTCTTATCGGTCATGCGAATTCCAGACTAGGCGGTAACCGGCACCTCTTTGAACATGCCTTCTTTGTACGCGGTGATTTTGCCGGTGAACGCGCTGGCGGCGACCGTCAACGGGCTGGCGAGATAGAGCTTGCCGGGGCCTGAGCGCCCGGGGAAGTTGCGGTTGATGGCGCTGACCGTGACTTGCTCCTTGGTCTCGCTCACGCCGGGCCCGCAGCCTATGCATGCGCCGCAGCCGGGGTTGATGATCTCGATGCCGGCCTTGGCGAACAGGGCCGGGTAGCCCATGGTCTCGGCGTAGCGCTTCACATCTTCGCTGCCGTATTGGATGAACATCTTCACGCCGTCGGCAACTTTCAGTCCCGCCCCGACGGCTTCCTTCACCACGCGCGCGTAGTAGTCGAAGTCATCAAACTTGCCGGCCGTGCATGAGCCTCCGTAGGCGATGTCGATCTTTACGCTATCCAGGTCCGCGATCAGCTTGCCGTAAGTCGGGTCGCCGGGCTCGGCCACCATGGGCTTGATGTCAGTCAGATTGATTTCGTGCACGCCGCCGTCGTAGTGCGCGCCTTCATCGGGCGCGACGGCCTTGCGGCGCATGTCCTGGATTTCGGTGTCGGTAGCTTCGCGGCGCTTCTTCAGCCAGTCCCACAGAACGCCGTCGGCTTCGCAGATGCCGGTCTTGGCGCTGCATTCGGTGGCCATGTTTGCCAGGGTTGCGCGCTCGTCCATGCTGATCGTTGCCAGCCCGGGGCCGCCGAATTCCATCACGCGGTCGAGGGTCTCTTCGCGCTTCGCGTAGGTATCCAGAATGTGCAGCATCACGTCCTTGGCCGTCACGCCGGCCTGCATCTCGCCGACCAGGTTGAAGCGAATGCTTTCGGGTACTTGCACGAACGTGAAGCCGCTGTGGATCAGACCGGCGTACTCGGTTGCCCCAACGCCGTAGGCCAGCGCGTTGCTTGCCCCGCCCATGCAGGTGTGTGAGTCGGTGGCCTGCACGAAGTCGCCGACATCAATGAAATGCTCGCGCGCGACCTGATGGCAGATGCCGGGGCTGATGCCGTCAACGGCACTGTAGTCGCGCACGTTTGTGTGCTTCTGGAACTTGTTCTGCATGTCCACGAGTGTGCCGATCTTGTCGGCGAACTTGGCAAAACGCGCGACGCCCTTGGCGTACAGCAGGTGGTCTTCGAACACGGCGAACTTCTCGGCATTCTTGACCTGGTAGTCCCGGCCGTACTCGTTGCCCAGGAAGTAGTGCACCTGTGCCGTCGTGAACTCGTGGCTGTAGCCCGCGTCAACGTGCACCATCACCGGGTCGCCGGGCTTCACAAAGGGGTCGCCCTGGCCTTCGACCAGGTGGCGCGCGATCAGCTTCTCGGCCATGGTCATGGGGCGTTCGGGGTTGCTGAGCTTCGGCAGGTCGAGCTTGCCCTCGGCGAGCTCTTTATTGAAGGGAAACAACCCACCGCGCTCCAGCATGATGCGCGTGACCGGGTCGTAGTCGCTGGTGAATTCCACCAGCGCAATCTCTTCGCCATTTTGCAGACGCTTGAGCTGGGCATGGTCGCCCATGACCTGGCCCAGGTTGATGTTGTTGCGCTCGTGGATCGGTGCGAAGCTGGCCGCGATCACGATGCGTATGCCGGCCCATTTCTCGGCCTGGGGGGCGGTTTCGCGGCTGCTGCCGGTACCCTTGCGCTGCCCGCTGACGATGACTTCGAAGTTGCCCTTAAGCAGAGCATCTTCCTTAAACACGCGCTCACCGTCTGCGTCGAACAGCCCGGCATAGGCGTTGCGGGCAAGTTGTGCCGGGTCGTAGTCGAAGCAGACCCAAGCCGGCGTCATGGTGTCGGTGTTAATGTCGTCCAGCAGGTCCTCGACCTTGAGGTCGGCCATCTTCAGCTCAAGCCCTTCATAGAGCTGCTTGCGGATCAGCTCGAGGTCTTTGGTCAGGAACAGGACGCGCTTGCCGGGCGTCAGCTTGATAGTTTCAGGCAGCGGCATGAGTTTCCTTGCGTGTTCGCGCGGGCGGCAAAACTTTGCTCGCGGGTGTTTCACCCGTAGTTGTAACGTCGGGACGCCGCCGGGGCGTCCCTCCTGGCCTTCTAATCCGGAAGCACAGCGGTTGCCGTGTTTCGAATCCAGGGGTACAGCGGTTGCCGTGTTTCGATTCATGGGGCACGGCGGTTGCCGTGCCCCATGAGCCCGGAATTGTACCAAGCGAGCGCCTCCGTTGCAGGGGATTCAGACGGATTCAGCGCGGTGTGACAGGGCGCAACTTCAGCCCTGGTGCGCGATGGCGAGGGCTTCGTCCATGGTTTCCGCGAAGTTGAACATGGCGTCGATCTTCAGCATCTCGAACGTGGTTCGCTCGCGCTTGCTGAGTTGCAGCAGAATCGCGCCGCCGCCGGCTTTGCGCAGTCGGTCCGACAGCACGACCATCGCGCCGTGCCCGAGATCAACGAAACTTCGGATCCTGTGCGCGTCGAATATGATCCAGCGCGCCCCGTCGGAGATCAGCTTTCGTACGTGGTTCTCCCAGGCGGTCAGGGGTGGTCCGGCATCGAGGTGTCCCTCGGTCAGCAGGTACCAGCAACCTTCAACTTCCGTGGGGTCGCATTTCAGAATCGTGCAGTCCATGCCGTCATGTTAGCCGGCACGGATGGCTTCGACCACGTCCGTGAGCTCGGCGCCGGGTACGGAAAGGCCGAACTCGCCCTGCGCCAGGGCCGGGTCTGGCGTGCCGGGGTTGCAGATGGTGAAGCCCGCGTCGTGCAGAGTAGTGATAGCCCCGTTGTCGATCGCTTCGCTGTAAGCCTCGGCGCTGTCAGGAATCACGCAGGCGCGTACACCGGCGCGAACCGCCTTGCCGGCGAGCGCGTCGGCGAACTCGCGCAATGCCGGGGCATTTCCGCGCAGCGTCACCTGGTCCGGTACCGGCTTGGTGTCGCGCTGGGTGTCCTGTTTGCCGGTGTCCGGCATGGTCCGCCTTTCGCGCTGAATTCCTGCCGACTATTCTATCCATGTGTCGCGCTTGCCATAGTCGATTCTGCCGTGAAGACGCCTGTCCCGGAATACCCGCAGTTGGCGGAGTTGCGACGCTTGCTACCATAGCGCCCCGTAGCGCGATTCCGGAAGGCAAGCCTTGGCGGTTGACCTCAAAGCCATGTTCAACGTTGACGAAGCGGCAATCCAGGACGCCATGGACATCCTGCGCCCCTTCGAGAACCTGGTCCCCATCGTGATTGAGGGCAACGAAGTCATGCTGCCCGAAAACAACAGCCTGTGGCGCGGTATGCAGTTCTGGGGGCTGATGACCGGGCAGATCAGTATCGACTTCGGGCTGTTCTGCATCGCCGGCACCTGCAAGAACTGCAAAAGCCGCATTCGCCGCCCCGGCGAAGACCGCAAGCTCAGCGTGCTAGCCTGCCAGACCATGGCCGAGCCCGGCATCGAAATCACCAGGTTGCCGCAAGGGTTCCGCTTCGTGCAGAAACTCTACTGATCGGCGCCCGTGAGTTTTAGCTCACTGTGCCGCGCCGCGTGCTAAGATCCACGCCACGCAAACCGGAGACGAGCCATGAAAAAATCCACCATCTGGCTAGGGCTGTGCGTGCTGCTGGCGCTCCCGTCATTCGGGGACAAGCCGGCGGCACAGATCGGGCCGTCCAGCGGCGCGATGGCCGGGGCGGGGCTGCTGGAAGCGGCCGAGCAGGCCCGCGATGCGCTGAGCACCGCCGACTACAAGAGCCTGTACAACCTGCTTGACGCCAGTGCACGCGGGCAGGTCGCCCTGTGCCACGAGAAGTTCGTGCAGCACCTGGACAGTTCGGACATGACGGACGAGCAGGCAAAGAACTTCGCCGAAGCGCACGACCCCGGCGGGCATTTCGGCGTGAATTCGCTGACCGGGCTGCGCAACCTGACGGAGGTGCAGTTCTTTGGTCTGCTGTCCGGTCTGCTGGATTTGCAGAGCCAGCGCCCGCCCGAGGTGCTGGTGTTGCGCTGGCACCTGGTGTCCAAGGGCATCGGGTTGATGCAGCCCTCGTCGCGCACGTTGCGCAGGATGGACCTGCTGGCGTGGGGCGGGGCGGCGGCATTCCAGAACCGGGCGGATGAAACGATTGTGCTGTCGTTCTCGCTGGAGGGCAGCGACTGGAAGCTGACGTTCTTCCGGATCGACACGCAGACGGGGCAGGTGGACTTTGAGGACGTGGCGAAGCAGAGCAACGACTGGGACTCGGACGTATACAAGTACTCGTCCGTTGAGCGCGCCCGCATGTCCGAGGGCGAGCAACTGCTGGGCAGCGCCCGGGACTTCTCACGCGTTGAGTATTCAAAGACAGCTGAGACCGACGCGGTCGCCAAGAAGTTTCCGGAGTTTGTGGAAAGCGGCTACTTCGAAGGCAAGTACTACCACGTCAAATCCCTGCACGTGGAAATGGGCGAGTGCGCCTATGACGCCGCCATCGAGACCGAGCCACAGGTACAGGGCGACCCTTGGGGGCTGATCCTGTTCCGATGGGACAGCGGGCAGTCCGCGTTCGAATGGTTCGAAACCAAAGCAGCGCTCGACGCCCGCATCAAGGACCTGAAGGAGAACGGCGGCCCCAACAAGGAAGGCGGGCGGAAGTAGCTGGCCCGCTCCCGCCGGGACCAGTGGAGAACCTATATAAGACGGGGGCGGGCCACCCTCTCCCGCCTCCTGATACTGACACCAATCCGCAATCCGATCACAAACTCGCACGCGCCCGCAACTCCGCCAGAATCGCGCCATGGCGCACTACCGTACTGTCGTAGGCATCGACGAGGCCGGCCTGGGACCCATCCTGGGCCCGCTTACGGTCGGCTACTCCGCCTTCGCCCTGCCGAAGCCCCTGACACCCGATGCGCTGATGGCGCTGGACATGTGGGACGCGCTTGGGCTTTCCCGCAACCCCAAAGACCGCAAGCACCGCCCTGTCGTGTGCGACAGCAAGAAGCTGCACAACCCGGCCAAGGGGATCGGCGCACTTGAGGAAGAAACGCTCGGCTGGATTCGCGCGGCCGGGCACGCCTGCGACAACTACGCTGATTTTTACAAGTCGTTCTGCGCGCCGGCGCGCGAATGCCCGGACGCCTGCGACTGGTACGGTGTGGCCCCCCAGCCGTTTCCGGTGTCGAGTACGCTGGAACGGGCGGACCTGCGCGCCGCGCGCCTTGCGCGATCCATGGAAAGCGCCGGCTACTCGCTGCAAGCCTTCGGCGTCAGCGCCGTACTCGAGGGCGAGCTGAACCGTCTGATGCACAGACTCGGCAACAAAGCCCGCGCCGAGTTCGATGTCATCACGCGCATACTGGGGCCGCTATGGGAGAAGCATCGCCAGGTGGCCGTGCTGTGCGACCGGCAGGGCGGGCGCACCCGCTACGGGCGCGCATTGCACAATGAGTTTCCCGAGGCGCGGGTTGAGGTCTTCGTCGAGGAGAAGGAGATCAGCAGCTACGAGCTAAGCATCCCGGAAGTGGATGGTTGCCCGCGCCTGTTCATCGCGTTCATTGAAAAGGGCGACGGTGACCACTTGCCCATCGCGCTGGCCAGCATGGGCGCCAAGTACGTCCGCGAGATCATGATGCACCAGTTCAACGCCTGGTTCGCGAACTACGACGCCGAATTGAAGCCGACAGCCGGCTACTTCAAAGACGGACGCCGCTGGCTGATGGACAGCGCCGAGTTGCGCCGCAGGATCGGCGTGGACGATGCCCGTCTGATCCGCAGGCGCTAGGCGTGTTTTCTCTTTGGTGCCTGTGGATCGTGTTTTGAGCGCGCCGCGGTTCACGAAGTGAACGTTGTGCAGCGAGCTAAGCGGCCTTTTGCTGGTGCCTGGTCGCCAAATCGTCAAGACACGCCAAGCCCCGCGAATCCGTGGCTGAGTAAAACCGGTTGCGTCGTCGCGTGCGACGGTTATCGCGATTTCGCCGCAGGTGCTACCGCGACAGCCGCTCCGTTGCTACGGGCTACCGGTCAAGCTCGCCGGCGATCACGTTGAGACTGCTCAGGCAGGCCACGACGTCGGCCAGATAGCCGCCCTGCACCATCTGGGGCATGGCGCTGTAGTTGATGTAGCTGGGGGGGCGGCAGCGCAGGCGATAGGCGACGGCGGTGCCGTCCGTTTCGAGATACCAGCCGAGCTCTCCGTTCGGGCTTTCCGTGGCGCTGTAGATCTTGCCGTGCTTCGGCGTTTTCAGCCCGTGCCCCTTCATTATCAGCTTGAAGTGCGTGATCAGGCTTTCCATCTGGGTGTAAACAGCGGCCTTTTCGGGCAGCACGATTTTCCAGTCGTCGATGTTGACGGGCCCGCCCGGCAGGCGGTCGAGGGCCTGGCTGATGATCTTGACGCTTTCACGCATTTCATCCATGCGCACGCGGAAGCGGGCGTACACGTCGCCGTCGTCGCGGGTGACGACGTCAAAGTCCAGCTCGTCGTAAACCCAGTAGGGGCGGGCGCGGCGCAGGTCGTACTCGACGCCGCAGGCGCGCAGGCACGGGCCGGTAAGTCCGTAACTGACGGCATCTTCGGCGCCGACCGCCGCGATACCGATGGTGCGGTCAAGGAAGATGCGGTTGCGACCGAGCATCCGGTCAATTTCCTTCAGCGCCAGCGGGAACTCGCGTACGAACTTGCGGCAGCGCGGCACGAACTCGCCGGGCACGTCGTTGGCCATGCCGCCGACGCGGGCGTAGCTGGTGGTCAGGCGCGCGCCGGTGACCATTTCGAACAGGTCGTACAGCTTCTCGCGCTCGACGAATGACCAGAGCAGAATCGTGAAGGCCCCCAGGTCCATGGCCTGCAAGCCGCAGCTGATCACGTGGTCGGCGATGCGTGTGAGCTCGCACATGATTACGCGCAGGTGCTGGGCGCGTGGCGTGAGTTCGATGTCCATCAGCTCTTCGACCGCGTGCACGAACCCGAAATTGTTGCACAGGGGGCTCATGTAGTTCATGCGGTCGGTGGTGCACACGAACTGGTTGAAAGTGTGGTACTCGCCGAGCTTTTCAAAGCCGGTGTGCAGGAAGCCGATCTCGGGGTCGGCGTTAACGACGTTCTCGCCCAGCAGCTCCATCTTCACGCGAAGCGTGCCGTGGGTGGCAGGGTGCTGCGGGCCGAAGTTGATATTCAGCGTCCGCGTCGTGATGTCTTCGCCGGCTTCGAGGTCCGGGCGTTCCACTATCTGAGCCATGAGTTTCCCTGCATTTCGGGCTGCGGGCGAAGTCTAGCTTTTACGAGAATCCGGGCCAGCGGGAAGGGTTTGGAATGCGCCCGTGACAAAGGTGGCGTCAATCCAGGCGGACATAACGCTTGCCGGGCAGGGCCTTGGCGAGGCGTTTCATTTCGAGCGTCAGCAGCCCGCTGGCAATCTGCTGCGTCGCGAGCCCGGTGATGCCCATCAGTTCATCGACCGTCATCCCGTCGCTCGGTTTCAACACTTTCCACAACGCGGCTTCGGTGGGGGACATGCCCTGCGGAACACCCGGCGTTTTGTCCGGGGCCTTTTCTTCAGGCAGAAGCTTCAGCATTTCCAGCCCTTCGTACACGTGCGCGGGCTCTGCCACCAGCGACGCCCCTTCACGGATCAGGTCATGCGGGCCTTGGCTCAGGTCGCTGTCCACCTTGCCGGGCAGGGCAAACACTTCGCGCCCTTGCTCGGCGGCCAGGCGGGCAGTGATCAGTGAGCCCGACCGGCGAGTGGCTTCCACGACCAGCACGCCTAGGCTCAGCCCCGAAATAATACGGTTGCGCTGGGGGAAGTTCCGGGCGCGTCCCGGCGTGTGCAGGGGGAACTCGCTGATTACGGCCCCGTGTTCGCTCAACTCACGGGCGAAGGTCTTGTTCTCGGGGGGATAGATATCCAGCAACCCGCTGCCGACCACCGCGATGGTGCGCCCGCCGCCCTCAATGGCGGCCCGGTGCGCGGCGGTATCGATGCCGCGGGCAAGCCCGCTGACGACCGTTACACGGCGCACGGCGAAGTCGCGGGCGAAGCGCGCGGCCTGCGCGGTACCATAGTAGCTGGCGGCGCGCCCGCCGACGATGGCCAGGGCGAGGTCATCCATGGCGTTGATCTCGCCGCGCATGTACAGCAGGGGCGGCGGGTCGTCGATGCGCTTCAGAAGCTGCGGGTAGGCGGCATCCTCAATTTGCAGCAGGCGGATGCCCTGGCTGGCGCATTCGTCAATTTCGCGCAGGTGCTCGCCCGTTTTGATGACGTCTGCCAGGGCCTCGGCGCCGTTCTTGTTTACCTTGGGTACCTTGCTGATCTCGGTCTTCGGCGCGCCCACTACGGATTTCGCGCTGCCGAATCGCTTCAGCAGGTTGGCCATGGCCAGGGGCGTGAATTTTCGCGCGCAGGCAAGCGCGACTTTGGCTTCCAGCTCGTTCATGTCCGCCCCAGCAGGCTCGCCGCCAGGTTGCCATCGAGTCCGCAGGGCAGGACGCTCGCCCGGCCGATTTCGGGAGTCACGATGAACCGGATGACGTCACCGGCGCGTTTTTTGTCCGAGGCCATGATCTCAAGCAGGCGGTCGGTGGTCAGCCCCGCGGGCACTTCCACCGGCAGTCCGAAGCGCGCCAGCAGGTCGCCCACGCGTCGTGCCTGCACGGCGTCAAGCCCGGCGTGCGCGACAGACAGGCGCAGGGCCGCGACCAGGCCGATGGCAACAGCCTCGCCATGCAGGAATTCTTCGGGCAGGGCCGCTTCAATCACGTGGGCAAGCGTGTGCCCCAGGTTGAGCGTTGCCCGGCGCCCTGACTCCATTTCGTCTTCGGCGACGACGCTCGCCTTGAACGAAATGCAGCGCGCAAGCACATGCCGCAGTACATCGGGGTTGCGCCGCAGCAGCGCGTCGGTGTTGGTTTCGAGGTACGCAAGCAGGTCCGCATCGCCAATGGCGGCTGTCTTTACTATCTCGGCGATGGCGCTGACGTACTCGCGCGCCGGCAGGGTTTCCAGAAAGTGCAGGTCGCAGAACACGCCCACTGGCTGGTGGAACGCCCCGATCAGGTTTTTGCCCGTCTGGTGGTTGATGGCGGTCTTGCCGCCGACGCTGGAATCCACCATGGCCAGCAGGCTGGTCGGCACGTGGATGCAGCGCACGCCGCGCAGCAGTGTCGCGGCGAGAAACCCGGCAAGGTCCCCGACAACGCCGCCGCCAAGGGCGACGACGAGGGACTGGCGGTCCAGCTTGCGCGTCGCGAACACGTCATCGAACAGCCCCTCCAGAACGCGCAGGGACTTGCTGTTTTCACCGGCGGGTACGGTGAAAACATGGTTGGCGACGATGGCGTTACGGACGAAATCAGCGTGGAGGAGGCCGACGTTTGAGTCCGTGACCAGGAAGATCGACGTCGGTTTCAGCACCCGTGCGGATGCGATCAGCGCGTCCATCAGGCGCTCGCCGATCACGACGTCGTAGCTGCGTTCGCCCAGGGCAACCGGTACACGAGTGTTCTCCATGCCGCGAATCTAGCAAGGACCGCAGCGCGGGCTATTACTTGGCGTCATCCGGTTTTGTGGGTGGGTCGCCCTTTGCTTCGGGCAAGGGCTTGAGCTTCAGTCCGCCGCGCTTTTGCAGGCGTTCGCGGGAGCGCTCGAGGGTGCTGGCCTCGAACCTCGCGCGTTCGCGGCGCTCGCTCAATATGAAGAACGTCAGCACCACCAGCAGCACGAACACGCCGCCGACACCGACGAGCGCCCAGACCCACTCGCCCCCTTCGTCGTCTTCGGCGATGCCCCGAACGCGGCGGACGATCAGCAGGGGGCGGATCGTCGAGCTTGCGCTGTCCGTTTCGAAAATGTTTCGGTAGTAGCGCGCGTCGAAATCCACGATTGCCCTCGGCTCGAGCCCCGTGGGCGGCTCGACCATGTCAACCATATAGCGCTTGGGGGACTCAAGGTTCGCGGTATCGTCCAGCACCAGGGCGCGGAATATGCGCCGCAGCCCGCTGATGTTGGGGGGCAGTATCACGGGGGCGTAGTTGTCGCCGATCATGCCCTGCACGTGTACGCCCTGTCCCCGGTAGCGCGGGCCCGTTTCCTCGCCGCTGAGGTCGAAGTAGCCGACCTCCGCCACGACGTCGATCGTGTCGTCTGGGTTGTTGGCGCGTGCCAGCATGGCGTAGTAGGCTGCCTCGGTTTCGAGGAAGATCGGGTCCGCGCGCAGGGCGTCGCGCACCTGCTGCAACAGCTCGTCCGTCAGCTCATGGCGCGGCATGTCGCTGATCGCGACGTCCGTCGTCAGTAGTAGCGGGGCGTGTGCCTGTGTCCTGACCTGTTTGGCCGCCGTGCTGAAGGGGCTGACTTCGCGGCTGTAAACCCAGCGGCGCAGAAACACGCCGTTGAACTTTACCATCACGTGTTCGGTGACCAGCTTGTCGTCGTGGGCGACGTGCCCCCGCGTGTTCAGCCAGGGCTGCAATGACTCGGGCAGTTTCAGCGTCTGAAACAGTACGACGCGGTGCTCAATGGGGTATTCATCGGGCATGGCCTTGGGGCCAAGCAGCGCCACGGCGCCTTCGTAGTATCGCTCCACGGTTGTGCCATCGGGCAGGATGATCGCCTGTTCGGGCGCGATCTCGTACAGGTCAAACAGGCGCCCCTCCGCCGCGAAGGCCTTCATGCGGTAGGCATCCAGGGCTTCCTGTGATTCTCCCCAGTACCAGGCGCCCTTGGCGCCGGCGAGTCCGGACGGCAACTTCCCCACCAGCTTCACGCCCAGCATCTCATAGGTCGGGGCCTGGCGTCCCTTATAGACCGTGTGCTCCTGCATGGACCTTGTACTTGAGGCGTCTTCAAACGGCTGAAAGTCGAGAAACTCGTGGGTTTCATCAAGCAGCTCGAACACCGGCGGGGCGGTCAGGCTGCCGGCAAGCTTGAGTTCATCCTCGATCTGCTGACGCTTGATCTCGCGCCCGTCAACGCCGCTGGCGGGCGTCCAGTCGCTGGGCGGGGCGACAGGCTCGTCGTTGCCGAAAGGTGTTTGCACGCCGCCTGTGTTGCCCGGCGGCTTGCTATCGTTCCCGGGCGGCAGCCCGTCGGGAAACTGGATCGGGTTCTTGTCGAGCCAGTCCTTCTTGAGCTTGTCGAAATGCGCCTGCAATTCCTCCGGTGTGCGTATCGGATCGAAGTTCGTGCGGATGTCTTCCGGCTGCCAGTCCCACGAAGTGCGTTCTTCCTCCCATGAAAACGTCAGCAGCATGTAGACGATGCCCACAAGTGCCAGCGCCATGACCACCAGCCCCAGCAGCTTCACGAACATCGCGCTGCCGGCGGGCGCCGGGCCTGGGTCAACGGGAGTCAGTTTGATCTTCGGCAAAGGCGCACCTCGCTGCCTGTAGAAACGGCAAACACCGTTCATTGTTCAGGTTAGCAAATTGGAGCCTATTCGGGCCTGGTAGTGAACTGGAAGATTCTGGCGCCCTTGGGGTGCTTAAGCGTAATAGCCACAACAATCTCGTCGCCGTCGCGCAAGGGTACCGGCTCATGGACGGGCAGCCCGTTCAGGTAGGTGCCGTTGGTCGAGCGCATATCCTCAATCAGGAAACCGTCGCCGTCCTTGCGTACCTGGAAGTGCCGCTTGCTGATGGTGGGGATCTGGTACACCAGGTCGCTGGGCGGTTCGCGCCCGATCATGACGGCCTTCCGGATTTCGTGGCGTGAGCCGCTTTCCACATCGACAAGAAAGCCGACGTCTGCCTTGGTTGCCTTGTCCGCCGGGCGCGAGGCCTTGTTGGTCTGCCGCGCCGCGGTGGGGCTCTTCTTTTTCGGTACGGGGTCGAGTGACGGGGCTTCCGGCGCGAGTTCCGCGGGCGCCCTTTCCGTGAGGTCCGGGGCCGGCTTCGCGCCCTTCACGGAGTCGTACTTACCGGCCGCGATGTTGGCCTTGATCTTTGCCGGGTCAACCTTGCCATTGCGCGGAATGTCGTGGATCACGTCCACGGTGACCATGCGGTACAGGTTGGCGTGGCGGAAGTAGCGGTCTACGGAAGGCGGAATGCGAATGAGAACCTTCTTGTCGGAAGCCTCACCGCCGATCAGCTTGATGGCGATGCTGCGGAAGGCGTCTTCGGAAATCTCCGCAGTACCGGTGATGTCCATTTCGACTTCATCGTACGGTAGTTGCAGCAATTGCGGAAAATAGTCGAACACCGCCGAGATGAATTCTTCTTCAGACTCCGCGGCGATGACCAGCCGGTTCCAGCGCAGCGTTGCGGGCATGTCTAGTCGTCGTCCCCGGGTACGTGCTTCAGTGCTTCGTTCTGCAATTTGGCGAGTTGGTCATCGGCGTTGCCGGTGGCCTCAATAATCGCGCGAATCTGTTGCTTGCGTTCGTCGCCGTCGATCAGCGTGTCGATCAGCAGGCGATACAGGTGCGTTGTGCTGATTGGAATAGCATGCACGAGGTCATCGAACTCGTCGTCCGAAAACTCGAAGTTTCCGTGTTCGGATTCCAGTGTGGCCGAGCCGTCGTCGTGCTTTTTGATGATCATTGCTTTCCCTGTTAGCGCTTCTGGGTGATACGACACGATAGCCCGGCGTCCTTGAACCGGTCACGGACACTCTGCGCCTCGTTTTCGGATACGCCCTTGACCACAGGCACAATCATTTTGCCCGCGAGCGCGACGGCCGAGTTCATGTCGATTCCCTGGATGTCGGCGATGATTTCCGCCGCGGCCTGCTTCTTGTCCGCGCCCTTGGGCGGTGACAGGAATACTGTGAAGTTGCCTGCCGCCGCCGCTGGCTTTTTGCCAGATGCCGCCGCGGGGCCAACGCCGCCGGTCGCCGGCTTCTTGATCTGCTTGGTGATCGGCTGCTTGGCGCCCGTGGGCAGCTTGGCTTTTCCCGGCAGGGGCTTGGCGCCGGGGATGGGCTTGGCGCCCGGAGGCGCGGCGACCGCTTTGTTGAGCTTGGAAGTTTCCTTCTTCTTCTCGACTTCCGGGTCCCGATAGGCGCGGGCCTTGCCGGTCCAGACGGGCAGGGTGTCATCCTGATTCGGTTGGAACTTGTCTTTCGGGTTGGCGGGGTCGTCCATGAGTTCGTCCTCCAGGGACATGCTGCCCAGCACGTCGGGTTCGTTGTCCAGCGACAGGGCTGGGGCGCTTTTCTGTTTTGTCGGCGGGACCATGGTCATGGCATCCGCGCTGAAGCCCGGGTCGTCGTCAAGGGGGATGTCAACGTCGTCGGACGGAATGTCAACGCCGCCGCCATCGTCCAGCCCCAGCGAAAGGTCCACGTCATCCGGATCATCGTCGGGAATGTCCACGGCAGGGGCTTGATCAACGTCGTCGGCAACCGCAGCATCCAGGTCATCCCCGAGGTCAAGGTCACTCAGATCGCCCAGGTCCAGGTCGTCGCCCACGGCCGAATCGTCGGTGACGGTTTCTTCATAACCGCCGTCAGCCGTATCGTCAAAACTACCCGCGTCCGCCGCGACGTCCTCGGAAATGTCTTCAAAGGGAATGTCCACGGCCTGCGGCTCGTCGCCAAATGGCTCAACCGCCGCGAGGCTTTCGACTTTCTGTGCCGGCAGAGGCTCAGCCTCCGCGGCGTCTTCGAGGGCGAAATCCCCCGTCAGGTCCAAGGGCTCCTGGTCGTCGGCGTCCATGGGTGGAATGCCGCCGAATACGGTTGGCGTACCCATGGGAACATCGCCGGACACGGAAACCCCGTTCGGCGAAAGGCTGAGTTCGAGGTGCAAAGGGTTACCGGGAACGTCAATGCGGACCGATATCGAATCACCAGGGCGGAGTACTACTTCTTGTGTGGCCATAGGTCGTTTCACACCTGTTCAGCATCGCGCCGATCTGCCGCATCGGAAAGCGATTGCTGCAAAGTTCGCGACAGTGCTTCGGGCTGCCGGACGAGCAAACCTCTTTGCAACCGCCCTGACTTCATTGGGTTTCGGGATTGTCGCGAGGCACGACAGTGCGTGTCAAGTACTTTGACACTTGGTTGCCAAAGCATGACCGGAGTGGTTGCATACCGCCACCATGCCGGACACCACAACATCCGCCGACGTTCCAGCCCTTCGCATTGAAGGATTGTACAAGACCTATCCCGGCGGAATCGAGGCCGTGCGCGGCATTGACCTTGTCGTTCCGGGCGGCGAAATGCTGGCCATTATGGGCAAGTCCGGCAGCGGCAAAAGTACGCTGCTGTCCCTGGTTGGCACGCTGGACAAACCCGACAAAGGTCGCATCTGGCTTCACGGGCAGGATACTGCCACGATCAGGGACCTCGCGAAGTTCCGCCGCGAAGAGATCGGCTTCGTCTTCCAGCTTCATTACCTGCTGCCCCACCTGACACTGCTCGACAACGTCGCCCTGCCGCTGCTTGGCAAGGCAGACGCACTGCGCCTTGCAGCTACCGCCCTTGAGCAGGTGGGCCTGTCGCACCGCATGAAGCACCCGCCTGCCAAAGTAAGCGGCGGCGAGCGCCAGCGGGCGGCCATCGCCCGCGCCATCGTGAATCGCCCCCGAGTGCTGCTGGCCGACGAACCGACAGGCAACGTGGACAGCGACAGCGAGGCCTCGCTACTGGACCTGTTCCAGTCCCTGCGCGATGAAATGGGCATGACGCTGATTGTCGTGACCCATGAGCGCGGTGTGGCCGACAGGGCCGACCGCATCGTTCATTACAAAGATGGGCAAATTGAGAGCATCGAAACACGGGAGTCGGCGTGACTCGCCCGGTACGGTTCACTGTTTGCCTGTCGGCGCTTCTGGTTATTGTCGTGGTGGGCTGCGCCCCGACGGGCAATCCTGGCAACGAGGAAATGCAGCGGGCGGAACTTGAGCAGGCCGGCATGCGGATCTATGCCGCCCTGCCGGAGGACAGCGCCAAAGCCGCCCTGATTGAGCAAGGTCAGAAGATGTACCGCACGGCCGGCTGCGAATCCTGCCATTCCACACGCCAGGATCGCCTGGGTTTGCAAGGTCCCCCGCTGGGCGGCGTTTCAAAGCGGGTGATGGCGCGGCAAGACGATGATGCCCTGGAGGCGCGCCGCTGGCTGGTGAAGCACATCAAATCGCCCCGGCTTTACCCTAGCCCCTACAAGGATGACGAGGCCTACCACGGCACGTTCATGACTCCTTACAACCAGTTCCGCGACGAAGACATGCGCGCACTGGTTGAGTTTCTGTGGTCCCTGCGGTAAGAAACCCTCGCAATCCCGCTAACTGAAGGCGAACGGACCGGCCATGGCTGCCGACTCGAAACAACTTTCGTTCCCGCCGGGCACTGAGCTGGTGTTCGGCCCGCAGGCCGTTCGCCGCCAGTGGATCAGCGATTGCATTTCACAGGTTTTTCGGGGCTGGGGGTTCAGCGAGATCGTGCTTCCGACATTCGACAGTGCCGAGACATTCGAGGACCTGCCGGACCAGACGGACGAGGCGGAACTTTACACGCTGATCGATCGCGAAGGACGCAGGCTGACCCTGCGCGCTGATTTCACGTTGATTGCTGCGAAGGCGCTGGCGATGGAGTTGAGACGGCAGCCCCGCCAGATTCGCGCCTGCTACGAGGGGCGGGTCTATCGATTCGCGCCCTCCGGCCACGGCCATCGTGTCGAGCAGGCGCAACGGGGGCTGGAGTGGGTCAACGCACGCGGCGCTGTCTATGACGCGGCGGTGCTGATGCTCGCGCGCGAATGCCTTGCCTCTGTGGCGGCTCACGACGCGCTGCTGGTCGTGGGGCACGCCGGTTTCGTTCACGCCGTGCTGGGTGAAGGGCGTCGCGAGCGCCGCCTGCTGGAAGCCCTGGATTACAAGAACCCGTCACGCATCCGGCAGGTTGCGCAGCGCATCGGGCTGGATGCCGGTACGGTGGCACTGCTTGAGGCGCTGCCGCTGCTGACCGGAGGCCCGGAGGTATTCAAAACCGTCCGCGAGTTCCGACTGCCGGGGGCCGCCGCCGACGCCCTGGCCGAGCTTGAGGGTCTGTACGGGCTGCTCGCGGATGCGGGTGCAACGGACGGGATACTGCTTGACCTGGGGGAAGTGCGCCGCGCCGACTACTACAGCGGGTTCATGTTCAAGGTGTATGACCCGGCTGTCGGCGAGGAGCTTGGCGGCGGCGGACGCTACGACCGTCTGTTTGATCGCTACAACATGGACGTGCCGGCCGTCGGGTTCGGCGTAAACCTGGCACGGGTTGCCGAGGCGACGTCCGAGAACGGCTATGCGAACGGGCAGGCCGAATCGGTGGCGGACGATGCCGGCGCGGAAGGACTCAAGCGCATCGCCGCGTCGCGTGCCGCTGGCAAGTCAATTCGGCTGGAGGGCAAGTGATGCTGCGACTCGCGTTGCCCACCGGACGCATGTTGAAACAGGCGACACCGTTTCTGGAAGCCGCGGGCTACGCGCCGGTGGAGTCACTGTCCGACACGCGCAAGCTGACCGTGCCCAGCAAATGCGGGCGTGTTGAGTACCTGCTGGTCAAGCCCGTGGATGCGCCGCTTTACATTGAGCAGGGTGTGGCCGAGGCAGGGCTGTGCGGCAAAGACGTACTGATGGAAGTTGACGCCGACCTGCTTGAGCCCCTGGACCTCGGTTTCAGCAAGTGCCGCATGGTCGTCGCGGGCAAACCCGAGCTTGAGCGCAAATTGGACAACCTGCTTTCGCCCGTGCGGGTGGCCAGCAAGTTTCCCCGTGTGGCGCAGAACCACTTTCGAAAGAAGGGTCTGCCCTGCACAGTGTTCAAGTTGTCGGGCAGCGTGGAAATCGGTGCGGTGCTGGGGCTTTCTCACTACATTGTGGACATCGTTGAAACCGGCACCACACTGCGTGAAAACGGGCTGGTGGTGCACGAGGAAATCGCCGAGTGCAGCGCGCGCCTCGCCGTCAACCGGGCCGCGTGGTACACGAAGCTGGTTGAGATTCGTGAACTGGTGGACAACCTCAGGCAGGCCGTAGAAGGGGCAAAACCATGACGGACACTTTGAAACTGTACGAAATCGGCTCGGAGGAATTCCAGGCGTTCCAGAGCCGTCTGAACGCGCGGGCGCTGAAAAGCGACGTGTCGCTCGGGGGCAAGCCCGGCGAACTGCTGGCCAGAGCCAAGGACAGCGGCGACAACGAGTTCATCGATTTCGCGAGCAAGTTCTATGAAGGCTTGCCGCACACGGCCTCGGCTACCGTAGAGCGCGTAATTCAGACGGTCGAGATGATGGGCGACGAAGGCGTACGCCACTGCGCGCGTTTGTTCGAAGGCGCCGAGCTGCCGACCAACCGTATCCAGGTCAACAAGCTTGACCTGATGAAAGGTGCCGATGGCGTTGACGAGGGGCTGCTCAAGCTTTGCACTGGGCAGATCATTCCACGCCTGCGCAAGTTCCATGAAAAGCAGAAGCGCGAGGGATGGCAGATTGACGACAATGGCGGCAGCGTCGGCATTCGCGTACAGCCCCTGCGCCGTGTAGCTCTGTACGTTCCCGGCGGCACGGCGTCCTATGCCAGCACACTGATGATGACGGCAATTCCGGCCCAGGTGGCGGGAGTGCAGGAGATCGTGGTGTTCTCGCCGCCCGAGACGTTTGAGAAGTCTCCGTTGCTGTGCGCGCTCATCAACGAACTGGGCATTGAAGAGGTGTTCCGTGTCGGCGGCGCGCAGGCGGTTGCCGCGGCGGCCATCGGCACCGAAAAGATCGCGCGTGTGGACAAAATCGTAGGCCCCGGCAACATTTTCGTCGCGCTGGCCAAGCAGGCGCTCAGCGGTCGCGTTGGTGTGGACAGCTTCGCCGGTCCCTCTGAAGTTGTTGTGGTGTTTGACGCATCAGCCGACCCGGCCATGGTGGCCGCGGATCTGCTGGCGCAGGCCGAGCACGACGTACACGCTTCCGCGGTGGGCATCACAGATAGCGGTGAGCACGCGGAGAAGGTAAGGGCGGAGGTCGAAAAACAACTGGCGGATCTGCCGCGCAAGGAGATCGCGGAAACCTCCCTGGCGACCTACGGCGGCATTCTGACCGTGCCCAGCAAGGGCTTTGCATTCCGGTTTGCCGACGCCATGGCGCCTGAGCACCTGGAGCTGCTGACCGAAGACGCCGAGAACGACGCCAAACTGATCCGCAACGCCGGCGCGATTTTTGTCGGGCCGTACGCACCGGAAGCGTTCGGCGATTACAACGCCGGGCCCAACCACGTGTTGCCGACCTCAGGTACGGCGCGCTGGGCCAGCGCATTGGGCGTGCAGGATTTCGTGCGCAGCGTCAGCATCATCCGCGGCAGCAGGGAGTTGCTCGAGGCAAACAAGGACGCGGCGATTCAACTTGCCCGCGCTGAGGGTCTGGAAGGACACGCACGAAGCGTTGAGCGCCGGTTCGGATGAACAACACGACGCTAAAGTACTTCAAGCAGCAGCTCCCGGGCCTGGCCGGCGGGTACACGCTGGATGTGCCGGACTGCGAAATCAAGCTGAACCAGAATGAAAACGCCTGGGACTGGCCCGCGCACCTGAAACAGGAAGTCTTTGAGCGCGTGCGCGACTTGCCGTGGAACCGCTATCCGCCTTTTGTGGCGGGCGACTTCGTGGCGAAGGTTGCGGCACACATCGGCGCCGATCCCGAACAGGTGCTGGTGGGCAACGGCAGCAATGAGCTGCTGTACGCGACATTCGTCAGCACACTGGAGCCCGGGCGGAAGGTGGTGATCCCGCAGCCCACTTTCACGGTCTACAAGCTGCTGGCGGACCTGATGGGGGCGGAAGTTGTCACCGCCGGGCTGAACGACGAGCTTCAGTACGATGCCGAGGCGCTTGAGGAGGCTTCGCAAGATGCGTCGGTCGTCGTGCTGGCGTCGCCGAACAACCCGACCGGCAGTGTTGTTGACCCGACCGATCTTGAGCACATGGTGATGACCAGCGGGGCGCTCTGGGTCGTGGACGAAGCCTACTTCGAGTTTCACGGCGAAAGCGCCATCGACCTCACACGCAACTGTCGCAACGTTGTCGTTCTGCGCACCTTCAGTAAGGCGCTGGCAACGGCCGGTCTGCGCTTCGGCTGCATGGTCGCCCACCCGGAAGCACGCCCGATATTCGCCGCGGCCAAGCTGCCCTATAACCTGAACATCTTCACCATGGCGGCCGTCGAGACAGCCATAGAGAACGCCGTTACCATGAAGGCGCGTGTGGACGAGATCAAGCGCGAGCGCGAACGGGTCGCCCGCAAGCTGCGCGAGTATTCAGGGGTAAGGGTGTATCCCAGCCGGGCGAACTTCCTGCTGTTTGAAACCGGGCGCGAGCCCCGCGAAGTCTGGAAGGCCATGGTCAGCCGCGGCGTGCTGGTGCGCGACGTCAGCGGCTACCCGCGCCTGGGCAAGGCCCTGCGTGTCAGCATCGGGCGCCCCGAAGAGAACGACGCATTTCTGAAAGCCCTCGAATATGCAATGACGGTGGTGGAGGCATGAGCAATCGCACGGGCAGCGTTTCACGCAAGACCAACGAAACCGACATCAGTGTCGAGGTGAACATCGATGGCGAGGGCAAGTACGCCATCGACACCGGCATCGGCTTTCTCAATCACATGCTGGAGTTGTTCACCAAACACGGGCTGTTCGATCTGACCGTCAAGTGCACAGGTGACCTTGAAGTCGACGCGCACCACAGCGTCGAGGATATAGCCATTGCCATCGGCGAAGCCTTTAAACAGGCAGCCGGGGACAAGAAGGGTATTCACCGTTACGGCCACGCCTGCATCCCCATGGATGAAGCGCTGCTGCGCTGCGCGCTAGACCTGAGCGGGCGCCCCTATCTGGTCTGCAAGCTCGGCGACCTGAAGCGCGAAGAAGTGGGCGGGCTGCCGACAGAAATGGTCGAGCACTTCTGGCGCAGCTTCAGCACGCACTTCCCCATGAACCTGCACATTGACGTGATTCGGGGCGAGGACACGCACCACATTATTGAAGGCATCTTCAAGGCCGTCACCAAGGCGTTGCGCGTGGCACTCGACAACGACCCGCGCCGCAAGGACGTGCCGAGCACCAAGGGTGTGCTGTAGCTCATGGTCACCATCATCGACTCCGGCATCTGCAACCTGGGCAGCATCTCGCGCGCAGTTGAACGCGCGGGCGCCGGCGTGCGGGTTGCAACGGAGCCCGCACAGGTGGCCGCAGCCGACCGCTTGATTCTTCCCGGCGTGGGCAGTTTTCCGGCCGGCATGAGGGCGTTGCGGGATCGCGGCTTGTGCGACGCGATTCGAGAGTTTGCCGCGTCGGCAAAGCCGCTGCTGGGCATCTGCCTGGGTATGCAGCTGCTGTTTGAAACCGGCGAGGAATTTGAAGCCACGGACGGGCTCGGGTTGATCCCGGGGCGCGTGCGCGAAATCAAGGCAACGCCGCGCCCGCACATGGGCTGGAACAGAATCGTGCCAAAGGGCGACGATTCCTTGTTGGCAGAGCTGCCGGAAGAAGCCTACTTCTATTTTGTTCACAGTTTCGTTTGCGAGCCCTCGGACAACGCCGATGTGCTGGGCGAAACCGAGTACGGCGAAACTTTCTGCAGTGTTGTACGCCGCGGCAACGTGCGCGGCATCCAGGCCCACCCGGAGAAAAGCCAGCGCTGCGGTGCGCTGGTGCTGGAGAGCTTCCTGAAACTATGAGTAAAGGCTTCGTCATCTACCCGGCCATTGACCTTCGCGGAGGCAGAGTCGTCCGCCTGCAGCAGGGACGCGCTGACGCTGAAACCACTTACGGCGAAGACGCCCCTGCGATCGCCAAAGGCTTCGCCGCACAGGGTGCAGAGTGGTTGCACGTCGTGAACCTCGACGGCGCCTTTGGCGAAGCGGGCGAGAACCTGACCGTCCTGCGCGCGATCTGCGACAGCGTTGGCGTGCCGGTCGAATTCGGCGGGGGCCTGCGCACGGTCGAAGATGTCGAGCAGGCGTTCAATGCGGGCGTGGCGCGCGTGATCCTGGGGACAGTCGCCCTGCGCAATCCAGAACTCGTGCGCGAGCTCGCTGCGGAGTTTGTTGACAAGGTCGCCGTCGGCATCGACGCGCGCGACGGCAAGGTCGCCGTCGAAGGCTGGGTTGAAACCAGCGAAGTGACGGCCCTTGAGCTGGCAAATCGCATGGTCGACGCCGGCGTTACTCGCTTCATTTACACGGACATCGCCCGCGACGGTATGCTGGTCGGTCCGGACCTCGATGGCGCAAAACAACTTGGCGAATCCGGTGCAAAGATCATCGCGTCCGGCGGCGTGGGGGACTTGCAACATATAGCGACCGCAGCAGCCACCGGCGGCCACGTTGACGGGCTGATCATCGGCAAGGCGTTGTATGAAGGGCGATTTACAGTAAGACAGGCCCTGGACACGGTCAAAGGAACAAGAACATGAGCGACTTCCTGGTGATCCCGGCGATTGAACTGCGCGGCGGCATGGCCCTGCGCTATGAATCGGTCGGCATGGGGACGCGCGCGAATCGCGTTGAACCCGTGGGCTTTGCACGCAAGTTCGTTGAAGCCGGCGCGAAAATGATCCACGTGTTCAACCTGGACGGCCCGTTCATTGTCAGCCAGGCCGAGCACGCGGGGAGTGTCCTCGCGGGGGCCGAGCGCAACCTGACCGTCATGGGCGAGATGGCCAGGACGCTCAACGTGCCGATCCAGGCCAGCGGTGGCATCCGCGATTTCGAGAGTTTTGAGCAGGTCACGAAGCTTGGCGTTCAGCGCGCCGCCATGGGCAGCAGCGCCATGGACGACCCGGCCTTGGTGGCCAGGTGCCTGCAGACCAATCCCGAAGCGCTGGTCGTATTCCTGGACGTAAAAGCCGGGCGCATGGTCTCGCAGAAGTGGATAGATGACCCGAAGGCGACGCCTGCTCAGGTTGCGGGTTCGATCCGCGACGCCGGTGTGAAGCACTTCATTTATCAGGATGTCGCCGCGGACGCCGAGGGGGCAGGTCCGCGCGCCGGCGCCGCCACCGGCATTGCAGCCGCCGGCTGTGACGTGATCGTCACCGGCGGTGTGCAGACACTTGACCACATCAAGGCGGCCGCAGCCGTTGAAGGCGTGGCGGGTGTGCTGGTCGGCAAGCCGCTCATGACGGGCGAATTCACCTACGAGGAAGCCGTTGCGTATGCCAAGGCCGGCCTTGCGGCGCGAAGCTGATGCTGGCCAAACGCATCATCGTCTGCCTGGACGTGAAGGACGGGCGCGTCGTCAAGGGCGTCAATTTTGTCGGTCTGCGCGACGCCGGTGACCCGGTCGAGTGCGCATTGCGCTACGACAAGGAAGAGGCGGACGAGCTGGTCTTTCTCGATATCACCGCCAGCAGCGATGAGCGCGATACCACGGTCGAGCTCGCAAAGCGCTGCGCCCTTGAGCTGAGCATTCCCTTCACGATTGGCGGCGGCGTGCGAACAGTGGCGGACTTCGAGAGGCTGCTGCGCGCCGGCGCGGACAAAGTCGCCATCAACAGTGCCGCCGTGAAGAATCCCGACTTGATCCGCCAATGCGCCGAGCGTTTCGGCAAGCAGGCCGTCGTGCTGGCCGTGGATGCGCGCCGGCAGCCGGACGCCGCATACCATGTGTACGTCAAGGGCGGCCGTGAGGACACCGGCCTGGACGTGCTGGACTGGATAAAACGCGGCGTTGAGCTTGGCGCGGGCGAAATCCTGCTCACCAGTATGGACCGCGACGGCACAGGTGAGGGCTTTGACACAGAACTCACATCAATGGCTGCCAAGACCGTTGCCGTGCCTGTGATAGCCTCCGGCGGTGCGGGGAATCTCGAGCACTTCATGGAAGCGCTAAAGGCGGGAGCATCAGCTGTGCTGGCAGCAGGCATGTTTCACTTCGGAAAGTACACTGTAAAGGAAGCCAAGGAGTATTTGAGGGATTGGGGTTTCAACATGCGTCCGGTTGAAAGCGCCAGCTAGTCTTTCGCCACAACCCTGGAACCTGAAACCCGACCCCTGAAACCTGAGACCATGAGCGACTTCACAGAAAGGGCGTCAGTGCAGGGGCTCGTTTTCGACAGCAACGGGCTGCTGCCTTGCGTGATGCAGGATGCGCGTACGGGCGACGTGTTGACCCTTGCCTGGATGAACCTGGAGGCGTTCAACAAGACTCTCGAAACCGGGCTGGTCACCTTCTACTCGCGCAGCCGCAAGCAGCTTTGGACCAAGGGCGAAACCAGCGGCAACATCATGCGTGTCGCTGAGCTCAAGCTCGACTGCGACGGAGACGCCCTGGTCGCCCGTGTGCTGCCCGATGGACCGGCCTGCCATACGGGTGAAAGTGACTGCTTCTTCAAGACTGTGTTCAAGAGCAAGGCAGTACTTGGCGAAGCTGAGGCAACGCCGCAGGTTGCAGGCTGGGGTTCACGTTTCGGCGCGCTGATGGAAGACGTGCGCACACTGCTGCAACAGCGCAAGTCAACATTGCCCGACGGCAGCTACAGCACATATCTGTTCACCAAGGGTATCGACAAGATCCTCAAGAAGCTTGGCGAAGAAGCCACGGAAACCATCATCGCGGCGAAGGGCGAGAGTCGCACCAATCTGGTCAACGAGATGTGCGACCTGCTGTTCCACCTGATGGTGCTGATGGTGCAGAAGGAAGTCAGTTTCGAGGATATCCGCCGTGTCATGGAGAAGCGCCACCGCGGCGACGACGTCGGCGACGAAACGGATGTGCCGCAGCCGGAGCTCAAGGTCAGCCGACCGCCGGAATGTGAGCCTCTGGAAAAGCGCCTGTTCCAGCAGTTGGACAGTGCGATCCACCACGACGTTACCCGTGCCCTTGAACTCATGTACCGCGCCCACGCCGGGCAGTTGCGTGACGAAGGTGCGCCCTATGCCACCCACCCGCTGGAGGTCGCCCTGATCGCCGTCGAAGACATCAAGCTGCGCGCGGCCCATGAAGTCATCACCGCGCTGCTACACGACGTACTCGAAGACGACATGGACACGACGCCGAGTGAGCTGACCGAAAAGTTCGGCAAGGAAGTTGCGGGCGGCGTTGTAACACTCACGAAGATGTACAAGCGTGACGGGACACCGAAAGACTTGGGCTTGCAACGCTACTACCAGAGTCTGCAAACGGCCCCGGGCTGGGTTCGCGCAATCAAGATGTGCGACCGGGTGCACAACCTGCGCACACTGCCGGAATCAGGGCGCGGCACGGATGAAATCGACCGTTACAAGAAAGAGACCCGCGCGAACCTGCTGCCGCTTGCAGCCAGCAGCATGGACCAGAAGCTGCTCAAAGCCGGCGATATGCTGCTCAAAGAACTCTACAAGTAGGGGTAGTTGTTGCGTCGCCCCTACGCACGTGAATCCTGAACATCGCTGTCTGACTCTGACATCTCGTCAATGGACAAGTCCTTGTCGCCACTACGGCGGAACCAGCCGAGCACATCATCCAGTAGTACATAGAACGCCGGCACGACCAGCAGACTCAGCGCCGTCGCCACCAGCATCCCGCCCAGCACGCCGATCGCCATGGGGCGCCGAATCTCGCCGCCGGGGCCGAGGGCCAGCGCGGCGGGGAAAGCAGCCATGATTGTGGCGGCGCTGGTCATAAGGATTGGACGTAATCGTACGGGACCGGCCTTCTGCATCGCTTCGCGGGCAGTCAGCCCCTTGAGTCGCAACTGGTTTGCGTAGTCCACCAGGATGATCGAGTTCTTCTTGGCGATGCCGATCAACAGCAGCAGCCCGATCAGGCTGAAGATGTTAAGCGTTTGCCCGGTCGAAAACAGCGCAAGCGCCGCACCGGCAATCGTGATCGGTACAATCGTCAAGACGGTCACCGGGTGCCAGAAGCTGTTGAATTGCGCGGCCAGAACCATGTAGGCCACAAGGACGCCCATTATCATCGCGAAAATCAGGCTCGTGATCGCTTTGTTGTAGTCGGCGGCGGCGCCGCTCATGACGACGCGGTAGCCTTCCGGTAGCGTCGCACCAAGCTCCTCTCCCTTCTTCAGGGCCTCCTCCTGCGTGTGACCGGCGCCCGGGTTACCCATGATGGTGACGGAGCGTTCACGCCCTTCACGGTTGATGCTTTGAAGTACCGGGCGCTCCTCGTGCTTCACCAGCAGCGAAAGTGGCACCAGCTTGCCCGTGCTGCTGCGGACCTGCAGCCGCTCAATGTCAGCAGGGCTGCTGCGCTGACTCTTCAGCAGGCGCAAGCGCACGTCCAGCCGACGACCAGCGTCAGAGAACTTGCCGACGCGCACGCCGCCGATCAGCGCGTTCAATGTGACGGCCACGTCCTGCACGGGAACGCCAAGGTCAGCGGCGCGGTCGCGGTCAGGCTCGATGCGCAGTTCCGGCATACCTACCTGGTAGTTGGTGTCCACATCCGTGGCGTAGCCGCTGGCTTCGAGATCGTTGGCCAGCTTTGTCGCCAGCTCACCCAGCTTCTCGAAATCGGGGCCGCGCACGGAGAACTCAATCGGATACCCACGCCGGGCTGCAAACCCGCTTTGTGAAAGGTCCTGTACACGTGCACGAACGCCGGGGATCGAGTTGATTTTCCTGCCCAGTTCCGCGCCGACTTCGTTCTGAGAAAGTTCGCGCTCATCGGGCGGCACCAGCGTCACGAACATAGTGCCTACATTTACGTTGCCGCCACCAAACCCGCCCACAAGCGCGAATGCGCGTTTGACGTCAGGGTGCGTGTTGACGATCTCCTCGGCCTGCTTGAAAAGTTGATCGCTCTCGTCGATGTTGCTGCCGATGGCTGACTTCATGGAAATCATCAGGCGGCTCTGGTCCTGGCTCGGCACCATTTCTTTGGGCATTGCTACCATCAGCCACAGCGCGCCGCCGAAGGCCACACAGGCCAGCACCAGAACAAGAGCCGGAAAGCGCACGGTGGGCTTGAGTGCGCTGCTGTACGCCCCTTTCAGCCCATCGAACGCCTTGTCCGCCAGCTTGCCAACCCCTTTACGCTCAAGCTTGCCGGTATCCTTCAGAAGTTGCGCACAACGTGCCGGGGCCAGAGTGACGGCTTCGACATAGCTGAACATCACGGCGAGACTGAGTGTCACGCCGAATTGCAGGAAGAATCTTCCAATCACGCCGTCCATGAACACGACCGGCACAAAGATCGCGATCACCGCAACGGTGGCCGCCAACGCCGCGAACGCAATCTCGGTGGTACCGCCGATCGACGCCTTGATGCGGTCCACGCCCTCTTCACTGTGACGGAAAATGTTCTCCATCACCATGATCGCGTCGTCGACGACAATGCCCACGGCCAGCGCCAGCGCCAGCAATGTGAATGTGTTCAGCGTGAAACCAAGGAAGTAGATGACAGCGATCGTGCCAAGCAACGACATCGGTATCGCCAGAATGACGTTCAGCGTACTGCTGAGAGAACCCAGAAACACCCAGCACACCAGCGCGGTAAGGATCACGGCCAGAATCAGTTCAAACTCAATTTCGGAGACCGACTCTTCAACGAACTTTGTTGAGTCGAAGTTGATTCCCAGTTCCATGTTATCAGGCAGCTCGGCGCGGATTTCATCCAGTTCGGAGCGCACGGATTGCGCCACCGACACGGCGTTCGAGCCGCGCTGCTTGCGGATACCAAGCCCCTGGGCCGGCACGCCGTTGACACGCGACAGGCGGCGTTCGTCTTCGAAACCGTCTTCAATCAGCGCTACTTCATTCAGATAGATCGGCGTGCCGTTCACTTCGCGGACTACGATCGTGCGAAGTTCATCAAGCTTCAGTGCTTCGCCGAGGACGCGAACGCTGACTTCGCGTCCGACGGTTTCCATTCTCCCGGCCGGCATTTCAATGTGTTCACGGCGCAGGGCGCTCGTGATGTCGGCGACCGTCAGGTTTTTGGCTGCAAGTTTGTCGGCATCGACCCAGATACGGACATTGCGCTCCAGGTATCCGCCAAGCGTCACCTCACCTACGCCGTCGATGGTCTGCAGCCGTTGCATGACGCTATAGCGTACGGTGTCGGCGAGCTTCTGCCTTGAGTACGGGCCACTCAGGCTGATGTACATGATCGGTCTGTCTTCAGGGTTTGTCTTGCGAACGACCGGCGGATCAATCTCGGCAGGCAGGCGGCGCTGGGCCTGCGCGATGACGGCCTGCACTTCCTGGACCGCGAGGTCGATATCGCGGTCGATCTCGAACTCAAGTGTGATTCGCCCGCGCCCCTGCTCAGACTGGCTGGTGATGTTCTGGACACCCTCAACCTGAACCAGCGCCTCTTCAAGAATCTCGACAAGGTCCTGCTCAACAGCCTCAGGGGCTGCGTTTTCCCAGTCAACAGAGATGCTGACGTTGGGGTAGTCCACATCCGGGAACTGGCTGATGCCAATGCGCTGCGCGGCCACAATGCCGAACACGATCGTCGCGCCCATGATCATCCAGGCCAGCACCGGCTTCTTTACGCAGAGTTCGGTCAGTTTCACGGCGTTCCTCCCGTGACGTTCACGTCGGCGCCGTCGCGTAACGCGTCAGCGCCGCGAATGACCACTTCCTCACCCGGCGCCAGACCTTTGCGGACTTCGATGCGTCCATCCAGTGTGCGCAAGCCGATCTCGATTACGCGCTCTACAGCTTTGCCGTCCTTCACGACGAACACGAGCATTCCCTTTTCACTCGCGCGCACGGCGGTTTCCGGCACGGTGGCGGCGTTGGGGTTCGAGCCGACCGGCACCCTGATGACCGCGAATGTCCCGGGCGTCAGGTCCGGCGCGGACTCGGCCGTGACCTCCGCCGTTACGTTGACCATGCGCGTGGTGGCGTCCGCGGAGGCGCCCACGTGGATGATACCGGCTTCGTACTCGGTGCCCTCGCCGCGTACGGTGAATCTGGCGGACATGCCGTTGGTCATGCCGGCGGCGGCGTCCTCCGGCACCGTGAATTTCAGCAGCATCGGGTCGCGCCGCAGCAGGCGGGCGATGATGGTGCCCGGTTGCACCCACTGTCCCGTCTGTACCAGGCGCGCCTGGACAATGCCGTTCATGGGCGGCGTTGGGGTTGCGTTCTTCAGGTCGAGGTCGGCCTGCGAAAGGTCCGCCGCCTTTTCACGTTCGTTGGCCTCGGCGACGGCGACTTTGGTACGCCATGCTTCAACTTCTTCCTTGGAGAAGATGCCCGGGCGCTCGCCCGGGTTTTCGCGGCGTTTCAAGCCGTCGCGCGCTTCTTTCAATTCGGCGACTGCCCGGTCGTGAGCGGCCTTGGCGGCATCAAAGGCGAACTGAAAGCGCTTTGGCTCGATCTCGGCCAGCACGGAGTCGGTGGTGACCTCCTGTCCTTCCCGAAAGTTGATTTTTTCGACAACGCCGGCTACCTGGGCGGTGATCAGCACTTCTTCGAAGGCTTCGACCGAGCCCACGGCGCTGACGACATACTCAACTTCGCGCCCGGTAATGGTTTCCGTTTGTACGGGGAACGCGCGGGCTTTTGGAGGCCCGCCTTCGGCGTCCCCGCCCCCGCAGGCGGCGGTCAGCAACGCCATGCAGGCGAGAAGCAGTGCGGCAATTGGCCTCATGCGGGCATCCATCCGGGCGTTTGATTGCGGGTTATACGTTGTTGCACAACGCCAACAGAGCGGATAGCGCCGAAATTCCGCCCGTTGTATGGAAATTGCTTTGCGCTATCTTTGCGTGCAGGGACGTGTAGCTCAATTGGTTAGAGCATCTGCTTTACACGCAGAGGGTCGGGGGTTCGAGTCCCTCCACGTCCACCAACAGGAAACGGACGCGCCGATCGCGCGTCCGTTTCCTGTTTCGCGGCCAGGGCGGAGCACAACAGGCGTGAAACTGCTGCCTCAGGATTGGTACTTCAGAGACGTACAGGCGGTCGCTCGGGACCTGGTGGGGCGGCACCTGAAACGCGGCGACGTGATCCTGCGCGTCACGGAAGTTGAGGCCTACTGCGGTCCTTCCGATACGGCCGCGCACACCCGCATGGGACACACGCCCCGCAACGCGCCCATGTGGGGCGAGGGCGGTCACGCATACGTCTACCTGTGCTACGGCATCCACAACATGCTGAACGTTGTCACGGGGCGCGGTGATGGCACCGCCGTACTGATTCGCAGTGCTGAGACTGTGGCCGGGCTGGCGACCATTTGCCGGCGTCGAAGCGGGAAAACCGGCCCCGCGCTGCTAACCGGACCCGGCAAGGTCGGGCAGGCGCTTGACCTGTCAACAGACTGGTCCGGACACGCGCTGTTTCGCACCGGTGGGCTGCAACTGCTTGAAGGCACGCCCGCAAGAAGACTCATCGCGGGCCCGCGCGTCGGCATCGACTACGCCGAGCCTGACGACATCCGCGCCCACCTGCGATTCGCGGACGCCGACAGTGAGTCGATGACGCACCGCAGGCAATTCAAGCACTGAGCGCGTCGTCGATGTCGCCAAGCAGTTGGGCGTCGTCCGGCTTGGTGGGCGGCGCGTAGCGTTTGATCACCTTGCCGTCCTTGCCGACCAGGAACTTGGCGAAGTTCCAGTCCGGCTCGTCGTGCTCGGACGTCAGGTACTGGTAAACGGGGTGCTTGTCGTCGCCCTTTACCTCGACCTTTTCAAACAGCGGGAAGGTCACGTTGAACTTGCTCGTGCAGAATTCGCGTATCTCGGCGGGCGTACCGGGTTCCTGCCTGCCGAACTGGTTGCACGGAAACCCGAGCACGTTGAAGCCGCGCGGCGAAAGCTGCTTGTGAAGCGACTCCAGACCGGAGTACTGGGGCGTAAGCCCTCACTCGCTGGCGACATTCACCACCAGGCTGACTTTGCCGGCGTACTGCGACAGGTTACCCGGCTCACCTTCGAGCGTTTTCACATCAAGTTCGTACAGAGACATGCGGCCTCCACGGTTTGCTTTCGACCAAGCATAGCGTCGTGATCCAAGGCGTAAACGCGCGCCCGGACAGGACTGTTCCGCACTTCCGCGTATGCTAGTGTGTTCGCATACACTCAACCCCGAGGCGCACATGCCGCACAGGCTCGCCGTCTATCCCGGAACCTTTGACCCCGTCAGCAACGGGCACCTGGACGTGATCCAGCGAGGTTCGCACCTGTTCGAGGAGCTGGTGGTCGCCTGCGCGATCAACATCAGCAAGCAGCCGCTGTTCAGTGTCGACGAGCGCATCGAAATGCTGCGCGAGACCACATCAGACCTGCCCAACGTGCGTGTCGAGTCGTTTACGGGTATGATCGTTGACTACGTTCGCGGGCTTGGCAGCCAGGTAATCCTGCGCGGGCTTCGCACCTTCAGTGACTACGAAAACGAAGTGCAGATGGCCTATGCCAACCGCACTTTCGCGCCGGATATCGAGACCGTGTTCGTGTGCGCCAGCCTCGAGGAAAGCTACATCTCGTCCCGGCTGATTCGCGAGGCCGCGGCCCTGGATGGTGACATCTCGCGCTTCGTGCCGGAGAAAGTCGCTGACCGCCTGAAGATCAAAGCCGCCAAGCTGAAGGGCGATGTGAAGGACCACGGTCGGGGGCGGTAGGAAAATCGTCGGGGGATAGTGCCTTGCGACCGGGTACCCTCGTCCGCACAATGCCGCCGCCCATCGGAGATGCCAAGAAATGAAGATTCACGAATACCAGGCCAAGGAAGTGCTGCGCCGCTACAAAACCCCGCTGCTTGAGGGGCGCGTTGCTTACAGCGTGAATGAGGCCGTAGACGTCGCACGTGATATCGGCGGCGAAGTGTGGGTCGTGAAGGCGCAAATTCACGCCGGCGGGCGCGGCAAAGGCGGCGGCGTGAAGCTCGCCAAGGGCATTGAGGAAGTGCGCAAGCACGCCGAGGCAATCCTGGGTATGCAGCTAGTCACGCACCAGACCGGCCCCGAAGGCAAGAAAGTAAACCAGTTGCTGATCGAGGCTGGCTGCAACATCGACCACGAGTACTACCTGGCCGCTGTGCTTGACCGTGAGACGGCCACCGTCTGCATCATGGGCAGCTATGAGGGCGGCATGGACATTGAAGAAGTCGCCTCAAAAACGCCGGGCAAGATCAGGAAGGAGTTTTTCGACCCGGCCGAAGGCATGCACGGCTTCCAGGCGCGCAGGCTGGCGCTGGCGATCGGCATTCCGCCGAAGCTGGTAAATCGCGCGGCCGCACTGATTCTTGGCGTGGCCAGGTGTTTCGTTGAAGAGGATTCCACGCTGGTTGAAATCAACCCGCTGGTCACCACAAAAGACGGCAAGGTCATCGCCCTCGACGCCAAAATGACCTTCGACGACAACGCCATGTTCCGGCACGCGGACATTGAGGCGTATCGCGACGTCACCGAGGAAGTGCCCGAGGAAACCGAGGCCAAGAAGTACGACCTCAGCTACATCAAGCTTGACGGCACCATCGGCTGCATGGTCAACGGCGCCGGGCTTGCGATGTCCACCATGGATATCATCAAGCTGCACGGCGGCGACCCGGCCAACTTCCTTGATGTCGGCGGCGGCGCCAACGCAGAACGCGTGACCGCGGCGTTCAAACTGATCCTGGGCGACGAAAACGTGAAGGCCGTTCTGGTAAATATTTTCGGCGGCATCATGAAGTGCGACGTCATCGCGCAGGGTGTGATCGCGGCGGCCAGGGAAGTCGACCTGAAGGTGCCGGTGGTGGTGCGCCTGGAGGGGACGAACGTCGAGAAGGGTCGCAAGCTGCTGGACGAAAGCGGGCTGAAAATCCAGTCGGCAACGGACTTGACGGACGCCGCGAAGAAAGTTGTGGCGGCCGCGAAGGGCTAGGGCGGTTCGCTTGACTAACGTGGGGCCCGGACTAGTCTGTTCCGGCCTTGCGCACGGCGTCATGGGCGCCGGCAATTTTGGGCTATCTTTGAGCCAATGTTGACCTGCCATGTTGGCTTGGGTCTATCGAGACAGGTCGGAATAACTCAGTGGACGTCTTCGCCAAGTGTTTCGAATTCACCCGCGACCTCGAAGTGAAGGCGGCGGGGCTGTACCCCTTCTTCAAAACGATAGAGGGGAACCACGGCTCGCGCGTTGTCATTGAGGGGCGTGAAGTGGTCATGGCGGGCTCCAACAACTATCTGGGGCTTACCCGCCACCCCCGCGTAGTGGAATCCGCCGTCAAAGCCACCCAGGAATACGGCACTTCGTGCAGCGGCAGCCGCTACGCCAACGGCACCTATGTGATTCACGTCGAGCTTGAGGAAAAGCTCGCCGATTACATGCAAAAGCCCAAGGCCCTGTGCTTCACCACCGGCTACACCACCAACATGGGCGCCATCAGCGTGCTGGCCGGCCGCCGCGACATCATTTACAGCGACCGCGAGAACCACTCGTGCATCATGGACGCGACGCAGCTCACGTTCGCGGAAACCAAGAAGTTCAAGCACGACGACATGGATGACCTGGCGCGGATTTTGGAAAATTCGCCGCCGGAAGCGGGCAAGCTGCTGGTCACGGACGGCGTTTTCAGCATGAAGGGCACGATTTCGAAGCTGCCCCAGATGGTTGAACTCAAGAAGAAGTACGGGCTGCGCATCTTCGTGGACGACGCCCACGGTGTCGGTGTGGTCGGCAAGACAGGCCGCGGCACCGCGGAGCATTACGGGCTGGACAAAGACGTCGACGTGGTGATGGGGACGTTCAGTAAATCCTTCGCCGGGCTTGGCGGCTTCATCGCCGGTGAAGAACGCGTAATCAATTACGTCAAGCACCACGCCCGCCAGTTGATCTTCGCCGCCAGCATGACGCCGGGCAGCGTGGCGGCCGTCAGCACGGCGCTGGACATGATCCGCAGCGAGCCCGAGCACCTGGAAAACCTGCGCAGCGTGATCCAGAAAGTGCGTGGCGAGTTTCGCCGTATCGGCTACCCGGTCGAAGACCAGCCGACGCCGATTGTGTACGTCAAGGTCGGCGAAGACATTGAAGCTTTCCAGTTCTGGAAAGAGCTGCTTGAAATGGGTGTCTACACCAACCCGGTCATCACGCCGGGCGTGCCTCAGGGCCAGAGCGGCGTGCGCGCGAGCTTCATGGCCATTCACACGGAGAGCGACATCGCCCGCGTGATCGAAGCCTTTGAAAAGCTCGGCAAGAAGTACGGGCTGCTGGGATAACCGTGAAACTCACAAAGTACACCATCGAGCGGAAGTACCCCGTCTCGGCGGACCGTCTGTGGGCCGGTTTCACGGACCCTGACCTGCTGAAGCAGTGGATATGGGGCCCGGGCGCCAGGGACGTGCAGGTCGAGCGGCAACTTCACCTCAACGGAACCTTCAACATCAGCATGGACGCCGGCGACACGCGCTGGGGCATGCGCGGCATGTACCTGGTGATTGAGCCGGGCAGGAAGCTGATCCACACGCTGCACTGGGACGCCGACGTCGGCTACAACGGCGAGGGCATGAACCCGCTGGACGAAGTCATCGTCGTAAACATCGCGCCGGACGGCAACGGCAGCAGTATCGAGTACATCCACATGGGCATCCCCGACGACGGCCAGTCCGCCCCCGAGCACGAACGCAGCGTGCGCGTGACACTCGATTTGCTCGAGAAAGTCATTACGTCCTAGGACGCTACCTGCGCCACTGACCCACGGAAGACAAAGAAGGCCGCGGCGACCAGGCACAGGGCCGCCCAAAAGTAATCCAGTTTCAGCGGCACCTTCATGTAGAAGATCGCGAAGCCGGCGAAGATGGTCATGGTGATCACTTCCTGCATCACCTTGAGCTGCCCCAGCGTATAGACCTTCGCGCCCAGGCGGTTGCCCGGCACCTGCAAGGCGTACTCCGGCAGCGCTATCATCCAACTGCTGAGAATCACGATCCAGAGCGCAGTAGTCTTCTGGTCCTTGATGTGCCCATACCAGGCATACGTCATGAACAGGTTGCTGCCGATCAGCAGCAACGGCGTATAGAGCTTTTCCATATTCGGGTGAAGTCCGGAACGGTTGGTAAGACTGCAGAACAGCCTGTCGCTCAGATTACGTTGGCTTCGTTGTGGAGGCGGCTGGGGTCACTGAAGCGGCTTAGCTCGAGTGGCGTGATGTCGACCGTGCTGGCCTTGCCGTCGAGGACCAGCTCACTTGTGACGATGCCGGCGGCCGGGGAGTGCATCAGGCCGTGCCCGCTGAAGCCGGCGCAGACGTACGCGCCCTTCACGTGCCCGAGTTTGTCGATCACCGGGTGGTGGTCCGGCGTGACTTCGTACAGCCCGGCCCACTTGTGTTTGGGCGATGCGTTCTCAAGCACCGGCGCGCGCTCCATGGCGGCCATCAGCATCCGGTCGCCGAAGTCTTCGTCGAAGGTCTGGTCGAAACCGGGGCCGACGTTGTGGTCGCTCATGCCGATCAGGATGCCGCCGGACTCGCGGTGGAAATACAGCGTTGTTGACAGGTCAACAGTCATCGGGAACGGGTCTGTTATGTCGTCAAACTTGTCCGTCACGATGATCTGGCGGCGAATCGGGTCGATGGGCACGTCCACACCGACCTGCGCGCCAAGCTTGCGAGTCCAGGCGCCGGTACACAGCACGACGTTGTCGCAGCCAATCGCACCCTTGTTCGTTTCGACGCCGACGACTTTGCGGTTGCCTTCATCCAGCTTGATGCCGGTGACTTCAACGCCGGTCTCGATCGCCGCGCCGTGCCTGCGCGCGGCCTTCTCATACCCCTGTGTAATGTCGCTCGGGTCACCGAAGCCGTCGCGAGCATGGAAGGTCGCGCCCTGCACACCTTCCATGCTGATATACGGCAGGTGCTCGGCCGTCTGCTCGGGTGTCCACCACTCGGGCTTCATGCCGATGCGCTGCCACATCTCGAACGACTTCTTGAAGTTGGCCACGAGCTCGTCACTGGTCAGCAGGAAGCAGTAACCCCACTGCCAGAATTGCAGGGGCTCGCCAATCTCTTCATCCCAGCGCTCGAAGGCCTGAATCGACAACAGGCTTAGACGTGCATTGATTTCCGTGCTGAACTGGGCGCGAATCCCGCCTGCGGATTTGCTGGTGCTTTCTTCGCCAAGAAACTGGTTGCGCTCCAGCAGCAGCGGCTTCGCACCGCGCTTCGCCAGGTGGTACGCCACAGACGCACCGATGCACCCGCCGCCTACGATTACGATGTCCACGCTGTCCTGCACGATTGCTCCTGGCCAAGGCTCGGTTGCGAACTTAGCCGGTTAGTTGGGCAAACTCAACTAAGGTGGTTCGACGCTTCGCGTCGCCCCCGGCCTTTCAGCCGGGGCTCTAGCTGCGTGCGGCGATGGCTTCCTGCATGCGCTCGAACTCGGCCGGCGGGCAGCCCTTCTGTCCGAAGAACTTGCTGCGGGCGTGGTCCGGGCCATGGAAATCCGCGCCGCCGCTTACCAGCAGCTTCAGCTTCCGCGCCAGCGATACGTAATGCCCGGCGGTGTTGTGGCTGTGGTCGCTGTGGAAGCACTCGATGCCGTCGAGCCCCTGTCGGGTGGCCTCAAACACGCACTCGTCGCCGTTCTTGTATAGCCCCGGGTGGGCCAGCACCGCGACGCCGCCGGCGGCCTGGATGGCGTCAATGGCGCGCTTGATGGGGATGCGCGAGTGCTCGATGTATCCGGGGCAGCCCTTCTTCAGATAGCGCTGAAAGGCTTCCTGGTAGCTGCCGACTTTGCCCTGCTGCACCAGCATACGCGCAAGATAGGGGCGCGCGAGCGAAACGCCGTCTTTGACGTCGTCAGAGCTCAGCGGCACCCCGTGGGCGCGCAGTTTTTCAATCATCTGAAAGAACCGCCTGCGGCGACGCTCCTGAACGTCTTCGCAAAGCTCCCGCAAGGTCCTTTGCGTGCGGTCGATTCCCAGCCCCAGCAGGTGTACCTCCGTGCCGGCGACCTCACAGGTGATTTCGACGCCCGGCACGAAGTCTACGCCATGTTCCAGTGCCGCCGCCTCGGCCTCGTCCAGCCCGGCCGTCGTGTCGTGGTCGGTCAGCGCCAGCGTATTCACGCCGCGCGTCGCGGCTTCCTGAATCAGTCGCGCCGGCGCGAACGATCCGTCCGAACAGGTGGAGTGGCTGTGCAGGTCAATGAGCGGGGATTGCGGGCTGTCATTCATGTGGGATTCAAAGTTAGAGTCGGCGCAGGCATTCGCAAAGGGGCTGACGTGAAACAACTGGCACTGGTCTGTCTGGGCGGCGCGTTCGGTGCGTCGGTGCGCTATGGTATTTCACTGTCTCTGGAGCGCTTCGCGCCAAGGTTCGCCACCGCGTTTCCGTGGGCAACGCTTGTTGCGAATTTCGTCGGCTGTTTTGCCATCGGCATAGGCATCGGGCTGCTTGGCCGCGACGGCGTGAAATGGGGGGCCGAGTTGCAACTGCTGCTGCTGGTCGGCGTCTGCGGCAGCCTGACTACTTTCAGCACCTTCGCCAACCAGACACTCACGCTCAGCCCCGGCAAGGCCTTGCTCAACATCGGTGCCAGCGTCGCCGGTGGTCTGTTCCTGGCGTGGATGGGGCTTACACTGGCTGGTGGACGCACCTGATCAGGGCCAATCCGAAATCTAAAATCCAAAATTGCCCCGCCCCATTGCACGCAAATCCGCCATCTCTATACTTCCCGCCCCTTCAGCAGCGGTTTCCCGGGCGTGTGTCCGGGCGCTCTGAAGAGCCTCAAAGAGCCCGGCCGTGCGACTGGATACACAGTCCGCCCGAAGCCGGGAACTAGGACCCTTACATGCCCGCATTACGTGCAATCAACCCGCTTGTGCGCCGTTACGGCCCCAAGTCGGAAGTGGTCGAAGCTGAACTCACGACCATCTGGAAAGAACCCACACTCGAAGACCTGGTGCCCAGCGCACGCCACTTCAGCGAGGATTCGCTGGTCAAGGGGCGCGTGATCACCGCGGAAAAGGACCGCGTGATCATCGATATCGGCGCGAAGACCGTCGGCATCATCGACGCCCGCGAGTTCAACCAGGACGAAGAAAAACCCAAGGTCGGCGACGAAATCACCGTCCTGATCGAAGAGCTTGAAAACGACGACGGGCTCATCGGACTCAGCAAGCGCAAGGCAGACCGCAAGATCAACTGGGAAATGGTTGTCGCCAAGCACTCCGAAGGCGACACCGTGCGCGGCAAGGTCGCCAAGAAGATCAAGGGCGGTCTGCTGATCGACATCGGCGTGCCGGCCTTCCTGCCCGCCAGCCAGGTCAGCATTCGCCGCACGCGCGACATCAACGAGTTCATCGGCGACGAGTTGGAATGCGAAATCATCAAGATTGACCAGGCCCGTGAAAACATCGTAGTGTCAGCACGCAAGTTGCAGGAACGCAACCGCGAACGACTGAAGGACGCCCTCTTGAGCGAAATCGAGGAAGGCCAGGTGCGTGAAGGCGTGGTCAAGAACATCGCCGACTTCGGCGCGTTCGTTGACCTTGGCGGCATCGACGGCCTGCTGCACATCACGGACATGACCTGGGGTCGCATCCAGCACCCGAGCGAAGTGGTGAAGATCAACGAAACCGTCAAAGTGAAAGTCCTCAAGGTCGACCGCGACCGCGAGCGCATCGCGCTCGGCATGAAGCAGCTCAGCGACAGCCCCTGGAAGGGCATCGCGGAGCGCTATCCGGTCGGCTCACGTCACAAGGGCAAGGTGGTCAACATCATGTCCTACGGCGCGTTCTGCCGCCTGGAAGAAGGCATCGAAGGCCTGGTGCACGTGTCTGAAATGAGCTGGACCAAGCGCGTCAACGACCCACGCGAAGTTGTGCAGCTTGGCGATGACGCGGACATCATCATCCTGGGCGTGAACGAGGAAAAGCAGGAAATCTCGCTGGGCATGAAGCAGCTTGAAGACAACCCCTGGGACAAGGTCAGCGCCCGCTACCAGCCCGGCGCCAAGGTAAAGGGCGTCGTGCGCAACCTGACCACTTACGGCGCGTTCATCGAGATCGAGCCCGGCATCGACGGTCTGCTTCACGTCAGCGACATGAGCTGGACCCGCAAGGTCAGCCACCCTAACGAAATGGTCAAGAAGGGTGACGAGCTTGAGTGCGTTGTGCTGGCCGTGGACACCGACAAGCACCGCATCGCGCTCGGCATGAAGCAGATGCGCAGCGACCCCTGGGAAGACGAAATCCCGGAGCGCTTCGCCGTCGGCACCGACATGCAAGGCACGATCACCAAAATCACGAACTTCGGCGTATTCGTTGAGCTCGACAACGAGCTCGAAGGTCTGCTGCATATCAGTGAGCTGACCGCGGGCGACAAGCCCGAAGAGGTGGTCAAGGTGGGCGAGAAGATTCCCGTGCGCGTGATCAAGCTCGACCCGAAAGAGCGCAAGATCGGGCTGACCGCCCTGGACAGCGAAGGCGGCCCCATGAGCGACACGCCGCACGAGCTGCCGGACGAAGCGACATCGGACGAAGGCGAGTCCGTGCCGGCATCTGACGAAGAGTAGCACCACGATGCATCCGCAACGCCCGGGCTGATTGCCCGGGCGTTGCTCGTTCATGGGCTGGGCACTTGACGTGTCAATATATGTGGTTTTTTTCGCGCAAGGAATTCGCCGCGACTGCTACACTGGTATTGACGGGTCAACGGGGTAAACCCCGGCGACCCGAAGACGATCCCCGAGATCGATACGATTGGCCGGCCCGGTAACCGGGCACACCGTTCGGGCAGGGCTCGAACCAAGGTCTGAAACGCGGCGAGACAGCCGCACCCGCGCACAGTGCACATGCGCACTCACTATGGAGAGCGCCCGACCCGGCAACCGGGCCGGGCGCAAGTCATTGGTGTGCAAGGTGGTCGTTGCCACGCGGGCTTTATTGAGGTATTTGCGGCATGTGGGTGGTGTCTCAATCGGATCGTTGACGAATGCAAGCGCGTTCGACGTTGACGGATGTGGCAAAGTTAAGACACAGAGCGCTCGGCCCAACGTCTTGTCCGGGCTGTGTGGATCGACTAACCTTGCCCGTCGCTCACACGCACAACGGGGTTGGCCATTGTCTCTGGTCCTGATTGCCGATGATGACGTCTCGGTTCGAGCCGAGTTGAAGTCCGCCCTGGAGAAGGCCGGACACCGCGTCGTTGAAGCCGCCACCGCCCGCAATACACTGCTGGAAGCCCAGGACCACGACCCGGACCTGATCCTGCTTGATATCTCTCTGCCCGATATGCCCGCGCTGCAACTGCTTGAGGAGCTGCGTTCCGAGGCCGCCCTGGCGCGAGTACCGATCATGATGATGGCCGCCGACGCCGACGCCGAGTTGCTGACCCGCACGTTCCGGTGGGACATCGTGGATTTCGTCCACAAGCCCCTGAAGCTTGACCTGCTGCTGGCCAAGATCGGCGCCCACACGCGCCTGAGCCAGGCCTACAAGTTCAGCCGCAAACTGAGCAAAGAGATGTTCATGAGCCGCATTGACCGGCTCGAAATTGAAATGAAGGCCAATGAGGAAGACCTGACAGAGGCCGAGCGACACTTCACCTGGATGCAGCCCAAGGCGCCGCAGGTTGACGGGTACCGTCTGGAGGTTCTGTACCGCCCACACGGGCGCCTCGGCGGCGACTTTTATGACTTTGTCTGGCTTGACCGTGACCGTCTCGCGATCGTGGTTGGGGATATCTCGGGGCACGGGATCCAAGGCGCCATCCTGCAGGCCATGGCGCGCAAGCTGGTCAGCCTCGCCCTGCGCCAGGAAAACGGCGACCTGCACAAGGCCATCGCGTTTGCCAATCGCGAGTTGACGAACGACCTGCCCCCCGGCAGTTTCGCCGCGGTCGCGATCGGCGTGCTGAATACCGAAACCCACGCCTGGAAGCATGTCCGTTGCGGCGTTCCCTACCCGCTGCTTGTACGGGGACGGGAATCGGAATCGATCGTCACGCCCGGCGGGCCCCTGGGGCTGTCCCGCAAGGAGGACTGGCACACCACGGTGGGCGAGTACGGCACGATCATTGAGCCCGAGCAGCACGTACTGGTGATGTCGGACGGCATCATCGAAGTCTTCATGGACGACGAAAAGAAGGAACAGTTTGATGTGGAAGGCGTCACCAAGGCCATTAAGGAAACTCCCACCGGTGACAGCTTCATAAGTACAATCGTTGATCACGCCGAACTGGAAGCGCGGGCCGACGATGACGCCACAATCATCTGTATCTCCAGAGTCTGAACACCAAGACCTCAAGATGCCGCACATCCTGCTGATAGAAGGCGACGAAACAGTACGCGGAGAAATCTCCGAAGCCCTGAAGCTCGACGGGCACAGCGTTGAGGCTGTCGAAAGCAGCGCCGACGCGCGCAGCAGCGTCACAATGCGCATCCCGGCCCTGCTGATCAGTGACCAGAAGCTTGGCGACGACTACGTGGAGTTTCTCGACGAGCTGACGCGCAATCGCAAGCTGGCGCGGGTGCCGGTCATCCTGATCGTGGACAAGGATGATATGTCCAGCGCCCTGAGCGCCTTCGAGTGCGACATTTTCGCCATTCTGAAGAAGCCCGTGGATGTGGATCACCTGCGCGTGCAGGTGGAAACCGTGCTGCGCCAGACCTCGCGCCAGAAACAGTCCCGCAAGCGCGAACGCAACGAGCTTCGCAGCCAGATCATGAAGCTCGAGCGCGAAGTCCGCGCGACCACGGAAGACCTGACCGACGCCGCCCAGAACTTCGTGACCATGCTGGCCAGCCCGCCAAGCCCTCAGGGCATCCGCATTGACGTGAATTACCAGCCCAGTGGCGGCTTCATCGGCGGCGATTTTTATGACTTCTTCTGGCTGAATCCGCGCGAGCTGTGTGTCGTGATCGGCGACGTTTCAGGCCACGGCATCCAGGCCGCTGTCATTCAGTCCATGGCGCGCAAAGTGATAAGCATCGGCATGAAGCTGAAGAATGGCGACGTCCGCGAGGGGTTGCGTTTCGCGAACGACGAACTTGCGGAAGACATTCCACAGGGCAAGTTCGTTGCCGCGATGGTCGGCGTGCTTGATATTGTCAGCGGACACTGGGAGCACGCGCGCTGTGGTGTGCCGCACCCGGTGTTCCAGTACGCCGACGGACGCCGCGAAGACGTGCTGACGGCGGGCGTCGCGCTCGGGCTGAAACGCAGCTCTACCTGGGCCAACGCCATCCAGGTACATCGCACGAACCTCGAGCCCGAGGGGCGCATCGTGATGTTCACGGACGGCATCATCGAGTGCCTGCAGGACGACGGCGAAGAGTTCGACTACCCAGGCGTCCACAAGGTGCTTGACCGCGCAAAGCTTGACGACAACGTACCTGAGCTGATCTACCAGGCCGCCCACGCCGCGCACCGGGCGGTCGATGACGTGCTGATCATCAGCATCACGCGCGAGTCAGTCGAACTTGAGGACAGCAACACGGTCATGGGCTTCTTCGATGAGACAGGCGAAGAGGGCGATCCGTTCAAGATAGGTTGACACGTCAGAGACGCGCGGGGTATGGCCCGGCGGGGCCGCCGTGGGCCCCACACAGGACCCCGTTTGGGTTGTTACCGGATGCGACGACCCCGCCGGCGAATCAGAATGCCGTCTTGAGTTGCGTCGGGAGGCTGGCGGGCGCCGGCAAATGCGACATGCCGCCGTCGGATACGCGCTCCGTGCTGAACTCCGACTTCAAGGCGCGCGGCGCCACAGGCTTGGTCTTCAAGCCACCCGATCCCACCCGCAAAGCCGACACCTTGGGCGTACTCTCGCCCAGTTTGAGCGCGAAGGTCAGCCGCCCCTCGATGCCCGCGTTGAAAGCCGCGAACTCAAGCATCTTGCGGACCTGCCGTTCGACTTCGTCGAATTCATAGCCCCTGGCTTTGCAAACCCAGCAGGTGTAGTCGTCCGATGCGGAAAACCAGCCGGCCGCTTCAAGTGATGAATCCAGTTCGACTCTTACGGGCTCGGGCAGCGCCTCATCCACCGCCAGGACAACTCGAATGCGCTCAGACATGGCTATCTCCCGGTTCGCGGTCCGCATGTGCAAAATATGCGTTATGTGCAATATACCACGTGCGTTCGCCAAGCGCAAAAGAACCGGCCGAGATTGTGTAACTAATTACTGTCGTGTCTGTTGAGCACTTCGTATCCAGCGTTTATCAGCCTGGTGATTGCCTCGCTCGGGTTGACGAGATCGGCAAGTGATGTGCAATTTGCGGGCAGGTCGGTTCGTCCGCACAGCAACTCCGCCGCCCACACGCTTGGCCAGGCCGGCACATCCAGACCATTGGAACTGGCGCGGATCTCAAGGCTGTCCACCACGTCCGCGCCCCCGTTCAGCGCGTCCAGGGACAGGATGCCGACTCTGCTCCCGAACGGTCGCGCCAGCGGCGCAAACAGGTTGCCCAGGCGGGCGCTCAATCGCAGCAGCGTCCGCGGCATCACGCCCACGACTGGCGCAAACAGTCGCAACAGCGATGTGTACGGCCGGCGATCGAAGCCGAACCCGAATTCGCACGGCACCACCCGGTCACCCAGGTTCACGCCGCCCTCCAGCCCGCTCGGGTAGACGCCGTAGCGTCGCGCCGCAAGCACGTCGTGCGCTCGCAGCCAGGTGCGCTTGAACCAGCCATCACGCCCGACAGGCGCGAGCATACTGTACAGCAGTGTCGCCGAGCTTGGGTTGTTCGTGCCGATGCTCAACTGCCCGCGAACTCGCGCGACGTCCTGGCGCCCGCGCCACTGCCGCGCGAACACTTCCATCAGCCCTGGAACGGACGAGCAGCCCGTAATCACCGCCGAGGGCTGATCCGCGCCGCGCGTTATCTCCCGCACCGCGCCCATGAAGGCCGGCGTTTCCGCAAGGTCCACGTAATGCGCTCCGCGCGCGAGGCAAGCGCGCACGATCGCACCGGGCGCGTAGGTGAACGGCCCAACCGTGTTGATCAGCACATCGCCGGGCTCAAGCACGTTTTTGTCCGGCTCATGCACGTCAAGCTGGATGTAGCCCTCGCGCGTTTTGCCGCGCCCCGCCGCGAGTGCCGTCAGATTCTTCGGCAGCAGGCGCAGGATCCGTCCGCCCATGAAGCCGCGACCGCCCAGTACAATCACGCGGCTCACGGTGTTGCCCCGGTCAGCGGGTCATGAATGCGCGCGTGGGACGCAATCCAGGCCTGGTAGTGCTCATCGATCCGGTCGCGTGTGCTGGCCAGCGGGTTGTCCAGGGTCAGGCGCTCCAGCGTGCCAGCCATGGCGGTGGCCCATGGTGAGTGCGGGACCAGCGGGTAGGTCAACCGGGCATTGAGCGCCAGCACCCAGGGCGCAGGCGCAAGCTCGTGCTCCGTCATGATCACGCCGTAAGGGTTGAGCTTCGGCTGATGGATTTCAACCGCCGCCATGTCCGGCGCCGGGGAGTCGTTAAGCAGCCGAAAATCCTCGCCCGTGCTGAAGCTGACCATGCAGGCGACGGGAAGCGCGACGCACGCCAGCGCCCACAGCGCCTTGCGCGGCGGCTTGTGAAACAGCTTGCGGAAGAACAGCAGGCGACCATTGGCGGGCGCCGGCGTCCGCGGTGATGCCACTGCGGCCGCGCCTATAAACCCCACACCCGCATGTTGCGCAAACATGAACAACAGAAACGTCGGATACACGATGCTGACTTCCAGCGTGTTGAAGGTCAGCCATTCACCCAGACTTGCTTTCCAGCCGGCGACCACCATGAAAGGAAAGTAGCTGACGCGCCAGGCGACCAGCGAGCCAACCAGCCCGATCAGGTTTCGCAGGGGGTCAGGGTCGTTGCGCATGGCGATCCGCCAGCCCAGCAGGCTGCCAACAAGCCCGAACACCAGGAACGCCCAGAACAGTTGAGGCTGGGTGATCGTGTTCTGTGCATCGATCCGGAAGCCCCAGATCACCGCTGCGGCAGCGATGACGGCGGCGGCGACGATAAGCGGTTTGAGATTTCCCTCAGACGGCGGCGAAGTTGTTTCCACGGCGGTCCTTTCAACTGCGCAAGAAAATAGCTTTGGGCGGCCTGTACGGTAGGGGATTCGAATCGGCGGCGTGAGTTGTAATCGCTCGATAAGCCTGGTTTTCCCATGCTGGGTGTCATGAACCCGCCGCTATATCTGGAAGAATCCCGCATGTGGCTGGCGAACCACGTGCACGAACGCCGCCGCGAGATGCTGCTGGTGTCCGTGGGGCTGCTGGTCGCTGCGGGGCTTGCTACAGCGGCCGGGATGTTCGTTCTTGGCTGGTACGGCGGATTCGGCGGGCTGCTCATCCTGCTGGTCGGCTATTGGGCCTGCGGCGGATTTCTTGCAGAAGAGCCACTTATCAACGCGCAGACAATCCGACCTCGACTCAATGACGTGCCCCGGTCACAGGCGCGTCTCGCGTGGTGGGGGCCAGAGCAGACGCGCCGCGAGATGGCGTTCATACTCGCTGCACTCACGGCACCGATTCACCTGCCGGTGGAAGTCTGGCGGACGATGCGCCGCAGCAGGCGGTTGGCTGAACTTGAGGAAGAGCCTGTCTCGCTTGTGCTGGCGGCGATCACAGAGCGCAACGGTGCCTGGACTTTCGACGAACTATTTGAGCGCTTCGGGGATGAAACGACTTCCACCGCTTTGGTTGCGATGCACGACCTGGAGCCGGTCATCTGGCTGAATGAGCCTGAGCGCGTAACCCTGACCGACGCGGCCAGGCAGGCGATTCGCCGCCTTCACGATCAGGACTAAGTGCAATCAGCCACGAAGGTCACGCCCATCAGGCGCGAGGCTCAACCCGCTGGTACAGCCCCGATTCCGATGACAGTTGCGGCATAGCCAGCGTTACGGCGGCCATGGCCACGGCATCCTGCACCGTGCTGCCGCGCGGCATCACGTTGGCCGGCTTGCGCAGACCCAGCAGTAACGGGCCCAAAGCCGTCGCGCCAGCCGTTACGCGCACAAGACGAAACGCGGCGTTGGCGGCGTCGAGGTTCGGGAACACCAGGATGTTCGCCGGTTCGGCCCACTGCTCTTCGCTTACCACGTTGCGGTACTCGTCCGGGGCGATGGCAATGTCCGCCTGGATCTCGCCGATCGCCTCCACACCGGGGTTGCGCTGTTTGAAAAGCTCCGTGGCCACGCGCATTTTGTCCGCGTCCGGGTGGGTGCTGGCGCCGAAGTTGTTGAAGCTCACGAAGGCAACGCGCGGCGTGATGCTGAGGGCGTTTGCCGCCTCGGCGCACAGGCGAGCGATATCAGCAAGTTCATCGGCCGTCGGGTTCACCACCAGCGTCGTGTCGGCAAAGAACACCACCTGCTCCTTGAGCACCATGATGTGCATGCCGATCACGCGCTTGGTGGCCTTGCGCTTGCTTACGTACTTCAGCACGTTGGGGACGGTCTCGCGGAACACGCGGTCGGCCGCCGACAACATGCCGTCCACCATGCCAAGGTCAGTCATCAACGCGGCCAGGGCGTAGCTGTCCATGCCGGAATCCGCGCCAAACAGCCCGGCGCGTTCCTTCCAGCGGACGGCCAGCAGATCGTTGTCGGGCGGATTTGCCGGGTCCACCAGTTCGTACTGGTCGTCCTCAAATCCTTTCATTCCCGCGCGAATGTTTTTCTCGTTGCCGACAAGAACAGGGGTAGCCACGCCGTCGCGGATGATCTGCCGGGCGACACTTTGCACGCGCGCGTCCGACCCGTCGGGCAGTGCGAGCCGTTTGCGAAGTTCTTTGGCCGTACGGATCGCGACGCTCATGACGGCGCGCCCCGGATCCGTGCGGCGGCGCAGGCGCTCACGGTATTCGTCCACGTCAAGTTGGACGCGCGCCACGCCGGTTTCCATCGCGGCCTTGGCGACGGCCGGAGCAACGTAGTACAGCACGCGCGGGTCGAACGGCTTGGGGATCAGGTAGTTTCGCCCGAATTTGAACTTCGCGCCGCCGTAGGCGCGGCTGACGCTGTCCGGCACTTCGGCCTTGGCGAGTTCAGCCAGCGCCTTGGCGGCGGCCATCTTCATGTCTTCGTTGATGGCGGTGCTGCGTGTGTCGAGCGCGCCCCGGAAAATGAAAGGGAAGCCCAACACGTTGTTGACTTGGTTCGGGTAATCGCTGCGCCCGGTGGCCATGATCACGTCGTCGCGTGTGGCGTGGGCGACTTCGGGCTGGATTTCCGGGTCCGGGTTGGCCATGGCGAAGACAACCGGATTCTTGGCCATCTTCTTCAGCCCTTCGGGCTTCAGGGCGCCGGCGACACTGAGCCCGTAAAACACGTCAGCGCCTTCGAGCGCGTCTTCGAGAGTGCGGGCGGTGGTTTTTCGGGCGAAGATTTTCTTGGTGGCGTTCAGGTCCTCGCGCTCGTCGTGGATCACGCCTTTGCTGTCGCACATCAGGATGTTCTCGGGCTTTACGCCCAGGCTGACCGCGAAGTTCGTGCAGGAGATGCCGCTGGCACCGGCGCCGTTGATGACGATGCGGATGTCCTTGGGGTCCTTGCCCGCGTACTCCAGCGCGTTGATCAACGCGGCGCCGGAAATGATGGCGGTGCCGTGCTGGTCGTCATGGAAGACGGGGATGTTCATGCGTTCTTTGAGGCGCTTTTCGATTTCAAAGCACTCGGGCGCCTTGATGTCTTCAAGGTTGATGCCGCCGAATGTGGGCTCAAGAAGCGCGACGGTGTCGCAGAACTCGTCGATGTTCTCGGTCTTTACCTCAATGTCGAACACGTCAATGTCGGCGAACTTCTTGAACAGCACCCCCTTGCCTTCCATGACCGGCTTGGATGCCAGCGCGCCAAGGTTGCCGATGCCGAGGATCGCCGTGCCGTTGCTGATCACTGCGACCAGGTTGCCCTTGTTGGTGTACAGATAGGCGTCATTCTCATTGCGCGCGATTTCGCGGCACGGCTCGGCCACGCCGGGCGAATACGCCAATGACAGATCGCGCTGCGTCAGCGTGGGCTTGGTGGGGACGACCTCGGTCTTGCCGGGGCGCCCCATACGGTGGTACTCAAGGGAGGCTTTGTAGACATCAAAATCGGGCATGGGTGCGTTCCTGTGTAAGCGTTCGGAGCCTACACACCCGCGCGCGGATGGGTAGATGAAGTTGCACCAACAAAAACGGCGCGCCCGAAGGCGCGCCGTCTGCCTGCACACTGGCTACTTCTGGCTGTCTTCGTTGTCGGCCTTTTCCAGCTTCTTGAGCTGCGACTGGGCGTTTTTCACCCACTGGTTTTCGGCGTCGCCGGCTTCGACGATAGCCGCGTACTCAGTCTTGGCGGTATCGGTGTCGCCGTCCTGGCCCGCGAAGAATGCCGCCCAGTACTTGATTTCAAGGATGCGCTCGTGCTTGGCGTAGGGCTCAAGCATGTCGGTCATCTGCGTGCGCGCGGCCTTGTTGTCCTTGTTCACGATCATCTTGATGCGTGCGTTCAGGACAGCCGGGTCGATCGCGCGGTCTTCGCCGCTCTTGATCAACGCGGGCAGCACCTTGTCGTAGATGCCGCTGATCTGCTTGCCGACTTCGTCCTGGTTTTCCTTGCTAATGGTGCCGAGCAGCCCGTCGGCATAGGCAAGTTGAACGGTCGCGTAGCGCTTGTCGTCTTCCTTGATCTTGGGCGCGAGGGCCTTGTAGATCTCGACGGCCTTGTCGCTCTTGCCGAGAGTGGTGTAGGTTTCGGCGAGTTCAATAGCGACGTCGATGTTTTCGGCGTCGCTCGCGTGCTTTTCCTCAAGGGCGGCGACGTTCTTCAGTGCCGTGGCGACCTTGGGAAACCACTCGCGCGCTTCTTCGGGCGTGCTGAACGGAGCGCCGACCTGCCGCATGAGCTCGGTGCCTTCGGCGTCCGTGATCACGAAGGTGGGGAATGCGCGGACGGCGTACTTCTTGAGTGTGTCTTTGTCCTTGTGGTCATAGATCATGACCGGGACGTAATCCTTGGCGACTACGGTTGCAAGTTCTTCATCAGGCCAGACATCCCGTGCCAGGCGCTTGCAAGGTCCTCACCAAGTGGCGGTGAATTCGATGAAGAGGTTCTTCTTCTCGGCCTTGGCCGTTTCGAGGGCTTTGCTGTAATCCTCGGTCCACTGAATGCCGGCGCTTTCCTTGGCTTCGTCCGCGGTATCTTCCTGGGCGAAGAGGACAGGAGCGGCACACAGTGCGAGCAGCAGCATTCCCATGAATGCGGTGGTGCGCATAGTGACTCCAGTTGAGTGAACAAAACGCGACCCACGCGGGTCGTCTGATACTGTGTACGTATACAACACAGCAAGCACGTCGCCTATTTCGAAGAAACTCAGTCGTTCGTTGAAACGCCCTTAACGCAGTCGCCGCCGTTCCGTCATGCGGTGCGAGTGCGGGGCCAACCGTTCTTGTTCAGCGCACGGGAAATCGCCACAAAAGGACGTACGTGCGGTAGGAGAAGCTGACGTGTCCCTCCTGCTGGTGCCTGTCGAAGAGGGTTTTCAAGGCGCGCTCGAAGCGGGGCTTGTCGGCCACGCCGTGGATCACGTAGCTGCTGCTGTTGGCGCGCCCCAGCAGAGCGGTGAAATCCATGCGCTGGGCGTTGGGAAACTCGCGCTCAGCCACGTCGCCGCACAAGGGCGAGGCTTTCACCCACGCGCTGTTGTCCTGCCCGCCATCGACGGCTTTCTGCACGTCGGCGTATTCACTCGACCATTCAAGCAGCAAGCTCTCGTACTCGGCTTGCCAGCCTGTATCTGCTCTGTAATTCCAGAAGGCTGCGCAGGCACCCTGCGGATTCAAGATTCGCTGCCACTCGGCGACGCAGTCATCGAGATTGAACCAGTGCAGCGCCTGGGCACAGGTGATCATGTCCGCGCAGCCATCCGCCAGACCCGTTTTCGCGGCTTCACCTTCCTTATAGGCAGGCCCGGACCCAGCCTCGATCGCCTTGGCCCGCATGGGCGCATTCGGCTCCACACCCGTCACCGCATACCCGTGCCGCGCAAACAAGCGCGAGCTGATGCCGGTGCCGCAGCCTATGTCGACAATCGCCGCGCCTGCCGGCAAAGCCGCGTAGTCGGCGCAAGCATGCACGACATCGGCCGGATAATCCGGCCGATACTTCGCGTAGTCGTCGGCTGCGCTGCTGAACCTGTCCTTCACATCCATTTGCGCGATTACGCCTCCCTGCGGCACATCAAGCAAAGCAAAAGCAATCTCACGCCAAGACGCCACGTAGCCAAGAGACACTCGCACGTTGTGCGATTCCTGGCGTGTTTGCGTCTTGGCGTGAGACCAGTGCCTTCGCGGCATTGCACAAGGGGGTTGCGCCGCGCTGGCACGAAATCGCGCCAAAGCGCGAATTCTTGCTTGGCATCGACTTGGCCTATGTGCAATACTGCGAACTCGCACAGCAAGGTCAGTTGATTGCGCATTGGCACAGGGCGCGGCCCGGGAGTACGGCATGTCTCAGCAAGTGGCGACCAAGACATACGACGAGCAAGTCCGCGAACGTCTGCGCACGCTCGTGAAAACGCGCTCACAGTCTGACCTCGCCCGCAAGACCAACACCCTCGTCAGCACCGTCAACCGCTACCTCAAATCCACCAAGATCCCCGGCGAATTCTGCACGGCGGTCATTAACGGGCTGGGCGTAAACCCAGCCTGGCTGATGACCGGCGAAGGCACGCCGTTTCTGGCCGACGTCAGCGCGGGCACGTCCGAGATGGCCAGCAACCTGCTGGAGCTGGTCGAGGCCATGAACCAGGTCGCCAAGATGAAACTCGGCGCCTTGACGGGTCAACACCACCTGAAAGTGCTGCGAGAACTGAACGACGCCCTGGAACGCTACGAGGCCCTGCGCGCGATACTCAACAAGCGCACCCGCAGCGTGTTCCGCGAGCTGCTGGACAGCCTGCGCAAGGCGCTCCAGGACATGGACATGCAGCGCGCCACGGAAGTCCGCAAGGCCGCTTTGCAGGTCTCGCGCCTGTGCGACGACCCGCAGCTCAGCGTCGAGTTTGACAGCCTGCAGGAATTCTATGAGCACATCTTCGGGGACCAGGTCCGTGCCCTCGAGCTCAGCCGCAAAGTCTTCGTGAAGTCGCTGGCCGCTTCCGACGTCACCATGGACAAGGACCACGCGGCGCTTGCGATCAACCTTGTCGTCAGCCTGCACCGGGCCGACCGCTGCCGCGAAGCCCGCCGCATCTGCCGCGCGACGCTGGCCCTGTATGAAGACGTCGGCGCCGAGTGGGGGCGCTACAAGCAGTTGATGGCGCTGCACAGCGTGCTGAACATTGAGCTTGGCAACATGCGCGAAGGCCTGCGCGATCTGCACGACACCTACCCCGTGCTGCCGGATCAAATGAAGCGCGGCTTCAGCGGCAAACTGGTGGAAAGCATGTTGTTGTCCGGGCTGACGCCCCTGGAATACGCGCCCGCCATCGGCGAAGACTCCAGTGCCAAGGCCATTGCGCTGGCGCGTTTCGCCGCGCTTGTAGGCGACACGGACCAGCTCAAATCACTGCTGAAGCGCTACGCCGGCAATGACCGCACGGGAATTCCGCAGGACGGAATATGGGAAATCTACTTCAAGGGCCTGGCAGGCGACGGCAAAGTCGGCCTGGTCGAATTTGAGAAGGCGCTCGTGGGCGAGCGCAACCGCATCGCCGTGCGTCCCACTCAGGAGTTCGCCTACGCGGCCTGCGCGGCGCACCTGGCCAGGTCCGGCGGCGACGACAAGAAGGCGCGAAAGCTCCACGATGACGCGCAGGCGCTGCTTGATTCTCTTGACAGCGAGGTCAACCCGCAGGTGATGGCGCTGGCCCTGCACTACAGGAACGCGCTGGCACTGTACCTGGAAGACAGCAAGGCGAAGCAGGCCAAAGACGCGCGCACGCGGGCGCTGAAGTTCTTCGGCGATCACTACGCCCAGGGCTACGGCGCGTTCGCGAAGTTCCTGTAAGGAAGGTCAGCCGCGGCGGCTGATCAACATCAGGGCTTTGGTCGTCTTCTGGACTACCTGCATGGCGAAGTTGCCGAACAGCTTCTTGCGGCGCCCCAACCTTTGCACGCCGATGATGGTCAGGTCGCTTTGTTCGCACTCCCGGATCACTTCATCGATGGCGTTTTCGCTGCGAACGAGGACGACACGGTTGAATCCCGGCGCTTCGCCCTGCGCGAAGCGTTTCAGTTCTTTCTCGATGCGCTTGTAGTCGTTGTCATCAATCTTGCCGTTCAGCACGCGCAGGTAGGTCACTTCACGCTCGGCCGTGCGGGACAGGCTGCCCAGCATTCTCGCGCGCAACTCGTCCTGGTAGCCCTTGCCTCCCACCGGCACGAGAATCTTCTTGGCGTTCTCCAGTTGCCACTCTGACTTCGCGCGCAGCACGACAACGTCTGAATCAACGTCGCTCATGAGCTTCTCGAGATGACCGGCCGTCGGGGATTGCTCGTCCAGTTTGCTCATGCCAAGCAGCAGGCTGCGGCAGTCACGGGTGCGGGCGACGCGGGCGATTTCACTCCAGGGGTCCGGTGCTACGGTCGCCAGCGCTTCCGGGTACATGTCCTGCCTGAAAGATGCCGTCAGGGTCTGCCCCAGCGCCGCCTGGGTTTTCTTCAGCTCGTCCGCCGGATCGCCTTCGGACTTGCGGATGACGCTCAGCAACAGCACGCGCCCGATGTTCGGCGGCGTCAGCGCGTGCGCGATGCTGACCAGCCCGGCCGCGCTGTCCGGGTTCGCGATTGGCAGCAGCACCAGCGGGTTCACCCCGCGCGCGACACTTCGCAGCGGATTGCGCGCCATATCGCCGGCGTCTACGGCTTCGGCCCGGTGCGAAAACAGCGTCAGGTAAATTCCCGCGCCGACTGCCACCCAGACTACCGTGATCAAGCCGGCGGCCGGCACGACCACCCCCTGGAAAATCGCCAGCGCGATGCAGGCCAGCCCGCCGCCGACGGGCAGCCACTTCCACGCGCCCTTCTCTTTGATGGCCCCGCGCCGCCGCGCAAGAAACGAAATGTAATGAACCAGCGCGAATGTCAGCAGGAAAATCAGGCTCGCCGCGGCGCCGGCAACCGCAACTTCTTCAAGTACCAGCAGCACTGCCAGCACCAGCCCGCCGCTTGCCAGCACGCCGCCCACCGGGATGCCGCGCTTCTCGCTCTGCTTTGCCACGGCCCAGGGCAACATGCGGTCCTTCGCCATACTGGCTGAGATGCGCGAAGCCGCGAACAGGTTGGCCGACAAAGCACTAAGCATTGCCAGCAGCGCCGCTACCGCGATCATCCAGAACCCGAAGTCGCCGACAATGTTGCGCGCGGCGATGGCGACGACGGCGTCGGGCTCCGCTTCACTCATGCTGACGATGCTTGAGCCCTCGGTTACGCCCGCCGTCATCACCACAAACAACAGCGGCATGTAGATCAGCAGCGCGATCACAAGCGAGTAGTACATCGCGCGCGGAATGTTGCGCTGGGGCTCACGCACTTCGCCGCCGACAGCGGCGATCAGGTCAAAGCCCTGCAACGCGATAAAGCTGAAGCCCATGGCCGCGATCAGCCCGGGGGCAGCACCGTAGAAGAAGGTCTCCGGCATGGCGGCGGAAGACGGCTCGCTGAGTAGCGCCCACGCGCCGAACCCGATGAACATGATGAAAATGATGACCTTGCCGACGGTCTCGATGTTGCCGCCGCCACCGGACTTGCGCAGCAGGTTGACGCTGTAGAAGGCCGTCGCAAGCCCGGCCAGCACAACTACCGTCGCGCGGTGCCCGACCCAGCCCGGCAGGTCATGCCCCGTCGCGGAATAAATCTCCTTGATCACCAGCACCGCGTAGACGGCGAAACCAAGCGCGTAGAGCACGGCCGCCACGATGCTCGCGAACCAGACGACCCAGCCGACCGCGAAGGCGAAGCGCACGGACAGCACCATCTTGGCGAAGTTGTATGAGCCACCGGACTGCGGAAACGCGCGCGCCATGCCGGCGAAGCTGCGCGCCGTGGCAAAGGCGATCACACCATTGAGGGCAAACGCGACAATCGCGGCGGGCCCGGCGCTGGCAAAGGCCGTGCCCGCCAGCGCGAGCACACCACCGCCGACGATCGCGCCTACGCCGATTAACGTCGCGCCGAGCAGCCCGATGTTGCGCCTGGATTCGTCAGCCATGCATGTTCGCTACTGTCGCAGGCTGCTCCGGTCAAGCTGTTGTGCGTGTGGCCGGGTGCTATTCTTGCACGCTCTAGCTGTAGACCGCCTTGATCGGGAGGGCTTCCGGGTCCACCAGGTATGTCGGTCGCTTGCCCGCCATAAATGTTTCCTGGGTCTGCCACCCGCACAAATGGCCGATGGTCGCGAACAGGTCGCGCGGGTTGTGCGAATCGGTGACCAGGCTGGTGCCGTCCTCGTTAGTCTCGCCGATCACCTGGCCTCCCTTCACACCGCCGCCGGCCAACAGTGCGCAGAAGTTCGCCGCACTATGCCCGCGCCCGTTCGTGGAAGTCAGTTTGGGTGATCTGCCAAAGTCCCCGTAGAACAGCACAAGTGTCGAGTCAAGCATGCCTCTTTGCTTGAGGTCGCGAATGAACGCGCCGAAGGGCTGGTCGAGGTTCTTGCAGTTGCTGGTGTTGCGGTTGAAGGCATCGTCGTGCGTATCCCAGCCGTCCTGTTGAATTTCGATTGCCTTGACACCGGCTTCCAGCAGGCGTCGAGCAACGACGCACTGTTTGGCGAACTCACTTTCGCCGTAGGACTTCCAGACGTCTGCACTCTCATCATCGAGAAGGAACCGGTCACGCAGAGGGCTGTTCATGAGACGCCTGGCCTTGTCGAGCGCGGCCTGCCGGGATTTCACGGCTTCGTCGTCTCTTGCTTTGCCGAAGTCATCATCCATCTCGCGCACGATTTTCATTCGGCGATCCAGGCGATCCTTGTCCACGCCGTCGGCGTACTCGAGATTCTTGACCTGTTCGCCTGCTTTCTGAACGGCGAACGAGCTGTAGCCGCTGCCCAGGAAGCCTCCCGGGGCCACGTCACCGCCGAGCTTCACGAAACCGGGTAGGTCGAACTCAAGGTCCCCCATCTGGTGATAGACGATGTTGCCCAGCCCGGGACGAACGATGGTGGGGTTGCTGAGCCAGCCCGTGTGCATCAAGTGGCGCGCATGGGAGTGATCGACCGTGTTCGATCGCAGGTTTCGGATCAGGCAGAAATGCCCGGCGAGCTTTGCGATCTCGGGTAAGTGTTCAACCGGCGTGAAGCCGGGGACGTCCGTCTTGAGGACCTTGAACGGTGCGCCTGTCTTCTGCCCGGGTTTGGGGTCGAATGTCTCAAACTGACTGGGGCCCCCGTTGGCATAAACCAGCACGACTCTCTTCGCGGAAGCGCCCTTGTCGGGCTTTGACCCGGGCTTGTTCTCCGTTTCCTGGGCGAATAATCGCGCCTGCGAAAGCACCACTCCCGATGCAAGCGCCAGAGCCCCGGCCCGGAGGAAGTCCCGGCGTGAGTTGAATCCACTTTGGTCAATCATGACGTACCCCGTCGCGAACGTTTAAGGATAACCACCTCTTGTTATGGTTTAACCGACCGGGGCCGACAAAGTAGCGCGGTTTTTGTCGGCAAATTGGGTAAAACCCTGCAAGCTTCAAGTGTTGCGGGGCCAGCACTTCAGGTCTGTTGCAGCAGAATCTTCGGCGTCGCGAGCCAGAGCAGGCGGCCCTTGCCGGAGGCGGGGCGGTTGTCGAATTCAAGGCAGGCGATGGCACCCTTCTTCATGCTGCCGATTGCGTCAGCGGCGTCGCCGACCAGCAGGTGCGCGAGAAGCTGCGACAGGCCGGGTTCGTGCCCGATCAGCGCCAGCGCAGCCCCCTTGTATTTGCCGAGCGCTTTCACGACGCCCGTCGGTGTGCCGTCAGGCTGCAATGGTGGGAGCGCGACGGGCGAGGGCCAGTCGGCTTCTTCGTGCAGAATCTCGCCCGTCTGCCACGCACGCGCGTAGGGACTGCTGAGGCAGGTGTCCACCTTCAGTTCCATCCTGCGCAAGATACGCGCGACTTTGCGGAACTTGGCTTCGCCCTTGTCGGTTAGCAGGCGCCGGCTGTCGTCAGGCCACTTGCCCGCGTCGCGCTCGAAGGCGATGGCGTGTCGCACGATGTACAGAATCACACTGATCCTCCGCGGACGCTGGCCATGAATCCCTCCCACTGCTGGGGGTCCAGCCTTTCCAGCAGGCCCGGCATTTTCTTCAGGTGTTTGTCCGAGTGCCGGTTGCAGCGTTCGATCAGCTTGTCGATGGCACCCCGCGTTTCGGGCTTCAGCCCTCGGCGCCGCTTCTCGCCTCCCAACACCTGCGCGGCGTTGTTTGCGTCCAGGTATTCGCCGAATGCGTCCTGCACCGCGACCAGACCCTTCAGCACGGGCGTGGCCTGACTGTCGAACAGACCCGGCAGCGCGGTCAGAACATAGCGCAGACGCTTGCCGCGAATGCGCAGCTTGTGGTAACGCTTCAGGGTCGCCTTCCGGCGCGCGCGCCGCACGGCCCTGGCGAACCCCTCGTACGCACGGTGGACTATCTCCGGTGCGATCTCACCCATGGTAACCTGCGCGGCTTCAGGCCAGTTGCCAGGCCTGGTCAGATGCTCAAGCTCCTCACGTCCGCCGGACGTTTGCCATTGCTTCAGGGCCTTCCCGGCCTTCGTCACCAGCGACTCGCGTCTGCCCACGAGGCGGGCGACTAGGGGCGCGAGGGTCTCGGCTTCAAGCTTCTTGCTCCAGCGTTCCAGGTTGCCCAGCAGCACGTCCAGGTCGCGCAACGCGGAGAACCCGGCGGCGAGATCGCGCAGCCGTTCCTGCGTTCGCCGCATACCAGGCGGCAAATGATCTTCGAACTGACGTAGCACCGAGCGCAGGCGCCGGGCTGACACGCGCACGGCGTGTACGCCCGGTGCGCCGGGCAACTCGGCGATGGCGGCATCAAGGTGCTTGCTGAGGCGCTTGATTGAATTGCGCAGGTACACGTCCGCGCGCTGATTTGCGGGGTTGGGAGGCATGGCGTCCTATGAGGTGATGCGTTTGGCAAGGGCCACAAGATCCGGCTTTTCCTTCATGCCGAACGTGCCGGGCTTGGCGAAGTCGCTCATCTGGTTGGTCGGCAGCAGGTGAATGTGCACGTGGGGGACTTCGTAGCCGATCACCGTCGTGCATACACGCGCACAGCCCAGCTTGTCTTTCAGCAGGTTCGCGACCGTCTTCGCCGCAAGATGCAGTGCTGTGTACGAGTCGTCGTCCATGTCGAACAGGTAGTCGTGCTCGGCCTTGGGGATCACAAGCGTGTGCCCTTCGACCCAGGGGTTGATGTCCAGGAACGCAAAGTGCGCGTCGTCTTCCCAGACCTTGTGGCAGGGAATCTCACCCGCAATGATCTTGCTGAAGATGGTCGGCATGTGACCTCCTGTGTTTACCACGGAGTACACGGGGAAAATGGAGAACTGCAACTGCGAAGGGTACTAACCGGGCACATAGGTGACACGCTAAACCGGGCACATGGGTGACAGGTAGGGTAGTCGGCTGGAGGTGGCCGATGCCCTGGAAAGTGACCTGTCCCATGTCCGAGAGACTCAACTTCATCAATGACTGGCTGACCCGTAGAGGCTCTGTGGCCGGGCTCTGCGCCGTGTACGGCATCAGCCGCAAGACCGGCAGCAAGTGGATCGCCCGCTTCAAAGCCAACGGCAAAAGCGGTCTACAAGACAACAGCAGGGCCTGCCAAACGCGATCCGCAGCGACAACGGCACACCCGTCACCAAGCTGCGCCAATCCGGCAAGAACTTCGCGGGCAAGCACTACACGCTGCACCGGCACCTCGACCCGGTGCTGATGCGCTTCACCAGCCCGGACCCGATCGCATCGCCGTCCTGGAACCTCGCGGCCTACGCGGGCAACAGCCCGGCGTCGCTCTATGACCCGGACGGCTTGAGCAGCGAGGCTGGCGAAACGGCACGCTCCGGGATGAGCTGGTTCGAGGTACGCAAGCTGACTATGCCTGGCCCAAGCTGGGCCCCGCCGATTGTAAATGACATCGGCAACATCCCCGACAACGTCAAGTACAACGTCAACCGCTACAACGACGAGGGCTGGGACAACTACCTGGCAGACGTCGGAACAACCGGCGCAGGCTACACGGCCGGCGTTGCTGACTCGATTACCCCGTATGCCGGGAACTGGGTAACCGAACGCTGGGCTGACGCGGGGGTCGACGTCAGTGGCGCCAACTACATTGGCGGGCGCATCGTCGGCAACTTGTCGGCCTCCATCGCCCAGATGGCGTTGACGGGCGGCGCTTGCGGATGGGCCAGGGGCCTTTCCAGGGCCCTCACCATGGTCGATCTCGGCCATGGCGGTTACGCGATCGCGACGGGCGACTACAAGACCGCTGTCCTGACCCTCACGGGCCACGGAATCGGCTTCATCGGCGGACGCATGGCCACCGGCCACGTGATCTGCTTCGTCGAGGGTACCGAGATCGCCGTGCAGGATGAGGACGGCGGCATATGCGCCAAGAACATTGAAGAGATCGAAGTCGGCGACCTTGTATGGTCCCGCGACGAGGAGAGCGGCGAAGAGGGCTTTAAACCGGTCGTCACGCTGTTCGTGAACACGACGGACACCCTGACCCACCTGAGCTACACCACCGGCTCCCTCGGCAACGAGACAACCATCACGGGTACGCCAGGCCACCCGTTCTGGAGCGTGGACCAGGGCGACTGGGTCGGCATGCACGAACTGCGCCCGGGCGAAACCCTGCAACTGGCAGGCGGCCAAACCGCCACAGCCACAAACGTCCGCACCGAACACCTTGCAATCCCGGTAACCGTCTATAACTTCGAAGTCGCCGACTGGCACACCTACCACGTCGGCACCGCCGAAACCGGCTGGGTCTGGGTGCACAACCGCTGCAATGGTAACAACGCGCGGTCGACAAAGGCACAACATGGCTACGAAATCGTTGACCAGAACACCGGTAAAGTGGTTAAGACGGGTGTCAGCGGAGGTAGGCGAACATCGACTGGCGGCTCAGGTCGTGCAAATCGCCAAGCGGCAAAGTGGAGCAAGGAGGCACGTGACGCGGGCGACTTCGGCCCGGCCGACAGATACTATGCGCGCGTTGTGAAGGACGTCCCTGCCGGGCCATGGGCGCGACACAAGGCTTTGAAGTGGGAAAAGGCGAATGCGGCGCGACTGCGGAGACGTGGGCATCTCAAGGATGAAACTGCATGACCACCAGCGTCCGGTTGTGTCGCAGGCCATGTTAGCTTGATGGCGTCCCTTTTGGAGAACGCCATGGAACGTGAAACTGCTGCCGCCTTGAATCCCGCCGATGCCGCGACTGCGCCCGCTGCGCTTGCCAT
>JAIOJA010000038.1 GCA_019912315.1 Planctomycetota bacterium
TCTTCGGTCTTCGGCCCGCTGCGCGGGCTCGGCGTGGTTTCGCGGCTATTGCGTACTTTGCGAGAGGCAAAATCCAGCGCGACGACTGAAGAGCGATCTCGCACAGAAAACACAGAGCCCCCGGAGAGAACCGGGTAAAGCCGGAACCACGACTGAATTCGATTGGACGGCTGCGCCGTGTTTACCTGTGGTTCAGACTTTTCGGACGACCAACCATGAAACAGTGGCGTCTCTCACGCCGACAGGCGGGTTTGCGCAGCTGCGTAGCGTGCTTCGCGCGTGTGCTCGGGGGCCTGCTCGGCGCGGGTCACGCCGTCGCCGGCGGCCTCCGCGGCGAGCATTCGTGCCTCGCCCTCGCCCAGGCGGTCAAGGATCGGCTGGTTGACGATGGTGCGAATGTGCTCTGCCAGTTGTTCCTGGTAGTCCTTGTCTCGTACGTCCGCTGGCTTTTGTGCCATGTATTGCTCATGGGTCAGCGCCTCGTGGACCTTGATGTGATGCTTGCGGAAAAAGCGTGGGCGCCAGCTTGATCGGGGCCAGAACTCGCCGGCCGTCACGAACGTAATCGGCAGAATGGTGGCTTTGGCCGTGAACGCGGCGCGCAGGGCGCCGGGCTTCCAGGGGCCCATCAGGCGCCCCTCACTGCGGCTGCCCTCGGGAAACACGCCGGCCGCACCGCCGTTTTTCAGTATATGCACCAGGGTCTGGTAGGGCCCGCGCCCGGGATTCTCGCGGTTGACGGGGTAGGCTTTGTAGACCTTCGTGAAGAAGCGCACGACGGGAATCCTGAACAGCTTGTGCCAGGCCATGATCGAGATGTCGCGGTCCGCGAAATAGATCATGATGCACACCAGCGAAGGCGGCTCCAGGAAACTGGGGTGGTTGGCGACGATCAGCGTGCCGCCCTCGCGCGGGATGTTGTCCGTGCCCTCGACGTTCCACAGGAAGAGCACGCGCCCCATCGCGGCCGCGAGGTTGACGGCCGTGCGGTAGATCCAACCGCGCCATCCGGTGGGGCGGGTCTGGTCAACCAGGACGTGCTGTTCGCGACTCATTCGACCAGTAGACACGAATAATGGCGTTATGCAACAGGCAATCGTGATGTGAATGAAACAAAACGCCCGGCATTCCGCCACGCGATTTGCCATAGTGTCGCGGCTTGAGGCAATGCGGACACCTTTATGCAGCAGCTTGACCACAAGCTCTCGGAGCACATTCACCGCCTTGAGCTGGGTGCGCTGGACTATCTGCTGGCTGTGCCGGGCATGTTGTTCGGCAGCTACCTAATGCCGCTGACGGTCCTCGCCCTGTCCCTGTGGCTGGGGTGGCGTTTCGGTGCGGTGAGCGTCATGACCGCACTGACGACGGTCGCGGTGACCGGGCCCCTCAAGCACGTCTTTGTCCGTCCGCGCCCGGAGCCACTGAAGGGCGCTCGCGTCTTCAAATTGCGCAAGCTGGTAAGCAACCCCAGCTTTCCCTCCGGCGATTCCGCCCAGGCAGGTGCGATGGTGACGCTGGTGATTCTGTTCGCTCCCTGGCCGTGGTCCCTGTTCGCGCTGCCGTTGATTCCCCTGTGCATGTTCAGTCGTGTGTACTTCGGTGCGCACTGGTTTGGAGACACGGTCGCTGGGGCGGCGATCGGCTGCTGCGCGGCCCTGGCCTACGGATTCTGGTTCGCGGACTTCGTGCGATCCGGGCTACCCGCCGCCTGATTCGTTTCTATAAGGGGCTGCTTCATTTGACGTTGGAGTCGCCATGAGTGAGCGCACGCTGTTTACCTCCGAGTCCGTGGGCGAAGGGCACCCGGACAAGCTCTGTGATCAGGTGTCGGACGCCGTCCTTGACGCCCTGCTGGCCAAGGACCCCAAGGCCCGCGTCGCCTGCGAAACCGCCACCACCACGGGCTTGATCTGTGTGATGGGCGAGATCACGACGACCGCCAAGGAAGTGCTCAGCGACATCGGTGAGATTGCCCGCAAGGCGGCCATCGACATCGGCTACACCAGTGGTGACTACGGGCTCGATGGCAACTCCTGTGGCGTGATGGTCACGGTGCACGGACAGAGCCCCGACATCGCCCAGGGCGTTGACGAAAATGCCGGGCTGCACACCGAGCAAGGCGCCGGTGATCAGGGCATGATGTTCGGTTTTGCCAGCAACGAAACACCCGAGCTGATGCCGGCACCGATCGCGTGGTCGCACAAACTCACTGCTGCCCAAGCCAAGGCGCGCCACGACAAGAAGATTACGTGGCTGCGCCCTGACTGCAAAAGCCAGGTGACAGTCGAGTACGAAGGGCACGAGATCAAGCGCATTCACACGGTTGTGTTCAGCACGCAGCACGACCCGGATGTCACCCTGGAACAGGTCCGTGAGCAGAGCATCGAAGAGTTGCTGAAGCCCGCGCTGCCCAAGCAGTACATAGATGACAAGACCATCTATCACGTCAACCCGACCGGGCGCTTCGTCGTCGGCGGCCCGCACGGCGACTCGGGACTGACCGGGCGCAAGATCATCGTGGACACCTACGGCGGCATGGGTCGCCACGGTGGCGGCGCCTTCAGCGGCAAGGACCCCACAAAGGTTGACCGCAGTGCCGCCTACATGGCCCGCTACGCCGCCAAAAACGTTGTAAAGGCCGGTTTGGCGGATCGTTGCGAAATCCAGCTTGCCTACGCGATCGGTGTGGCCGAGCCGGTGAGCATCCACGTTGAGACATTCGGCACCAACAGTGTTTCGGACCACCGGATCATTGAGTTGCTGCGCGAGCACCTGAGTTTCAAGCCCAAGGCGATCATTGACCACCTCAAGCTGCTGCGCCCAATTTACCGCCAGACGGCTAAAAATGGGCACTTTGGGCACGACGGCGACAGCTTCCCGTGGGAGAAAACCGACCTCGCGGACAAGCTGAAGGCGAGCGCGGGGATTTAAATCCATTACGCCATGCAAGAAAGTGGCTTGCGTGACGTAAGGCAGATGGCTAAATCTTTGCTGACAGTATGGACTGTTCGTCAAAGGGGCCAAATTTCATAAAAAGCTTGTAGTCAAAGGCTTCAGTCGCTCTATATTGCCGGACCAATTGCGGGCAGATTTTTTTAGTCGTTCACAGACAATCAGAGAACAAATCAAGGGGACGAACCCATGACAGAAAATGCACCGGCTGAAAGTGGTGGCAGCGGCGAGCTCGAAGCGCTCGGCGTGCCGAAGGAAATCCAGGACTACGCAAAGACCATGTGGATGCTTCAGATCATCGGGCTTGGCCCGCTCTATCTGATCTTCACCGAGAAACCGGGACTCTGGAAGAACCCGTGGTTCGTATCACAGGTCCGCCTGATGATCCGCTCCATGATTTTCTGGATCTTCTGCTATCTCCCGGGCATGTGGTTCGCGTTCCAGTGCTTCGGTGCCGTTGGCAAGGGCAAGGACCCCAAGGTTCCGTTCGCCGCGCCGAACGGCTTCGCCGACAGCCAGAAGTAAGCACGGAAAGGCCTTACTTAGCCGGGGACGGGAAACCGTCCCCGGTGTTGTTTAACCTCAGGGGTCAGGTTTCAGGGTAAGCCTTCCGACGCAGTCCCCTGAAACCTGAAACCCGAACTCTGTAACCTGACGTGCGCATAAACGTAGACCTGTCCGTGAACGACTACGACCGCGATCTATTCGCGGAGCGCCGCATTGTTCTTGAAACGCGCGCCGGCGAGAGCATGGTTCACATCGTGCTCAAGGTCCTGGCCATGGCCATGTTTCACGACCCCCGCCTGCAGGTCGAGCCCGTCATGGGTGACGATGATCGCTTTAAGCCGGACCTGCTGATTCGTCACGACGACCATCGTCCGGCCCTGTGGGTTGAGTGCGGGCAGTGCCGTGTTCAAAAACTCGACAAGGTGACTTTTCGCTATTACGACGCGAAGGTCGTCATGCTCAAGCGTACCGAACGGGAAGCCCGCGAAATCATGGAGCGCTGCCGCGGACAGGTGCGCCGCCTGCAGGCCATCGAGTTCATCGGCTTTGACAACGGCTTCGTCGAAGGCGTCGCGGACGCCCTGACCGGCAAGAACGACATCGTTGCGATTATCAGCGGCAACAGCTTGCAGGTGGTCGTCGATGGCGAAACTTACCCCGGTACGATTCACCGCTTTCACTCGGACGCCCCCTGACCACACCGCCCATGCTACACTGACCCCATGCGCCGAACCCTCGCAATCCTGTTGATGCTTTCAGCCATAGGCGTTCTTTTGTCCGCCCAAGAGGACAAACCGTCTCTGCCCAAAGTTCCCCGTGGCTTTGATGAAGGGCGAACACTTCTGGTCGAAGAAGCCGCCGAAGGGATGGTTGAGCCCGACGCGCTGATCGAGCGTCTTTTCGAGTACGCCGATACGCCGACCATCGCCGAGTTCATTCACCTGCACATGACCCGCGACGATAAATCCGCCCTCGACAAACAGCTCAAGCTGGGCGACAGGCTCGCCGCGACGGCCGATCTCAGCGGCGTCATCAAACTGCTGGACGGCGCCAAGCCCGCGGGCGTGGCCGCCGCTATTGGGCGCGTGCTGAAGGCGCGCAAGTACACTCTCGCGGATACTGTTGCATGGCTGGCGGCCCGTGACTTCAACTTCCGGGCCATGCAGTCCGCCATGAACGGCGAGCGCATTGACGCCTTCCGCGTTAAGCGCAGCGTGCGCGATGGCGACGTTGCGAAAGCCATCACCACCGGAGCATGGGAGTTCAACCTGCTGGACGCGCGCGAGGAAAAGGGCGGGCACTACGACGGCGTGCAGCTTGTCGAAACCATGCTCGCGCTCGGTTTTACCGTGGATGACTTCGTCTGGATCAATGCCCACGCCGACGAAGCGATCGCCCGTGACATGCCAGCCTATGAGCGCGACCTCGTGCGCTGGGGCGACCCGGCGCTGATCTGGGAGACCTTCAACGCCCGAATGCCTGAGCGCACCCTTTTCAACGCGATCCTTAAGCGGCACACGGACGTTGCCAAAGCGCGCTCCGTGGCGGCCCTGCGCGCCGACTGCACCCTGCGCTGGTTGCGCACCGGCGGCCCGGGCGTGAAGGCCGTTTACCGCGGGCCATGGCCTGACAACACGGGCGCCCCCGTCCCGCCAAGCGAGGACGTCCTGGCCATCGGCAAGGCGGACGTGAAGCAGTTCGCGGACGCGCTAACGGAGCCGATTCAGGAGCACTTCAAGGCGTCCGCCGAGAGCATCACCATCGTGGTTTACGACGATGGCAGCAGCCGTGCCATCATTGACAAGCCCCGCCGCGAGCCCGTGAACTACGGCCCTGCGTCGCCCTTCGGCAATGTTGCCACCACGCGCCAGGGCTATGAGGGGCGCGTCAGTCTGCCCGGGCGCGGCGCCCTGCTGTATCTCGTGTATGCCGGCGACCAGAAAGTTGCCCCGCCCCAGTTCGAGCTTGCCAACGTGCAGCTGACCATCGGCGAAGCGTTTCTGCTTGCCGACATCGACGACGGGCTGAACCTGACGCCGATCCTGCTGCGGCGCGTGACCCGCATGGTCGAGTAGGCGGCGGGTTTTGCGCTTTCGCGCTTTCGCGCCTTCATTACAGTGGATACAGGAGACGATGATGCTTCTGACCCGCGACGAAATGGCATTCGACTTCAAGGGCGCGAAGTTTGACCGCGTCAAGGACCGCGACCTGCTGGCCTGGATCGCGAGCCAGTTTCTGTATGGTGAAGTCACGGGCATTCAGGTGGGGCACTGGATCCTGCACGCGCCCGACGTCGAAAGCGCGAAATTCCTGGCGCGCCAGTGCATCGAAGAGTTGCAGCACGTGGACGTCTTCATGGAGTTCTTCAAGTGGCTGGACGCGCGCCCGGTGAAAGTTCACCCGGTCGTGAAATTCCTCAGCAGCGAGAGCGACGACTGGTACGAGCACTGCGCTCTGGAAATGGCCCAGGGCGAGGGCTTCGTACTGATGGTCTTTTACGCGATCATCCACTGTATCGACGACGAAAAGCTCGCCAAACGCCTTGACGCGGCCGCGCGGCAGGAGGAAGGGCACGTCGAGTTCGGCGAGCAGCAGACCATGAAGGCGCTGGCCCGCGACCCGAAGCTGCGCAAGCGTCTGCTGGGGCTGCACCTGCTGAGCCTGTGGGTGGTAAAACGATTTGAAAAGTGGATTGCCAGGCGCGTGGACCAGGATCATCCGGTGATGCGCCAGATTCCGGAGTACCTTAAGACGATCATCGCGACGACGGACATGCGCCTGCAACGCATGGGCATGACCAGCAAGCCCCTGAGTGAGTACGGGCGGCTTGAGACGTTCGCGCGGATCAGTGGGGCCGTCATGCGCAAGGTGTTGCGGAAGTTCGCCTTCTGGCGCTGGTTCTCCAAAAAGCGCCTGACGCACACGTACCTGCGCGACGAGTATCTGGCCGAGGTGATGAAACTCAAGGAAATCGAGAATGCCGCCGGCATCCCGGTGATCAAGGCGGCGTAACGGCGGACCGGCCATCAGAAACACCGGTCCCATCCACCCCTTTGCACCAGTCGTGCGGAAAAGGCATAGTCCCGCGCGTATACGGTAGGCCTTCGCAGGCCGTTGACCGAGACAGAGGCGCTCGCGCCAGGACGCATCCATGACTACCCGCATCACGGGACGCTACAAGTCCGTTTCCCAGAGGTACAACGCGTACGAGGCCGTCAACGGCTTGTTTGACAAGGCTGCCGACCGCCTGGATATGCCCACTGAGCTGCGGCAGATCCTCAAGACGCCGTTCCGTGAAATTGAGGTCGCCGTGCCCGTCCGCATGGACAGCGGCAAGATTCACGTCTACGCGGGCTACCGCGTGCAGCACAACGGTGCGCGCGGCCCGTGGAAGGGCGGCATACGCTACCACCCGGAAGTCGACAAAGATGAAGTCCGCGCACTCGCCAGCCTCATGTCATGGAAGACTGCGCTGATTGACGTCCCGTTCGGCGGCGCCAAGGGTGGCGTGGCCTGCGACCCCATGAACATGAGCATGACCGAGATGGAGCGTCTGACGCGCAAGTTCACGGCGCGCATTGCGATCGTGCTCGGCCCGCACCGCGACATTCCGGCGCCCGACATGGGCACCGACGGCCAGGTAATGGCCTGGCTGATGGACGAGTACAGCTCACGCCGCGGCTACAGCCCAGGCGTGGTGACCGGCAAGCCGGTGGCACTCGGTGGCAGCCATGGGCGCATCACGGCGACGGCCTACGGCGTCGTGGCTGTTGCGGATGCCTTCTATAAGTCGCGCAACGACAAGATCGAAGGCAAGACCTGCGCGATCCAGGGGTTCGGCAACGTCGGCAGCTACAGCGCCCACTTCTGGCATGAGCGCGGCGGCAAGGTCGTGGCGGTCACGGACGTCAAGGGCGGCGTTTACAATGAGAAGGGCCTCGACATCCCCGCCCTGTTTCAGTGGTTCAACGAAAAGCGCACCGTCGCCGGCTTCCCGGGCGCGGATGTAATGAACAACCAGGACCTGCTGGCTCTGCCCGTGGACTGCCTCATCCCCGCGGCCATCGGCGACGTGATTACCCCGGACAACTGCGGGCACGTCAAGGCGCCCCTGATTGTTGAAGGCGCGAACCACCCGACTATGCCGGAAGCGGACGAAGAGTTGCATGAGCGCGGGATTGTCGTGATTCCGGATATCCTGGCCAACGCCGGCGGCGTGACCGTCAGCTACTTCGAATGGTCGCAGAACCTGACCCAGTTCTACTGGGACGAAGACCGCGTAAACCAGGAACTCGACCGCAAGATGCGCAAAGCGTTCATGGACGTGCATACGCTCGCCCGCCAGGAAAAGTGCAGCAAGCGCACGGCAGCGTTCATGCTGGCGCTGAAGCGAGTTGGCGACGCGGAAACCCAGCGCGGCAACTAGAGCGTTTTCGGAATTGGTGTACCCGCATATCCAGAGTGGCGAAGGAGGCAGGTAGGCCACGCTCGCACCGGCCGCCTCGATCGCTTCGCGCACGCCTTTGACCTTGCGTGAGGAGAGGTTGTCCATCACCACGATGTCGCCCGGCTTCAACTCCGGCACCAGATGGTCGCGCACGTAGTTGCGGGTCATGTTTGTATTGACCCACGTCTCGTCAATGAACGCAAAGCGACCGGGGTCGAGCCCGAGCCCGAGCCTTTGCAGCGCGCACCATGCGTCGAGCAACAGCGGCACGCGCCTCGCCGCATCCACCGCAGCAACCACGCGAACGCGAAGGTCCGTCGAACAAGGCCTTGCCTAGGGATCACCTCCTGTGCCGAGGCGATCACCATTCCACAACGCGGACTTCACTCAATCCCAAAAAGCTCTGGTGGTGTTGCAAACGGAACCGCCGCGCCTTCAAATCCTCATGAAACGTGGGTTTTGTGTTCAGGTCGCTAAGTTAACACGGTAGGGGGCAGCCGATAGAGGAAGGCTTTCGGGCTTGTCTTGACCCTGATGATTGTCTCACTGCCCTGCTAGCTCTGATGTCGAATCCAGCCAAGACGGCATCTTCGGTAAGGACGGCCCTACAGTCCGAGCTTGCCGGGGTTGAAGATTCCGTGCGGGTCCAGGGTTTGTTTGACGTTGCGCATCAGGCCAAGCATTCCGGGATCGATGCTCGACTTCATCTTCTCCCACGCCCAGCTGGGAGTTTTGTACATGACGAAACCGAGCTTGCTGCACATATGCAGTAACTCGGCGTTCACGAGCTTGACGCGCTCAACGTCAGCCTGGTCTTCCTTGTCGAAGGTCTCGACAAAGCGCAACACGCCATAGTGGCCGCCGCGCATGGGCCTGGCCACGATCATGGGTGCGAATTTGTGGCGGACCATGATCTCGGTTCCGGCCTCGATGCCCGCTTCGAAGCGCGAGAGCGGCCCATAGGTGCCGACCCAACTGAGTCCTCCGCCTCCGTGGTTGGTGAGGAACTCCAGGTCGGTGGGGAACTCCGCAAAAGGGCTCATGGCTGGATTCACCTTCAGCAGCATCTTGATATCGAGGGGCTCCTCAATCTGCTCACCCTCCTTTCGCATACCCTTCAGCACGTCATTAAGCATGCGCTCTTTCAGTGCCATCTCCTCATCGATGTCGGCGGTGAGGTCGACATAGACGATGAACGTTGGCTCGCCGGGTGAAGGCTCGGGGTGTGGGTGCTTCACACCGAGCATCATCTTTGCGGACGGCCAAGACAGCCCGCCGATGTCATCGCAGAATTCCCGGCGTACCAGACGACGGACAGACTCGAAGGTGCCGTGGGCGGAGTAGGTGAGGATAAAAAGTCGTCGATTCAGTCGGTGCTTGGGCCAGAGCTGGAATGCCATCCTTGTCGCGATCCCCGTTGTTCCGGCCCAACCCACGAATAGACCGGCGAGCGCGGGAAAGGGAACCTGCGCGAACGGCAGGGCGCCTTCCAGTGCCCAACTGCCGGTGCGTGCGAGGCTCCCGTCCGAGAGGACAATTTCCAGCCCAGAAATCCACTGAGTCTGGTCGCCGTACTTCAGGGACCGGTTGGTCAGTCCCCCAAGCAGTGCATTGGCGAATACGGAAGTGTGGGGCGGTGCCAGAGAAAACCCCAGCGTCAAAGGAACTTCGCGTTCAGCCAGGTAGTCCTTCATCTGCTGCTGGGTAACCCCCGGCTCGATGACCGCATACATGTCCGTTTCGTTGAGTTCATGAATCCTGTTCATTCGGGACAGATCCAGAATGACTCCTCCGGGGCTCGCGATGGCAAGTCCACCGACATTGGTGCCGGCTACCCGGGGTGTGATGGCCGTGCCGACCTTTCCGGCTTGGCGCACAATCGCCTGGACTTGCGCTGTCTCGCTCACCATCGCAACGACAGCGGGATCGACGGGCTCGGCCTCTGAGTAATCTTCGCGGTATGGCGCCAACTGCATGGCCGAATCCAGCACTGAATCGCGGCCAAGCAGGTTGATGAGAAAATCTTTCATAACGACCTCAATCGGCCCTGGGAGCTCGAATCAACGGTAACATGCGCAACAGCAGCAGCAGATTGCCGCCTACCCGCACCTTGCGAGAAAGTACAGGCCGTACAAGGCTTTCCCCGGCGACCACCTCCAACAGGGGCTTCATTTCTCCCCGCACCGTAGCCCGGGCCGGTGTGGTCACGTTCGCCAGCAGGAGGATCTGTTCTTTCGTGAACCGCAACGTGACCGACATGGTGCCAGCAACAATTCGAACATCTCCACGAAGTCTGCGAGCGCGCCTGCGCACGCGGTTGTCCCGCAAGGCGGCCTCCAGAAGCCCACGCATCAGCAGCCCCATCAGGTTCATCCGCTCGGGCGTTTCGATATGCACGACCGGTGCTTCGAGAGAGTCGCTCACAGTAGACCCTTCGCGGCTTCCCGGCTGGAGAGCCATGCATGTATGTGGGCTGGAATCTGCTTTTCGCCGGCGTCCGGGCATTCCGCGATCGGGGGGGCCCACGTGTTCACAAGCAGCGCCCGGGCACGCTCATGGCGCTCCGCAGACATGAACTCTATCAGTCCCGCGAGCGCCTTGCCCGTGTAGGTGGCGTCGAGCCGGACTCCGTCCGATTCGAGAGCCAGCCGCATCGCCTCGGTGCCCGCCTCCGTGGCGTGGCCATAGCCCTTGCCGCAGAACCCGTGGAGCATCACCACGTCGCGCGCTCGGATCCGCTGCGAACGGAACTCCGCGCCGCAGTCGCGCAGGTAGCCGAGCACCCGATTGGCGAGCCAGGCGGTCGTTCGTGCGTTGCATGACAGACGGCTGCAGACTCGAACGCCCACCGGTGTGACGTCGAGGTTTGCGATTCGGAGCCCCGCAGTCAGCCCGGCCAGCGCGCCGCATGTGCCGGCGGGGACGAAGATGTAGTCGGGCTTGGGGAACCTGTCGAGTCTGACATCGCGGGCGATCTCGAGCGCCGCCTCCACGTACCCGAGCATCCCCGCGATGGAGGTGCCCCCCGGTCCGAGTATTGCAGGGGACGCTCCGGTGATGCGACGCTCCCGAAGCCACATCCGCATCGCCAGGATCGGCACCGTGGCTGACCATCTGGTGAAGCGGATTTGTGCCGAGCCGCACGAGCGTGCAAGGTTGTCTCGAACATAATGCTGAACCGGCTGCGTCACGAGAATGCCGAGCGTTGAGATGCCCAAGCGCCGCGCGTGGACGGCTGTCGCCGCGACGTGATTGGAACCCAGGGGGCCGAAAGTGATCAGCGACTTCTTGCCCCGGCTGAGTGCCGCCGCAAGCGAGAATTCGAGCTTGCGGACTTTTCCGCCGCCTGGGTTTCCGTATAGATCATCACGCTTGATCCAGACGTCCCGGCCCGTCTCGGCTCCGACACCCCGCAGTCGCTCGACGGGAGTATTTGGGTTGCCCAATCGGCGAAACGGCATGACCCCACGAAGAATCGGGAAGCGTTCAAAGAGCAGGGGTTCAGGTAGATCTGTCGACATGCGAATCTCGAACGCTGGTTCAATTCGGGATAATTATACCTACTTGTCTTGAATATTGCGCCCGATTGTCGCCGTCATCGGCCGATCGTGGACAGCTCACGGTGTCGCACGGCCGTTGGATGCCCGTCCAGCCGCAATAACAGTTTAGCACGCCAGCCATGCCCTTTTTCCTCTTGCCGATCGTCCGGGTTGGAGTCGATCCGGTCAGTGGTATCTCGGCACCGTGCAGGCAGGAAAACTGCATTTGATGGGTGCGACGGACTATTCGGTAGGGACAACTGCCGCCGACACCGGGCGGCGCGATACATCGAACACGAACCGCAACCACCTCTGCGTTGCTATCTCACCGGGCTGCCGGCGCGCTGATGCTTCAATGCCCTGAGTACCTTCTCCGGGGTGATGGGCAGGTCGCGTATTCTGACACCGACGGCGTCGTAGATCGCGTTGGCGATTGCCGGTGCGGTCGGCACCAGCCCGGGCTCGCCGACGCCCTTGGCACCAAAGGGACCCTCAGGGTCATTGGTTTCGATCAATTCGATATGGATGGGAAAGTTCATCTCGCAAGCGGTTGGCAACTTGTAGTCGGTGAATCCCGGATTCAGTACGCGGCCTTTGTCCGTGTGTACTTCCTCATAGAGCGCATAGCCGACGCCCTGCGCAAGCGCGCCGTAGATCTGGCCCCTGAGCGTCTGCGGGTTCAGCACGCGGCCGACATCGTGGGCGGCTACAAGTCGCACAATCCGAACCTCGCCGGTTTCTTCATCGACATAGACTTCGACGCCCTGCGTGCCGAAGGCGTAGGTTGCTGACATGTTGCCGTACCCGCGTTCCCAATCGGGAAGGTCCGTCGGCGGCTCATAGAAAGCCTCCTCGGCGAAGGTCGTGCCCCCGCCCTGTTTCCGGAAGTGAATCGCGCGCAGCAGCCGCCCCAGTTCAACCTGCAATTCCGGCCGGTCGGGCGCACCCTGAACTCTCAGAATGCCGTCGGCCAACTCGAACCGATCGCGACTGGCGGCTGCCCGCCAGTCGAACTCCGGCTCTCTGAACTCGGGATTGTGTTTTCTGGCCTTGGTAAGCGACTCCTCAACCTGTTGCGGATAGATTTCCTCGGCCCATTCAAAGAGGCGCTGTCGCAACTTGCGCGCGGCCATGACGGCCGCATTGCACGCCATGAAGGCGCCACGGCTGGCGTGCGTACCGACATCCCAGGGGCAGGTCGCGGTGTCGGTCTGGTTGATGACAACCTGATCGGGCTTGACGCCGAAGGCTTCCGCCACGGTCAGTATCAGCGCCGAATGCAGGCCCTGCCCCATCTCGACGCCGCCGTAGCTGACGTTGACGTTGCCGTAATCGTCGAGCTTGAGGATGATCCCGCTGCCGTCAGACCGATAGATCTTGCCGCCGCCGGCCACGTTGATCACCGAGGCCATCCCGAAGCCGCGGCTTACGCCTTTGCCCTTGCCGCGGTTCGTACCCCAGTCGAGCTTCTCGGCCGTGCGGTCGAGGCACTCCTTCAGGCCGCAAGTTGTGATCTTCAGACCCATGGGAGTGGTTTCGCCGGGCTGGTTGCAATTGAGCAAGCGCATTTCGTACGGATCCATGCCTGCCTGCTCGGCGAGTTCGTCAATGCTGCTCTCGATCGGCCAGGTGATTTCGGGGTTGCCGTAGCCGCGCATTGCCTGGCAGTAAGTGTTGTTGGTGTAGACGATTTTCGATTCGAACGAGATGTTGCTGACGCGGTACAGCGAAGTAGCGGGGACCAGCATGACGCTGGGAAACGTCGCGCCCCAGGAAGTGTAGGCGCCGTTGTCCTGCACGACCTCGATCTCGCGGAAGGTCAGCTTGCCGTTCTCGTCGCATCCCTGCCTGATGCGCGACGTCGCTGACTGGCGCGGCGACAAGTAGGCGAACTCTTCTTCGCGATTGTACAGAATCTTGACCGGCTGCCCGGTACGCCAGGCCAGCAGCATCGCGATGTATTCGTAGGCATGGGTATCGAGGCCGGTGCCGAATCCGCCGCCCAGGGCCGGCACCACCACACGCACGTTGCGACCCTCAAGGCCCAACGCTTCGAGCGCCTTGTTGAAATCCCGCTGGACGAGAAAGGGAATCTGCGTCTTGGCGATCAGTGTCAGATTCCCGCGCGCGTCGAAACTCGCGATGCAACCGGCCGTGCCCAGACAACTCTGCTGGATCAGCGGAACCGTGTACTCGCCCTCGACGATGAACTTCGATGCGCGCTTGCCGGCTTCGATGTCGCCTGAATGATGCGCGAATCGAACCGGCACGACGTTGTCCGCTCGCGGGCGCCCGCGGGCATCCGTTTCATGCACGAGCACGGCGCCCTCTACCAGTGCTTCCTCCGGCGAGAAGACGCCGGGCAGGGGCTCGTACTCCACGCGGATCAGGGACGCCGCCTCGCGCGCTGTGTCCGGATCGCTGGCCGCGACGGCCGCGATTTCGTCGCGGTACTGACGCACTTTGTCGCGCTTGAGCGCGAAGTTGTCCCGCAGGAACCCGATACGCACTTCGGGCGTGTTGTAGGCGGTGATCACCGCCTTGACGCCGGGCAGACGTTCCGCCGCGGAAGTGTCCACATGCTTGATTCGGGCGTGGGCGTGGTCGCTGAATCGAATCGCACCCCACAACATGCCGGGGACGGCGATGTCGTGAACGTACTGGGTGCGGCCGGAGACCTTGTCAGGCGCGTCGGGGCGCGCGGTTTCTACACCGATGAAGTGCTCTTCACTCATTGGGTCGCCGCCTTTCCAATCCGTTCGCCGGCCGCCCGGATTGACGCGATGATCTGCGTGTAGCCGGTGCACCGGCACAGGTTGCCGACCAGCGCTTCGCGGATCTCGTCGTCAGACGGGCTGTGATTCTCAGCGAGCAGGGCGGCGGCGGACATCACCATGCCCGGCGTGCAGAAGCCGCATTGGGCGCCTCCCTCGTCTACAAACGCCTGCTGCAACTCCGAGAGCCCGCCCTCGCGCGAGGCCAGGCCCTCGACCGTGACCACGCTGCGCCCGTCCGCTTCCAGCGCGGGAAACAGGCAGGAGTTCAATGCGCGGCCGTCCACCAGCACTGTGCAGGCGCCGCACTCGCCTTCGCCGCAGCCTTCTTTCGTTCCGGTCAGGCCCGCGATGTCGCGCAGTACATCGAGCAGCCGTGCGTGCGGAGGCGCCTCGAAGGCTACTTCACGGCCGTTGAGCTGAAAACGAAGCAGCGTTTTCATGCGCTTCCTTTCATGCGAGTCGATCGCGGGCGCAGCGCGCGCGAAAGGAACACGCCGATCAACTCACGGCGGTACCATTCACTTCCGCGCAGGTCGGAGATCGGGGCAACTTCGCTGCGCGCGATTTCTGCCGCCTCGGCCAGCGTTTCTTCGGCAACTGGCTTGCCTTCAAGGAAAGCCTCGGTTCGGCGCAGCCGCAGCGGTGTGGGCGCCACGGCACCGGCCGCCAGGCGCAGATTGATGAGCTTGCCATCGCGCGCGGTGTACGCTGCCGCGAGTGAGGCCGTGGCAAGGTCCATCGCGACTCGACTGCGACGCAGGAACGCGGATTGCGCACCAGCACCGGGCAAGGGTACGCGAATGGCCGTCATGATTTCGCCTGGCCGCAGCACCGTACGCCCCGGCCCGAGGAAGAAGTCCGAGATCGCGATTTCACGCCGTCCGGAAGAGCCGGCGAGCTCCAGCGTTGCTTCATAGACCAGCAGCGGTGGCGCCGAGTCGGCCGCCGGCGATGCGTTGCACAGATTGCCGCCGAGCGTGGCAACGTTGCGGATCTGCCGGCTGCCGATCACGGCGAGCGCCGCCGTCAAAGCCGGCAGGTGCTCGCGAACCACGGTGTTGGCCAACACGTCGGCCATCGGCACACCGGCGCCGATGTGCAAGCTGCCCGCCTGTTCCGACACCTCGGCCAACTCGGGCAGCGAGCGGATCGAGACCATGTGACGCGGCGCAGGCCGCTTCCGTTTGCGCAGCGCCACCAGCAGGTCGGTCCCGCCGGCAATCAGCGCGCTGTCGTCCCCCGCTGCCAGGACGAGGGCTTCTTCCAGCGAACCTGACCGATGGTACTCGTAGGCCACAATGATCTCCTCAGGCGATCACGCCTTCGTCCCGCAGCGCCGCAACCTCCGGCGCAGAATAGCCGACCTGCCCCAGAACATCGTCCGTGTGTTCGCCATATCCCGGCGCAAATGGGATTTCACCTCTGTTTGCTTCAAGCCACTGTGTCGGCACCGCGGCGGGCGGCAAGCGCACTTCACGACCATCCGGCGCGTACGTGCGCAAGGCCGTCTCCTTCACGAAAGGCAACGCGGCCACTTGCTCAATCGGCGTGATCGGCGAGTGCGGAATTGCCGCCCCGGCCAGAACGCCCGCCGCATCTTCGCACGCGTGTGTGCGGGTGATCTCGGCGATGCGCTGGTGCAGTTCTTCCTGCGCGGCCCGGCGGCCCTCATTGGTTGAGAAGCGATCTTCAGCCAGCCCGCTGAACATGGGGCTCGCCGCAAAACGCGCCCATTGAGCGTCGCTGCCGATTGCGATGTAGATGAAACCATCCGATGTCGGGTAGGCGTTAACCGGAATGAACTGCCGGTGCCGATTGCCGTTGCGGCGAATTTCCTCCGGCGTACTGCCCATGTCCAGCATCGGCAGGAAAGTGTGCAGCCACGACGCGGCGGCGCGCGCCATTGAAATGTCGATCAGGCGACCGCCATTCCCGCGTTCACGCTCAAGCATGGCATTAAGGATCTGCGCGAAAGCCTCGTCACCCGCTTTCAGGTCGATCAACGGCGGGCCGCACTGCGTCGGCGGTCCGTCGCGTTCGCCGGTCAGGTCCATGTAGCCGCACAGGGCCTGGGTTGCGGGATCGTAGCCCGGCACGTCCGGGTACTTGAGGCCCATGGCCGAGACCGAGCACCAGATCAGGTCGTCCTTGACCGCGCGCAGCGTTTCATAGTCAACGCCCAGGCCGGCGTGATGCGCGGGCATGGTGTTGGTGCAGAAGACGTCCACGGCAAGCTCATCGATGATTCTCTTCAACACCGAGCGGCCGGCGTCGGTCTTCAGGTTGAGCGCCACCGCCTGTTTTCCCGCGTTGGGGGCGACGAAGTAGCTATGGCGGTCTTCGCCCGCGAATGGGCGACCGATGTAGCGATTCGGGTCGCCCTTGGACTTGCGACCGGGGATCGGCGTTGGCTCAATGCGGATAACGCGCCAGCCGAGATGCACCAGGCGCAGCGTTCCATACGGCAGGCTGAGGGCCTGCTCAAGGCTTAGAACTACGGGTTGTCGGGCCTGTTGCTTGCGCATCATTTCTTCCGGTCGAGCACGGTCCCGCTAGAACCGAACCGGCTCGTTGTAGCTTCCGAAAACGTCCTTCAGTGCCGTGCAGACTTCGCCTACCGTCGCGTATGCCTCGACGGCATCGATGACGGCGGGCATCACGTTGCGACCCTCCCGAGCTGCGACTCGAACACCCTCAAGCAGCCTTGCGACCTCCTGACCGTCGCGCTGTGATCGCACCCTGCCGAGGCGTTCGATCTGTTGCTTCGCTTCGTCCTCACGGTACGGATGGAACTCCACGGGACGCTGCTCTTCTTCTTCCTTATGGATGTTGACGCCGACCTTCTCGGTTTCGCCCGACTGCGTCCTGCGCTCGCGTTCCCATGCGTGCCGGTTGACCTCGGCCTGAACGCGCCCTTCCGCAACGCCGCGTACGATGCCGCCCTTGGCATCAAGGTCCGCCATGATCGCGCGGATTTTCGATTCCATCTCGTTGGTCAGGCTCTCGACGAAGTATGAGCCAGCCAGCGGGTCAACCGTGTCGCACAGGCCGATTTCATGGATCATGATCTGCATCGTGCGCAGCGATAGTCTGGCCGCGTGTTCGCTGGGGATGGTGTAGGCTTCGTCGTAGCTGCACAGCGCCATGGTCTGGGCGCCGGAAAGTGCGCTGGCCAACGCATAGTAAGCCCCGCGCACGATGTTGTTCTCGGGCTGCTCGATCGTCAGGCCGCCGCCGCCGCCGCCGGCGATCATGCGCATCTGCATGGCCTTCGGGTCGGTTGCCGCGAACTCTTCACGCAGGATTTTCGCCCACATTCTGCGCCCGGCGCGGAACTTGCAGACCTGCTCCCACAGGTTGCCATAAATGTCGAAGTTGAAAGTCACCGTGCGCGCCACGGCGTCGACATCGAGCCCGCGCTGCAGCGCGTGTTCGATGTAGGCGCGGCCAATCGCGAGCCCATAGGCCATTTCATGTGCCGGCGACGCCCCCGATTCACGGATGTGGTAGCCGCAAACGCTGACGGCGCTGTACTTCTGCGCGTGCCTGGCGCAGTACTCGATGGTGTCGCCAACCAGCCGGATCGAGGGCTCGACCGGGAAGATCCATGTGCCGCGCCCGATGAACTCCTTAAGGATGTCGTTCTGCGCCGTCCCGCGCAGGGTGGCGAGGTCATAGCCGCGCTTGCGCGCCATGGCGAAATACATGGCCATGATCGGCACAGCGGATCCGTTGATCGTCAAGGAGACGGTGATGTCGTTCAGGGGGATGTCAGCAAACGCCTCCTCCATGTCGGCAAGCGTGTCCACAGCCATGCCCACGCGACCCACTTCGCCCTCCGCCATGGGGTCGTCGGAATCAAGCCCGCACTGGGTGGGCAGATCAAACGCCACATTCAGTCCGGTATTGCCGTTCGCGATCAGGAACAGAAAGCGTTCGTGGGTTTCGGCTGCCGTGCCGAAGCCCGAGTACTGGCGCATGGTGAAGGGACGGGAGCGATACATCAGCGGGTGGATGCCGCGCGTGAAAGGGTACTCGCCCGGTTTGCCGACATCAGAAACTCCGCCGGATTTTGCGAGCTCTTCAGGTCCGTAGACCGGCTTGACTTCGATTCCGGATTCCCAGATCACGGGCTTGGGCTTGCTCATCGCCTCACTCCCTCCCGCACGAAGCGGACGATTTCATCAAAGGGCGTCGAGGTGGGGAAAATGCCAGCCGCGCCGACTTCGCGTAGCGCGTCAAAATCCTGCCGCGGAATGTTGCCGCCCACCAGCACAGTCACGTCGCCGGCGCCCTCGGCCGCCAGCGCTTCACACACTTTGCGCGTCAGCGGCACATGCGCGCCGGAAAGCACCGACAGGCCGACAACATCAACGTCTTCCTGTACCGCTACGCGCACAATGGCTTCGGGCGACTGCCGCAGTCCTGTGTAGATCACCTCCATGCCGGCATCCATCAGCGCTCGGCAAACCAGTTTTGCGCCCACGTCGTGGCCGTCGAGGCCGGGCTTGGCGACCAGCACGCGGATTGGTCGAACTGAAGTGGTCATCGCACCAGCCCCCTTGCCAGGTTGCCCCGCAGAATCTCCGAGGTCCCTCCGCCGATCAGTGTGAAGCGCGCGTCGCGCAGGTAGCGCTCCACGGGATACTCCTTTGCGTAGCCGTAAGAGGCCATTACCCGACAGGCGCGGTCGCAGACATCTATTGCCGTCTCCGATGCAAACAATTTGGCCATGCTTGAGGACTCGTTGCTGTCCACGCCCTGCATACTGCTCCACGCCGCCCACAGTGTCAGCGATCGCGCAGCCTCAAGGCCCGTGCGCATCTCCGCCAGGTGTGCCTGAACCGCCTGGAACTCGCAGATCGGACGGCCGAACTGCTGGCGCTGCTTTGAGTAGGCCAGGGCGTCTTCGAAGGCTGCTCGACCCACACCCAGCGCGAGCGCCGCGGTCATCAGGCGGATCTCGCACAGGATCTCGCGCAGGCTTTCCATGCCGGCGCCGCGCTCGCCCAGCATGCAGGCGGCGGGCGCGTCGTCGAAGCTGACCTCGGATGTCAGCGAGGCGCGCACGCCCATCTTGTCGATGTCACGGCCGATCTGCAGCCCGGGGGCGCCTTTCTCGACGAGAAAAATGCTGATCTCCTGTTCGCCGGTTCGGGCGAACACGGTGAACATGTGCGCCACTGGCGCGGAAGTCACCCAGGTCTTCTGCCCGGTTACGCGCCACTCGCCCTTTGTCTCGACGGCACGGGTAGTCATGGAAAACAGGTCGCTGCCGGCGTCGGGTTCGGTCATGCAGATGGCGCCGATGACTTCGCCCCTCAGTGCGGGAGCAAGCAGTCTCTCGCGCACGTCGCCTTGGGCGCTGCGCTGGATGAAGAAAGTTCCCATCAGTGACTGCATGCTGCAGGCCGCGGCCACGGATAAACTGGCCCGGGCGATTTCTTCAACGGCCAGCAGATAGCTCAGCAGATCCGCACCGGTACCGTCCGGCGGCGGGTAGCGCATGCCGAACAATCCCAGCTCACCGGCACGCAAGAACAACTCAGCGGGAAAGCGCGGATTTCTGTCGAGTTCCGCCGCGACCGGACGCACGTCCGATTCGGCAAACGCCCGGAAGACGTCGCGCACCGTTAGTTGCTCTTCAGTCAGCGAAAAGTCCAGCACCGTCGCCTCTTACCCGCGCAACTTCGCGGTTTCCTGTTCATCCAACTCCAGCGTATCCGGATGCACGGCCACGCCGTACACATCACGCGCGGCTTCGACGCTGGTGATTCCATCCCGGACTTCATCGAGCACTTTCCTCACAGGCCGCTGTCTCGGCTCGCCGTAGCCGCCGCCGCCGCCCGCCTCCTGCACGTAGATCGTTCCCACGGGCACCCCGGGTACGATGTCTTTTGTGGTAGGCCGATGCGTAGTGCCATCGGGGTGACGCAACTCAATGAAGTTGAGCGTGCCGTCGCCGCCGCCGAACAAACCGAAGGCCGGCTCTACATCACCGTCACCGAAGGTCACGATCTGCGTGCCCTCGCCACCCATGCGGTAGATGGTTTCAACGCCGAGGCCGCCGCGGTGTTTGCCGGGGCCCGCCGAGTCGGCCAGGAATTCGTGCTTGAGCAGCAGGTGCGGTGTCTGCTGTTCGAACATCTCATAATCCTGGTCCAGCAACCCGCCCGACGCGTCGATCATCCCGATATGGTCGTAGCCGTCGCAGTCGCACATGGCTCCCGAGCCGCCCTTAAGTCCCATGAACAGGATGTCCACGTAGGGCTCGTCTTTTCGCGTGTTTCGGCCCGTGGAAAGCGAGCACAGCAGGTTGTTCCAGCCCGCCGTTACGCGCGCTGGAACCACCGGTGCAAGCGCCCGCATGATGGCGTCGGCGTTGGGCGGACACAGGTGATTGCCGAACGTCGTGGCGGCCGGGTACGCGGCATTCAGAATACAGCCCTCGGGTATCACGATTTCAATCGGCTCGGTCATCCCGTGGTTGTGCGGGATGTCGGGATTCACCATCTGCAGGAAGGTCAGCAGAGTGGCCGATGCGCTTGACGTGTACGTGCCGTTGACAAAGCCCGTCGTCTGCGCGTCTGTGTTCGCGTAGTCGAACACGATCTGCTCGCCCTTGACCGTAATCTTCACACGAATCGTGTACTTGCTGCCGGGGGTTCGGCCGTCGAAGTAGACTTGCCCTTCGCCCTCGTAGACGCCGTCCGGGATGGCCCGAATCTCGGCCTCCATCATGCGCCGGGAAGCCTCAAACAACGCCTGTTTATGTTTCTCGAAGCGCTCAAGCCCGTACTTGTTGATCAGTGCCGACAGCCTTCGCTCTCCGACGGTACAGGCGCCTATTTCAGCGCGCATGTCTTCTTCGACGATCGGCAGGCGAATGTTTGCAAAGATCAGGTTCCAGACGTCGCGCCGCAGTTTGCCGCGCTCGATCACTTTCACCGCCGGAATGCGAAGTGCCTCCTGCCACACCTCGGTGGCGTTCGGGTTGTATCCGCCGCGCACCGCACCGCCGATATCCGCCATGTGCCCCTTGGCAGCCGACCAGCCAACCAGCGTTTCGTCGACGAAGATCGGCTTAAAGGCCGCCACGTCGTTGTTCTGGTTGCCGTACGAGAACACATCGTTGTGAAAGAACACATCACCCGGATAGATCTCGCCGCGGAACACCTTCGCAATATGCTGACAGACGGGACTGAGCGAGAAACTCAGAATCGGCAGATTCTCCGTCTGCTCAAGCATGCGGCCTTCGGCGTCATACAGCCCGGTCACGAAGTCTTTCGCCTCGCAAAGTATCGGTGAGCGCGTGGTCTTCTCCATGCATAAGCTCATCTCATCGGAGATCGCCTTCAGCGCACGGCCGATGATCGACACCAGTACTTTGTCAATCTCTTTGTCCACCATGGTTAGTCCTTGGCCGTCAGCAGGCAGCTACCGTGTTGGTCAATGCGCGCGGTGAATCCCGCCGTGACCACGATGGTCGTGTCGGTACGCTCGACCAATGCGGGTCCCTCGAATGTGTGCCCCGATGCCAGAAGTTCGCCGGCGAACACCGGCACGTCGGAATACACCCGGTGCTCTGGCACCCATGCGCGCCGCGTACCCTTGATCGCCCGGTCAACCGGTTGTCCGGCGCGGGCAATCTCCGGTGGCGTCGGACGATCCACCCGACCGACGGAGCGCACGCGGGCATTGATCAGCTCGACACCCGCGCCCTCCGCACCGAGGTCATAGCCGTAAAGGCGGTTGTGTTCGCCATGGAACAGGTCGGCGACGGCCGCATGGTTACTGGTTTCGACGGCCTGCAATGGAACCGTTACCGCGACCTCGTGGTACTGTTTGACATAGCGCAGATCCAGTACGACCTCATGAGCCATGCGATCGAGGGCGATACCCTCGCGCTCGAGCTCGGCCGTTCCCTGTTCGATCATCTCTCGCACCAGCGCCAGCAGCCGCGGGGGCTCAAGGTCTTTCAGCCGACTGACACAGGTGCGCACGTAGTCGTGGCGCAGGTCGCACATCAGCATGCCGGTGGCACAGAGCACGGATGCCGTGGGAGGCACGACAAGCCTGGGGATTTCCATCTCTGCGGCGATCATGCAGCCGTGCAATGCGCCGGCGCCGCCGGCCACAACGAGGGGAAACTCCCGTGGGTCCAGTCCGCGCTTGACGGTGATTTCCCGGACACCGTGGGCCATGTTGGTATTGATCACGCGGTACATGCCGACCGCGGCCTCCTCTGGCGACAGCGAAAGCGGCCCGGCCACGTGCTTGCGGATTGCCTCAAGCGCGAGGTCCGGATCAAGGCGCAGGCTTCCGCCGGCGAACGAATTCGGGTCGAGGTAGCCCAGCACGACGTTTGCATCGGTGCAGGTGGGCAACTCACCGCCGCGCCCGTAGCAGGCGGGGCCTGGCTTGGCGCCGGCGGATTGCGGGCCCATGCGCAACAGCCCGCCTTCATCAATCCAACCGATGCTTCCGCCGCCCGCTCCGATTGTGGCGATGTCCAGCATCGGCACTGCGACGCGCAGACGATCCAGCTCGCACTCGTGGGTCATGGCTGCGGCGCCGCTCCGCACCAGGGACGCATCGAAGCTGGTGCCACCCATATCGACGAGGATGCAGTCCTCATCGCCGTGGGGCCGCGTATAGGCGACCGCCGCCGATGGGCCTCCCGCCGGCCCGGATAGCAGCGTCGCGACGGGGCGGCTGCGGGTTATATCAGGCAGAGCCACGCCGCCGTTGGACTGCATGATCAGCAGAACGCCGCGGAATCCGGCCTCGGACAGGCGCGCTGAGAGCGACTCAAGGTAACGGTTGAGAATGGGTCCGACGTAGGAGTTCAAAACGGTCGTCGAGATGCGGTTGTAGAAGCGGATGGTGGGCAGCACTTCGGTGGAGACGCTCAGGTAAGTGTCCGGCATCATCTCACGGACGATGCTCGCGGCCTGTTGCTCATGGGTGGAGTTGGCGAACGCATTCATGAAGCAGATCGCTACCGCCTCAACGCCGTCGCGTTGGAAAGCTTCAACCGCAACGCGCACGCCATCGGTACACAGCGGCTCGATTTCCTTGCCCTCACAGTCAAGCCGGCCCTTGACCGGTTTCCGTCTGCGGCGCGGCACCAGCGGCACAGCGTTAAGGAACCGGTTGTTGTACTGCTGTTCCCGGATTCCACGCCGCATCTCAAGCGCGTCGCGCACGCCATCGGTTGTCAGCAGGCCGGTCCTGGCCCCCTTGCGGGTCAGCGTCGCGTTGGTGGTGACGGTTGTGCCGTGCACGATCGCCGTCACGCGCGATGCAAACTCCGGTAGGTTGACTCCTTTTGCCTCCGCCAATTGGCGCAACCCCTCAAGTACGCCAACGGAGGGGTCATCAGGCGTCGAGAGCGTCTTGTGCGTGCTCACACCTTCTTCTTTGGACCACATGAAGAAGTCCGTGAACGTGCCGCCCACGTCTATGCCGATGCGATAGCTCATGCCGTGCCCAGACCTCCGCCGGACTCCTTGCGTTGCAGCGCCACACCTAGCCGGTAGGCCCGCAGCGTAGTTTCACGGCTGCGCGCCGGCGAAAACGCGCTCACCGTCTTGTCAAACAACTCTTCATCAATGGGCAGACTCCCGGCCCCGATGAGCATCCCCAGCATGAAGGCACTCACCGCCTTCGCATCACCGGCACTCGCCGCCAGATCCGTTGCGTTGACAGTGTGGACCTGCGCCCCGCGCGCAGTGAGCAGCGCCTCGATCTCGGACAAGGATGGATACGGCTTGTCCACAGCGCCGACGGTTCCCGGCACGATCCGCGCTGTGCTCAGCCATACTGTCGCGCCCGGCCTCAATCGCGGCGCCGCGCGCAGTGCCTCCAGGGGCTCAAGCGCCAGCAGCAGGTCACAGGTACCGGCGCCGACGAAGGCTGATTCGCCCGCTCCGATCACCACCGTTGTCTCGACGCTGCCTCCGCGCTGCGACATGCCGTGGAGCTGGCCGACACGCACATCGAGATTCGCCGCGAGCGCCGCTTCACCAATGACGCGTCCGGCCGTCAGCACGCCCTGGCCGCCTACCCCGACCATCAGGATGCGGATTGTTGCCACGCCTGATTTCGCAGCGGTCGCGCTCATGGGCCGCCCTCCGCTGTCACCGCGTGGATCGCGCCGGTCGGGCAGAAGCTCACACACACACCGCACCCCGTGCACGCCTTTTCATCAATGCGCACGGCCGCGCCGTCCTGCACAAACGCGGGGCAGCCAAACAGATCCACGCACGCGTTGCAGTTGCCGCAGTTGCCGCAGATTGTGCAACGCTGTGCTTCGGCCTGGGCCTGCTCCTCCGTCAAGACGCCCACAACTTCGCTGAAGTCGCTGGTGCGCCCGGAGGCTTCCCGCTCCGCCGGGACGGCTCGCTGCGCGGAATCAATGCGCACTGCACCGGGGCGTCCACGCAGGTCGCGGGCTGACGGAAGCGGCGGCGGTTGGCGAGTGTCCGCTGCGTCGCCGCGCAACGATCGATCCAGACCCCAAGCCGCACGTCGGCCGAGCGCAATCGCGCCCGTTACCGTACGTTCGCCATTCACGACGTCGCCGGCGGCGAAGATGCGCGCGTGCGACGTCTGCCCGGTCAGGGGGTCGGCCGCCAGACACCCGTCTTCCCAACGAAGGCTCGGCTGGGGACCGAGTGCCTCGCGATCTGCCGTCTGGCCGATCGCCCAGATCAGGTGTGTCGCGGGAAGTTGCCGCGCGGATCCCTCGACCGGGTCATAGTCGGACGGCAACAGCGCGCCCGCCCCTGCCGGGCGGACGCAGACGGTTTCAACGCCGGTCGCCGTCAGACGCGTTACGCGCGTCGCGGTGCGGAGATTCACGCCCTCGCGCACCGCCTCCTTGGTCTCGGCTGAAATCGCGGGCATGGCGTCGCGTGCTTCAAGACAGACAATCGTTGCGCCGGATGCACCCCGACGCAGAGCGCTCCGAGCGGCGTCCACAGCCGCGTTGCCGCCACCGATCACTACTACCTCACCGGAAATCCGGCAGTTATCGTCGCGCAGAAATGCCAGCGCATCCACCTGCTGCGGTCCGTCACCCGGTACCTCGCCTCGCGCCGGCTTGCCCGCGCCAATCGCAATCACCACGCCGTCGTGGTGCTGCAAAAGCTCGTCCGTCGTGAAGTCGCTGCCGAGTCTGCGTCCGCCTTCAAATCGTATGCCCAGGTCGAGGACCCGGCGAATATCCTTCGCCAGGGCTTCGCGCGGCAGGCGGTAGGCCGGAATGCCGTAGCGCAGCAGCCCGCCCGGTTCGTCGGCGGCATCGAGCAGCGTAACCGCGTAGCCGCGCACCCGCAGTTCATGCGCCGCCGCGAGACCGGCGGGCCCGGCCCCGACGACTGCGACGCTGCGACCGTGATCCGGCTCCCGCTCTAGCCGATACGGGAACTCCGGTTGGGCGTCAGCCCAGTCAACCACAAACCGCTTGAGGTCATTGATTGCGACGGGCGAATCGGTCTGCGCACGCACGCAGACGTCTTCGCACGGGCGATGGCAGACGCGGCAGACAGAATCCGGCAGCGGCAGTCCGTCCATGATCAGTTCAAGCGCGTCGGCGTATCTGCCGGCGGCAATGTGCGCGGCGTAGCCCTGGACGCACAGAAACAGCGGGCACGCCGTCGCGCAAGCCGCGACGGGCGGCACATTCTGCTCAGCGCCGGTTTCCTGCGAACGCGCTCTCACCATGGCCCGTTCATAGGCGCGCTCGATGCCCTGCGAACAGCGCTGGCCGCAGCTTTCACGTCCGCAATGCTTGCAGCGCTCGGTGTCGATGGCAAAAACCGTGCGCGCACCCGTACTGATTCCTTCCCGTTGCGCAAACACCGGGCAGGGGCGCTCCGAGACAATCACGGCGAGTCCCGGGTAATCCCATGCCTCGCGGAAGGCCGTGATTGCGCTCGGCAGGTCCTCGGGATCAATGCGCTCGACTCGTTTTGCGCCAAGCGCACGCACCACGTCGACGATGTCTGTCCGCCGGGTGATCTGCCCGTCCTTGACGTCAACCAGCGGGCTCTCCTGGAAACCGGTCATGGCCGTCACGTCGTTGTCCAGGATGACCGCCACCATGTTGACGTCTTCCTTGATCGCGTTCAGCAGCGCCGGCATGCCCGAGTGGAAGAACGTCGAATCGCCCATGAACCCGACGGTCCTTTCGCCTGAAACCCGCGCCGCTCCGGCCGCAAGCGTGAAGCCGGCGCCCATGCACAGCAGGGCATCGCCGGATTCGAGCGGCTGTCCACAGCCGAGCGTGTAGCACCCGATATCATTGAAGAACAACGGAGCCTCGCTCAGGGCGGAACGCGCGGCAAAGAATGAGGACCGATGCGGACAGGCGGCGCACAACACGGGCGGGCGCGGGGCTACCTGCGGTCCATTATCAACAGCGCCCGGCGCCACGAACGCGCGCGCGGCAACCGGCGCAAGCGCGGTACGCAGCACCTCCGGTTCGTACTCGAACATTTTCGGCAAGTCGCCGGTGCGCTTGCCCCGGACCTTCGTTGCCAGCCCCTGCCGGTGACAGTGCGCGGCGATGGCGTCCTCCAGGAACGCCGAGAGTTCCTCGATTACCCACAACTCGTCCAGGCCTCGCAGTTCGCTGGTCAGCCACTCCTCCGGCAGCGGATGCGCCACGCCCAGCCGCAAAAATCTCGTCTCGGCGCCAAGCTCGGCCAGGACCTCACCGCACACGGCTGCGGCGGCGCCGAACGCCAGCACCCCCCGGCGACCCTCACCGCTGGCTTCGCAGAACAGTGGCTGGCCCAGCAAGTCACTCGCCACGGTCATACGATTTTCAATTTCCCGACGCATGCGCACGGCATTGGCGGGCACCGGGAGGTGCCGCCGGGGGTCGCGCACGAAGCCCGAAACCTCGCCGGTCCGCAGGGCGCCGACGGTGACAGGCGCGCGCGTGTGGCAGATTCGCGTCGTCGGACGCAGCAGCACCGGCAGACTGCTTTGCTCTGACACTTCGAAGGCGGCGCGTGTCATTTCCAGCGCCTGCTGTGCAGTGGCCGGCTCAATCACTGGCATGTGCACCATCGGGCCGAGAAAGCGCTGGTCTTGCTCATTGGGGCTGGTTCGACATGAAGGATCGGCGGCGCTGACGATCACCATCCCGGCGTTCACGCCAATGTACGGGATCGTGGTCAACGGGTCGCCCGCGTACATCAGCCCCAGGTGCTTCATGGCCACGATTGATCGCGCACCCGCCAGCGAGGCAGCGAACGCCATCTCCACGGCGATCTTCTCATTGACCGAGTACTCGAATGTGATTCCCGTATGCCCTGCCAGGCGCGCGAACCCGTCGGTGATTTCCGATGACGGCGTGCCTGGGTAGCCGCACGCGAAGCGCACGCCGGCCTCGAGCGCGCCACGTATGATGGCTTCGTTGCCAAGATACAGCAGGCGTTTGCCGGGCCCGGCTAACAAGGGATCCTGCCTGCCCGTTGCCTGCGCGGTCATGCGACTGGGGGCTCCCTGCCCGGTGTTGCGTGAATCCGCCTGCGGCAGCACGTGCCGCCTTCAGGCAGAGTCTCCAGCGTTTCAAACGACAGTGCCGCGCCCGTCCGCTTGCCCAACTCGCTCAGGGTCGCGGCGAACCAGCGGTCGCAGCCGGGGCGATCCTCAGCGAGCAGGCCCAGCCGCCGGTGCCAGTGAAACCAGGGACAGTCGGTGTGCTTCACGAACACGTCGCCGTCCTTTTCCTCAACGACCGCGTCCTCGCCCATGCAACTGCTGCTCCAGGCAATGCACTCCGCGACCTGCGACGCCAGCGGCTTTGCAGGGTCCAGACGCTTGGCATAGGCCGCAGCCGTCTGCTCGCCTGTGACTTCCCACATCAGATTGACGACCTCGGCCGGGTCGACGTTGGGAAACATGCGGCGCACAGCCTCACGCCACGCAAAATGCTGTGCGCGGGAGATCTGCGTAAGGGCTGCAAACCTGGTTTCAAGCGGAACGTCGGCCACCAGGGACTCCGTCATAAAGATATATGTATCTTTTTATCCGTATTGTTGCCCCGCGGCAAGGAAAACGCGAGGACTGCAGCTATCCCTGCTAAAAGCGGCAGCCGATGGGGTTGCGCAGCAACCGTAGTCGCAGCGGCGCGATGCGCTGTTGCGGTGGTGTAAGCCTGGCCGGGAACGAACTGCGGTTGTGAGGGCAGCGGAGGAGTTCAAAGTTTCCTGACGCCGGGCATATCGAGTGCTGGGACAGCCGAGATCAACTCAGCGGTATGCTCTCAGGCCGAAGCCTGAAGAACTCGGGACCATCACGAAGATGCCGCAGCTATCTCGCCAGTACCCACGCTTCGGCTGGGGACGTACCCGAGAGCGACTGCGAGGCATCCGTGTCGGGAGGAAGCGAGCACGGCTGCCAGTAGTGGTTTCGTCTATGCCTCCATGACTCTGACTCTACTCGTCTTTGCCGCCCCACGACAGGAAGGCCACGGACGGGGACAGTGGGTGGACTGGCGGCTCGTCCAGCAAGATCAGGCGGCATTCACGTGCGGCTCTCAGTCCGGCGGCGTGGCTTGCCTGCAACATGGCGGGGGCTTCTCGGATTCCCTCGCGCAGCCCAAGCGCGCCGGACAGCAGGAACACCCAGCGTGCGTCGCCGACGTCGAGCGACTCTCCCTGCGGCAGCTCGATCTGCGCCTTGCCGCGCGGCCAATCTGCCCGCTGCGTCTTTGTCAGGTGTTGCCAGGCCTCGTCGCCGCGCAGGAGGTTGTCGAACACATGGCGCGCCCACGCGTCGTCGACTTCGTGCCGCAATTCAGGTGCCTCCTCCATGAGCTTGCGCAGGTCATCAAGGTGCAGGCGCAAGGCTGTGAGTGTCGTCGCCGCACGTACTGTCGCGCTGCGGGGCTCGCCGGTCAGGAGTGCCATTTCGCCAATGACCTCTCCGCCGCCAAGCACATCCAGCAGCCGCTCGGATTCGCCCTTTCCTGTCAACACTTGTGCCGCACCGCGGGCAATAATGAACATGGTGTCGCCTTTCTCGCCCTCACGCAGCAGGACTTCGTCTCGTGCGAACACAACTTCCCTAACGGCGGCGGCCAGTTTCTTCAACACTTCGGCATTTAGCGATTGAAACAGGGGAGTGCCTTTCAGCAACTCGGCGGACGAGGGCAACTCGCCATATGCCGGTGACAGCGCGAGCGTTGCCATTTGCTGGCTGACCGTTTGCAGGAACTCTTCGGCGATGGCATCGGGGATTAGACCTCCCTTGTCGAAGTCCTCCAGTGCTGCGCGCTCCAGGTTCAGCTCGACGCGCCTGCCAAGGCGGTTCTCGATCGCGGTGGCGACCTCCGGCGCATTGCTGCGTAGATCTTCGAGCGACTGCTGCGCTGTCTGACGGAAGCGCTGGTATGTTGCTGCGACCTTACGTACGCCTTCGGATGTACGGTCCGGGCTCTGTTCAAGCGCACGCAGAACTTGCGTCGCGGCCAGCGCCTCGACCCATGCCAGTTCATACAGTCGTGAGATGTCCCAGAAAGCCACCTTGTCGCCGAAAAACGGGAACTTGCGTGCCAATCGCAAGAAGAGATTGCGTAGGAGTACTGCACGGCCGGAACGGCTTTCCGGCGAGCTCGTATCGCCATTGGCCAGCCTTTCCAGCTGTGCATCGATTTCGAATGCCAGGATCTGCAGCGTCGGGCCGGTGATCATGCCCGTCTCGTTTGACTCATCGTAGGCCGAACGCTCAATTGCGATGGCCTGGTACCACGCCAGATGTTCCAATTCTACCGGGTTGTTGCGGCGCAACTCCGCGCGTGAATCGCGGATCTGTCCCTCGACGGTGCGCCTGCGTTCGTGAACGGATTTCCGAATCTCGTGCCAGTGGATAGTGCGATAGCGCGTGCGGGCCGACAGGCGTTCGACGTCAGCCTCCACCCGGGCCAGTACGCGAGCCTGTGCCTGCAGGCGCATCAGCTGCTCGCCCGGCGGCCGCTTGCTGAAGCCGAGTTTGCGCAACAACCAACCCGTGGTCGTTCCATTGACCAGGATCGTGAGCAGCACGACACCCGCCGTCACGCGTAGCATTTCGCCGCGCACGCCCTCGGTCAGACCGGTGTTGCCCGCGACCAGCAGGACGAGGGCCAGTGAGACCGCACCCCGCAGACCGCCCCATGCCATCACCAGCGACTGCCTCGAGCTGACCGGTGGCCCGAGGAGCCCCATGAGTGGCTTGAAAAGGAACACGACCAACAAGCGGATTGCCATGATGCCCGTCCAGGCAACCAGCGTGATCAGCACGCCCGTCAGCGTGATGTGCTCGAATTGGATCGCGATCACCATGCCAGCGAGGAAAAAGATCAGCGTGTTCGCGATGTACGTAAGCATGCCGAGAAAGTCGTGCTGGCGCCGGCGAACCGCCGGGCTTATGGCAGGGCGTCCCGGCCCGCTCATCCAGAGGCCCAGCGTCACAATGGCGATCACGCCGGACACATGCAGCGAGGCCTCGGCTAGAATCATTGCAGCGTAGCCCATTACAATGATAAGGGTGATCTCGACCTTCGGCTCGTTGAAGATGCGGCTTAGTAGCCAGGTCAGCGAAATCGCCATAACCAGCCCGACTGCGATGCCGCCGGCCAGAACCTTCAGGAAACCGAGTACCGATCCGCTGACCGTGAAGTCGCCGCCAGCCGCCAGCCCGATAAGCAGGGTGAATGCGACGATGGCCGTCGCATCGTTCAGCAGCGACTCGCCTTCGATCAGCAACGACAGCCGCTTCGGCGCGCCGACGTCGCGCAGCAGTGCCACGACGGCTACCGGGTCGGTAGCGCTGATCAGCGCGCCGAACACCAGAGCAATCGGCAGCGACCACGCCCAGTCGATCCCCGTCACACCCACCATCAGGAATGCCGTCGCTACTGTGCAGGCCAGCATCGCCGGCACCGCCAGTGTCGCGATCGGCCCGATGTTGCGCGCAAAGTGATAGGTATCGAGTGACAGGGCCGACTCGAACACCAGCGTCGGTACGAACACGTACAGTATCAGGTCAGTGTTGAGCGGAGTGCCAGAGGCCAACTCGTGCAGTCCGTCAGGCAGCGCGTTGTGAGCGCGAAGCAGCATCAGCAGCGCGCCCAAACCCAACCCCAGAACCAGCATCGCCACCGAGTAGGGAAACTTGAATCGCTTGGCCGCGAGTCTCACGCCGGCGCCGACCGCCAGCACTACGCAGGCGACCAGCACGATCGTTAGTTCTGGTCCGTGTTCCAACGCAATTGCCCGTCTTGTCTGGATTGCACGATGTCGTGACGTGCACGTATTGGCAACCCGCTAGCAGGCGTAGAAGAACTCTCCCTCTGTATTTGGCGAGAACTACCTCGTGAAGTGCTGAAGGAGTACGTCGAGCACTACAACTCATCCCGTACCCGTCGGAGCCTGGATGGCGACTGCCCTGAGCATTGCGATGTTGAAGCTGAAGGCCGGGCCTACGCAGTTCCGTGGCTTGGCGGTTTGCACCACAACTATCGATGACGGGCTGGATAACCAACTGAATCGTGCCAAAGAAGAGCGCGCCTCGCGGTGCGCTGTTGGTGATTGCGTCCAGCTTGCTGAAGACCACCTGAATGCTGAAGGTGAGATACCTCCGACTTGTGCCACGCCACTGATTGGCTCGGTTGCTCTGCCGGTATTCCTGTCAAAACCGCCAAGACGGCATTCCCGGCAATAACAACGGTCATGCCGCTGGCCCGAAGGCCGTCGCGTGGGCCAAAGGCGCCGAGCGCGCCAGCGAAGGCAGTTTCGAGGACGCGGCCAGGTTCGGCGAAATGGTCGTGCTGGCCACGCTCGGCACGGCAACCGTCGTGGCCGGGCTGGAAAACCTTAAGGGCTCGTGGTGTGGGACACCACGAACCCGCTCGACTTCAGCACAGGCGCGCCGCAGCTCGCGATTGCCGGTCACGACAGTTTGGGCGAGCAGGTCCAGAAAGCCGCAGCGGAAGCCAAAGTCGTCAAGGTCTTCAACACAGTCGGTAACGCGCTCATGTTCAAACCCGAGCTCGCAGGTGGGCCACCAACCATGTTCATCGCCGGCAACGACGAGGACGCCAAGCAGCAGACAACAGATATGCTGACCAACTGGGGCTGGGAAACCAGCGACACAGGCAGCATCGAAGGCTCACGCTATTTAGAGGCCATGTGTCTAACCTGGGTGCTGCACGGTATGAAGTCGGGCGGCTGGAATCACGCATTTAAGCTGCTGAGCAAGTAGCGCAGGGGTCCCGGCCTTCACCGCCCGTGGGCACCCTGCCCGCGAGTATGTCGTAGGCAGGTGGCCTCAATACAACCGAGATTCCGACACAAATCGCCGTGATCCCGTTCGTGAGAAGCCTACTCTATGCATTGGAGGGGCAGGCCATGTACTTGATGCACGCCGATACAATAGACGAACTGGCTTCGCGACTCCCAATACCCAAGTTCGAGCACCTGTCATCACTCAACGAGTTTCGAGCGGCTCTTGGCGACATTGGGGTTTACTCGATTGAGTTGACGGAAGGCGAACAACCATGGAACCCCGACGAAGAGGGGCTTTGGCTACTCCACGAGCAGTGCGCCTTCTATTGCCGATACGGCGTCGAACGGGAGCCACGCTGCACTGCACTGCTTGTTCAGGGCTCAAGCAACGAGCAGAACGTCGGGAGCCTTCTTCAGCTACTGCTGAACCAAGCGGTTTGCCTCCCCGCCGCAATTCCCTCGACCGAACTGAGGATCGCGATTGTTGACTCCAAAGGAGAAGTGAGTTACGGCCGCCTCCGCGGAATCATGTTTGAGGGGCTAACATCTTGGCACGGATTGCTCGAGTGTCTTGGCGACACTAGAAGCGGTATCAAAAACGGCGCAACAGGATGATGATGCACCCAAGCTGCACGAAGGCAAGGAAGTTGGCGGCATGGTAATCCCAGCGTGTCACGAGTCTGCGGAAGTTCTGAAGCCAGGCGAACAGGCGCTCCACC